>CAYWUJ010000214.1:0-1547 GCA_964461455.1 uncultured Prolixibacteraceae bacterium | reverse complement strand
TTTCCCCGCGGCTCAACGCCTTCATTGGGAACAATGGTGCCGGGAAGACCAATTTCCTGGACGCCCTCTATTCGCTCTCTTTTTCCAAGAGTTTCTTCAATCCTTCCGACCAGATGAGTGTCACCCATGGCGAGGGGTGGTTTATGCTTCAGGGGAAATATTCAGGCGCGGCGGGCGACGAGACGGTGGTCTACGCATACAAAAACGGGCAGAAGAAGCAGCTCAAGCGCAATGGGAAGCTCTACCGCAGAATGGCCGACCACATCGGGCTTTTTCCCCTGGTGATGGTGTCGCCTTCCGATTCCAGCCTTATCCTGGGGGGCAGCGACGAACGGCGCAAGTTCCTCGATGGCGTGGTGGCGCAGTACAACCCCGCCTATCTCGACGACCTGTTAAGGTACAACCGCGTGCTGCTGCAGCGTAACACCCTGCTGAAACAGATGGCCTCGGGGGAGGCGGTGGCCGCGGCAATGCTCGAAGTCTACGATGGTGAGCTGGTCAGGGCAGGCACCAACCTCCACCGTCTGCGCAGGGAGTTCGTAAAGGAACTCAGGCCTGTCTTCCAGGAGTTTTACACCACCATTTCCGGGGGAAGCGAAGAAGTGGGACTCCATTACCAGTCAGACCTGAACAGCCACGATTTTGAGAAGCTCCTGCAGGAAAGCCTCCCGGCCGACAGAGCGGCACAATTCACCACCGTGGGAATCCATAAGGACGACTTGCAGTTGTCACTGGGGGGATACTCCCTGAAGAAGACAGGATCGCAGGGCCAGCAAAAGACCTACCTGGTGGCGCTGAAGCTGGCACAGTTCGAGTTTATCAGACAGCGGTCAGGGATCACTCCTCTGTTGCTCCTCGACGATATCTTCGACAAACTCGACAGCGACAGGGTGGAGCAGATCGTCACCATGGCCGCGGGCGACCGGTTCGGACAAATCTTCATCACCGATACCAACCGCGATCACCTCGACGCGATATTGCACCGGGTGACCCCCGATTACCGCATTTTCATGGTGGGCCAGGGCAAAGTGGAGGTCATCAGATGAGAAGAAGCAACACCACACGTCTCGGGGACCTTCTGGGTGATTTCATCAGGAACTCGCCCCTGGAACAGCCCCTGAAGGAGGTGGCCGTCATCGAACACTGGCATGAGATGATGGGAGAAGCCATGGATAAATACATCCGCCATATTTCGGTCAACAAGGGAGTCCTCTATGTGGAAGTCTCCTCTTCGGTGGTGAAATCGGAACTTTTCATGAGCCGCGAAGAACTGCGCCGCCGCCTGAATGAAAGGGCAGGGGAGATCCTGATTAACAAGATCGTTTTTCGGTAAAAAGCCTTTCGGAATGCGATGTATTCCTCCATAGCCTGATGTGGCCCGGGCGCAAGGGGATTTCTCGAGTCAGCAGCGTTCCAGTTTGGAGAAGAAGAAGTCGCCTTCGATGGTGGCGTTTTCGTCGCTGTCGGAGCCGTGGACGGCATTCTGCTGCACGTCGCGGGCATAAAGGGCCCTGATGGTCCCGGGAGCGGCATTGGCGGGATTGGTG
>CAYWUJ010000213.1:0-1551 GCA_964461455.1 uncultured Prolixibacteraceae bacterium | reverse complement strand
ACGTCGATTTCCACCGGGAAGATCATGGAGCAACGGTGTCCCTGGTCGGAATCGGCGAATGCCGCGGCCTTGCTATGCCTCGACTGTCGTGACCGGGTGGCCAGCACCTGGATGGGCTACAGCCATGCCTCGGGCGACTACCGCCTCTTCCAGGAGGCCGAAGAGTCGAGCCGCTACGGTTTTTACACCAACGGATGGTCGGCTGTGGGGCCATGGCGTTTCTACGGTAATTTCAGCTATTATAATGAAGCCAGTGGGGGCACCCGCTGGGTCAGCGTCATCGAGCCTTACAACGGCAATCCCTATACGGTGGGCGATTCCATCGGCGGCGACTACAACCGCGAATATTTCCTGATGGAAGGAAAGGCCGCTGTTCCCCTCCTGAAAGGCCTGGCCTTTGGCATCGACGTGAAATACAAGGCCGGCGTGGGCACCAAGCGCAAGGACCCCCGGCCCGAGAATACCATCACCGACTTTGACATTTCTCCGGCCCTGATCTGGAACTCGGGACGGTGGAAATGGGGAGGCCATTTCCGCTACGGAACGGGAAAGGAAGACATCGAATTCACCTCGGTCACGGGCAACAAGTTCGACCTCTTCTACTTCCGGGGATTGGGAGCTTATTCCACCACCATGGACGATGACGGCCGCTATACCGAATCGGAAATTCTGGGCGGTGGCCTTCAGGCAGGCTATGGCGGGCGCCTGTTCAGCAACCTCACCTCCGTCGATTTCGGCCGGCAGACCACGGGGATCAAGCGCGGGAGCACCTATCCCCTCCAGGTGGTCTTTCTCGATCACACCACCGTTGAGGCCTCCTCGGTTTTCCTTTTCCTTCCGGAAGAGAAAGACATCCGTCGCCTGAAGCTGTGGATGACGCAGGGGAAGAGCTACGGCGAGGAACCGGTGGTGGAGCCCCGGCTCGAGGAGATCTCCTGGCAGTGGTCGACGGCGGCGAAGTATACCCTTTACTGGCATGAATCGGCACTCTGGGGCGGGCAGTACGCCTTTTACCGGGTCAAGGACAGCGACCATATCCACTGGGGCGCCACCCTGTCGGGAGAGTTCCGGGAGGAAAAAACGACCTATTATTTCGTGCCGGAATACAACCGCCAGAAAATGGAGGTGGTCACCCTCGGCGCCTCCCTCGAGAAGGGGTTCCTGTCGGGGCGGAATGAGCTGTTGGTGGCCCTCAGGGGCGGCTATCGCACGTCGCCCTCTCATGCCCTGGAAGTCGTGGAGGACCCCATGCTGCGCCGTCAGGTGCACCAGGAATTTCTGGAGCATGACTATGACTACCAGACCTCCGACCGCTGGGAAGCGGGGGTGACCGCCCACTACGGCAGGGAATTCCGGAGTGGCCGCACTCCCTTCCAGTTTTTCGTGGAAGCCGGGTACCGCAGGGTGAGCGCCGACTTCCGGGGATCCGCGACAAGGGAGTTCATCCACCTGAATGCCGGCATTAATTTTTAGGGATGATCAAACAACCGGAGAATATCAACATTGATTTATATGCGATTTACTGATAAAATGACCATGCACGATGATGCA
>CAYWUJ010000212.1:0-1557 GCA_964461455.1 uncultured Prolixibacteraceae bacterium | reverse complement strand
ATCAGATTCTCAGTGACAAGACCGGTCCCCATTCGTATACGGCCTTTCTCGATCTTATCAACACCTTTCCCAGTTTTGTATACAACAACAACAAGACCCTGAATCAGCCGGGAGCGGCACAGGGGTTGACGGTGGATTCTCTCTTTGATCTCACCTATCCGCGGCTGACCTTTAACATCAACAGGGAGAAGACCAAGGCCCCTCCGAGCACCTACGGGCTTCCCACCGATGTGGCCATCAGGTACCATCATGGCCTGATTGCTCCTACCAATGAAGCCTTCAATGCCTTTGTCAACGAGTATCTGGTGGGCGGCACCAGGTGGGGGAGCCTGAAAAATGCCCCCGAACATATCAAAAGGATCATCATCAACACCTATATGTCGGTCAACCCGATTTATCCCACCGATCTCGATAAGGGGTTTTATAACGGGGAGCTGGACCTGATCACGGTCGACCGGGAGAGCATCGTTCAGAAACAGTACGGCAGCAACTGTACCTTTATGGGGGTTGACCAGGCCATTGTCCCCAGGGCTTTCAAGAGCGTGACGGGACCCATTTACCTCTCGCGCGGCTACTCACGGGTGATGTACGCCATCGAGTCGTCGGGGCTTCTTTCCTCGCTGAAGCGGCAGAACCAGGATTACATTTTCTTTGTGGAATCGGACCAGAGCCTGCAGGAGGACTCTTCCCTGGTCTATAATCAGGTCATGGAAAGGTTTTCGGCCTTTATGATCTCTCCCGGCTCCATTCAGGAGTTTGGGCTGACCAAGACTGATTTGCGGACCCTGTTGCTGAACCATGTAGGTTTGGAGAAGCCCAAAGGGCTGGCCCGCAAGGAGTTTATCCCGACACAGGCGGGGACCTACCTGATTGTTAACAATGAAACGGGAGAAGTCAGGGGTACCGACGTGACCACCCAGGGCTACGGAGGCTCCCAGGTAGTTCAGGAAATCCCGCGGCAGATCAGCACCAACGCCGACAATGGAACCACCTATGAAATCAACAACTGGTTCAGTTTTTCGGCGGTGAGCCTCTATTCCGCCATTTCCACAAAATATCCCAAATTCCACAATCTTCTGAAGGCCGCAGGTTTTGACCTGGCCAAGGAATACCGTTACAGCTTCATTTCCGAGAGCGAAGTATATACGGTATTTGTGCCCAGTGATGCCGCCATCGATGCCTACCAAACCGCCGGAATGACGGTTGATCAACTCAAAAGGCTCGTGCTGCTTCATTTTGTCCCCGGCCAGATCATCTTCACCGATGGTAAGAAGTCGGCCGGATACTATGAAACGGCCCGTACATCGGAGGCTTCTTCCCAGTATGCCACCTTCTATACCCGGTTGAAGCTCGAACCCGGAATCGATATCATCAGAATCATGGGCAAGGACGGCTCTCCCTTCGTCGAGGTACAGGAGTCGCCGAAAACCAACCTCATCCTGGGAAAAGGAGTGGGATTAGGAACCGAGGCTATTGTCGGCACCATCTCCAACGGGGTGATTCATGAGATTGACAAAGTTTTGGATTTTGCCGCACTCGACACCAAATAGTCGGGAT
>CAYWUJ010000211.1:0-1622 GCA_964461455.1 uncultured Prolixibacteraceae bacterium | reverse complement strand
CCTCCTGAAAGGATCTGCGTGGTGAGGGTCGCTTTTCCGCGGGTGTTGTCTCCTGTCCAGGTCGCCGTAAAGGTAAAGGCTGAAAATTCACCCCCCGGAACAGAAGCCGTGGTCGTAAAGAGATAACCCGAGTCTCCGGCACTCATCGTCCACTCCCCATTTTTCACCTCTGTGCCCAGATAATTCGTCAGGACCGGATCAAAGGTCTGGAGGCTCCACCGCTTTTCCTTAGGGATGTAGATGGTGATCTGTCCATCTGTATCCACTCCGTTCAGCTCGGATACCTTCACCAGGACGTTGAATTGTGTCGTTCCGGTCATAATATTGGGCGACACGGTCAGGGTGAGCGTAACATCGGGACGTTCGTCGATCTGCACCGTCACCGTAGCGGTGGCGCAGTTTTCGGGTCTCTCCGGTTCACAGATCTGGTAGGTCAGCGAATAGGTGCCGGCAGGAGTTCCGGCGGCAATATCCACACTTCCGTCCCCGTTCAGCAGGAGATAGCCGTTCGGCTCAGGCACCGTCACCGTCAGGGTAACCGTACCAGGCACAATAGCCATGCCATTGACCAGGTCATTGTCCAAAACGTTCAGAACCCCCGTTTGGCCGGTATAGCCATTGTTGCTGACCGTCATGTCGGCCACGGCCACAATCGGGATTTCGATGACCGTCACGTCGTTGGTGACCAGCGTGAGGCCGGGGAACTTTTCGTTGGTCATCTCGCAATGGTAGACTCCCGGAACCAGGGGCAGGTAGGTGCCGCTCTGGTCGGCCGCGTTGATCATGGCACTCTTGAGGGTCTCTTCAATCAGCACCCCGTCGCGGTACCAGCGGAACAGCGTGGCCACCCCGTCGATCAGGGCCTCCGAGGAGTAGTCGATCAGGGTATTCACAATAATGGTCTTCTCTTCGAAAATCTTTCCCTGCGGAATGTAGGAGAATTCCCAGTGACCAGGCTGAATGATGGGCATCTCACTGAAGGGGAGGAAGTTATTATCAATGATGAGTCTTCCCGTACTTAATAGGTTTTCGTTGAGTTCCAGCGACGAAAGCAGGTTCGTGCTGCAATTGAGCTGTTGGAGACCGGGAACTCCGGAAACATCGAGATGAGTCAGGAAATTGTTGGTGACATAAAGAATTTGCATATTGGGAAGATTGGTCAGTTGAAGGCTCTTCAACCGGTTTGCTGTCAGATCTGCAAGCCATAAAACAGGCAGGTCGGACAGGACCAAAGATTCCATCTGAGTATTGCGAAGGTACAGTTGACTGAGACCGGGGAGGTCATAAAGGCTGACGTTCGTCAGTCCGCAATTTTGTGCCTGGATATGATTCAGTTCAGCCATACCATGAACACTCAGGGTAACCAGGGAAGCATTATCATCGGCCAGCAGTTGTTGAAGTTTTGTGAGTCCGGTGAGATTGAGGGAAGTCAACCCGGTGTTATTCAAATTCAAATAAATCACTTTTTTAGGAGCATAATCCCACGATAGTCCGCCCCAACCGGCTATTTTATTGACATTTGCCCACCACTGCTTCAGGGGGGAGTTTTCGGGAGCGGCATCCCTGATGGCCAGAAGGATGGCTACGTCGGCCGGGTCGTACTCCACAGGATTGCCCACCTT
>CAYWUJ010000210.1:0-1654 GCA_964461455.1 uncultured Prolixibacteraceae bacterium | reverse complement strand
CCTTTTTGGTGCCCTCGCCCCACGAGCGGGAGGTGATGGTGCGGCTGCTGCGCTTACCATGAACGGTCATCGACGATTCCATCACCCGGTTGTCTGACGACATGTTGCGGTCAACCTTTTCCAGAATCGCCGCCGTATCCTGGGCCTTTGCAGAATAGAAAAACAGGAGCTGCAAAAAAACCAAAAGAGGGAGGAGTAGAGATTTCATTAATTTAAATTCTTTGTGCAATTTACTCTTTTTCAAAAATCATTCCACAGATTTAAGTGTTATTCTCACCCGGGAAAACGTAGACACCCTGGTGAAATCCATTAAAAAGGGCAGATGAATTATTTCATAAACAATTCAGGAAAAAATAACCCTCTCATGCTTCCAGTTCCTTGAACAGCCGGGCGGTTTGCCGCCTGAAGATGCCCACTCCCGATAAAACGGTTCCCAGCACCGTGGAGAACAATCCCGGAATAAATCCCAGGTAAAAGTCCTGCGGGGTAATGCGGGCCCTGAGGCTGTCGGGAAACATCACCGAAGCGCCCTTCATCATCTCTCCCAGGCTGATGCCATATTCCTGAAGATACCACGCAAAGGCCAGTCCGATGGCGGTGCCGATGAAAGATCCCACCAGCCCGATAAAGACCGACTCGACGATCATGGTGCCGTAGACATGTTTTTTCTCTTCCCCCATGGCCAGGCGGACGCCAATTTCCCCATAGCGTCTCAGCCCTCCCAATAGTCCGGCATTCCATAGGACCAATGACATGGCAATAATAAAGATCAGGGAGATATACCCCGACCAGGTATCGACCATGGTCACATAGGTTCCCATTCCCCCCTGTTCCCTGAGGGGCATCAGCATGGGGGCGAATTCATCGGGATCTTCCTTACGGGCATCATTAAATGCCGAAGAGAGAGAGCCCGCCAGTTCGTCGTCATAAAACCCGCTTTGGAAATAGCCGTTGATTTCGCCGGCGCCGTCAGCCATCTGCAGGGCGGTCTGCACGTCGCCGATGTCGGCCACGATGGTTCCGCGGTCCATGATTTCCACGCCGAAGGAGAGGGTGCCTGCCACGGTGAAGTTATACATGGCCATTCCCCCTTCCATGGTGGAACCGATCAGGGTGACCTGATCGCCGGGGTCTACCTTCAGTCTTTGAGAGAAGATCTCACTGAGGAGGACTTCCCCGCTTTGCCGGGGCATGTGGCCGCGCACCAGCGATTTTTCCAGGTTAAGTCGCGCGATTTCGGGACTTTCGGGAGTAAGCAGGTCGATGCCCATACCCAGGGCGGTTCCCTGGGCTTTGGTCTCCCCGTTTTCGTCGGGGGCATCGACAAGTCCGCCGAAGCGGATCCGCGGACTCCAGTCTATTCCGGGGTATTCCCGCCGGAGTTCACCCATCAGGCTGTCGACGCCGAGGAGGGCCAGGTCGTTGGGTACCTGGTCCATATTTTCAGCATAGGCGCGGGTCATCAGTTTGACATGGCCGTTGTTGAAGCGGGCGTTCATTTCGATGGTGTCCCCCATGAATCCAATGATGTAGGCATGCATGAAGACCGTGAGCATGACGCCGATGGTCACCACGAGGATAGGCAGGCGGCTGCGGCTTTTGTCGCGGATCAGCCCTTTTATCAGAAACCTGATCATTGCAACCTCCCCCTTAA
>CAYWUJ010000209.1:0-1658 GCA_964461455.1 uncultured Prolixibacteraceae bacterium | reverse complement strand
TAAGGAGTGGATCAAGGTGCGGTGGATGCTGCTCCTGTACACCCTTCTGGCCCTGCTGGCGGTGGGGTACATTTTTGTCAGGGTGAGGTACAACTTCACCTTCAATGAGGCCGAGAATTTCTGGTACAGTGTTCTTTTCCAGGGATACAACTGGTTCAAGTACCTGATGTACCTTCCCCTGGTGGGCGGTATGGCCCTGGCGGTGGCGCAGTACTTTCCCGAAACGGTGAACAAGCGCATCAAGCTCACCTTTCATCTTCCGGTGGAAGAAAACAGGAGCCTGCTGATGATGATGCAGTTCGGCACCCTCTGCCTGCTGGCCTCTTTTCTGGTGGTTTTCCTGCTTTTCCTGGGACTGTCGCTGGTGTGGTTTCCGAAGGAGATCATCTGGTCGGCGGTGGTGTCGGTGACCCCGTGGTTTCTGGGGGGTTTCGCCGCCTACTACCTGGGGGCGCTGATCATCCTGGAGCCCGTGTGGCTGCGGCGCATCCTCTACTTCCTGGTGGCTGCCGCCTTTGTCCCCTTCTTCATTAAAAACAGCGTGCCGGGGGGTTATGCTCCGGCGATTCTGGTCCTCTTTCTGATGACCTGTCTGCTGAGTGTGTCGTTATTGTTTTCAGGATACCGTTTCAGGAAAGGAGAAATGTGATGATGGTCAGGTTAAGCCGATATATTCTGGTGCTGGTGGCCGTGATGGCCGCGGCAGCCACGCTTCCGCAGTTGTACTGGATGGTTTTTGAGAAGCCGGTGAGGGCTCCCTTTATCATGTACAGTTGTGTCGATGAGGATTTTATGATTCAGCGCAGCGGGGAGCCCATGGTCAGGGAGGACACCCGCGGGAACCAGTATACCCGTGAGGAGTACGAGGAGAAGTTGCCCCTGCTCTACATGCGTCAGCTGATGCTGTCGGGGACGATGATGGACACCATCAGGGGGGTGGCTCTTGACGCTCATGATGTCAACATGGCGCGTTCCTTCTTCCGCTATTCGCCCACCGACCGCTATACCCCTGATCCGGGGCTTTATCCGCTTTTCGAGTCGGAATCGGGGCGTGCCAACCTCGAAATGCCGAAGGACTTCTTCCGCATCACCTGGAGGATGGAATTCACCGATGCCAAAAGCAACCAGGTGGACGAAGAGAAGAGCCAGCGCTATTCTGCGGCCCTCTACCACTTCGGGTTCCGGTTTCCGGCCACGCGCATTGCCGGACTTCCGACCACGCGGAAATCGTGTGATGAGGGATATCTGATCACCGATGCCGCGGAACAGCTGTTCCACGTCAAAATGGTGCAGGGAAAGCCCTATGTGGAGAAAGTGGAGCTTCCTGAGGGGTTACGGTTTGAGCACATCGCCTGTGTCGACTTCCGCGACAAGCTCTATTATGCCTATCTGATGGACCAGGGCGGGGAGATCTGGATTCTGACGCAGGAGGATTACCAGATGGTGAAACTTCCGGCAGGTTCTTTTCGTCCGGAAAGCGAGGACCTCCGCATTTACGGGGACCTGTTCAACTACCACGTGATCGTCAATGGCGAGGGGTTTATCCGCATTGCCGTGCTCGACAAGGAGTTTAACAAGGTCAACGAATACCAGGAGACCTGGGCGCCGAAGATGGAGCAGCCCGAGGGGAAGGCCTTCACCTGGCTCTTTCCCGGGGA
>CAYWUJ010000208.1:0-1748 GCA_964461455.1 uncultured Prolixibacteraceae bacterium | reverse complement strand
GGTTCGTCATCGCTGAAGGTGCCGTCGGTGAGCTGCCGTTTCTGACCGGTGGTGATGTCGTACACCCAGATGGCGGGCTGGCTGTTGGAACCCTCACGGGTGTAGGCCACCCAGCGGGAATCAGGCGAGATGTCGTAGGTGCGGATTTCGTTCTGGGTGGCCTTGTCGATGTCGGTGATTTTTCCCGAGGCCACTTCCAGGAGTTGGAGTTTCAGGGTGCGGTCAGAAAAAAGGAGATAACGGCTGTCGGGCGACCAGAGCGGCTGGTATTTCCATGCCGCCGAGTTAAAGGTCACCTGCCGCGGGGTGGCCCCCTTCTTATTTTC
This sequence comes from uncultured Prolixibacteraceae bacterium, assembly GCA_964461455.1. Lineage (GTDB taxonomy): Bacteria > Bacteroidota > Bacteroidia > Bacteroidales > Prolixibacteraceae > UBA1413. Next base: position 1,422 of record CAYWUJ010000208.1, on the reverse strand, counting down.
TAGCAGGTAAATTTCATATTCTCCCGTAACGTCGGAATAGTAGGAAATGTATTTGCCATCGGGTGACCAGGAGGGGAAGATCTCCCTGATGCCCTGGGTTTCGGTGAGGTTCTCGATGATGCCGTTTTCGGCGGGTACCGAGAAGATGTCGCCACGGGCGTCGAAAAGGGTCCTCTTTCCCGTGGGAGAAATGGCAGCGCTGTGGACGTCGTCCTTCACGTTCTTCCAGTAAGGCAGAAGGTTGGGATTGTCGAAGTTGATATTGACCGTCAGTTTCGTGCTTACGCCAGTGGCCAGGTTGAGTTTATAGAGGAATCCGCCGTTCTCATAGACCATCCATCCGTCGCCCCCTGAGGGCCACATGACGTCGAAATCCTTATGGGTGGTCACCTGGGAGGTCACTTTTGTATTGACGTTGTATTTCCAGATGTTGAGTTTCAGGTCACGGTCAGAGGCGAAGAAGATCTCATCGCCCGACCAGACGGGATGTTGATCGGTGCCCTTGAAGTCGGTGATCTGTTCCGAGGAGTTGTTTTTAAGGTCGTAAATCCAGAGGTCGGAAGCACGGCCCCCCTTGTAGCGTTTCCAGGTGCGGAATTCGCGGTCGACAGGGGTGAAGACCAGTTTTGAGGCGTCGGGAGAGAGGACGGCGAATCCCCCATTGACGATGGAGAGGGGTTTTTCGAGACCTCCGTCGAGGGAGACCAGGAAGTATTTACCATTGCGGTCGCCAAAGGTGGTGCGGTTGGCGCGGATCAGAATCTGCTTGCTGTCGGGGGTCCAGTCGAGGACCACATTGTCGTAGCCTCCGCGGGGGGGCATGATGCCTACCGGGTTATACCAGGTAAGCTGGCGGGGAGTGCCGCCTTCCACGGGCATGACGAAAACCTGGCGGCTTCCCGGATATTCACCCGAGAAGGCAATCCATTTTCCATCGGGAGAAATCTTGGGAAAGAGTTCCAGTCCCTCGTCGGAGGTGAGCCTGCGGGCGTCGCCGCCATTGGCGCTGACCGTCCAGATATCCCCGGCATAGACAAATGCCACCAGCTCCTGGCGGATATCGGGGAAGCGCAGGAGCCGGGCATCGGTGATGGCCGATGCTGCAAGGGAGCACAGGGTCAGGCCAATTATAGCTGAAAGGGTTTTAAAAGTATGGATCATAATGTAAATATTTAATGAAGGCCCAATTTACGCCATTTGGCGAAAAACAAAAAATAATTGGAGTTTGAATCGGTGAAAATATTATTTTTGTGGCGCCTGAAACAATGGGCCCGGCATAAGTCACTCACGGGCCTTTGAGGTTCTGGTTCCGGGGTGAAACCCGTCAGGAATCAAAAGGAGGCACCGGGGTGTGGCGCAGTTGGTAGCGCGCGTCGTTCGGGACGACGAGGCCGCTGGTTCAAGTCCAGTCACCCCGACAAA
>CAYWUJ010000207.1:0-1753 GCA_964461455.1 uncultured Prolixibacteraceae bacterium | reverse complement strand
CATGGCGTCCCCTCGGTCGGCTTTTCCCTGCTCGATTTCCATCCCGATGCCGACTTCGGAAAAGCAAAAATTTACTCCGCCAAGGTATTCCAGGCCATGCTCGACAACGAAATGCCCCGATTTACCTGCCTTAACGTCAACATTCCCACGGGAATCCCCAAAGGAATTAAAATCTGCCGGCAGGCACGCGGAAAATGGATGGAAGAATACGACAAAAGAACCGATCCCCATCAGCGGGAATATTTCTGGCTCACCGGATCATTCATGGATTTCGAGGAAGAAGCCCGCGATACCGATCTTCACGCCCTCGGTAAGAATTATGTCTCCATCGTTCCTGTCAAGGTGGACATGACTTCCTATGATGCCCTCGATGAAATGAAAAGCTGGAAATTCTGATGGGACAGGCACGGAAACGTAAATACAACACCCTGGTCACCGGAATATTAACCGGAATCCTGCTTCCCCTGGTCCTGTTCCTGATCATCTACCTGACCAGGTATCAGCAGGTCCCGTTTTTATCCTTTCTCAGGCAACTGACGGAAATGAACATGCTGGTTAAAATCCTCAGCCTGTGCGGTTTCGCCAACCTCCTGGCATTCTTCTATTTCTATCGTAACCAGCTCGACAAGGCCGCAAAAGGGGTGATCACCGCCACTTTCATCTTTGCCTTTGTGGTACTTATCTCCAGAATTCTTTAATTCTCTTAGGGAATGAAGTATTTCATCATAGCAGGGGAGGCGTCGGGTGATCTCCACGGGTCCAACCTGATGAAAGCCCTGAAGGCTGAGGATCCCACGGCTGAATTCGCCTGTTTCGGCGGCGGGCTGATGGAGGCTGCCGGGGGACTGATGTTCAGGCATTACCGCGATATGGCCTTCATGGGAGCCATCGATGTTTTACGTAACCTCAACAGGATAGGGGAGAACTTCACCATCGCACGGAACAAAATCCTGGAATTCGGGCCTGATGTGGTCATCCTGATCGACTACCCCGGCTTTAACCTGAAAATCGCGGAATTCGCCCGCAAAGAGGGATTCCGGGTGTTTTACTATATCCTTCCCAAGGTATGGGCATGGAAAGCCTGGAGGGTCAAAAAGCTGAAAAAGTGGTGCCACGAACTCTTTTCCATATTTCCCTTCGAGGAAGAGTTCTTTCACCGTCACGGAGCCCGGGTCCGCTACCTGGGGAATCCCCTTCTCGATGCCGTGAGCGCGGCACAACGGGAGTTCCCCACCCGCGGGGAGTTTCTCAGGAGAAACGGTCTTGACAATGCGCGAGAGAATGTGCCTCAGTTTGGCCCGCCGGAAAACCTGCGGCCTCTGGTGGCCCTTCTTCCTGGTAGCCGCCTTCAGGAAATCAGGCTGATGCTTCCGGTGATGACCCGCATGGCCCGTGAATTCCCGGCTTTCCGGTTCGTCATTTCAGGTGCCCCCTCGATCGCACCCGAAGTCTACGCCTCCTTTTCCGCAGAACCCACGATTCCCGTAGTCTTCGGACAGACCTACGAATTGGTGCGCTTTGCCTGTGCCGCCCTCGTTACCTCCGGAACCGCCACCCTGGAAACCGCCCTGCTCGGCACCCCCCAGTTGGTCCTTTACAAAATGGCGGGAGGGAAATGGAGCTACCGCCTCTTCAAAGTGGTGTTCCTGAAGGTGAAATATGTCTCCCTCCCCAACCTGATCCTGGGGCGGCAGGCCCTCAGGGAACTGATCATGGATGAGATGAGGGATGACCTGGTGAAAAAGGAAACGGC
>CAYWUJ010000206.1:0-1796 GCA_964461455.1 uncultured Prolixibacteraceae bacterium | reverse complement strand
GCCTCCACTCTTTTCACTTCCACCCCTTCCGGCAGCTTCCCGGCTCTTGCGGCGCCTTTCTCACACCGCTCCCTGAATCCTTCAATGGAGGTGTTGACATCAAAAACCTCCTTCTTCAACCTTCCCTGAAAAACGTGCCCATTTCTCACCATGAAGTTGAATACTCTGCTCTTTAAACTGGTCATTCCTTGATTATTTTTCTGAAGATCTGATCCATGGTTTCCGGGTCCATCGCCTCCATGTCTACTAACCGCAAGGACTTGACCATGTGGAGCGTGCCGGATTTATAATGCTTGAAATGAGGAGTTTCCAGATGAGATTGGTAAGCTTCCCTGTTGGCGTATATTTCCAGTATTCTGATCTGCGCCGGATTATCCTTCTGAACCATGGGATAGATGGAGATCACTCCCGTTTCCAGTCTGACCGAAGCGCTGGCTTCCTCCTTCAAAATGGCATTATACTCATCCAGGTAACTGGTGTCTACCTCAATTTCAGAAATGCGTATAATCATATTTTCCATATCGATTTTTCCTTTTGCATGCTCTCTGTTAACGCAGGAACACAGCAAGACTGAGCTCAACAATCCTGCCATCAAACATCCCATTAACTTCATCAGATAATTGTATTAATTATTGCTATGGTCCTGTTGATCTGTCTCTTTAACTGTTTCGGCAGCTTTGCCCTGGTTTCCGGCCAGGAACTCTCTGAACAGGGAGGTGATCAGGAGTCCGGGCAATTCTTCCCCATCATCGCTCAGGTTGGTCATCCATCCCAGTACCATCTTCTCGTCAGGGAAGATCAGCAGAAGGGCTCCGCTGCCCCTGATATTGCCCTTGGCCGCATAGAAATTCCGGCCCTCCCTGTCGCGCAGGTAAAGCAGCCCTTTCCCGAAGTTGCCGCTGAACTCATTGTTGATCAGAGGTGCCGTGAACATACGCTGGCGGGTCGAGTCAGAAAGGACAGGGGAGGCGAGCAGGGCATTCCCCAGCCTGACCAGATCTTCAGCGGTCGAGAGGTACCCATCCGATGGCAGCCGGTAACGGAGGTCAAGCGTCACCGCGTTGATCGTCTGCGCGACCAGGTTGCGGTCGTAAAAATCACTCCTTCCCTTGATGGTGATCAGGGGATCGTCAGGAACCGTGTTTTCCAGTCCGAGGGTGTCGGTGACCCATTTTCTGATGACCCTGGAAAACGGCTCTTCCGCCGTTTTCTCCATGATTCTCCCCAGAAGGTTAAAACTATACATGGTGGGAAGCTGGTAATTCCCGGGAGGATACAGCAGCGAGTCGCCACTGAAGAAGTTGATGCCCTGTTCCAGCGACACATTGAGACCGCGCGCATACCTCTCCTCATTGGTGGGCTGCCTGATGCCTGAACAATGATCGGCCAGGTGATGCAGGGCCACGGGAAACTGCTTTTCCGGGAAACCGGGAAGATAATACCTGACCTCGGCGTCGGGATCGAGAAGGCCGGCTTCGGCCATGCGCAGATAACCCAGCGAGGTGAGCACCTGTGAGATCTCCCCCATACGGTATTTGGTAAACCGGGTGGCCGGAACTTCCAGATCGGTACTCGCCTGTCCTATCCCTTCAGACCACACCAGATCCCCGTCGATGGAAAGGGCAATCGATCCCCCCGGGACAAAATTGCGCACCATGTAATAAAAGGCCTCCTTGCGCGCCTCTTTGATGACCTTCAGATATCTCCTCTCAAAGACCCTTTCGGGCTCACCGCTTTTCCGGCACCCCGCCGGCACAATCAGCAACAGCGCCAAGCCCATCCATAACACTCTTGTT
>CAYWUJ010000205.1:0-1806 GCA_964461455.1 uncultured Prolixibacteraceae bacterium | reverse complement strand
CACAGCCTTACAGGTCGTACCAGTCGCCGACCTGGGTAAGCTTACCTTTACGCCAGCGGCCAACGGAAACGGCTCCCCTTACGCCAGCTTCACCTTCCAGGTGCAGGATGATGGCGGCACAGCCAACGGCGGCAGCGACACCGATCCCACACCCAACATCCTGACCATAAATGTCACCCCGGTCAACGATCCCCCGCAGATCACCGCCACTCCCCAATCCCAACAGGTTCAGTACAGCGATCCCGTTCTGCCGGTCACCATTTCCGCTTCGGATATTGACCACACCGTGGGTGAGCTCACCCTGAGCGTGGCATGGAAAGAAACCGGCGTATCAGCGTTTACTCCCGGACTACCCCCTGGTTTACAACTCAACGACGTGGCAGGAAATAGCTTCCCGAAACAGTGGGCCATCACCGGAAATATGAGTGCTCCCGTGGGAACCTATATTCTCCGGGTTACGGTCACCGACGGAGAGGTGGACCCCACGAACAATTCAGCCTTTTCCGATTTTGACATCACGGTAACCCCGGAAAATGCCCGGGTCACCTTTAACGGCGCCTTCTTTGTCTCCACGGCCAGTATCCAAAGCACCACGGTCATGGTACCCCTGTCGGCCACCATCCGTAACGGGGCTCCCGCGACAGACGAAACGGACGATACGCCCGGCGATGTCAGGAATGCCCGGGTGACCTTTACCATCGTCGAAACTGGTCAGACCTTCGGACCGTATACCCCAGAACTGATATCTCCTGATGATCCCTCTGCCGGAACCGTATCTACCGAATGGCTAGTCAACCTCGGAACTTATGATTCAAAGATATTTACGATATCAACAAAGGTCGGGGGATCCTATTTGCGTAATTCCCCGGAAGATCATGCCATAGTCACCGTTTCCAAACCCCTGAATGATTTTGTCACAGGGGGAGGCTTTATCGGGCTGGTCAAGTCAGGGGGGCAGATGGCAGGGGACAAAGATTCCAGAAACCACTTTGGGTTCAGCCTTAAATTCAACACGTACAAGACCGTACTCCGGGGTCAGATGAACCTGCTGATCAGGAGAACCGTAGAGAATGTAGTCAGAACGTACCAGATCAAGGGCACCCAGATGACCTACCTGTCGGTGCAGCCGGCTTCTTCTGCCGGACCGGGAACTGCCGGTTTTTACGGCAAGGGGTCCATCCAGGACATCACCGATCCGCTGCTGCCAATAATGGTTGAGGAGAATGCCGTCATTCATTTGGCGATGACCGACTTCGGCGATCCCGGAAGTGGTGGCAATGATCCCGTGGCCGACAGAATCGGGATCACCATCAGCACAAAATTCGGGGCTGTCTGGTATTCCAGCCTTACAGATGGTAAAAAAACCCTGGAACAGAAACTGGATGGTGGCAACCTGAGAATCAAAAACATCTTCAGGGTCATCACCGGCACCAACGCATCCACCACCCGGCTGGTCACATCCGCTGAACCTTCACTCCCCGGAAGGGCGGTCCGCTTTACGGCTACGGTTTCAGGAGGTCTCCCCTCCCAGCCTACCGGGTCGGTCCTCTTCTTTGATCACTTCAATGGGTCCATGAAACTGCTCGGTAAGGCCCCTCTTTACAAAGGGGTGGCCTCTCTGTCGGTTTCTTCCCTGACCGCAGGCGTCCACGAAATCACAGCCTATTACACAGGGAACTTCTGGTATGGCTGTAGTGCTTCCCTGATTACCCAAACCATTGGCTTTAGCCCGAATGACCCTGATGAAAAGATATTCCTCTCCAATAACGGGTCGATCCTGAGTGTCTATCCCAATCCATTCAGTGA
>CAYWUJ010000204.1:0-1856 GCA_964461455.1 uncultured Prolixibacteraceae bacterium | reverse complement strand
GAAAACTCCAGTTCGATGGGGTCGACCTCCAGGGAACAGGTACCCTGCTGGGTCACCTGGATGGTCCGGGAGGTATTGCACCCCATCACGGTGACCAGGCCTGTACGTTTTGACTGTTCGCTATTGGCGGTCACGGTGATGGTAAGGATGCTGTCGCCCTCACCATTTAAGGGATCCAGCGATATCCACGGCTCCTGTGAATGAGCTTCCCATGCCGCATTGGAGAAAACTTCCACGGGGGTGCTCCCCTGCTCAGGTCCCAGCTCTGCGGAGTGGGCCGACAGGGTCAGACTGCAGGAGCCCGCCTGGTGAACGGCCACCTTCCTGGTCACGCTGCACCCGGTGATCTCCAGGAAACCGCTGCGTTCCACCGATCCTTCATTGCTGGTCACCATCACCGTAATAACCTCATTCCCGTTGCCCAGACCGGGGATCACGGAAATCCACGGGGAACCGGAAGTAATCATCCAGGCAGCGGTGGAACGGATGGTCAGGGTATCATACCCGGCAGTCACCGGAAATTCCAAAGCTTTCTGTGAGGGTTCCACCACGCAGGTGCCATCCTGCACCACGGTGATTTCCCGGCTCACTCCACAGCCCCGGAGGGTTACCGTCGCTGAACGCCCCAAAAAACCGGCGTTGGCACGCACTTCCACCCTGAATTCCCCGTCGCCCTTGCCCGTCTCAGGCACCAAATGAATCCACCAACCTTCGGTGGTCACCGTCCATTCGGCATTTCCCCTGACGGCAACAACCTGCTCCCCTCCCGTAACAGGAAAGATCAGCTGCTCCTCATCGGCCGATAACAGGCATTCAACGGGAGTGAGCGGCTCAATGCCCACAATGACGGAGTGGGATTCCCCGTAGGTATACTGGTTGGCACAATCGGAAGGATTGAGCAGTCCCAGACTGTAATAGCCGTCGGAACAACCTCCCCACCCCCAGTTGATATGGAAGAGTCCCGATGTGTCATACCCGTCGACAACAAAGGCATGACCTCCTGCCACATCGCCCGGCACCGAGGGATCATAGTAATCCATGGCGCTGTAGATCACCGGCCGACGACTGTTAATTTCGTTAACTATCAGGCTCTTCCATGCTTCATCAGAATAAATGGAGCGATTCACCAGTGAAGGCTTCTTATACTTGAAATACTTTTCCAGGGCCCCTGTAACCTGCCCCGTGAACGTGGAGCTGCTGTAAGGGCCGAATTCCATCTCCACGGCGATGGCACAGTGGTAGGTCAGCTCGGCGATTTCGGGGTTGGGAACTCCCGGCCAGGGCCTGTCGGCCATCTCCTCGTAGTTGTATTCAGCCTTCCCGAAATCGGCCTTCAGGTAGCCGTAGGGTGAAGAGTAGCCGAAGCTGCCGGTGCCCACCCGCGGATACTTATAGAAATATAAGACCTGGGCGAGTGCCGTGGCTACGCATCCGGCGGGACAAATTCTTCCGGTGGCTTCATCAAGGGGACACAGGGTGTTGAAAGGATCGGGCGACTGGTTCCAGGCGATATTTCCCAACAGGGGGTCCACGGCGATCCCCGCTCCCTTGAGCTCTCCCGGCGAGGTGACATCCAGCTCCCGTGCCAGGGCTATCTCCGCAGCATAGCGGTCCAGGAAAGGCTTCATCTGGGGCGCTATGCCGCACATTCGCGAGGTCATCGACCAGGCCACCACTTCCCGCACCCTTCTTTCTGCAGAAATGACGACAAAACCCTCCCTGTCGAGACGGTTGAAGATGTAAAAAGCGGGTTCTGCCACGGTGGTGGCGGACTTCAATCCTGCATTCCGGGGAATGCGCCAGGTCAGCAAGGTATCGGCCACCACCAGGGTTCCCGCCTTGAGGCCTGCCATGGC
>CAYWUJ010000203.1:0-1858 GCA_964461455.1 uncultured Prolixibacteraceae bacterium | reverse complement strand
ATTTAAGATTTTTCCAATGGGTGACAAAATTAGATTAGTTAACGGCAAGCTGGTGGTTCCCGACCATCCGGTGATTCCCTTTATCGAGGGGGATGGCATCGGGAAGGACATCACCGGGCCGTCGCAGATGGTTCTGGATGCGGCGGTGAAAAAGGCCTATGGTGACCGGCGCAGTCTGGTGTGGAAGGAAGTGCTGGCCGGGGGCAAGGCCTTTGCCCAAACGGGGGAGTATCTTCCCGCTGAGACCCTGGAGGCTTTCCGTGAGTATCTGGTAGGCATCAAGGGTCCGCTGGAGACGCCCGTGGGCGGGGGCATCCGTTCCCTCAACGTGGCCCTGCGCCAGACCCTCGACCTCTACGTCTGCATGCGGCCGGTTCGCTGGTTCAAGGGGGTCCCCTCACCCATCCGGTTCCCCGACCGGGTCGACATGCATATCTTCCGGGAGAATACCGAGGATATCTATGCCGGCATCGAATTCATGGCCGGCAGTGAAAAAGCCGATAAGCTGCGGAAATTCATGGAGGACGAGCTGGGCGTGGACCAGGTGAGGTTCCCTGAGAGTTCCTCTTACGGCATCAAGCCCATCTCGAAGGAGGGGTCGGAACGGCTGGTACGCGCCGCCATCCGTTATGCCCTCGACCGGAAGCTTCCGTCGGTGACGCTCGTCCACAAGGGAAACATCATGAAATTTACCGAGGGCGCCTTTAAGAATTACGGCTACGACCTGGCGGAGACGGAATTTGGCTCCAGGGTTTTTACCTGGAAGCAGTATCTTCAGATCAGGGCGGAAAAGGGAAAGGCAGAGGCCGACAGGGCCATGGAGGAAGCGGTGAAGTCGCACAAGCTGATCATCAAGGATGTCATCACCGATGCCTTCCTGCAGGAGTCGCTGCTCCACCCCTTCGACCATTCGGTGATCGCCACCATGAACCTCAACGGCGACTATATCTCCGACCAGCTGGCCGCCATGGTGGGAGGCATCGGCATCAGCCCCGGCGCCAACATCAACTATGACAACGGGTATGCCATTTTTGAGGCCACCCACGGAACGGCTCCCAACATCGTGGGGACCGGCAAGGCCAACCCCGGATCGCTCATCCTTTCCGGAGTGATGATGCTCGAATACCTGGGATGGGACGAGGCCGCCGAGCATGTCTACGACGCCCTCGACCATACCTTCTCAAAGCGGAGGGTCACCTCCGACCTGTACACCCAGATGGAAGGCGCCACCCTGCTGACCACGGAGGAATTTGCCCGGGAAATCATTGACAACATGCATTAACAAGAATAAACAATTAAAACCAAGTAGTATGGAATACATTAAGAACAGATTTTATCAGAAGGCGATCAAGTGCTCTTCCGAGTTCCAGAGGATCCGCAAGGAGCATGGGGAGAAGGTCATTGCGCAGGTGACCATTGACCAGGTTTTGTCGGGCCAGAAGGGGATTCCCGCGCTGGTGACCGACACGTCGAACCTCGATGCCAACGAGGGGATCCGTTTCCGGGGGTATACCCTTCCCGAATTGCGTGAGAAGCTGCCCAAGCTGACGCCCGAGGGAGAGCCCCTTCCCGAGGGGTTGTTCTACCTGATGCTGATCGGGGAGATTCCCGAGAAGGATGACGTGATGAACATCTCGCGCGACTGGGCCACGCGGTCTCACGTTCCGCAGCATGTCTTTGACGTGATCGACGCCATGCCGAAGATTGCCCGGCCGATGACCTTTTTCAGCACCGCCATTCTTTCCATGGCCACCGAATCGGTTTTCCAGAAGGCTTACCGTGCCGGGGTTCACAAGAAATTCTACTGGGATTTCATGTATGAGGATGTGATGAACCTGATTGCCCGGTTACCGCGCAT
>CAYWUJ010000202.1:0-1868 GCA_964461455.1 uncultured Prolixibacteraceae bacterium | reverse complement strand
AGCTATCGCGGAGGATTCTCCATTCGGTGAGCAATGACCTGGATGACCTGGGGCGTAAAAACAGCGAATACCTGACCCGTTTCAAGGGGATCGGGGAAGCCAAGGCCATCAATATCCTGGCGGCCATGGAACTGGGACGGCGCCGCCGGGAGCACCTCCTGTCCGAAAAAGCCGGCATCACCGGCAGTAACGATGCCGCCGCCCTGCTCACCCCCCTGCTCGGGGACCTCGACCATGAAGAGTTCTGGATCATCCTGCTGAACAGGAGCAACAAAATCATCGATAAATTCATGGCCAGCAAGGGAGGCATCACCGGCACCGTCATCGACGTGCGCACCATCATGAAAGGTGCCGTCGAAAAATCAGCCACCTCCATGATCCTCGGCCATAACCACCCCTCGGGTAACCTCTCCCCCTCCGACGCTGATCTTCAGATCACCCAAAAACTCAAGGAGGCCGGGAAAATCATGGAGATCCAGGTTCTCGACCACCTCATCATCACCCAGAAAAATTACTACAGTTTCGCCGATAACGGAATAATTTAACATACGAAGTTTATTCCCCTTCTGAGTCGGACAGTATGCCGATTTATCGTATATTGGTCCAAAACCAAGCTCTTATGATCCTCGTTTTTACCGATAGACCCACTCCACGCATTGAATATACCGTGAAGTTGATTTTTCATGACATCCTCGGTTCGGAAGTCATGATCACCACTGACCGGGAGGAGTATCTGAAATCGGATCTTCCGGGGATTTGTTATGCTACAGCGCCCCTTGACAGGGGTCTTTACATGGGGGCCCATCCCCTGCTGACCACCACGACACGCGTCATGCCCGCCCTGGAACCCGTCTCCTGGAAGGGGGAAACCGGTTTTTTCCCAGCCCCTGAGGGCTCCTTCATGCCCTTTGATCCCTTTGCCTCCTCCTTTCTGACGGTCACGCGCCTCGAGGAGTATGCCCCGGGGCCCCGTGACCAGCATGGCAGGTTCAGGGCCACCGACTCTTTTCTGCACCAGTTCGACCTCCTCGAAAAGGCCGTCGTTAACCGCTGGGCCCGTCTGGTGGCCACCGCCCTGGAAGAAAATCACGGCACCCCCCTCTTTCCGCCGCCTTCCTTCTGCTGTCTCACCACCATCGACATTGACAACGCCTGGGCATTCCGCCACAAGGGGTTCCTGCGCACTGCCGGGGCACTGCTCAGGAAAATTTTCACCGGAAAGTGGAAAGACGCTCTCAGGCATTTTCTGGTGGTATGCTGCAAAAAAGAGGACCCCTACGACACCTACGCTTATATTTCATCGCTGTACTCCGATAAAAACAACGGATTAAGGTTCTTTTTTCTTCTGGGGAACCAGGCACCCTATGACAAGCAGGTATCATGGCGGCACCAGAAGTTGAGGGAACTGGTGCGGGAAACAGCAGCCGGTTTCCCGGTGGGAATCCATCCCTCCTATGTTGCCGGCAATGAAGCCCAGGCCACCAGGACCCTCACCGAGAAACAGCGGCTGGAAAAAATCCTGGGCCGTCAGGTCCCCGACAGCCGCCAGCATTTCCTGCTTCTGAAGTTTCCCGGGACTTACCGGAAGCTTCTCGAGGCAGGCATAACGACCGATTACACCATGGGATATTCCGACCGTGTAGGATTCAGGGCCGGCACCGCCACGCCCTTTTCCTTCTACGACCTGGAAAAGGAGGAGACCACGCCCTTGAGAATCTTCCCTTTCCAGGTAATGGACGGCACCCTCAGGCAGTACATGAAGATGACACCCCGCGACGCCATCACCAAAATATCCGCCCTCCGCGACGAGGTACGCACCACAGGAGGCATCTTCTGTACCATATGGCACAACGAATCGCTCAACGACC
>CAYWUJ010000201.1:0-1875 GCA_964461455.1 uncultured Prolixibacteraceae bacterium | reverse complement strand
CCAACCTCGGACTGCTCAGCCGTTTCGTGGGCATGCTCACCGACTCCCGCAGCTTTCTCTCTTACACCAGACATGAATACTTCCGCAGAACCCTGTGCAACCTCCTGGGTAACGACGCCGAAAAGGGAGAAATCCCCGCCGACATGGACCTGTTGGGACAAATGGTCGAAAATATCAGCTTTAACAATGCCAAAAACTACTTCGGTTTCTGAAGGGAGCCCGCAATGGCAGGACTGTACCTCCCTACAGCCCGGAATGAAAATACCATAAAAAAAAAGACCAGTGAAGAAAGTAGTAACCTTCGGTGAAATCATGCTCCGGCTGGCGACTCCCGGATTTTTACGTTTCGGGCAGTCAGAGACCCTAACGGCCACCTTCGGAGGGGGAGAAGCCAACGTGGCGGTCTCCCTGGCCAACTTCGGCATCCCTGTCGGTTTCGTCACCCGGCTTCCCGGGAATGACCTGGGAAAAGCCTGCATGATGGAGTTGCGCAAATTCGGGGTGGAGGTTGACCATATCCTATGGGGCGGGGAACGCCTGGGCATTTACTTCCTGGAAGCCGGGGCCGTCAGCCGTGCCAGCAAGGTGATCTACGACCGTGCCCATTCCTCGGCAGCAGGGATCCAACCCGGCATGGTCGACTGGGACCAGGTCTTTGAAAATGCCGGATGGTTCCACTGGACGGGCATCACCCCCGCCATTTCCCAAAGCGCCGCCGACACCTGCCTCGAGGCCATCAGAATCGCCAACAGCAAGGGAATTACCGTCTCCTGCGACCTCAACTTCCGCAAGAACCTCTGGAAATACGGCAAAAAAGCCAGCGAAGTCATGCCTGAGCTGGTGGCAGGCACCGATGTCCTCCTGGGCAATGAAGAAGATGCCGCCATGGTTCTCGGCATCCACCCCGAAGGTGTCGACGTCACCATGGGACACGTCGACGCTGCCGCATACGCGTCGGTATCGCAGCAGATCACGGCCCGCTTCCCCCGCTGTAAAAAGGTGATCACCACCCTCCGCGGATCTGTCAGCGCCAGCCACAACAGCTGGTCCGGGGTCCTCTGGAACGGCCACACGCTCTTTGAAGCCCCCACCTACCAGATCACCCACATCGTCGACAGGGTCGGCGGCGGGGACTCCTTCATGGGAGGACTGATCTACGGTCTGCTCACCTGGCCCGATGATGACCAAAAAGCCCTGGATTTCGCCGTTGCCGCCTCCTGTCTCAAACATACCATTTACGGCGACTTCAACAGAGTCACCCCCGAAGAGGTCCTCAAACTCATGGGCGGCGACGCCAGCGGTAGAGTTTCCAGGTAAGAACTAGCGAAAAACGAAAGAGACAAAAAATATCAAATACCCTGTCCTATGGCCCGATTTTCAAGAATTGATGTCGCCCTGAAAATGAAGGAGACAGGCATTGTCCCGGTCTTTTATTCAGGCGATGCCGAACTGTGCAAGAATGTCGTCAAAGCATGCTACGACGGAGGAATCCGCGTTTTCGAATTCACCAACCGCGGTGATTTTGCCTCCCTGGTGTTTGCCGAAGTCCATAAATGGGTGATCAAAGAGTGCCCTGAAATGATCATGGGCGTGGGATCTGTCATAGATGCAGGCACTGCCTCGATGTACATCGCCCTGGGAGCCAACTTCATCGTTTCCCCTTTGATTGACGCGGATATGGCTTCGGTATGCAACAAACGCAAGGTCTCCTGGAGCCCCGGGTGCGGCTCGGTGACCGAAATCGGAAGGGCCCACGAACTGGGCGCAGAAGTGGTGAAGATCTTCCCGGGACAACAGGTAGGAGGCCCCGAATTTGTCAAAGCCGTGTTGGGCCCCATGCCCTGGAGCAGCATCATGCCCACGGGGGGCGTCTCT
>CAYWUJ010000200.1:0-1879 GCA_964461455.1 uncultured Prolixibacteraceae bacterium | reverse complement strand
AATGCTTGAGCGGGAGCTGTTATCCAGGGTCAAATTTGTTGTTATCGGCAAGAAACTTGAGGGTATGATTTTTTATTATGTTTCACTTAGGGTCTATTTCTCTGAGGTTCTGAATGGTGAAATCCGTCCTGTTCGTACTTCAGTAAATCTTAAAAACAGCACCCAGGATTAGGATTTGGATGAGCATTGCACAGGTTTTTCCAACTTTTATTTCAGGAATTTCAGGGCCCAGGGGATGAAATGTTTGAAATTGGGGGCGTCGGTATGGCCGCCATCATGCTGGCGCCACGCCAGTTCGCCATCGAGTAGTCCGGTGTTCACCGGGGGCATTTTCTCCGTCATGTAATTGTTGGAAACGCCCAGGTCCCGGACTCCCAGGAGCTTGTAAACAGTTCCGGCGGCAATGGTAGCCATCCAGCTGCCCTGCTGGTCGAGCCATTTGGCGTCTCCTTTTTCGGGGATGCCGTAGCTGATGAAGGCCAGCCGGGGGGCGCAGAGGGCCAGCAACTGGTGGGAGTCGACGGGCAGGTCACAGCCGGATTTTCTGCCAAAGGAAGCTTCTTCGGCTCCGTATTTCATGTAGTTCCCGGCCATCCAGTAATATTCTCCGCCGGTAAGGCTCTCCACGGCTTCGCCGAAGTTACGGCGGTGCAGGGTGATGCCTCCCTTTCCCGAGGAACCGATCAATCCCATGGCAAAACGGGGTTCAAAGGCCAGGGTGACCAGGGCGGCCTTTCCATAGCGGGATACCCCTTCGATGCCCACTTTTTTGGCATCGACCAGGGGGTCGGTCTCCAGGTAATCGAGTCCGCGTGCGGCTCCCCAGGCCCAGGCCCTCAAAGCGCCCCAGTCATCGGGTTTCCGGGGTTGTCCCTTGTTGACCAGTCCGATGATCCCCCGGGTGATGCCCGCGCCATTGTCGGCCTGGATGGAATTGGGATCTATGGTGGCATATCCCCAACCGGCGGCGAGGAGCTGTTCGGTGGGTGAGGGCTCCGCCTGCCCCCGGGGTGCAAAGGGATTCGGCATGGCCGCCCGGGTGATGGGCGTATAGGCCGGATAACGGTCAAAAATCTCTTTCATCGAGGGATCATGGGCGATCATCATCGCCCTGAAGGCGTCATTCAGCTTTTCCAGGTCTTCGGAAGAAGGCTGGGCCGGCGCAGGAAAAGAAGGCCGCCCGAACATCATCAGCACGGGCACCGGTCCCTTGGCATTGGCGGGCACCACCACCATCATGTCGATCTCCACATCGATCAGCGGATATGCGCTATTGTCGACGCGCCCCACCAACTGTTTGGCAATCACCGGAGTCCACCCGACAAATTCGCGGTCGGTGATTTTCACCGTCCAGGTCACTTCCGGAATGCGGGCGGGCAGCCGTCCGTACACCTCCCTTTCAAATTCCTCCACAATTTCAGGCCTGCGCTCATGCCACCACATATCAGGCGTGGTTACCTTCTTCCCTTTTTTCGTGGTAAGGACTTCGGGCAGTTCCGGACAGGGATTGGCCATTGTTTCGTCGTAGTTGGCATGGTTGGGATCCGATTCATTGCCGCTGGGGCCCGGCCGCAGTACCGTGATGCCCAGCTGTTTCATCATGTTTTCATGATCCTGCTGTGCGGTGAAGGTGACCAGCGGCGGAAATTCCGCGGAGGAGGATTTTTTTTCCTGCGCCTGGCCTCCCAGGACCATGGCCGCAGCCAAAACTAAGAACAGAAATCGCTTCATGGGTTTATATACTTTCGTTATTCTGGTTAATCAAGTGAAAAACATGCTGTCCCCAATGGCATAATCATCGTGGTTGGTGCCTGAATGATGCATGGGTATTTCATTGGTTAAAATTCTTGCATTGATGGTTTATTCCGGGATACTGCCC
>CAYWUJ010000199.1:0-1898 GCA_964461455.1 uncultured Prolixibacteraceae bacterium | reverse complement strand
TGCCGGTTTCGGGGGCCTGTGATCAGGCTTATCAATTTACGCATTTTTTATGATAATTTCAATAATATCAGCAAATCGCACAATTTCTGACGGTTGGCCCTGGTGGCTTTTCTGCTCCTGTCATGTTTCTTTTTCCCAAAAGATTTTATATTTGCCTGACTTTGCGTGAAATCTTCACTAAAACTCATTAATATGTTCAAGGATCATCCAAAAGGATTATATGTGGCGTTTTTCTCGAATATGGGAGAGCGCTTTGGGTTCTACACCATGATGGCCATCCTGGTGCTGTTCCTGCAGGCGCGTTATGGCCTGAGCGAAGCGGAGGCAGGAGAGACCTATAGTTGGTTTTATTTCGGTATTTATGCCCTGGCGCTGGTCGGCGGTATTCTGGCCGATGCCACCCGGAAGTATAAGCTGGTCATTCTTGCAGGGATTATCGTGATGTTCGCCGGGTACCTCATCATGGCGATTCCGGGGAATCCCCTGACGCTGACCCTTATCGGACTCTTCACAATTGCCTTAGGGAATGGTCTCTTCAAGGGGAACCTTCAGGCCGTGGTGGGGCAGCTCTATGACGATCCCAAATATTCGAAAGTCCGTGACTCGGCGTTTATGATCTTCTACATGGGGATCAATGTGGGTGCCTTCTTCGCCCCGTTCGTCGCCAACGGCATCCGCAACTGGTTTCTGCATTCCCAGGGGTTCGAGCATGACGGCAGTCTTCCCGCCATGTGCCATGCTTTTAACAACGGCACCCTTGAAGATGTCTCCAAGTTCCAGGAACTTGCCGACAAGGTTTCGGGGAGTGCAGTAACCGATTTGGCCGCCTTTGCCAACCATTACCTCGAGGTATTCGCCAAAGGGTACAACTATGCTTTCGGCATCGCCGCCGTAGCCATGGTGCTCTCCCTGACGGTCTATGTTATTTTCAACAAGCTCCTGCCCACGGTCCAGAAGGTCAAGGTTGCAGAAACCGGCAAGCCGAAGGCTTCCGTCAATGTGGTCAGTTTTCTCCTGGCCGCCGGGTTGATGATTGCCACCTCCGTGGTTTTTTACCTGGCCATGGGTGATCTGGCCCTGGGCGCCGCTGTGGGCCTCTTCATCGGCTTTGTGGCCATGATGTTCATGATCTCCACCAAGGAGGAACGCCCCAGGGTCACCTCCCTGCTGCTGGTCTTCTTCGTGGTGATCTTCTTCTGGATGTCGTTCCACCAGAACGGGCTGACCCTTACTTTCTTCGCCCGTGACTATACGGTCAAAGAGGTGGGACCCTTCACCAATATCTTCTTTAACCTCGGTTCCATCCTGGCCTTTATCGGCACGGTGGCCGGTGTGGTGCTGCTCTTCAATAGGAAGAGAATCATGAAAGTCATCGGTCTGGCCATGTTTCTGGTACTGGGGGCCATCACCTGGTGGCTGGTTTCGGGCTGGGGATCGGAAAATCCCATTGCCCCCGAGGTGTTCCAGTCGTTTAACCCGCTCTTTATCGTCTCGCTGACCTTCCCGGTGATGGGGGTCTTCACCTGGCTGCGTAACCGGAACCAGGAACCCTCCACACCCAAAAAGATCGGCATTGGCATGATCATCGCCGCCCTGGGCTTCCTGGTGATCCTGGTGGCTTCACTCGGATTAGTGTCGCCCCACGAACTGCAGTTCACTGATGCCGCAGGGGTGACCAAATACAACCCTGTTCCCGACTCCTCAAGGGTGGTCCCTTACTGGCTCATCAGCAGCTACCTGATTCTTACCATTGCGGAACTCTTCCTCAGCCCCATGGGTCTGTCGTTCGTCTCCAAGGTGGCTCCCGCCCGTTTCCAGGGATTGATGCAGGGGGGATGGCTCCTGGCCACTGCCGTGGGTAACAAATTCCTCTTCATCGGAAGTGATTTCTGGGGCAA
>CAYWUJ010000198.1:0-1928 GCA_964461455.1 uncultured Prolixibacteraceae bacterium | reverse complement strand
TGT
The DNA here is from genome assembly GCA_964461455.1 of uncultured Prolixibacteraceae bacterium. Classification (GTDB taxonomy): domain Bacteria; phylum Bacteroidota; class Bacteroidia; order Bacteroidales; family Prolixibacteraceae; genus UBA1413. Next base: position 1,925 of record CAYWUJ010000198.1, on the reverse strand, counting down.
TGCGGCTGCGGTCAAAATCGAGGTATGAAGGATAGGCCATGGGGAGCCGCACGAAGTTGAAACCCCAGTCGCGCATCCATTTCAGATCGTCGTCAGTGGTTTTATTGCGGCTGCCCCCGTGACCGGGAGTGAAATAATCCAGCAGGTTGAATCCTTTCCAGCGGGGAAGAGGATTCCTGTTTCCGGCAAGGCCGGAAGCATTACTGCCGGGTCTGGGTGCAGCACACGAGGGGAATACCCCCAGGGATCCCGCAACACCCACTGCTGCGGCGGCCATTCCAGCCCTCCCGATAAAACGCCGGCGACTTAATTGACTCTGACTCATCATACCCATTCATTTTTTATTGACATTATTTATATAAACAACATTATATGAAAGCCATTGAAATTCTTTCAGAAACCGATCTTCCCTTCCACCATTTTCAGTATTTCTTCTTCCAGGGTCACTGCCTTTGCAGCGATATCTTCGGCCTGCTGAAGGATTTCCACCACCCTGGCCTTATCAGCAAGACCTGAGGCATTGATTTTCACGTTGAGCCATGCGCCGCGAACGGCGGTACGGGCACAGAGGGCCCCCACCCCGGCATCGGAAACTGAGTTGGGATTTCCCGTTTCTGCCATGGCTTTCATCACCTCCATGCTGTCACAGGAAAGTTGCATCACCTTGAGCGGCACCAGCATGGCATTCAGGGTAGCCTTCTGTATGGCCTCCTTCCGAAGGACTTTTTCAGCCTCGCTGGTTTTGGGGAGGGCAAAGCCATCCATGAGACGGTTGAAAGCCTGCGTATCCTCCTCGACACAGGCCAGCAGGGCATTGTAGTAATGCTTTCCCTTTTCCGCCCATGCTGAGAACTCCTCCCAGCGGTCGTCCCAACCCCGCTTGTGGGAAGAGAGGTTGGCCACCATGGTTCCCAGGGAGGCCCCCAGGGCTCCCACGGCAGCACTGACGGAACCGCCCCCCGGCGCCGGTGACTCGGAAGCCGTTTCTTCGGCAAATCCCCGCACCGTAAGATCCTGCAGTATTGCGGGGGATTCTTCTTCCAGCATATATTCGATAATTCTTTGCTTCGGATCGAAAGGAGCCAGCTCATCGAGTCCCAGCGATTTCACGGCGATACGGATCAGCTCCCCGTCGGCGACTCCTGTCGACCGCTGCTGTTTCTGGAGGAAGTAACGCCCGGCCTCGAGCAGGGCATTCAGAGGGATAAGTCCCACCAGTTCCGACCCGGTCACCCTGATTCCCCGGAGGCGTGCCTTTTCACACACCTCGTCAAAGGCCACATGTACCGGCGTTGCCGTGATGTCGGTCAGGTTCATGGAGATCTGGGCGATGCCGTATTCCTGAATGAACCACCCGATGGCCCTCACCTTTTTCAGGGATCCGGGAACTCTGACCGGCTCCCCGTCATCTCCCGTGACGATCTTACCCGTCACCGGATCGCCTTCGCGGAGCACCCGGCCGGCTTCGCGCACGTCAAAGGCCACGGCATTGGCACGGCGTACCGAGGTGGTGTTCAGATTGACATTGTAAGCCACCAGGAAGTTGCGGGCGCCGATGGCCGTTGCTCCCGTCATTGCCACGCGGCCATTCCATACCGAAGGACCGAAATCGGGCTTCCCCCTTGGGGAGGCCAGTTTATCCTTCAGCCCCTCATACTCCCCCGACCGGCAGTAGGCCAGACTGCGGCGTTCTTCCGTGGAGGCGGCAGATTCATAACAGTAAACAGGAATTTCCAGCTCTTCTCCCACCCTTTGCGCCAGTTTCAGCGCCCAGGCCACGGTCTCTTCCATGGTGATGTTGGCCACGGGAACCAGGGGACACACATCGGTGGCCCCGAAACGGGGATGCTCCCCGTGATGGTGCTGCATGTCGATCAGGAGCGAGGCCTCCCTGATCGCCCGGAATGCCGCTTCCACCACGGCAG
>CAYWUJ010000197.1:0-1982 GCA_964461455.1 uncultured Prolixibacteraceae bacterium | reverse complement strand
GTTATGGCCGGTATCGCAGATCACCTGGGGATTGTGGCCGATGACCTGCCATCGTCCCTGTAATCCCGTGAGCCCCGTCACATTTTCCAAACCCCGGTATACCGCTTCCCGGGGTATCTTCCATCCCTTTTCCCTGAGAAGATCCACGGTGGTGAGCACTGCCGGAATGTTGAGGCGCTGGTAGCTCCCCGTGAGATCGGTCTTGAGTCCTTCATATCCGTTGTCGCCGGCTGCGGCCTTCTCTGTTCCTGTTTCCTGGGGTACAGTCTTCCCTATTCTCATCCCCCCTACAGCGGTCTTTGCTGTTCCCCTATTTCCGGTTTTCCCCGGAACCTCTTCGCTGGTCGCCGCCTGGTCTGTTTGCGGTGCCCCGTTTCCGGAAGTCACGCCCCTGTGGAAATTGAACACCTGCCTTCCGGCGGTATCCCTCATACTGTAGTCAGCGTGGTATTCCTTTCCGGCGAAAAAGAGGGGAGAACCCTGTTCTGCTGCTTTCTCCTCAAAGAGAGAGGCCACTTCGGGCTGCCATTGACTGATGACCACCGGAACCCCCGGCTTGATGATCCCTGCCTTTTCCGTGGCGATTTCTGTAAGGGTGTTCCCCAGCAACGTCATGTGGTCGAAGCTGATGTTGGTGATGATACTGACTTCCGGGGAGATGATATTGGTGGAGTCGAGCCTTCCTCCCAGACCGGTTTCGATGACGGCGATGTCGACTTTTTTGCGTGCGAAATAGTCAAAGGCCAGGGCTGCTGTAAGCTCGAAAAAGGAGGGGGCGATCTCTTCGTTGTGGTTCCGGAGGTGAAAATCACCGACCATGCGTACAATCTCTGCCTTGGGGACCATCCTGCCATTGATTCTGATCCTCTCCCTGAAATCGACCAGGTGTGGCGAGGTGTAGAGTCCGGTGCGGTACCCTGCAGCCTGCATGACGGCGGCCAGCATATGCGACACCGACCCCTTGCCGTTGGTCCCGGCAATGTGAAGGGTGCGGAACTGCCGGTGGGGATGCCCGTACATCCTGTCGAGCGCAAGCGTGTTCTCCAGGGAGTGTTTATAAGCCGCCGGTCCCGTGCGCTGAAACATGGGCAAACGGGTGTAGAGATACTCCAGAATCGACTGATAACGGTCCATTGCCAAAACTTATTAACCGTTGCAAGTTTATTAAATTATGCTAAAGGACCCGAAAAAAGGACCCGAAATATTTACATTTACGAAAACCAAAAATCCTGAAATGGCTAAAAAGAAGATTACGAGCAAGATTTTTATTCTTGACACCAATGTGATTCTGCATGATCACACCTGCATTTACCAGTTTGAGGAGAATGACATCGTCCTTCCCATTGTCGTTTTGGAAGAGCTGGATAAATTCAAAAGGGGCAACGACCTGATCAACTACCAGGCGCGTGAGTTCGTCAGGTTACTCGATGAAATTGTCGGGGATGAGCTTTTCAACGGGGGGAAGCCGCTGGGACCCAATCTGGGGAAGCTCCGCATCGAAACCGGAAAACCTTATTCCACCGAGTTAAGGAACTCATTCCATGAGGATATCCCTGACCATCAGATTCTTTCTATTGCCGAGTATACGGCGAAGCAAAATCCCACCCGGAAGACCGTACTGGTGAGCAAGGACATCAATCTGCGCATGAAGGCCAAGTCATTGGGGATTCAATCGGAGGATTACAAGTCGGACCAGGTGAGGGATGTTCATATTCTGGAGAAAACGGTGGCCAGTTTTGAGAATTTCAGTCCCGGGTTGATCGACAAGCTATATCAGGAGGGCTCTTTCAGCATGCTGGCGGTGGACTGGAACTACAAGCCCGGGGCTAACGAGTGTTTCATCCTCAAGGGGGGCAATTCAAGTGTGCTTGCCCGTTACGATGCCCCGAACAAGCTGGTGCGCCGTCTGGAAAAGAAAAGTGTATACGGCATCAAACCCCGGAATGCGGAGCAGACCTTCAGCATTGATGTGCTGACGGATC
>CAYWUJ010000196.1:0-1984 GCA_964461455.1 uncultured Prolixibacteraceae bacterium | reverse complement strand
TCCCGGCAAATTCCACAATGTCACCAACGGGGTGACCCCCCGCCGTTTTCTGCTGCTCAGCAATCCCGGGTTGGGACAGCTGATCACCAGCGCCATCGGGGACAGCTGGCCTTCCTCTCTCGACAAACTCCGTCAGCTGGAACCTTACGCAGAAGATGGCGCTTTCCGGGAAAAATTCAGGGCCATTAAGTTGGAGAACAAACAAAAACTGGCCACCCTCATCGGCGAAAGAACCGGCGTATTCGTCGATCCAACCTCGCTTTTCGACATCATGGTGAAACGGATCCATGAATACAAACGCCAGCACCTCAATGTGCTGAATATCCTGACCCATTACCTGCGGCTGAAGAATAACCCCGGCATGGAAATGGTGCCCCGCACCTTCCTCTTTGGCGGAAAGGCAGCCCCGGGATACCACATGGCCAAGCTGATCATCAAGCTGATTAATTCCGTGGGAGAAGTGGTGAACAAAGACCCCGACATCCGGGGTCTGCTCAAGGTAGTCTTCTTCCCCGACTTTAACGTAGCCAACGCCCAGCATATCTATCCGGCTGCCGACCTCTCGGAACAGATCTCCATGGCGGGCAAGGAAGCCAGCGGCACGGGCAACATGAAATTCGCCATGAACGGCGCCCTTACCATCGGCACCCTCGATGGCGCCAATGTGGAGATCAGGGAAGAAGTGGGTGAGGAAAATTTCTTCCTTTTCGGCCTGAATGCCGCCCAGGTGGAAGAGACCAAACGCAACGGCTACAATCCCTATTTCATTTATGAGAACAATGAGGAGCTCCGCGAAGCGATCAATCTCCTCACTTCGGGATTTTTATCGGGGGGAGACACCGAACTCTTCCGGCCCATTGCCGACAACCTGAAATGGAGTGATCCCTACCTGCTGCTGGCCGATTATCCGCAATATGTCATAGCCCAGGAGCAGGTTTCAGAGGTGTGGCAGGATAAGGAAACGTGGGACCGCCGCGCCATCCTCAATGTTTCACGCATGGGGAAATTCTCCTCAGACCGCTCCATCAGGGATTATTGTGACCATATCTGGAAGGTGAAGCCGGTAAAGATCTGATTCTTTTTATACGTTGAACCTGATATGGATGATATCGCCGTCGTCCACGATGTAGGTTTTCCCTTCGACGAAGAATTTTCCCTTTTCCTTGCAGGCGTGTTCAGACCCCAGGGTGATGAAGTCGTTGTATTTCATCACCTCGGCCCTGATAAAGCCGCGTTCCAGGTCGCTGTGGATCACCCCGGCAGCCTGGGGAGCCGTCATCCCCTTGCGGATGGTCCAGGCTTTGATCTCCTTGGGTCCGACGGTAAAGAAGGAACAGAGGTTGAGCAGGGAATAGGCCGAGCGTACCAACCTGTCCACCCCCGGCTCTGTCAGTCCGGCATCGTGGAGGAATTCCAAGCGGTCCTCTTCGCTCTCCAGGTCGGCGATATCGGCTTCCAGTTTGGCAGCGATGATGAGCCCTTCGGCATTTTGTCCTTTCAGATACTCCATCACTTTTTCGGTATAGCCATTTCCGGTTACGGCAGAGGCATCGTCGACGTTGCAGACATACAACACCGGCTTAACCGTCAGCAGGGAGAGGTCCTGGATATGCCTTTTCTCATTCTCATCGAGGTCGAGGTCCCTGATATTGCTGAAATTTTCAAGGTGCTGTTTGACCTTCTGAAGAGCTTCCATGGTGGCCTTTGAATCCTTGACTCCCGCCTTGACCAGTTTCTCGGTACGCTGGATTTTTTTCTCCACGGAAGTGATGTCCCTGACCTGCAGTTCGAAGTCGAGTGTTTCCAGGTCCCTGAGGGGATCGACACTTCCGTCGATATGCATCAGGTTCTCGTCGTCGAAGCAGCGGAGCACGTGGATCAGGGCATCGGTATCGCGGATGTCGGCCAGGAAGCTGTTGCCCATCCCCTCCCCTTCACTCGACCCTTTGGCCAGTCCGGGAATGTCGACGATCTCGACCACCGC
>CAYWUJ010000195.1:0-1995 GCA_964461455.1 uncultured Prolixibacteraceae bacterium | reverse complement strand
GTTCCCATGATCGCCTGCTGGCCCGGAACCATCAAAGCAGGCACCACCACCGGCCATGTCTCCGCCTTCTGGGATGTCATGCCCACCCTGGCCGCCCTAGCCGGAACCACACCCCCCGGAGGCATCGACGGCATCTCCTTTCTCCCCACCCTCACCAGCCGCGGAGAACAACCACGACATGACTACCTCTACTGGGAATTCCACGAAGCGGAAGGAAGCCAGGCCCTCCTCCGCAACCACTGGAAACTGGTGCGCACCCACCTCCTCAACCCTGCAAAAACCAACACGGAACTCTACGACCTGGCCACCGACCCCGGGGAAACCCGCAATGTGGCCACTGACCACCCCGGAGTCGTGGAGGAACTGCTCCTGATCATGGCCGAAGCCCGAACCCCCTCAAAGGATTATGCCTTTTGACCGTCATGCCGAAGACCACACGACACTCGCCCCACCAGGCCATCTGCCACCGGCACCCTGACAGGCTAATCTATATGAACCAGCCACCTTTAAAAACCCGAATCCCATGACAACAAGAAACACTCCCCCCTCCTCCCGCCGCCTCCGCCTGCAGCAACTCCTCTGGCTTCTGTTGGTGTCAGGGCCCCTTCTCTTCTGCGGCGCATGCCAACAAGAAAGGGAGACCACCCCAACTCCCGGCTGGCCCGGGGTCACCCAGGAAATGAAACCCTGGAGCCGCTGGTGGTGGATGGCCTCAGCCGTAGATTCCACCAACCTGACCGCTGCCCTGGAACAGTATGCTGCGGCGGGATTGGGCGGACTGGAAATCACCCCCATCTATGGCGTTCACGGTTATGAGGAGCGGTTTTTAAAGTTCCTCTCCCCTGAATGGATCGACCATTTTGAGTATACCCTCGGTGAAGCCGGCCGCCTCGGCCTCGGCATCGACCTGGCCATGGCCTCGGGATGGCCCTTCGGCGGACCCTGGGTAACCCCGGAAGACGCCTGCCGAATGATGAGCTTCGTCACCAGAACAGAGCAGGGAGGGTCCACCGTTACCTCCCGCATCTTCCACATCCAGGAACCCCTGTTGCGGGTGATCACCCGCAAAGAGCTGACGATGGAACAGCTCCTTGACCCCATCAGTACCCATGCCGACAGTCTGCAGGCGTGGGCCATCGACCAGGTACGCTTTCCCAGGCCCATGCCCCTGAAAGCCCTGATGGCCTATTCCTCCGCGGGAGAAATCCTCGACCTCACCTCTCTGGTCAGCGACGAAGGCCTTCTCACCTGGGAGGCTCCCCCGGGAGAGTGGAGACTGGTGGCCCTCTTCGAAGGATGGCACGGTAAAATGGTGGAACGCGCTGGTCCCGGCGGCGAAGGCGACGTCATCGACCACTTTTCGGCTTCCGCCATCGATAACTATCTCACCCACTTCGACAAAGCTTTCGAAGGCCGTAACATCACCGGCCTCCGCGCCTGGTTCAACGACTCCTACGAAGTCGACGATGCCCGCGGAGAAGCCGACTTCACCCCTCTTCTCCTTGAAGAATTCCAAAAACGACGCAGTTACGACCTGCGCCATTACCTGCCGGCACTCCTGGGCCTCGACTCCACCGACGTCAACAGCCGCGTGCTGACCGACTACCGGGAGACCATCTCCGACCTGATCCTCGAAAATTATACCCAACGATGGCACTCCTGGGCCCTGAAAAATGGGAAAACCATCCGCAACCAGGCCCACGGCGCACCCGCCAATATCCTCGACCTCTATGCTTCTGCCGACATTCCCGAAACGGAAGGCGAAGATATCATCAAGGTGAAATCGGCCTCCTCGGTGGCCCACGTCACCGGCAAAAAACTGGCCTCCTCGGAATCGGCAACCTGGCTGAAAGACCACTTCGAAGCCTCCCTCGAAGAGGTCAAACAGGCCGTCGACCTCTTCCTGCTCGCCGGTATCAACCATGTTTTCTACCACGGAACCACTTATTCCCCGCAGGAGGCCCCCTGGCCGGGATGGATGTTTTATGCCGCCGT
>CAYWUJ010000194.1:0-2003 GCA_964461455.1 uncultured Prolixibacteraceae bacterium | reverse complement strand
GGACTGTTCCACCAGGGAGGTCACCAGGGTGAGGAATTCCGGCATTTCTGATTTGTCTTCCAGGAATTGCTGTACCGTGGTCTCTTTTCCTGTCAGGGTTTTATATTCCAGGTATTTTCCGGGGTTATGGATGGCGCGGCAGTCGAAGATGAAACCCCCGCCATTTCCCGAGGGATCGGCGGGCAATCCCTTTTTATAGCTGAAGCTGGTGACCCTGACGGTCAGGTTATGCTCTTTCTGTCCGATCGACCTGAGGAAGGGCGATGAGGCCACCTCATGGAGTACTTTGGTCAGTTCAGGCAATTCCACGGGGAGGTCGAGCTTCCGGAGGATAGAGTCGAGGTTATCGAGGGCATAGGGGATGCTTTTGAGGAAGTGCTCCTTTTTTTCGTAGAAACCGCGGAATCCGTAGGCTCCCATGGCCTGCATGATGCGGATCAGCACGAAGCCCTTGAAGAAGCGCATGAACTCATAGCGGTCAACGGGAATGATCTTTTCCAGTTCGTCGAGGTAGAACTCGAAGAGTTCATCCCTGACTCCCTGGGGAATATCGGCTTTTCCGTCGTAGAGGAGGGAGGCCAGGTCGTACTGGAGGGCTCCCTTGCGGCCTCCCTGGTAATCGATGAACCACACCTTATCTTCCCTGAGCATGATATTTCTGGACTGGAAGTCGCGGTACATGAAATATTCGCTGCCGGCGCTCAGCAGGTAATCGGTGAACTGCCGGAAGTCATCTTCGAGGAGTTGCTCGTCGAAGGGGATCTTGGCCAGTTTCAGGAAGTAATATTTAAAATAGCTCAGGTCCCACAACATCGACTGCAGGTCAAAGGCGGCGCGCGGATAACATACCGCGTAGTCGATTCCCCTGCCTGCGGAAACCTGAATAGCGGGGAGCACGGCGAGCACCTTGCGGTATTCCTCGGTGATGGTACGGGAGAATCCCTGCTGCTGCCGCGTAGTAGTCAGAAAATCGAAAAGTGTGGTGGACCCCAGGTCTTCCTGGAGATAGCAGGTTTGGTCTTCGCTGCAGATGAAAATTTCAGGGACGGGAATTCCCTCCTGATGAAAATGGCGTGAAAAGCTGAGGAAGGCTATGTTTTCTTTCACGTCGCTGTTCCAGGTGCCGATGGCTGTGAAATCGCCGTTGCCGAGGCGGACATACTCCCTGTAAGATCCTGAGTGAGGCAGAAACTCTGTCGTTATGGCCTCTTTTCCTGAGTATTCCCTGAAGAGAAGCTTTAATTTTTCCAGTACTTTTTGATCCAAAATCGGTTGATTTAAAAGTTATCCCTAATTTTATCCAAAAATATTCAAAATTTGGGACTGTTCAGAAAAATAGTGTTGTTTACCGGGGTTTTGTCACTTATTTGTGTGGCGGTGGCCTTCACCACCCTGCCATACCGGGGGTTGCACTGGCTGGGGACCAGCCGTTCGGGGAATGCCGGAACTCCCGGGTATATTGTGTTGTTGGGCGGCAGTGGGATGCCCAGTGAGTCGAACCTGATCAGGAGCTGGTATGCTGCACGGGCTGCGCATTCTTATCGGGGAGTCCCCGTGGTGGTGGTGATGCCCGGCGATACCGCCGATACTTCGGGAACGCCGGTGAAGATCAGGGAGGAGCTGGTGCTCAGGGGCGTGGAAGGTTCCAGGATCCTCTTCGGAAGCCGGGGTACCAACACGCGCTCCCAGGCTTTGGAATGTGCCGGACTGCTCGACAGGGAGCGTTCCCTGTTGCTGATTACCTCGCCTGAGAACATGCGCCGGTCGGTGCTGAGTTTCACCCGTGCGGGGTTCACGAAGGTGGCCGGACTCCCTGCTTTTGAGAACCCTTCGGAAGCCGACTTTACCTTCCGTGACGACGACCTGGGGAGCGACCCCGTGCTGGTTCCCGATGTGGGGAAGAACTTTCAGGTGAGGTACCAGGTGTGGACCCACCTCAAATACGAAATCCTGATCGCCCGCGAGGCGGTGGCCTTGATGTACTACCGGCTCAGGGGATGGAT
>CAYWUJ010000193.1:0-2015 GCA_964461455.1 uncultured Prolixibacteraceae bacterium | reverse complement strand
GAAAAGAATACTGACCACCGGCACCGTGATGGTTTTACTGCTGGCCCTGCCCTTGTTGATGGAAGGCCAGAATACCCTGAAACTGAGGATCAGCGGAAATTCCACGCGGTTTATGAACGAACCCCAGGGCGATGAGATCCCTCATCCCGACATTGATCTTCTCCTTATAGGAGGAACCAGCACCGTCACCCAATTCACCCATAAGGGGAATCTGGGGTTTGAAGCGGAACTGATGATGTCACTTTCCGACAAGGTTTATTTGGGGTTTGAAGTGGGTACTGACCGGATGTCAGGAGAAAATGACACTCCCGGATATTCAAACTTTCAATTCAGCAGAGATCATCTGCAACTCCATTCTGTAGGACAGAATTCCGATACTATTTTTTGGCAAACCAACATGCCAACAACCTATAATACCCAGCTGATCAACTTCGTGGGAAACCTGCGGGTTTACCCGGCTCCTTACGGCAGATTCAGGCCTTTTATCAAGGCGAGTGCAGGTATGGCGCTGGTAGGTACGGAACTGAAGCTTAAAACACCCGAACTGTGGGAAGATTATGTGACCACTCAGCACCCCGATCACACTCCGGGAGAACCCATACTCTATTCCCGGGGAGTTGCAGGGGCGCCTGAAGGTTACAAACCGGCATTTCTTGTCGGGGCCGGTATTGGCTTTGAATTACAGGTGACCGACCGCATAGCCCTTTATGCCGACGGCTCCTACCGCCTGATCAACTCCAATATCCTCGACGGAAAACCCAACCTCGACTGGAAAGAAAACGAAACCTGGGTCGAGGATCCCACTTATCAATGGAAATTCGGAGATCCCGATGACCGGGGAAAACTGGAGCCTTTCACCAGCCGCACCCAAATAGGGAAGATCACCTTCGGGGTGGTATATACCCTGAAGGAAGGTTACGGCAAATCGAGCCGCCAGATCGGCGGTAACGTCAGTAAAGGATCACCCTACCTTCCCTTCTTCAAACTGAAAAGATTATAACCACTCCCCTTCCCGGCTATTCCTACGGGATATGAGAATGGCCTGAACCTGCGGCCTCCCTGGAGTATGCTTCTGCAATGGCGGCATAGGAAGTACATTGCGCCGGTCTCATCAGTCGGGTGTGGAAGTTCTTCTCTCCCATCAGCTTCAGAATATCAACCTCACTGTTCATGAATCCGCAATTGTAAGCGGTGGCATAAAACGGAATTTTGACGGCATTTTCCTGGTCACTAAAATGAGGAAACCTCCGGTCGAGAATTCTGATGACCGCCACGACATAAAGAAACTGGGTGCGGGGATCCTCCATATCGCGGAGGATGGCCGTTCTTAAAGCGTGGTCTGATGCTCCCCGGTGAAGATGGTGCAGTCGGCGCTCCAGTTTCCGGGGTCCCCCGTTACGTAGTTCCCTGAGGATATCTTCGGCACAGGAGGGCTTTATCTGGAACCTGCCCACCGAAAAATCGGCATATTCGCGGCCATAATGGGTATAGAGGGTCTTAAGCAGGGTAAGTTCCATCCTGTCACGCAGGGCGTCATAGCGCACCAGTTCAGGAAAAACGACCGCCACCGCCAGGGCGGGATCCACGCCGGCCTCCCGGGCCAACGATACCATCCAGAAGCTGTTTTCAGCCACAAAGGACCGGGCATTCTCCCAGTTTTTACCATAATAAACAGCGAAATCCATCTCCTTTCCCGGAACCTGACTTTCGGCACGGCCGGCAGCCAGCCAAAACCATGGCAGAAAAAGGAAAACCCATGGCCAGAATACCCGTTTTCCGGCTTTCATGGATGAAAGGTCAGAAAGGATGAGAGGAACTCATGATCGCATTTTTCGCAGAAGAAAAATAGAAGAACCCTATCACCGGCTTTCCGTCTACCACATCCCTGAAAGGGGAAAAGACCTCACTGCACTCCCTGCCGTCACTGAATTTGAGCAGGCCATTGTCATAAGATGCATACTGTTTATTGTCATCAGAGATCCAGAAGTTGTAGATATCATAAAAGCTGGTGAGGT
>CAYWUJ010000192.1:0-2047 GCA_964461455.1 uncultured Prolixibacteraceae bacterium | reverse complement strand
TCTTTGTGGTGGCTCTCCTGGCGTTTATCAGGTGGTTCAGTATCGAAGAGGAGTACTACAACCTGAAGCTGGAGAAGCTCAAACAGGAGTATTCGGTGAGTCCGGTACCTTCTGTGGACCACAGCAAGCTGCCAGCCCTGCAGCGTGCCTTTGCCACTCCGCAGGAGGTTACCGAAGCCTGCAACAGTTGTCATACCGAGCGGCACCGGGAGATCATGAATTCGGCCCACTGGAACTGGGAGCGGGTGACCTATGTAGAGGGCAGGGGGGTGGCTTCCGCCGGAAAGAAGAACGTGCTGAACAACTTCTGTCTGGGTGCCCAGTCGAATGAGCTGGCCTGTGCGGCCTGCCACATCGGTTTCGGCATGAACGACGACCATTTCGATTTCAACAATGCCCGGAATGTTGACTGTATGGTATGCCACGACAACAGCGAGGAGTACCTCAAGGGGGTTTCCATGGCCGGGTATCCTGACCGGAGTGTCAATCTGACCAAGGTAGCCCAGAGTGTCGGAAGTCCCAACCGCATCAACTGCGGCAGCTGTCACTTTTACAGCGGTGGCGGCAACAACGTCAAACACGGTGACCTGGAGATGGCGCAGGTGGCATGCAGCAGGGACATCGACGTGCACATGGCTTCCAACGGGATGAACATGACCTGCGTGGCCTGTCATACCGCCGAGAACCATCAGATCAAGGGCAAGCTCTACTCGGTGTCGTCGGTCAACTATAACCGGGCGACCTGCGAGGATTGCCACACCTCCACGCCCCATTTTGATGAACTCCTGAACCGGCATAATGCCAAGGTGGCCTGCCAGACGTGCCATATTCCCGTCTACGCCAAGGAAAACCCCACCAAGATGGCCTGGAAATGGTCAGACGCCGGAAAGCTGCGCGACGGGGAACCCTACCAGGAATACAACAGCGACAGCACCGTCGAGTACCTCTCCATCAAGGGGACCTTCCACTGGGCCAAAAACATAAAACCCGATTATCTCTGGTTCAACGGAACGGCCGACCATTACCTTCTGGGCGATACCATCGGGGAAGTACCGGTGAAGATGAACACCCTTTTCGGCTCCCACGATGACAAAAACTCCAGGATCTTCCCCGTGAAGATCAATACCGGGGACCAGATCTACGACAAGGTTTACAAAACGCTGATCCAGCCCAAGCTCTTCGCCCTGGAAAAGGGAGACAGCGCCTACTGGAAGGATTTTGACTGGAATACCGCTTCGGCAGCCGGAATGAGCGTAGTGGGACTTCCCTACAGCGGGGAATATGATTTTGTGGAGACCATCATGTACTGGCCCATCAACCACATGGTGGCTCCCAAGGAGCAGTCGGTGGGATGTGCCGAATGTCATACCCGTCACGACGGAAGGCTGGAGAAGCTCGACGGCTTCTACCTCCCGGGACGCGACTACCATAAAACCCTCGATGCCTCGGGGAGTTTTCTCTTCTTTGCGGCCCTGGCAGGCGTCATCCTGCATGCCATCCTGCGTTTCCTGGCCGGCAGTAAAAGAAAAGGAGAGCTTCTGGGCAGAAACAATGAATCGGATAAAAGTGCTGAGTTATGAAATATCCATGCATCATTTATGCCCTAACCGGAATGATTAACCACATGGATATTCCATGTGTTTCTGGTAATGTGCCAAATGAACATAATAATTAAAACACATGAAAAAAGTATATGTATACAAGGGATTTGAACGTTTCTGGCACTGGTCGCAGGCGGGATTGATCCTTTTCCTGGCCTTCACGGGATTTGAGGTGCACGGGTCCATCCATGTGCTGGGGTTTGAACATGCGGCCATGTTTCACCGGGTGGCCTCGTGGATGCTCATCGGGCTCATTGTTTTCGCCATCTTCTGGCACATGGTGACGGGAGAGTGGAAGCAGTACATCCCCACCACCCAGAAGCTGGCCGAGCAGATCCGTTTTTATGCCGTGGGCATGTTCCGGGGGGAGGACCACCCCACGAAAAAGACAGGACTTCAGAAGCTCAACCCCCTGCAAAGGCTTACCTATCTGGGGTTCAAGCTCG
>CAYWUJ010000191.1:0-2049 GCA_964461455.1 uncultured Prolixibacteraceae bacterium | reverse complement strand
GATGCCTTCAACGACCAGCTGGGATGGGTCAGAGATGCCTGGCTGGGCATCGACCAGGGCCCCATCATGGTGATGACCGAAAACCATCGCTCCGCCCTGCTCTGGAAGCTGGTGATGAAAGATCCTGATGTTATAATTGGCCTCGGAAAACTGGGGTTTCAGTACGATCCCGCCACCCCGGCAGAGAGCACGGAACTCCCCGTTCTTTTGTCCCTGTTTCCCAATCCCTGCAGCAGTAAGGCCACTATTGTCATACCCCGGGGAGGAGAAATCGACCAACTGCAGGTTTTCGGCTCCAGGGGTGAAATCCTCCTCCTCCGGAACGGAAAGCAGGCCTCCATCGCCCCGACGCTGGAGTGCGGAGCCTGGCCTCCCGGAATATACCTGGTAAAAGTCACCAGCGGAAAAGAAACATTCACCGGCCGTCTGATGGTCATAAAATAGTAAAATCTGTTAATCAATAACTTCACCAATGAGAATAAAAAGTTTACTACCGTTGATGATCCTGGTTGCCGGGATTATTCTGGGTTCCTGCAACCCCCGTACTTCCTCAACGCAAAAGGGAGCCTCCACCCCTTCCGTGATGAGCGATGACTCGCTGCTGACCCTCCTACAGTACCAGACCTTCCGTTATTTCTGGGATGCAGCGGAGCCCACCTCGGGGATGGCGCGGGAACGTATCCATCTCGATGGCGACTATCCCCAGAACGACCAGGATGTGGTCACCCTGGGAGGTTCCGGCTTCGGGGTCATGGTGATCCTGACAGGGATTGAACGGGGTTTTATCACGCGTGAGCAGGGGTTAGCCCGCTTGCAGCAGATCGTCGCCTACCTGGCCCGTGCCGACCGTTTCCACGGGGCCTGGCCCCACTGGCTCGACGGCCCCACGGGAAAGGTGAAACCCTTCAGCAAGAAAGATGACGGCGGTGACCTCGTAGAGTCGGCCTTCATGATCCAGGGCCTTCTCACCGTCGCCGAATATTTCCGGAATGGTAACGATGCCGAACAACAGCTGGTGGCCGACATCACCCGGTTGTGGCATGAGGTGGAATGGGACTGGTACACCCAGGGGAAGGATGTCCTTTACTGGCACTGGTCTCCCAACTATGCCTGGGAAATGAACTTCCCGGTGGGGGGGTACAATGAATGCCTCATCATGTATGTGCTCGCGGCCGCATCCCCCACCCACCCGATCAACCCCGAAGTCTACCACAAGGGATGGGCCCGCGATGGCGCCATCGCCAACGACACGGTCTTTTACGACCTCCCCACGGTTCTCGATTTCTACGAACACGGCAGCGACCCGACAGGCCCCCTCTTCTGGGCACACTACTCCTATCTGGGACTTAACCCCAAAGGGTTGAAAGACCGGTATGCCGACTACTGGGAGCTGAACCGCAACCACGCCCTGATGCACTACCGCTATGCCGTCGACAATCCCAAAGGCTTCGAAGGGTATGGTGAAAAACAGTGGGGATTCACCTCGAGCTATTCGGTCAGGGGCTATGCTGGGCACCATCCCGGAGATTCCGACCTGGGCGTGATCTCTCCCACGGCAGCCCTCTCCTCCTTCCCCTATACCCCCGAAGAATCAATGAAATTCCTCCGCTACCTCTATGAGGAAGCCGACACCCTCATCGGGGAATACGGACCCTACGATGCCTATAGCCACACGCATAAGTGGCTCCTTCCCCGCTATCTGGCCATCGACCAGGGTCCCATTCCTGTCATGGTCGAGAACTACCGGACGGGCATTTTCTGGGATCTGTTCATGAAGAACGAGGATGTCCAAAAGGGCCTGCAACTCCTGGGATTCACACACGATCCCGCAGCGGTGGAATAATCCTTTCCTCCTCCGGAACGGCTTCACGGAATGGAGATGACCGGTTAACAGAAATGGATCAGTTCCTGATTTTCCTTTGCACCCCCGGGAACCCTGATGACCCGGGATTCTGACCTCATTTATTCACCAGACCAGGCAAAATGAACAAGGGAAAAACCTATTACTTCTCTATCGAGGCCATCAACGAGAACGGCGTGGGCGGGCGC
>CAYWUJ010000190.1:0-2062 GCA_964461455.1 uncultured Prolixibacteraceae bacterium | reverse complement strand
TACCTGGAAGCCCTCCCCCCGGAACACATTCAAAGAGTGGCCATTGACGCCAAGGCGGACGGCACCTTTGAGATGGACGTCTATCCGGCCGGACTGAAAGAGAGTAGCACCCTGGAAGCGGTGATTGCCGATACCGGCGGACAGGTCGTGGCCACCTGCAAAGCCGGCGTCACCCCAAATGATTCGCTTCTGACCCTTTCCTGCAAGGTGGACCACCCAAAGACCTGGAGTGCCGAAACCCCAGCCCTCTATTCAGTGACCGTTACCCTGAAAAACGGCAAAAAAAATCTCTTTACCACCAGCGAAAAGTTCGGATTCCGCACCATTGAAATCAGGGAAGGAGACGGCATCTACCTCAACGGTACAAAAATCAAGATGAAGGGGATCAACCGCCACGCCTTCTGGCCCGAAAGCGGCCGTTGCCTCAACGACCGCATCAACCTGGAGGATGTCCTGCTGATGAAATCGATGAACATGAATGCCGTGCGATGTGCCCACTATCCGCCCGACAAGGCTTTCCTGGCGTATTGCGATTCCCTGGGACTTTACGTTCTCGATGAACTCGCCGGATGGCAGAATGCCTATTCCACCGCTGCCGGGGAGAAACTGGTGAAGGAAATGGTTCTCCGCGACCTGAACCACCCCTCGGTAATTTTCTGGAGCAACGGCAACGAAGGAGGCACCAACAAAGAGCTCGACGATGATTTCGGCCGCTGGGACAAATCGGGCCGTCCGGTCATCCACGCCCATCACCGTCCCGGGAACGATCACAATGGCATCGATTGCAACCATTATGAGAATTATAACAGTTCGAAAAAGATCTTCGCCGAAGGAAAAATCTACATGCCCACCGAATTCCTCCATGCCCAGGATGACGGCGGTGGCGGTGCCGCTCTCGAAGATTTCTGGGAGCTCTTCTGGGAAACCCCAAATGCCGGGGGAGGATTCCTCTGGGCCTTGGTCGATGAGGGGATTGTCCGCACCGATCTCAACGGCTTTATCGATGCCAACCGGGTGAATGGTCCCGACGGGGTCGTGGGTCCCCACCGGGAAAAGGAGGGCAGCTATTATGCCATCCGGAAAATCTTCAGCCCTGTAAAAGTGACCCTTCCGGACATCACCGCCAGCTTCGACGGGAAGATTCCCGTGGAAAACCGCTACCACTTCACCAACCTCAGTGCGTGCCGTTTTGAATGGCAGCTCATTGATTTCAGCACGGTGACCGACCGGCAGCCCTTTCATACCGTGGCCGCCAGCGGTTCCGTCGATAGTCCGGCCATCCCGCCCCGGGGAAAGGGATTCCTGACCGTCGCCCTCCCTGCCGGCTATGAAACACATGACGCCCTTTACCTGAGAGTTTTCGATCCTGCGGGCCACGAGATTTACTGCTACAGCCGCAAAATCAACGGCAACAAAAAGACGATGGGGCAACTGGTTTACACCTCCCTGAGCGAACAGCAGCAGCAGTTGCGACAGCGGCTCCGCGCCCAGGGGGTGGAAGAGGACAATATCCTGCCCATTGAGCGGCAGGCGGCCGACTTGTCTCGGGAAAAGGGAGCTCCCGAAATCCTGGAAAGCGATACCCTGGTCACCCTGAAAGCCTCGGGCATTGCGGTCACCTTCAGCAAAACCGACGGTACCATCCGGTGGATCAGCAATGATCTGGGGCTTCCCATTCCCTTCGGTCAGGGACCTGTTCTGGCAGGCGGGGAAGCCCGCCTCACGGGGATTATGCAGGCCGTCACCCCGGAATTCGCCGCCCTGGCCATGACCTATTCCGGAGAGCTTAAAAGCGTCACCTGGAAAATGTACCCCGGAGGATGGCTGGAAATGAATTATGAATATTTCCTGCCCGACCCTCACCCCTTTGCGGGCATCTCTTTCACCTTTCCGGAGTCGGACATTATCGGGGTGAAATGGCTGGGCAACGGACCTGCCCATGTATGGAAAAACAGAATGGCCGGCGGAGTACTCGATGTGTGGCAGCGTTTTTACAACAACAAGCTGCCGGGCGACAACCACTGGGGATGGCCCCAGTTTAAGGGGTATTACGACAATGTCT
>CAYWUJ010000189.1:0-2081 GCA_964461455.1 uncultured Prolixibacteraceae bacterium | reverse complement strand
CCACCCCATACCCACTCCCGCAGGAATGAAGTCTACTATTACTTCGACCTTCCCGTGGGACAGGCGGTATGCCACTTCATGGGACAACCCACGGAGACCAGGCACATATGGATGAAAAACGAGCAGGCGGTCCTCTCCCCCAGCTGGTCCATCCATGCGGCGGCAGGTACCGCCAACTACTCCTTTATCTGGGGAATGGCCGGCGAAAACCTCGACTATGCCGATATGGACAGCATCAAACCCGATGAACTGCGGTGAATACGGTGATCGGTGCCTGCGGCCGGTAAGCGGTAACCGGTGCCTGCGGAGGGACCCGGTGCTTCGCCGGTAACCGGTGGTCGGTGAGAGTGCGGTAAGCACGGAAGTATGTTAGGTATCGGGGAGTATAATACCCCCCCGGCACTTCGCCGGAATTCAGTGGCCGGTAGTCAGTGGTCAGTCAACCGATGGATGACCGTTCAATTCTGGTAAGCAAATTACTATCTATAATAATTAACCAAATGAATGATTTATTTGACCTGACAGGGAAAGTGGCCCTGATCACCGGTGGAACCCACGGTATCGGCATGGCCATCGGGAAAACCCTGGGGAAGGCAGGGGCGAAGATTTGCGTGAACGACCTGATGGAGTCACGCCTCGAAGCTGCAAAAAAGGAGTATGCCGAAGCGGGGATCGATGCTTTCACCATTGTCTTTGATGTGACCGACGAGGCCCAGGTCGATGCAGCCATTTCCACGATTGAGCGGGAGGTGGGAGCTGTCGACATCCTGGTGAACAACGCCGGAATTATCAAACGCATTCCCATCCTCGACATGCCCGTGGCGGATTTTAAACTGGTCCTCGATGTCGACCTGGTGGCCCCACTGATTGTCAGCAAGCGCGTGGCGCCCAACATGATCAAAAAACGGGCAGGCAAGATCATCAACATGTGTTCGATGATGAGTGTCTACGGCCGCAATACCGTGTCGGCCTATGCTTCCGCCAAGGGCGGACTGAAGCTCCTGACAGCCAATATGTGTTGCGAATGGGCCAAATACAACCTTCAGATCAACGGCATCGGCCCGGGGTATATCGCCACTTCCCAGACCGCCCCTATCCGCGAGGGGAACCATCCCTTCAACGACCTGGTCATGATGCGGACCCCGGCCGCCAGGTGGGGGGAACCCGAAGATGTCGGCAATGCCGCCCTCTTCCTCGCCTCCAAAGCCAGCAATTTCGTCAACGGGCACGTCTTATACGTCGACGGGGGAATATTGGCCAACTTCGGGTACGTCAAGGGCGAAAACGACCTGTAAACCCCCTCCTCTGTTACGTTCTTTCCGATCACCGAACTAAGGTATCGTGTCATACTGATTAACGGTCGCCGCACCACCGATTACTGATTACCGATCACCGCAGGCACCGATCACTGATTACTGATTACTGATTACCATTTTCAGATTACCGACAACCCATAATTTAAAAGTGATGAAGAGGTTTACCCTGATCATTTTCCTTTTCCTGGCAGTAACCACCGGCTGCCGTAAAACCACCGGCTGGGTCCTTGAAAATCCGCTTTCTGTGGACAGGAACGATGAGACCCTGATTTTTTCGCGCAACGAGGTAGCGGCGAAGCTGGCCATTCCCGGGGATAAGCTGCCCCTTTTTCATATGAACGGGGAGATACTCCCCTCACAGTCCGACGATTTGGATGGCGACGGCACCTGGGATGAGGCTGTGGTCCTGGTCAACCTCCCCGCAGGCAGTTCCGTCAAGATGGTCGTGTCCTTCACTGACCCGGCAGAAGTTCCCACCTTTGAAAAAAGGACCAACGTCAGATTGGGAATCCTGCAGCCCGACGGCAGCTTTCCCGAAGTGGACCAGTACCTGGCCCCTTCATGCAGCGACAGTTTCAGGATCATCGCCCAGGGAGAAAGCGTTAACTGGGAAAACGACAAGTTTGGATTCCGGGTTTACTTCGACTGCCGTAATGTCAAGGACCTTTTCGGAAAGCTCCTGCCCCATATGATCATTGACTCTCTCGAGATGCCCGGAACCCCCAGTTACCATGAGCTGGCACCCTGGGGAATGGATGTGCTCCA
>CAYWUJ010000188.1:0-2095 GCA_964461455.1 uncultured Prolixibacteraceae bacterium | reverse complement strand
CCGCTGACACTTTTGTGTACAGGGTGCCGACATGCGCCCTCTCCTCATCGCTGAACAGAGGGATGCTGATGGCCCCGGGAATATGGCCTTTCTCATACTCCCCCGGACTGCGAACATCGATCAGCGGAACTCCTGCGTTTAGATACCCCCTGATGTCGGTTTTGAAAATCATGGGGCCAAAATTAATATTTTACCTCCGGTGTTTACTAAAACTTTAAATTTTTGGTTGATCTCACCGTGAATGAAAGCTCTGGTACTATTATTAGTGTAAATTGGCACTCCGTAAGCAGAAATTCTTTGATCCGACCATTCAGAAATTCAACATTCAGAAATTCAATAATTCCATAAGATTATGATGATAAGTCCGCTGCAAAAAGAAAGGGCCGCCTACCGGCCGAAATTACCAGCTTCCCTGAAGGGAGAAGTGGTTCTGCGTGAAGGTGAGAATACCTCTTCTGTCGATGACCAGGAAGAGATTAAAATGCTCTTTCCGAACACTTACGGAATGCCTCTGATCGCCTTTGAGGCCGGAACCCGTGAGGGAGTATGCAAGCCGCTGAATGTGGGAGTGATTCTTTCGGGAGGGCAGGCGCCCGGTGGGCATAACGTCATTGCCGGCATCTTCGACGGCATCAAAAAGATCCATCCTGACAGCCGGCTTTTCGGATTTCTGGGAGGCCCCGGGGGACTGGTGGACCACCAGTATATTGAGATTACCGCAGAATTCCTCGATCCCTTTCGCAATACCGGGGGATTCGACATCATCGGTTCAGGAAGGACCAAACTGGAGGAGACGGCCCAGTTCGACAAAGGCCTGGAGATTCTGAAGTATCTGGATATCAAGGCGCTGGTGATTATCGGAGGTGATGACAGCAATACCAATGCCTGCGTCCTGGCCGAGTACTACAAAGCCAAAGAGGCCGGTGTTCAGGTGATCGGCTGTCCCAAGACCATCGACGGCGACCTCAAAAATGAAATGGTAGAGGCCTCTTTCGGTTTTGATACCGCCACCAAGGTCTATTCCGAACTTATCGGCAACATAGCCCGCGATGCCAACTCAGCCAAAAAATACTGGCATTTCATCAAGTTGATGGGGCGTTCCGCCTCCCACATCGGGTTGGAATGTGCGCTTAAAACGCAGCCCAATATCTGCCTGATCTCTGAAGAGGTCGAGCAGAAGAAGCAAACGCTTCATGATATTGTGGATTATATGGCTTCTGTGGTTGCCGCCCGTGCTGCCGGAGGAGAGTATTTCGGAGTCGCCCTGATTCCTGAGGGATTGATCGAATTTATCCCTGAGATGAAGGTGCTGATCACCGAGTTAAACGATATGCTTGCCGAAGGTTCCGCCTTTGAGGAGGAGTTCCGGTCTACCCCCGACGATGGGGTGCGCCGTGAGATGGTGGCTGCCCGGCTCACCCCGGAGTCGGCTGCTGTTTTTACCTCCCTGCCGGCAGGGATCGCCAACCAGCTGACCCTCGACCGCGATCCCCACGGGAATGTGCAGGTATCGCTGATCCAGACGGAGATGCTCCTGGGTGAGATGGTCAAGGCCCGCCTGAAAAAGATGAAAAAAGCCGGGGAGTTCCGCGGAAAATTCAGCACGCTTTACCATTTCTACGGCTATGAAGGACGGTGTGCCGCTCCTTCCAACTTCGATGCCGACTACTGTTACTCCCTGGGGTATACCGCCTCGGTGCTGATCGGTGCCGGAAAGACCGGATATATGGCTTCGGTGCGCCATCTTACCAGGCCTGCCACTGAGTGGGTGGCAGGAGGCGTTCCGGTGACCATGATGATGAACATGGAAAAACGGCATGGCCATATGAAGCCGGTGATCCAGAAGGCGCTGGTAGAACTGGAGGGCGCTCCTTTCCGGTATTTCACGGAGCACCGCGACCAGTGGGCCCGGAAAACCTCCTTCGTTTATCCCGGCCCCATCCAGTATTTCGGACCTTCTGAGGTGTGCGACCAGCCCACCATTACCCTGCGCCTGGAACACGACGCAGCACCGGAAGAGTAAAAGCAGGCTCATCAGGCTGAAAATGAGAAAGAGGCTTCCCCGAAGGGAGGCCTCTTTCTCATTTCCGGGGCA
>CAYWUJ010000187.1:0-2169 GCA_964461455.1 uncultured Prolixibacteraceae bacterium | reverse complement strand
TTCTGCAATTCCAGGAAGACTACCTCACGGCCGGCGCCCTCCTGGAATTCCAGAAAGATGAGGTTGAACGCCAGAAGGTGCTGGCAGGCGAAAATGTGACAGCCCGGAAAACCTTCCTGAAAGCCGAAAGTGAATACCTCTCCACCCGGGCAAGGTTCAGCTCCCTGGAAGCCAGGCTGGCCATGCTCCACATCAATAAGACGTCATTGCTCGAAGGCCGCATGGTGACATCGGTACCTTCCGTAGCTCCCATCAGCGGATACGTGACCCGCGTGGAGGGGAGCAACGGCACCCACGTGGCCCCTGAAACCCCGGTGCTGGAAATCGTGGAGACCTCCCCCCTGATGATCAGCCTGCAGGTTTTCGAAAAGGACATTCCCGGGGTGCACGAAGGACAGCAGGTACGCTTCACCATCCCTGATGTTTCCGCAGAAATCCAGGAGGGTACGGTGACCAAAACGGGAAAGTCACTCGATGAAAAGAGAACGGTGAATGTCCATGTCCTCTTTACCCCGAAGAGCCCGTCTCCCTTTCTGCCGGGAATGTTCGTGAAGGCACAAATCATCACCGGCACCCTGACAGCCATGGCCCTTCCCCTGGCAGCCCTCGTTTCCGGAGAAGAAGGAGAGTATGTCCTGGTCTTGAGTAACCCCGGACAAGAACCCTGGCACCTGAAAAAAGTGAAGGTGACTACAGGCATGCGGGATAGCAATATGGCGGAAATCAAAGAGTCAGCCCTCCTCACCCCTGGCGACCAGGTGGTCATCAGCGGCGCCTTCAGCATGCCCCGGTGATCTCTCTGTTTTTTCTGATCTCAAATCATGTGCGATGGATGTGAAAATCGAAGAGTCGTGGAAACGGCTTCTGGCCGGCGAGTTCGAAAAACCCTATTTTGAAGAGCTGACCCGGTTCGTCAGGGAAGAGTTTGCCCAACACAAGGTCTATCCCCCCGGGAAACTGATATTCAATGCTTTTAATCAATGCCCGTTTGATCAGGTCAAGGTGGTGATCCTGGGCCAGGATCCCTATCACGGTCCCGGACAGGCTCATGGCCTCTGTTTCTCGGTTCCCGAAGGGGTCGCTTTTCCGCCCTCCCTCCAGAATATCTTTGCCGAGATAAAAAGTGATCTGGGGATTCCGGTGCCCCGCCACGGGAACCTGGAACGGTGGGCCCGCCAGGGCGTTTTCCTCCTGAACGCTACCCTTACCGTCAGGGCCACACAGGCGGGATCTCACCAGAACAAGGGGTGGGAAACGTTTACCGACAGGGTAATCCACCTTCTGGCAGAAAAGAAGGATAACCTGGTATTCATGCTGTGGGGGAGTTATGCCCAACAAAAGGGAAAATTCATAGAACCTTCGCGCCATCTGCTTCTCACCTCGGTGCATCCTTCGCCATTGTCGGCCTACCGCGGCTTTTTCGGAAACCGCCATTTCAGCAAGGCCAACCAATATCTGTCGGAACACGGCAAGGAAACCATTCACTGGTAACCCCGGAACCCCTTTCCCGTTTCAGCGTCGGGAGATCCTCCGTTGCACCAGCCTGAGAAGAAGGATCATGGCCAGGGCGCACACCGCGGGAAGAAGCGGAAAATAGCCGATGCCGACACTTCCCGCCAGGGTTCCGGTGAGGTAATTCAGAAGGGTATTGCCGGTGAGGGCCATGATGATGACAATGCTGAAAGCCGTTCCCGAGAGTTGGGGATAGCGCTCGGCGGTAAATCCCAGGACCACGGGAAATCCGGCGGCGAACCCCACGCCAAAGAGCACCATGGCAGCCACCACCACCGGAAAGGAATGCCCCAGGAAAAGAATCAGCGAGGCCAGCAGGATGACACCCAACGAAAGAAAGAGAACCCCGGCAGGCGGGTATTTCCGGAGAAGACGGCTCAGCAAAAGACGCGTGATGACCAGTCCGGCCACCTGGGCAGAAAGGGCCAGCAACGCCTTTTCGATGCCGAAACCACGGCTCTCCAGAAAAGTGGTGGTCCAATTGCTGATCATCCCTTCAACGCCACTTTCAAAAAACAGAAGGGCTCCCAAAAGCAGCAAAATGGGATGTTTCAGCAGGGCAAGCCCCTCCTTCAGGGGAAGTCCCTGTCTTTGCTTGGGATCGGGAAAACGAAGAAACAGAAACCACACCAGGGGAATCAGCGGAAGAAGCCCGAG
>CAYWUJ010000186.1:0-2174 GCA_964461455.1 uncultured Prolixibacteraceae bacterium | reverse complement strand
CATATTGTCCCGAAAGTACAAAGGCACGGCCTCCTCCGTGAAGATTGGCGTTCATCTCGTATTCCTTTTTCGGGAAGAGGGAGGAGAGGAATGTTTTCGAGGCGCTGAACTTGTCGACTCCCGGTCGGGCCCAGCCCATGAACTCGTATTCATCGCCCTCGGGAATGACGGTCACCTGGGAATCATAGAAATTAAGGTAATTATCGCTCAGCACCTTCTGTCCGGTGAGGGGGTTGCCGCTGATGACCCTTTGCTTGCCGCCCTGCTTGAGGTTGCCCTCGAGCAGGGGGATGAGCCGGGTTCCCACTATGGTTTTCAGATAGCGGGGCTTCTCCACCTCGGAACCCGTCAGGGCCACTACCCTTGTGAAATCGGCCACCCCTTTCGTAAACAGGCGCCCGATGATGACCACATCCTGGGGGTTGACGGTCCATACCACCTCGCCCTTATTCACCGGATCGGTATGGTGGATATGCACACCCACGTTGCCTGCCGGGTGAGGCCCCTCGTAAAAGGTGATCTCCGCATTTTTCATGCCGGCGAAAAAGTCGCCTCCCCCCGCGGGAAGACCCAGATGGACCTTGCCCGGGGTCAGACGGGTCAGGGCATTCACCCCTGCCTGAAAATCAGAGGCCTGCCCTTTGAGTACAAAACTATAATCAGGCGCCAGGGGGGCCGTATCAAAACAGGAAATGAAAATACTCTTGGGCGTTTCAGCACTCCGGGCAATGGTGCCATAAGGACGCCTCCTGATCAGTGGCCATAACCCCGCCTTCAGGATCTTCTCCCTGACCACCTCAGCACTCTCCTGAAGAGGATCACCCTTTCCGAAATCCACTTCTCCCACAGCGGCATCGGCCCTGACCAGAACCTCCAGGATCCTGCGCCGCTCACCCCGGTTGACGATTTCCACGCTCCCCCCTACCGGGGAAACAAAGAGCACTTCCGGATGATACTTGTCGTAAAACAACGGCTCCCCGGCCTTTACCACATCACCCGGCTTGACGGATAACCGCGGCGTCATCCCCGGAAAATCGGTGGGCTTCAAAGCATAAATCCCGGAAGGTGAAGCCTCCTCCAAAACCGCCTCTGCCTTCCCTTTCAACCTGATGTTGAACCCTTTCCTGAGCTTGATCGTTTTTGACATATCGATGTTTCAAATGATTCCAAATTCAGAGCCAAAATAAATAATTATCCTCCATTTTCACAATCATTCCACGATAAAGTTATCCGGTTTAAAATATCCCGCCAAGGTGTTTCGTTATATAATTCAGCCGTTTTTCAGCGCTTTTACCGAAACCGGTATTATTTTTGCCTGAGAAACCTAAAATCAGGGTTTATGCACATCAGGTTATTATTCTTAGTCGCCATGCTTCTTCTTCCCACGTTGGTAAAAGGTGAAGACAACCGCTTTTACCATGGAAATGCCATTTACCGGGAAGAAATCAAATCGGTCAGGTTCCACCGTCAGGGGTTTGAACTCTCCAATCCGGTCCTTGAACTGGGTGAAGAGTCACGGCTGGTTCTGAAGTTCGATGATCTGTCAGACGAAGCCAAAAGATATTATTACACGGTGATCCATTGTGACCCCGACTGGAATGAGAGTTTTCTCACCCAGAATCAGTACCTCGAAGGGTTCACCGACAATCCCATCGACGATTATGCCCGTTCCTTCAATACGACCTTCAGCTATGTCAACTATTACCTCGAAATTCCCAACGACAGGATTTCCCTTAAGTATTCGGGGAATTACATCCTGCTGGTGTTTGAGGATAACGACCGGGAGAAGCAGGTGTTGTCGCGCCGCTTTTATGTAACCGAGCCGCGGGTGACCATAGAAGGTCGGGTGCGCCGGGCCACCACCGATGCCTTTCGCGGCGAAAACCACGAAGTGGACTTCACTATTCTTCACGAAAAACTGCCCATCGAAAACCCCCGCGATGAAATCAAGGTCGTCATTATGCAAAATAACAGGTGGGATAACGCCATCAGGAACCTGAAACCCCTCTTCATACAGCAGAACCGCCTGGTTTACGACTATTCCAGGGAGAATGTCTTCAGTGCCGGCAATGAATTCCGCTACTTCGACACCCGCAACCATACCCTTAACGGCGAAGGAGTGGAATCCACCACCTTCCACCGGCCATACTACCATATTACCCTTTACCCTTCGG
>CAYWUJ010000185.1:0-2182 GCA_964461455.1 uncultured Prolixibacteraceae bacterium | reverse complement strand
TGATGGGCCATATCATATTCAGGGGTTGGGCCAGCTGTGCCGGCAAGAGGGAATAGGCCCTGAAAAGAATGAGATAATAGCCGAACGGATTGAGGAAACCCACGGCTGCCGACCGCAACAGCTCGGCAGGCGTGCTTTTCAGCAACGCGCCCGTTTGGCCGGTAATGACCAGGAAAATGGCGAGAAAGAGTGCCGACACCCCGGAAGCCACAAAAATAAGCTGCACGGGGTCCATACCGCGCAGGGCCAGCTTAAAGGCGGTAGCCACGGTCGACCAGATCAGCACCGACGCTCCGGCATAGGTCAGACTAGCCTTCATATTCTTCTCCATGGCCCTGTCTTTATAGTTTTGGGGGCTGATTGAAAAACTCCGTTTCCTTTTCCCCGGGTAGGGCTTCTTCGTCAGTCAGTTCGCGGTAGAGCTTACGGGCTTCAGGGACGTAGATGCTGCCGGGGTGGTTGAAGAGGATCTCGCGGTATGCCCGGGCGGCCTTTTCGGGTTCCCTGAGTTTGTATTGCAGGAGGTTGGCCATCATGAAGAGGGCGTCGTCGGCAAGCAGCTCTCCGGAAAAACCAGTGGTGATTTTTTCGAGGTGCGCCACGGCGGCGCCATAATCGCCGCGACGTTCCTCAATGCGGGCTTTCCGCAGCAGAATGTCGTCGACCAGGGCATGCCCGGGGAAGAGCGTGGCTATGGTGTCGAGCAGTGCCAGGGCTTCCTCCTCCCTGTGTCTGAAAAAGAGAAGATCGGCACGGGCAAAATAGCCCATGGCGGCGTCGGTGGTATCGGGGGCGGAATGATCACCCAGGAAAAGGGCCAGTTCCATGGCGTCGTTGGCCGTGAGCTTTGACGTACTGGCTTTGAGCACATCGAGCTGCGCCCTGGCCCATGAGAAATTCCCCAGATAATAGCCCAGCCGTGCTTTTTTCAGCTTTACCTGGTCGCCCAGGGCATTGTCACGGTGGGCATCGATCACCTGGGAATAGAGCAGGGTGGCCTCCCAGGGATCATCGGCAAAGACATGGATGTCGCCCAGTTCACTCTTGAGTTCCCCACTTTGCAGCGGCCGGAGCCCCGGCATGGCCAAGCCCCGTTCCAGCACCCTGATGCCATTCGCAGTACTGTCGAGGTAAAAAACCAACAAGTGGGCATATTCCTTTATCAGATTAATATTATGGACATTATACCCTAACACTTCGAGTCCTTCCTGAAACTCACGGGCCACCTCCCTGGCTTTCTCCCGGTCTCCGTTGCCATCACCGACAAAATGGTAGTAGCCGGCAAGCAGCTTCTGGCTATAGGCCTGGCGCCACGCAGGGTTCTCCTTTCCCTTTCCCAGCACATAACCAAAAGCGGCGGCGGCATCGGCGTAATTCTGGTTGTTCATGGCCATACGGGCCAGACTGAGAATCTGGAGGTCTTCGCCGCCGGTGCGCCGGTCCAGGGCCACCGATTGCCGCAGTGCCGCAGAAAACTGCTTCTCCTGGAGGAAAAACCAGATCAGCAGTCTGTTGAACCCCGTCACCTCAGGCTCTTCCTGAATCCTCTTCAGAATGGCCGCACGGAACTCCTCCCTGACATCGTTCTCAATGTCCATGTACAACGCCGAGGTCAGATAGCTCTGCGCCATGGGAAGATGGGTCTCTGACAGTTTCACCAATTCAAGTAATTCTTCAATTAATCGGCTGTAATTTCTCAGGTAGAGATAGATTTGTGTCAACTCGCTATGAAATTTCTCGTTGGGGAGTTTCTTCCTGCCCTCAAGGAGAAGTTGTTCTGCCAGCTCATATTCGCGCCACTGGATCAGGGTGTTGGCCGTGTTGATATAGGCACTTCTGTTGGCTGGCATCATCCTGAAAGCCTCGCTGAATTTCTCTTCGGCCTCACGGGAGCGGTTTTGCATTTTCAGCAGGGTTCCCTGGTGGATGACCATCTCGGGACGGGGGGTCTTGCTCTTTCTGATCTCTTTTTTGATCTCATCTTCGGCATCGCTGAATTGTCCCAGCTGGACGAGACACTGGAGGTAAAGCCTGAAATAGTGGCCATTTCCCGAGGCGGCATAGATATCGCGGTACAGGGGGGCGGCCCGGGCAAAGTCTCCTTCCGAGAAGTAGCGTGACGCCAGTTCTGTGGTGGTCTGGTCAATCCTGACCTGACCCGCGGCCTCCGGTGCCATGTGCA
>CAYWUJ010000184.1:0-2202 GCA_964461455.1 uncultured Prolixibacteraceae bacterium | reverse complement strand
CTCATTCCGAAGTATTCGACGATGCGGTTAAAGTATCCTTCGGCTCCGGTGTTGGAGAATTTAAGGGCGAAGATGGTCTCCTTGCTGCCGTCGCCTTCCCAAACCAGGTTGTTGTCAATGACATACTGGTAATGGGTGCCGGTATAGGGGTTGGTATAGGGCCATAAATTGCGCTGGTCGCTGACCAGGGCGTGGCCGCTGTTGTTGATACAGTCCTCGAGCCATGCGATGACTTCCTGTTTGGAGACAGAGCCGCCGTCGGTCAGGGGAAGGGAAGCTTTATTGTAGAACCCGGTATAGAAGAGATAGACCCTGGCCATGAGGGCTTCGGCCGCCCATTTGGAGGAATGTCCCGGGCCGTAGTTGGGAAAAGGCGAAGCGGGGAAGAAGGCGATGGCCTGTTTAAGGTCACTGGCGATTTGGGCATAGATTTCGTCGGCCGGGGATTTGGGCAGGTTCTGGGGGTCGATCTGGAGGACCAGGGGAACCTGTCCGAAGGCCTGTACCAGGTCGAAATAGAACTGTGCCCGCAGGAAATGGGCTTCGGCCAGCAGCTGTTCCCGTTTGCCAGTGGTGACCCATTCGGTGACGTTATCCATGGTTTCGATGGCCGTGTTGGCGCGGAAGATGCCGGCATAGCGGTCTTTCCACAGGTCCTGGAAAAAACTCACCCCCGGGTTGAGGAGCCTGTCGAGCGATTGAGAACCGCGGTTGCTGGTGCTGCCGCCCCCGAAACGGTCGTCACCCGACAATTCACTCATGAAGAAAGGGTGCTGTTCGGGATCAAGGATCAGATCGTTCATGGTGGCATAGATGCCGGTGATCATCTGCTCGGCGTCGTCCTGGGTGGCTGGGAAGTTGGAGGTATTCTTTTTGACGTAGCTTTCCGTATCGAGGAAGCTTTCGCATCCT
This sequence comes from uncultured Prolixibacteraceae bacterium, assembly GCA_964461455.1. Classification (GTDB taxonomy): domain Bacteria; phylum Bacteroidota; class Bacteroidia; order Bacteroidales; family Prolixibacteraceae; genus UBA1413. Next base: position 1,290 of record CAYWUJ010000184.1, on the reverse strand, counting down.
GAAAAAAGGAACAGGGCGGCAAGGAAATAAATTATTCTTTTCATCTCTTACTGTTCTTTAAAAGTTAAAATTTAAGATTGACACCCATGAGGAAAGTCCGGGAGCCCGGGTAGTATCCGTTATCGATACCCGAGGCCCAGTTGTAGCCGGCGCCGTAGCCCACTTCGGGGTCCATTCCGGAGTAGCCCGTAAGGGTCAGGAGGTTCTGGGCGGTGACGTAAACCCTGAGTTGGGAGACCGGGAGTTTGCTCCAGGCGTTTTTGATGTTGTATCCCAGGGTGACGTTGGAGAGCTTCACGTAATCGGCATCCTCGACATAGATGTCGGAAATATCGACGAAGTTGGGATGTTTTCCATAGGCCAGGCTGGGATAGCGGTTGGTGCTGCCCTCGCCGGTCCAGTATTTGGTATAGACGTCGGTGGTGTAGTTATCGTTGGGCGTATCGGAGTAGGAGCGGTACATCTTCATGACCTGCTGTCCGAAGGCGCCGTAGGCGGTCAGGGAAAGGTCGAGGCCCTTCCAGGCGAAGTTGAGCGAGAAGCTCCCGGTGTAGTCGGGATGGGGATTTCCAATATAAGTTTTGTCGTTCTCGTCGATTTTCTCATTTTCGTCGGTATTCTGGAAGATGAGGTCGCCGGGTTTCGGGGTGCCCTGTTTGGTGACGCCGCCGTTGGCCAGGAATTCGTCGATCTGGGCCTGGTTCTGGAAGACACCGAGGGTTTTGTATCCCCAGAAGTAACCCATGGGGTAGCCGACTTCAACGCGGAAGGATTCGGTGGTATTCTCGGCGATGATGGCTTCAGGACCGTGAATGATTCCCTCCTCGTTGGAAATGGCGAGTACCTTGTTGCGGTTATGGGCCATATTGAGGGCGATGCCGTAGGTGAATTCTTTACCGATTTTGTCGTCCCATGTGAAGGCCAGTTCGGCGCCGCGGTTTTCGACGTCACCGCCGTTGATGAAGGGGGCTCCGGTGCCATAGGAGGCCAGGGTCGGGGCGACCACGAGCCAGTCCATGGTTTTCTTGACGTACCAGTCGAAGTTGACACCGAGGCGGGAGGCGAAGAGGCGGGCGTCGAAGCCCAGGTCGAGCTGTTCCGAGGTTTCCCAGGTCACGTTCTTGTTGGGAAGGATATCGGGGTAAGCGCCGGTGGCGGGCAGGTTTTTATCGTCATAGAAATAGGCGTTGGTATTAAAGGCGATGGTGGCCAGGTACTGGAAGTTATCGATGTTACAGTTCCCGTTCTGTCCCCAGCTTCCGCGAAGTTTCAGAAAATCGAGCGCCGGGA
>CAYWUJ010000183.1:0-2228 GCA_964461455.1 uncultured Prolixibacteraceae bacterium | reverse complement strand
GTGGGGAGTGATGGATTCGAACCACCGAAGGCGTCGCCAATAGATTTACAGTCTACCCCATTTGACCACTCTGGTAACTCCCCGTATTTTTTTGAGCCGGATGTCAGATTCGAACTGACGACCCCGAGATTACAAATCACGTGCTCTGGCCAACTGAGCTAATCCGGCAATTTTAGTTCAATATCAGTCTGAATCTTTATAGAACTCCATTTCTGTGAACGCGGGGCAAAGGAAAAGATATTTTTTTTAATCTGCAATACCCGCCAACACAAAAAAAAGGATCAAAGAACTTTCACAAAAAAGTGGGTAAGCTACCTGCATCGCACCGCTACAACCGCCTACCCTTGCTGTCTTCCAACCCTGGGGGAATTCAGCAGGAGCTGGTCGTGCAGGACTTACCCGGCACAAAAATAGTAAAAATGATGTATATTTGCCGATCTATTCCTTTAAATTTAAAATCATGGAAGAACAACCTGTCTACAACAAATTGGAAACGGCTGAAACTGAAAAACCTATGTGGAAGCTTGCCGTTACCTATGGTCTTTATTTTGCCGTGGCTTATATCCTCATTTCCGTGGTGGTCTATCTCACGGGGGCCATGAATTCCAAGCCGGTGACATGGATTACCAACGTCGTGATGATCCTGGCGATCATCCTGATCCAGATCCACTACCGGAAAACCCTGGGGGGGTTCATCTCCTACGGTCAATCGGTCGGCATCGCCGTCCTTTCTATGTTGATAGCAGCCCTTCCCGTTGCCATCTATACCTATGCTTTATACAAGTTCATTGATCCGGCATTGTTGGAACAGATTAAAATGATGGCCGAAGAACAGATGGTGAACCGGGGAATGCCGGAAGAGCAGATCAACGCGGCCCTCGCCATATCATCCAAATTCCAGACTCCCGGATTGATCGCCGCTTCACAGTTCATCAATCTGCCCCTGACAGGCGTCATCATCGGACTGATCACCTCCATTTTCATCAAGAAGCAATCACCCGATAAAATATTCGAATAGCCCTTAACCCTCACTCTATGGATATTTCCATTGTCGTCCCTCTTTTTAACGAAGAGGAATCCCTGCCTGAACTGACCCGGTGGATCAAGCGTGTCATGGACAGGAAAAGCTACTCGTACGAAGTCATCCTGGTCGATGACGGAAGCAACGACTCCTCCTGGGAGGTCATCACCAGGCTTCACCGGGAAAATCCTGCCGTCAGGGGAATCAAGTTCCGCAGGAATTACGGCAAATCTGCCGCCCTCTTCTGTGGATTTGAAGCCGCACAGGGCGAGGTGGTCATCACCATGGATGCCGACCTGCAGGACAGTCCCAACGAGATACCCGAACTGGTCAGAATGATCAGGGAAGAAAAGTACGACATGGTCTCGGGGTGGAAAAAGAAAAGATTCGACCCCATCACCAAAACTGTCCCCTCCAGGCTCTTCAACGGCACTGCCCGTCTGGCTTCGGGGATTAAACTCCACGACTTCAACTGCGGACTCAAGGCCTATCGCAAGGCCGTAGTCAAAAGCATTGAGGTATACGGGGAGATGCACCGCTATATCCCCATCCTGGCCAAACATGCCGGGTTCACCCGCATCGGGGAAAAAGTGGTCCAGCACCAACCGCGGAAATACGGAACGACCAAATTCGGCATCGAACGCTTCGTTAACGGATACCTCGACCTTCTTTCGGTCACTTTCATTTCCCGGTTCGCCAAGAAACCCATGCATTTCTTCGGACTGATGGGCACCTTTGTCTTCCTCTTCGGCTTCATTGCCACCATCGTCGTGGGAGTCAACAAGCTGACCATGCTCGCCCGGGGCATCAGAGCACCCCTGGTCGCCGACAACCCCTGGTTTTTCATCGCCCTGGTGGCCATGATCATCGGCACCATGCTCTTCCTTACGGGCTTTATCGCCGAACTGATCTCCCGCAGCGCCCCCGAAAGGAACATCTACCAGATAGAAACCAGGACCGTGGATGATGTTTCCACACAGGAAAAAAAGGGGGCTTTGGAACCGGTCGTCCCGAACATCGTCAGGGAAAAAAAGATCATCGCCGCCCCCATGACCGGAACGTCGGCGGCAAACGAAACGCCTGAGCCGGAAAGGATCAGCGAAAACCAGGATACCGCAGCCCCCGTGACCCGTGCTTTTCAGGAAGAGAAAACACCGGAGCCGGAAAGAATCGGCGAAAAACCGGGGATACCCGTCGCCCCGGCTGA
>CAYWUJ010000182.1:0-2230 GCA_964461455.1 uncultured Prolixibacteraceae bacterium | reverse complement strand
AGCGTGGATAAGCAATTAACTCCGCCTGTCGCCGTCGCACCTCCCCCCGCACCGCGCCGGCCGGCCACCCGAAAACCTTCGACCCGTAAGCCAGCAGCTCAGGCCGAAGGTTCCGGCGACACAAAAAAGGAAGTCAAACCCGCGGCCAGTAAGCCTGCCACCCGCAGACCGGCGGCACGCAAACCCGCAGCACGGCCCTCCTCAGACCGGAACCCCTCCTGACCCGCTATGATTTCAGTTGAAAAGATAGGGCTCCGCTTCGGGGGCTTTGAACTGTTCAGGGAGATCAGCTTCCTGGTCAATCCCCGCGACCGCATCGGTCTGACCGGGAAAAACGGCGCCGGAAAAACGACGCTGCTCCGCATCATGGCGGGCATGGAACAGCCTTCCGAGGGAAGGATCTCCGCACCCAAAGAACTTACCGTAGGTTACCTTCCGCAGGTGATGAACGTCACCGACACCCGGAATGTCAGGGAGGAGACCCGCCAGGCCTTCGCCCCCCTGCTGGCCCTGAAACGGGAGATCGGCGACCTTCACCACGAGGTGGCCCACCGCACCGATTTTCACAGCGATGACTACCTCCGCCTCCTCGAGGTGCTCCACGACAGGGAAGAGCACTACCGCATCCTGGGCGGCGACAACTACGAGGCCGAACTGGAGCAGACGCTCACGGGACTGGGCTTCCGGAGGAGTGACTTCGACCGCAATACCTCGGAATTCAGCGGCGGATGGCGCATGCGCATCGAACTGGCAAAACTCCTGCTGCGAAAACCCGACGTCTTCCTCCTCGACGAGCCTACCAACCACCTCGACATCGAATCGATCCAGTGGCTCGAGGATTTCCTGAGTAACTACCGCGGCGCCGTGGTCCTGGTCTCCCACGACCGGGCATTCCTCGACAATGTCACCAACCGCACCATAGAAATCTCCATGGGCCGCATCTCGGACCAGAAGATGAACTACTCCCGCTTTGTGGTGTGGAAGGAGGAACAGCGGGAACAGCAACTGGCGGCTTACCGCAACCAGCAGAAGATGATTGAGGACACGGAACGCTTCATCGAGCGCTTCCGCTACAAGGCCACCAAGGCCGTGCAGGTGCAATCGCGCATGAAAGCCCTCGATAAAGTCGACCGCCTCGAGATCGAACCCGAAGAGAATGCCTCCCTGAACATCCGCTTTGCGCCGGCGCCCCGCTCAGGACAGGTGGTGGTGGAATGCCGCGGGGTCTCCAAAAGCTACGGAAAACTCGACGTTCTCGAAGATATCGACCTGACCATAGAACGCGGCGATAAGGTGGCCTTCGTGGGCCGTAACGGCGAGGGAAAGACCACCCTGGCACGCATCATCCTCGACGAAATTCCCCATTCGGGAGAGGCCCGCATCGGCCATAACGTGAAAATCGGCTATTTCGCCCAGAACCAGGCCGAAAGACTCGACCCTACACTCACCGTCCTGGAAACCATAGACCGCGTGGCCGTGGGCGAGATACGCACCAAAATACGCGACCTCCTGGGGGCTTTTCTCTTTCCCGGGGAAGACGTCGACAAGAAGGTGGCCGTCCTCTCGGGAGGCGAACGCTCCCGGCTGGCCATGGTGCGCCTTCTGCTGGAACCCGTTAACCTGCTGGTCCTCGACGAACCTACCAACCACCTCGACATGCGCTCCAAGGAACTCCTCAAAAGAGCCCTGGCAGCCTACAACGGCACCATCCTGGTGGTCTCCCACGACCGCGAATTCCTCGACGGACTGGTGACCTGCGTCTACGAATTCCGCGACCGCAAGGTCAGACAGCACCTGGGAGGCATCTATGACTTCCTCCGGAATAAAAAAATGGAGTCCATGCGGGAACTGGAAATCCGCAATTTTAAGGGCGATGGCCCGGCAGGAACGGTGACGGGGGGCCGGACTGCCGGCCTGTCTGGTTCCGCACCGGCTGCCAGCACGCCGGCATCTTCCACAGGAGGGAAAACCGACGTCAGACCTTCCAACGGAAAGGAGCTCTCCTTCGGGGAGAAGAAAGGGGTCAACCGGGAGATCTCCCGCATCGAAAAGAGCATCGCCACCGTGGAATCCCGCATTGCCGCCCTGGAAGCGGACATCTCTGCCATGGACGCCATGCTGGCCGACTCCTCACGGATCACTTCCGGTGAGGTGTTCCTCAAATATGAGAAGACGAAACAGGAACTGGCCGCGGCCTTTGCCCAATGGGAAAAGGAACACGAAGAGCTGG
>CAYWUJ010000181.1:0-2233 GCA_964461455.1 uncultured Prolixibacteraceae bacterium | reverse complement strand
CCAGAAACATGAAGTTGGTGGCGCCGCCTCCCATCACGTATTCGGTCTGCTGCCAGAAATAAGGCCACTCTTTCAGCTCGGGGAAGTCAGGACGGATGATGCCCGTCCCCGACACCGAACCCCCGGGAATAAACGACCAGTCGGCCCGGTTCACCCCGTAGGCCACGGTCACCGACCGGCTCCCCACTCCCGACACAAACGACGAGGTATTCTCCCCGGGGTGGTTCCCCAGGATGAAATTGAGGGCGTTGAGCATAGTCCGCCCGTCGAAGATTCCGGGGAAATATTTCTGCAGGAAATACTGGCGCACCCCGAAGCTCTGGATGTTCCATCCGTCACCCCAGATATGGGGCCGGTAGGGCACGCCGAAGGGATTCTCCTTCTGCAGCTGCTCCACCTGCACGCGGTAAGCGCCCGCCGCCCTCAGGACCAGCGCTTCCAGCGCCGGATCCCCCAGTTGCGGCATCACCCGTCCCACGTGGGCCGTCACGTCGCTGTCCTTGAGGAGCTGTTCCGAGAGCAGTCCGGTGATTTCCCTCCGGTATTTCTCCTCTCCCGTGGCCAGCAGAAGCTCTATGGAAGCCTTCACCCTTCCGGAGTAAAAGCGGGGATTGGCGGCATTTCCGGGAGCCGGAAAAGGCTGACCTGCTGTCTGACCAGACATATTGCCCGTCGACGGACCGGCAACAGGCGATCTGCGGGCACCCCGCCGGGAGGCGTCATTCCCGGCACCCGCGGCGCTCTTCAGTACGGCGGCACTCCCCGGTTCCCCGCCGATCACGGCGGCATAAATCTCTTCGGCAGCCTTCAGGGCCCGTGCCGACAATCCGTCGTCATACCCCTTCATCACCCGCGAAGCCGCTGCCAGGGCACGCGCTACCTCGAGCTCCCTTCCGGGGTTCACTTCCGTGAAAACCCAGCGGTCATCGCTTTTCCACGATTCGGTCCCCGTCTGCTCCCCCTTTTTCAGGGACGGGTTGTATTTCAGTCCGTCGGTCATGGCAGCCCCATCGCCCAGCATGACATACTGCCTCAGGCTGTTGCAGATGATGCCCCGGTAGAGACGCCCCAGGTTCTCATAGCCCCCCAGGATAGTGAGCAATCCGTGCTCCACCTGCTGGAGGAGGTCGTCTTTTCCGTCGGGACGGTGGATCTCCACCACCCGCTCCTGCTGGTCCACGGTGGTCTGGTCCCATATCGGCCGGAACTGCTCATGCGCCATGGTGAGCACCCACACGGTGCCGGCCTGTGACTCGACACGAAGGTCAAAATCCCCGGCATCGTGCCATCCCCCAACGTTGAGTCCCGGCACCTGGTCGTAGGGGTTGAACTTCGTCAGCGTCGAGGGCCCTTGCAGGTAACCATCGAAATGGTTGGTATCGGCGGGCGCCATAAGGGCGTCGTCCATATGGCAGAGGTCGTGCCACACCCGGTAACCCTCGTTGATGCGCATGTGGCACATCTGCACGGGCAGGAAATACTCGAGCGTCGGCTGCCACACATCCTTTTCGTAAATCCCCCGTCCTATCCTGAAGGGCTCGGTCAGCCGCTCCCCATATTTCACGCGGTAAATCCCTTCGGCCTTCACCTCTGAAAAGTCCATCCTGAAATAGTTGAAACGCAGGTATTTGCCCCATTTCTCCGGAAGCTCCTCTTTCACCGTCACCTGGTCTCCGGAAGCTTCATAGCGGATCAGGGTCATCGGAAGGACCTCCTCCACGGAACCGTCGACCTCGAGGACCGCCTTTTTCTCCTGCTCAGGATGATACCCCACCTGGCTGACATGCACCACGGGATCGGAGATGAAGTGGGGCAGCACATGGGCATCGACCAGCCATTCGATGGCTCCTTTGGTCTTCCCCGGGGTGACCAGCGAACGCACCACATACCATCCGTTATTGTGGTAAAAGCGGCCGTCGAGGAGCTGCACGGGCTGCCCGAAACTCTCGATGCGCATGAGCTGCCGCGGTTCCTCAGGGGCGATGGTCAGCTTTTTACCCATGGCCATGGGCACCGCCTGCCAGTGGCCGTGGAGGTCTTTTTCGACCGGACCGTTGGGTTGCAGGTTAAAGAGGCCGTGGGCGCCGTCGAGGGTCCAGCTCTTTCCGAAGAGCAATCCCGGAAACAACTCCATATTAAACCCCACCTGCTTCTCCCATTCCGCGGAAAGAGGCTGGTCGAGGTCCACGAAAATCCTGAATTTCGACCCTTCGGCCACCACCCGCACGCTGTA
>CAYWUJ010000180.1:0-2234 GCA_964461455.1 uncultured Prolixibacteraceae bacterium | reverse complement strand
CGGGAAAACGAAGAAACAGAAACCACACCAGGGGAATCAGCGGAAGAAGCCCGAGGAAGGCCACAATGGTATCATACTCCCAGAAGCGGGTCAGCCATCCGATGACCAGGGGCATGGTCAACGCCCCGATGCCGAAAAAGACGCCCAGAAGGCTCAATCCCGCTCCTTTGCTGTCGGCAGTGACATCGGCGGCCAGGGCATTGGTAGCCCCGTTAAGGGTTCCTCCTCCCAGTCCGATCAGGAAAAAACTGACCTGCAAAACAAGCAGGGAGGGGGCAAAGGCGATGGCTTCCAACGCCACCACAATCAGCAGGGTGGCCCCCGTCAGAAGATATTTATAGCCATAACGGTCGGCCACGGGACCAAAAAACAGGGAACCCGCCAGCATCCCGAAGGGCAGGGAAGAGGCCAGCGAAGCCGCCTGCACCGGCGACAACCCGAACTTGTCCTGGATAAACGTGGAAATGGTGCCCAACGATAAAAAGGCAATCCCGAAAAGCAACATGCCCATACAGGCGGCAGCAAATACCCTGGAACGGTTGAATCTCTCCATTGATGGCCCGGTTAAGTTGGTAATTGGTCGGTACCGGTAATACGAACCGGTTCTCCTGCAATGTTACCACAAAAGAGGCAAAGTCGGAAATATTTACCATCCTTATCCCTGAAAATTTGCGTTTCTCAAACTTTTGCCGTAACTTCTTACACAATAAAAACTTCTGGCCATGAAGAGAATATCTGTTTTGTTGGGAATTATATTAATATGCTTGTATTCAGGCAGTTGTTTTTCACAGCAAGTGGTTTCTTCTGCCGGTGCGCAGGTTTCGGGAACCAATGTCCAACTGTCATGGACCGTCGGAGAAACGGTGATTGAGACCTTTACCGGAACATCGGCCATGCTGACCCAGGGATTCCACCAGAGCAAACTGCTCGTCACCGCCGTCAACCCCCTGGTTTTCCCCGGAATCAGCCTCGAAGTCTATCCCAATCCGGTGACTTCAGCGTTGCAACTGCATGTGAAGGGGGAGGAGATTCCGGAGCTGATGGTGAGGCTTTTCGATATGAACGGAAGATTGGTACTTGGTGAAGCGGTGAAGGCTATGCCCGCCGTAATCAGCATGGAAAAATTCACCCCTGGAACCTACCTGCTGAAAGTGTACAGCACTTCCGACGATCCGCTGAAAACGTTCAAGGTCATCAAAAACTAACTTTGGAAGTTATTGAAACTCCTCGCGGCAGAGCCGGTGAGGAATTTGATTCCGTCAAGGCATTCTTGAGGGTCTTGTTCGCTAACCCCACGGCAAAGCCGGCGGGAAATGCGCTCACTGGAATTCAAAGATGACTCTTGCATCGGGTTTATTAAGGCGCGCCTGAACCCAGTTACTGATCTTATCCTTATCGGTCCTGGAGAGTTTCTTCCCATTAATCGTGAAGAGGACCACCGCCGTTTCTTCTGGCGCATCCTTCCTTTCTGTGTTGAAGAGGTAGGAATCAAAATAGGTGCACCCTCCGATCTGCGGAAAGAGCGTTTCGGCCTCCTTCAGCAATGCCTGCCCGACATACCCTTTTTTCCGGATACTGTCGATCTGCATTTCCTTATCTTTCAGGGCCATGTTCATGGTGTTCAGTTCATCACGGAGTTTGATGACCTCCTGGTTTCGGTCATCATAATTCTCGAACGATAATCCTTGTTTCACCACAACATTGGCCATATGAAGGTTAAAATCCCCACTTTTGGCAATGATGGCGGCCTTTTGTTTTTCTGTCAGGTCCATGCCCGCATATATCAGGGTGATCTCCTTTTTTTCAGGTTTTACATCACTGGTTAACAGGTAGTTGCCATCAAACATGCTGATATTGTCAACATACTTGCCGGCATTTTCTGCAAATCTCTCATTCTGGACCAATCCGTAACCGAAGTAGATACTGGGAATCAGCACGAGGGCGATCACCAGGGAAATGTATTGGTTCACCCTTTTTTTCTGGCCGGGACTGATAAGTGTTCTGATGGGGAACTTAAGAAATTGGGACACGGCTACCGAGGCCAGGGCAATGAATACGGTGTTGATGGTGAAGAGATAAATGGCTCCGAAGAAAAAGTCAAACTGGGCTGTGGCCAGTCCGTACCCCGCGGTGCAAAGGGGGGGCATAAGGGCTGTGGCGATGGCCACCCCGGGGATCACATTTCCCTTCTGCCGGCTGCTGATGGCCACAATTCCCGCCAGTCCGCCAAACAG
>CAYWUJ010000179.1:0-2245 GCA_964461455.1 uncultured Prolixibacteraceae bacterium | reverse complement strand
GTGGAGGCTTTCTCGTCGGTCAGGTAGAGTTGCACGACCTCCTCTCCTGCCCTTTCTCCGGAATTGGTCACCTTCACCGACACCGTCAGGGGTTGTCGGGTCGTCACCTTTTCAGCCACCCTGAGGTCACTGTATGTAAAGGTGGTATAACTCAGTCCGAACCCGAAGGGAAAGAGTGGTTCTCCCGAAAAATAGCGGTAGGTGCGCCCTGCCATGTCGTAATTTTCGAAGGGAGGCAGCTGGTCGACCGACCGGTACCAGGTCACGGGCAGCCTGCCTGCGGGGTTGTATTCCCCGGTGAGTACGTCGGCCACGGCATGTCCCCCTTCCTGTCCGGGATACCCCGCGGTGAGGATGGCTCCGGCCGTTGCGGCGGCCTTATTGACCGAGAGGGCGCTGCCGTTGAGCAGAACCACGACCACCGGTTTCCCCGTGGCTACGACCGCTTCCAGAAGATCCTCCTGGGTTTTGGGGAGGTTGAGGTGGGTGCGGTCGCCCCCGGCGAATCCGTCGACCTTGACGGGCATTTCCTCACCCTCGAGGCGTGGTGAGAGTCCCAGGACCACCACGGCGAGGTCCGATTGGCGGACCAGGTCCACGGCCTCCTGCTGCATGTTCTCATCGGGCATCGCCCAGAGGAGGCGGGCATCGCCATCGCCATGCCAGTTTTTGTATTCGTAAACGAATTTATATTTCAGTCCGGCCTCGAGGTTCACCATTTTCTCCTCGTGGAAGCCGTGGTGTTCCGAGTTGAGGGTAAAAAGGCGTTCTCCCTCGAGCCACACTTCCAGGAAGGGCATTCCCCAGCTGCCGATGGCATAGGAGCCCGTCACCGGAGGTACCAGGTAGCCGGTCCAGCGGATGCTGAAGTCGTCATCGGGGAGTTCCGGGGAGGGAGATCCCGATTCCCAGTAAAAGTCGATATTATCGTCGGTGCGTGTAAAGGCGGGTTTTCCGCTGAGCTGGGCGTTGGCGAAGTATTCGCCGGTGACCCCCTGTTTTCCTTCGGAAGTCATGAGATAGCAGGAGGGAACAGGTTCCAGGTTGTGAAGGCCTGTGGCCAGATGGCTTCCGGGAGCGTAGTGGATTTTCACCCGGGGTTCCAGGCGGTTCCTGAGACCTTGCAAAACGGTCACGGGATTCTTCGGAATCCCGTTGTAGTTTCCGAGGAGGGCGTCGATGTTATGGGCATTGGGGCCGACCACGGCGATGGTTTTGACTTCCGGGGAAAGAGGGAGCAGCTCCTGGTCATTTTTCAGCAGGACGATGCTTTTTAGGGCGGCTTCACGGGCCAGGGTGTTGTGGACGTCGGAACAATTTGCGGAAAAGGGAATCAGGGCATAGGGGACCCTCTCTTCGGGGTCGAACATGCCCAGTTTGAAGCGGGCGGTGAAGAGGCGTTTCAGGGCGATGTCGAGGTCGTTTTCGGCGATGAGTCCCTGCTGGATGGCCGTTCCGAGGTGGGCGTAGGAATTTCCGCAGTTGAGGTCGGTGCCGGTCTTTACGGCAAGGGCCGCGGCTTCCGCGGCATCTTTTGAGTAGCCCTGGAAGGTATAGAAATCGCTGATGGCCCAGCAGTCGGAGACGATATAGCCTTCGAAGCCCCACTCATTGCGCAGGATGTTGTAGAGGAAAGGGTTGGCGCAGGCGGGATGGCCGTGGAGCTGGTTATAGGCGCACATCACCGACCATGCTTTTCCGTCGGTCACCAGGGTGCGGAAGGCAGGGAGGTAGCTCTCATAAAGGTCGCGGTTCTCCACCACGGCGTTGAAGTCGTGGCGACCAGGTTCGGGACCCGAGTGGACGGCATAGTGTTTGGCCGTGGCCACGGTCTTCAGAAAGGTGGGATCGTCACCCTGGAGGCCTCTGACGAACTGAAGGCCCATCTGTCCGGTGAGGTGGGGATCTTCGCCATAGGTCTCATGTCCCCTGCCCCAGCGGGGATCGCGGAAGATGTTGATGTTGGGGGACCAGAAGGTGAGTCCCTGGTAAATGCCCCGTTTTCCGCGGCGTACCCATTCGTGGTGCTTGGCGCGGGCTTCGTCGGAAATGGCGGTGGCCACCGTGAGCATCAGCGTTTTGTCCCACGATCCGGCGATGGTGATGGACTGGGGAAATACCGTGGCATAGCCCGCGCGGGCCACGCCGTGGAGGGATTCGTTCCACCAGTTATAGGCGGGAACCCCCAGTCGGGGAATCGCCGGCGCCGTGAAGACCATCTGTCCGATCTTCTCCTCCAGGGTCA
>CAYWUJ010000178.1:0-2285 GCA_964461455.1 uncultured Prolixibacteraceae bacterium | reverse complement strand
TCGAACTCCGGAAATACAAGGAGCCCCTGGGCCGGCTGGTGAGTTACGAAATGGGCAAGATCTACCAGGAAGGGCTCGGTGAGGTGCAGGAGATGATCGACATCTGCGACTTTGCCGTAGGGCAATCCCGCCAGCTCTATGGGTTCACCATGCACAGCGAGCGGCCCGACCATCGCATGTACGACCAATACCATCCTTTGGGGATCGTCGGCGTGGTATCGGCCTTCAACTTCCCGGTGGCGGTATGGGCGTGGAATGCCATGATCGCCCTGATCGCCGGCGATGTGGTCCTGTGGAAACCCTCCTCCAAGGTGCTGCTCTGCGCCATCGCCGTCCACAAAATCGTGGCGGAGGTCCTGCGCCGGAACGACATCCCCGAAGGGGTGCTCAACCTGGTGGCCACCAGTTCGAAATACCTGGGCGACGACCTGTTCGCCGACCCGAGGATTCCGTTGATCTCCTTCACCGGTTCCACAAAAATCGGCAAGAAGGCCGGCCGCCTCATCGGGGAACGGCTGGGTAAGTCGATCCTGGAACTGGGAGGCAACAACGCCATCATCGTCACCCCCCATGCCAACCTTGAACTTGCTTTGCGGGCCGTCATCTTCGGGGCCGTGGGCACCTGCGGACAGCGGTGCACCTCCACGCGGAGGATCATCCTCCACGAATCGCTCTTTGGCGAGTTCAGCCAGAAACTGGTGGCGGCCTATAAAAGCCTCCGCATCGGCCATCCCCTCGACCCTGCCACCCATGTGGGACCCCTGATCGACTGCGGGGCGAAGAAAACCTACCTCGAAGCCGTGGCCCGGGTCAAAGCCGAAGGCGGGAAAATCCTCTGTGGTGGCGAAGAGCTGACCGGCGGGGAATACACCTCGGGTTGCTATGTGGTTCCGGCCATCGCCGAAGTGGAGAACCATTTCGCCATCGTGCAGGAAGAGACCTTTGCCCCCCTGCTCTACCTTATCAGATACCGCACACCGGATGAGGCCATCGCCCTGCACAATGCCGTGCCCCAGGGCCTCTCCTCGGCCATCTTCACCACCAACCTCCAGGAAGCAGAACTGTTCCTGTCGGCTGCAGGCTCCGACTGCGGCATCGCCAACGTCAACATCGGCACCTCGGGAGCCGAAATCGGCGGAGCCTTCGGCGGAGAAAAAGATACCGGCGGAGGCCGCGAATCGGGTTCCGACGCCTGGAAAGCTTACATGCGTCGCCAAACCAACACCATCAACTACGGCAATGACCTCCCCCTGGCCCAGGGAATAAAATTTGATCTATGAAAATCGGAATTATCCGGGAAGGCAAGGTTCCCCACGACCGCAGGGTGCCCTTTACCCCGCAGCAGTGCAAACATATTATCGACCGCATGCCCGGCGTGGAAATCATCGTGCAACCCTCCCCCATCCGGTGCTTTTCCGATGAGGAATACCGGAAGTTGGGCATTCCCGTGCAGGAGGAGCTCTCCGGCTGCGACGTGCTTATGGGGGTCAAGGAAGTGCCTGTGGCCGACCTGATTCCCGGAAAAACCTATTTTTTCTTTTCCCACACCATCAAAAAGCAACCTCATAACCGCAAAATGCTCCAGGAGGTGGTCCGCCGGGGCATCCGCCTGGTTGATTACGAGTTACTCACCGACCGCAACGGCATGCGCATCATCGGCTTCGGCCGTTTTGCCGGCGTCGTGGGGGCCTACAACGGCTTGAGGGCCTGGGGACTCCGCCACCGCCTCTGGTCGCTGAAACCAGCCTGGCAATGCCGCAATATGGAGGAAATGCTTGGAGAGATAAAGACCGTTGACCTCCCCCCCCTGCGCATTGCCGTCACCGGAGGGGGCAGGGTCGCCGGTGGCGTTATGGAACTCATGGAAGCAGCGGGGATCCCTTCCCTGCCCGTTGACCACTACCTGGAAGGAAAGCCCCACCCCCACCCCGTTTACGTGAGACTTGACCCCGGTGATTATAACGAACACAAAGAGGGCAGGCCTTTCGACCTGCTCCACTTCTTTAACAATCCCGGGGAATACAAAGGCACCTTCCGCCGCTTCCTCCCCCACACCGACCTGCTCATCGGGGCGGCCTTCTGGGATCCCAAAGCCCCCGTGCTCTTTGCTCCGGAAGATACCCGCAGGCCTGACTTCCGGGTGAAAATCATTGCCGACATCACCTGCGATATCGACGGATCAATCCCCACCACCCGCCGCTCTTCCACCATCGACGATCCCTTCTACGATATCCACCCGCACAGCTTTGAGATTAAGGAACCCTTCTCGGGAGAGGAACACCTCA
>CAYWUJ010000177.1:0-2291 GCA_964461455.1 uncultured Prolixibacteraceae bacterium | reverse complement strand
GCTTCTATGGCGTCTTCGAGGAATTTGTCGATCAGAAGGGGCCGGTCGGGGGTGACATCGACAGCCGCCGTCACATACTGTTCCAGCATTTTCTCATCGTTGACGATCATCATGCCCCTTCCGCCCAGGACGTAGGAAGGCCTGACCATCAGGGGATAACCGATGCGTGCGGCAATGGCCAGGGCCTCGTCGAGGGTGGAGGCCATTCCCGATTCGGGCTGCGGAATTCCCAGGCGGGTCATGATATGCCGGAACCGGTCGCGGTCTTCGGCCAGGTCGATGGTTTCCGGAGTGGTGCCCAGAATTTTCACGCCCGCAGCGGCCAGCTCATTGGCCAGGTTGAGGGGTGTCTGTCCCCCGAACTGCACGATCACCCCTTCGGGTTTCTCCTTCTCGTAAATGCTCAGGACATCCTCGGCCGTGAGCGGCTCGAAATAGAGCTTGTCGGAAGTGTCGTAATCGGTCGATACGGTCTCGGGGTTGCAGTTGACCATGATGGAGGTGTACCCCGCCTTGCGGATGGCAAAGGCGGCGTGGACGCAGCAGTAGTCGAATTCGATGCCCTGGCCTATCCTGTTGGGACCTCCCCCGAGCACCATGATTTTCTTTCCCTGGGTTTCCGGGGAAGCATCGGGAGCGTTATAGGTGGAATAGTAATAGGCGGCATTTTCTACGCCGCTGACCGGTACGGCTTCCCACCCTTCGGTGATGCCCAGGGCTTCACGGCGGCTGCGTATTTTCTCCTCCGGAAGCTCCAGGATCCTGGCCAGGTAACGGTCGGCAAAGCCATCCTTTTTTGCCCGGCCCAGAAGTTCCGCCGGAAGCTCTCCTCCCCTGAAGGCGAGCATCTCCTCTTCAAGCTCCACCAGTTCCTTCATCTGTTCAATGAACCAGGCCTTGATATGGGTTTTGGCCGACAGGGCCTCCACGGTCACTCCTTTCCGGAGGGCCTCATACATGACAAACTGCCGTTCGCTGGTGGCGTAGTTCAGCAGCGTCATGAGATCTTCGGGCGTGCGCTGGTGGAAGTCTTTGGCAAAACCGAGTCCATAGCGGCCGATTTCCAGGGAGCGGATGGCCTTCTGGAGGGCTTCCTTATAATTGCGGCCGATGCTCATGACTTCCCCGACGGCCTGCATCTGGGTGCCCAACTTGTCCTGGAGGCCTTTGAATTTTTCGAAGGTCCAGCGGGGAAATTTGACCACCACATAATCGCCCGAGGGTGTGTATTTCTCGAGGGTTCCCTCGCGCCAGTAGGGCATTTCGTCGAGGGTGAGTCCTCCGGCCAGCAGCGCCGACACCAGGGCGATGGGAAATCCCGTGGCTTTGGAGGCCAGCGCCGAAGAGCGCGAAGTGCGCGGGTTGATCTCGATGACCACCACCCTGTCGCTTTTGGGATCGTGGGCAAACTGGACATTGGTGCCGCCGATCACCCCGATGGCCCCGACGATGGCATAGGCATACTTCTGAAGGCGCTGCTGCAATTCCGGGGAGATGGTGAGCATGGGTGCCGTGCAGAAGGAATCGCCGGTATGAACGCCCATGGCGTCCACGTTCTCGATAAAGCAGATGGTGATCAACTGGTTTTTGGCATCGCGCACCACCTCGAGTTCCAGCTCTTCCCATCCCAGCACCGACTCCTCGATGAGCACCTGGTTGACGATACTCGCCGAGAGGCCGCGGCTGGCTATGGTGCGGAGTTCCTCGACATTGTAGACCATACCGCCGCCGGTGCCCCCCATGGTATAGGCAGGACGCACCACCACGGGATAGCCCAGTTGTGCGGCGACCTTCTCGGCATCCCCGACGCTGTTCACCGCGGTACTCCGGGGCATCTCAATGCCCAGCTGATTCATCATCTCCTTGAAGGCCACGCGGTCCTCCCCTTTTTCTATGGCCTCGGGATTCACGCCGATCATCTCGACCCCGTACTTATCAAGAATCCCTTTCTTATAGAGGAGCAGCGAGAGGTTCAGCGCCGTTTGTCCCCCCAGGTTGGGAAGCAGGGCGTCGGGACGCTCCTTGCTGATAATCTCCTCCAGGGCATACTCGTTCAGGGGCTCGATATAGGTGATGTCGGCCATCTCAGGGTCGGTCATGATGGTGGCCGGATTGGAATTGACCAGCACAATCTGATACCCCAGGGAGCGGAGCGCCTTGCACGCCTGCGTCCCCGAATAATCAAACTCACATGCCTGTCCGATGATGATGGGGCCCGACCCGATGATCAGCACCTTATGAATGTCTTTACGCTTGGCCATGATATTTTGGTTTTGAGCGTGCAATTTAGG
>CAYWUJ010000176.1:0-2324 GCA_964461455.1 uncultured Prolixibacteraceae bacterium | reverse complement strand
TCGAAGGTGGTGTAACTGAGTCCGTAGCCGAAGGGATAGAGGGGTTCATTGGGCACGTCGAGGTAGTTGGAGCGGAATTTCTGGAACCAGGCGCCTTTGGCGAGAGGTCTTCCGGTGTTTTTATGGTTGTAGAAGAGAGGTACCTGTCCGACATTCTGCGGCCATGTGGCCGACAGTTTGCCCGAGGGGTTCACCGCGCCGAAGAGGACATCGGCGATGGCATGACCTGCCTCGGTTCCCGGGAACCAGACGTTGAGGATGGCGGGTATGTTTTCCTTTTCCCAGGGGATGGCCAGGGGCCGTCCGGTGAAGAGCACCATGATCACAGGCTTGCCGGTGGCCAGAAGGGCTTTCAGCAGGTCGCGCTGGCACTCCGGAATGGAGATGTCGGAACGGCTGGAAGCTTCGCCGCTCATCTCAGCGGATTCTCCCATGGCGGCTACCACCACGTCGGCATTCCGGGCTGCGGCCACAGCTTCCCTGATCATGACGGCGGGGTCGCGGCGGTCGTAATAGGTGGGTTTTCCGAAAATGCTGATCCGGGAGTCGAGCAGGGTATCCTGTACCACATTGGAACCCCGGGCGTGGATGATCTTTATGTCGCTGCCTGCAGCTTCCAGTAATCCTTTCAGCAGGGATACCGACTGGTCGAAGTCGGCGGCCACGCTCCACGTGCCGGGCATGTTTTCGGTATTGTCGGCCAGGGGACCCACCAGGGCGATGGACCCTCCCTTTTTCAGGGGAAGAATCTGCCCTTCGTTTTTCATCAGCACAAAGGAAGCTGCCGCGATATCACGGGCAAACCGGCGGTTCTCCTTCGTGAAAATCTCGGTTTTGGAACGCTCCTCATCGCAATAGCGGTAGGGATCATCAAAAAGTCCCAGTTTATATTTGGCTTCCAGGATCCTGCGGCAGGCCAGGTCGATTTGGGCCTGCGTGACTTTACCCTCTTCCAGGGACTTCTGCAGGGTGGTGAGGAATCCTTCGCCCACCATGTCCATGTCGATTCCGGCGTTGAGGGCCAGTGCCGACACCTGTTGCAGGTCGCCCATGCCATGGTCGGTCATTTCGTTGATGGCGGTGTAGTCGGTGACTATCATGCCTGTGAATCCCCACTCTTCGCGGAGGAGGTCGTTCATCAGCCATTTGTTGGCCGAGGCGGGAATGCCGTCGATTTCGTTGAAGGAGGTCATCACGGTACCCACGCCGGCGTCAATGGCCGCCTTGTATGGAGGGAGGTACTCGTTGAACATGCGTATACGGCTCATATCGGTAGTGTTATAGTCGCGTCCGGCTTCTGATGCCCCGTAGAGGGCGAAGTGCTTGACACAGGCGATCATGGTATTGTTGGCCGCCAGGTCTTCTCCCTGGTATCCTTTCACCATGGCTTCGGCGATCCGCGATCCCAGATAGGGGTCTTCCCCCGATCCTTCGGAAACACGGCCCCACCGGGGATCACGCGAAATGTCGACCATGGGCGAGAAGGTCCAGAAAATGCCGTCGGCGGTGGCTTCCTGTGCGGCCACACGGGCGCTCTTTTCCACCAGCTCCATATCCCAGGTGGCGGAAACCCCCAGAGGTATGGGAAAAGCCGTGCGGTATCCGTGGATCACATCCATGCCGATGATCAGCGGTATCTTCATGCGGCTCTCTTCCACGGCAATGCGCTGCACCTCCCTGATTTTCTCGAGCGACCTGATGTTGAAGAGTCCGCCGACTTTACCTTCCCTGATATTCTGGGCAATGCCGGAACTCTGGGTCTGACCGGTGGTAATGTCGCCCGAGGCAGGCAGATTCAGCTGCCCCAGCTTTTCCTCCAGGGTCATTTCATTTAAAAGGTTATCCACAAAACGGTCCATCTCCGCATTTCCCGCGGGTTTATCCCCTTTCTGGCAGGAGACCAGCAGGGTGAGGACGATCAGAATAGTGATGAGTTTGTTCATTTTTATTAAGTATTGCATTGTTAGTTTAGATCTTCCGGAACAAATATAAGATCAATGGCGAAATTCTGTGGTAAAAAAGTCATTCCTCCCAACAAGAGTGCTAAAAGAAAGAACCCTCTCCAATTTTCAATAAGTTGATTCATGAATGGTTGATCCTATTTCTGTTGAACGATTTTTGGCAGGTTTTCATCCCGCCGCCTGTTTCATCCTGTGCCCTGCCTTATTTGGCGGAATTTACCCTCCACCTGTTTCATCCTGTGCCTATCCTCATCGGACGCCGGTTTTACACCCCAGAGACCGGCTTATTCGGCCGTCACCACCGGGATGCGCCCGCCCACGCCGTTCTCGTTGATGGCCTCGATAGAGAAGTAATAGGTTTTT
>CAYWUJ010000175.1:0-2353 GCA_964461455.1 uncultured Prolixibacteraceae bacterium | reverse complement strand
CCCGGAAACTCCACTTTGAGATGATCGAGCTCTTCAGGCTCCAGTTCGAAGACGGCAATCCTGCCGGCGTCAAAACCATGCTCTACCACTCCGGAATCATCGAAAATGTCCTTCGCCTGCCCTTGGTCCCTGCCAATGCCCTGGTCGCCGCGAAAATTGTTGCAGAACTCCAAAAACTGAGCTGATGAGCACAAGATTCAGGGAGGTCCCCTCCCCCTGTTTTGTCATGGAAGAGGAGAAACTGCGGAGAAACCTCGCGATCATAGAAAGGGTGAAGCATGAGGCAGGCGTGGAGATCATCCCGGCGTTCAAGGGTTTTTCGATGTGGAGTGTTTTTCCCGTATTACGGGAGTTTGTCAGCGGCGCTTCCGCCAGCTCGCTCCACGAAGCACGTCTCTGCGCCGAAGAGATGAAAGTGAAGGCCCATACCTACTGTCCCGCCTATTCCCCTTCCGATTTCCGTGAAATCATGGGGTACAGCAGCCATATCGTCTTCAACTCCATGGCCCAGTTTCACCGGCATATCGAAGAAATCAGGGCGTTTCCCGGGCCCATTTCTGTGGGATTACGGGTAAACCCCGATTTTTCGGAAGTGGAACCCCTCATTTATAATGCCTGTTCTCCCGGCTCGCGACTGGGCATCCTGGCAGCGGCGCTGCCCGAAGAACTCCCCGCAGAAATCGAAGGACTCCATTTTCATACCCTTTGTGAGTCAGGGGCCGAAGACCTCGGGAAGACGCTGGAAGCCTTTGAAATGCACTTCGGGAAATACCTGACGCACGTGAAATGGGTCAACATGGGAGGCGGTCACCTGATGACCCGCCAGGGGTATAACGTGGAGAAACTGATCAGCCTGCTCCGCGATTTCAAAAAACGGTGGCCGGTACATGTGATCCTGGAACCGGGGTCTGCCTTCGCCTGGGAAACCGGCGTCCTCATTGCCGACGTCCTCGATGTGGTGGAGAACAAGGGGATCCATACCGCCATGCTCAACGTCTCCTTTGCCGCCCATATGCCCGACTGCCTCGAAATGCCCTATAAACCCCGCATCGAGGGAGCTCATTTTGACCCGGTACCCGGAAAACCCACCTATCGGATGGGGGGAAACAGCTGCCTGAGCGGTGACTTCACAGGTTACTGGTCGTTCGATCAGGAACTCAGACCCGGCGACCGCATCGTCTTCGAAGACATGATCCACTATACCATGGTCAAGACCAACTTCTTCAACGGCGTCGCCCATCCCTCGATCGGCATCCTCCGCAGCAACGGAACCTTTGAAATGGTACGCTCCTTCGGCTACGCCGACTACAAGAATAAACTTTCGTAGGATATAGGGCGCTCCCTGACCTGATGTCAGCAGGAAGTCAGGGGAAGGAGGAAGATTTCATCCATCAGGCTGAGGGCAGCTCAGAATATCTTGATACCTGCCGAGATCATAAAAACCTTGTTACGCGATGAGAAGTCACTCGACTGGTAAACGCTGTTACGGCTGTTTTCCATACGGGCATCGAGGGTGACGAACCAGAGGTCTACGCCGACCCCATACTGCCACCCGTAGAAGTGATCACGGAAATAGTCGGCCGAAGCCTCGGGGCGCCCTTCCACATCTCCCGAAGTGATGAACCCGAAAACGGGACCCCCCATCGCCCTGATATTGAAAAAGTCCCCTTTGATCACTTTTATCCCCGCCAGAAGGGGAACATCAACACTGGTGAAGTCAAATCTCTGCACGGTGGTGGCGGGATCATCCTCTGCAAAATCCCTGATATTTCCACCCCTGGAGTTAAAATAGACTTCCGGCTGCAGGAAAAGCCTCCCCCAGCCTACCCTGGAAAACACCCCTGCATGGTAACTCTGGTTGGTCTCGTACTTTTTCCACTCCCTCAGGGGGTGCATCTCCGAAGAGGTGAGCCCTCCCTTGATCCCCAGGTCGAGACATGGCTGTGCCAGAAGCGGCAGTGTGAGGAGGAGGACAGCTGCGGTGAAAATCAACTTTTTCATGGCTTTGAAGTTTTTATGGGTGTCAGAATAACGTAACGGTGAACCTCTTTATTACGCTGACCCTCATTTCCCTGTCCCGAAGATCCCGGAAAAGGGGAACAGTGTCACCTTAAAAGAATCAAAAGTTGTGCCATTGACCGTGGCGGGGATTACATTTTTTTGATGACCCAGGTCACGATGCCCCACACGGTGAAGTCGTTTTCCCCGGTGATTTTCACGGGTCGGTAGTTTTCATTGGCGGGGACCAGAAAGAGGCCCTCATGGTCGATCCGTATTCTCTTCACGGTGAATTCCCCATCGAGATAGCACACGGCCACGGCGCCATTGCGGGGTTCCAGGGAGCGGTCAATGA
>CAYWUJ010000174.1:0-2359 GCA_964461455.1 uncultured Prolixibacteraceae bacterium | reverse complement strand
TGGAAGGCAAATGGGTCTTTACCCTTGACAAGCCCAGCATGCTTCCCTTCCTGCAGTATGCCGAAAACCGCGGCCTGCGCGAAAAACTATACACGGGCTATTTCATGCGCGGCGACAACGACAACGAATTTGACAACAAGGAGATCATCAAAAAGCTGGTGCAGCTGCGTCATGAGAAGGGGCAGCTCCTGGGCTTCGATAATTTTGCGGAATACGTGATCGATGTCAACATGGCCAAAACGCCGGAAGCGGTCTATGATTTCCTGCTGAAGCTGTGGACCCCGGCCATGAAGATCGCCGCTGCCGACCGCGATGCCATGCAGCAGATCATCGACAGCGAAGGGGGCGACTTCAAACTGGCGCCCTGGGACTGGTGGTATTACAGCGAGAAGCTGCGGAAGCAGAAGTTCAATCTCGACGAAGCCCAGATCAAGCCTTACTTTACCCTTGACAATGCCGTGAATGGAATTTTCTATACCGCCAACAAGCTCTATGGCATCACCTTCGAGAAGAGGGATGACGTGCCGCTTTACCATGAGGAGGCGGTGGCCTATGAGGTGAAGGAAGCCGACGGCCGCCATGTGGGGGTGTTGTTCATGGATTTCCATCCGCGTGACGGAAAGAGGGTGGGGGCCTGGTGTACCGGGTTCCGCTCTTCGGGGTACAAGGATGGCGAGCATATCTATCCCATCGTTTCCATGGTGATGAATTTTACCCGTCCGACCGGGGATACCCCCGCCCTGCTGAGTTTCGACGAGGTGTCGACGCTCTTTCACGAGTTCGGGCATGCCCTGCACAGTCTGTTCGCCGACGAGCCCTATAACCGGACCAGCCGGTCGGTGCCGCGTGATTTCGTGGAGCTTCCCAGCCAGATCATGGAGAACTGGGCTGCCGAGCCTGCCGTCATGAAGGAGTATGCCAAACATTACCAGACGGGCGAGGCGATTCCCGACTCTCTGATTGCCAAGCTGGAAGCCGCCGGCACCTTTGACCAGGGCTTCATCACGGGTGAATACATCGCCGCCTCGCTGCTCGACATGGACTACCATACCGTGGAGAATCCGGTGATTGCCGACGTGCGCGCCTTCGAGAAAGAATCGATGGAAAAATACGGGCTGATCCCCGAGATCCTGCCCCGCTACCGGAGCACCTATTTCTCGCACACCTTTACGGGAGGTTACACGGCCGGCTATTATGTCTACCTGTGGGCCGCGGTACTCGATACCGACGCTTTTGAGGCCTTTAAGGAGACGGGTGATCTTTTCAATCCCGAGGTGGCCGCCCGCTTCCGCGAGTTGCTGGCCCGGTCGGGATCGGACGAGGGGATGAACGTCTACCGCAAGTTCCGCGGAAAGGATCCCTCCATCGAGCCGCTGCTCCGGAAAAGGGGTTTGCTTTAATAGGATTTAAACACAAAAACACAAAGGAAGACACAAGGGACACAATCTCCTTTGTGTCTTTTTCTTTTATGTGCGATCGTCATAAAAGGCATCAAATTTGTTATTTTTGTACAAAACAAAAGCTATGGAAGCCATATTGCTCAGAAGTGATTCGAAGACGAAGACAAAGCTCTTACTCCAATTGGCAAAACAACTCAACATGAAAACCTCTAAACTTACTTCTGAAGAGTTGGAAGACTTAGGACTTATTATATCTATTGAGGAGGGCCTTGAATCGGGTTTGGTTGCAGAAGATGAGTCTGTGGAATTTATCAGAAAGATTAAAAAAACTTAATCTTTATGAAGGTTGAATTTACCAGGAAATTTGTCAAACAGGTGGAATCTATCTCTGATTCGACGATTAAATCCAAAGTAGGGAAGATCATTGATGAAGTTATTGATTCATATACCTTATCCGGAATTCAACATCTTAAGAAAATATCAGGCTATAACGACTTTTACAGAATTCGTATTGGTAATTATAGGATCGGGTTTGTTTTAAGGGGTAATGTAGTGATTTTTGCTGCATTTGATCATCGGTCAAAAATTTACAAATACTTCCCTTGAGTGTTTTATATGAACTTCTCTAAATACCCCCGTTTACGGTTTTTTATGGTCAACCTGCTGAAAGGGCTGGTGTGGCTCTCGCTGATTGCGGGGGCGTATATCCTGTTCATGGAGCTGGTATATAAGGACAATCCCGAATACTGGATCGACAAGTTCTATTCGAAGCCCGGACAGATTTACGGGTTTTATTTTTTCTCGGAGTTTTTTTTCGGATTATTTCCTCCGGAACTCTTTATGATTTGGGCGCTGCACAAAGGGAGTCTTCTGATGTACGGACTGAATGTACTCTTCTTTGCCCTGGTCTCGATGGGGGCGGGAGTGGCCACCTTTTTCCTGGGGAAATACCTGAACCG
>CAYWUJ010000173.1:0-2418 GCA_964461455.1 uncultured Prolixibacteraceae bacterium | reverse complement strand
GCTTGTCACCAAGAATCGTGTAATTGACCAACACCCTGGTTCCACTATCGGGCAGTGACGTATGAATCCCCCCGGTGACGGGAAACAACAACGAACCATCATCCAGCCTGATGGTGACCGGGGTACTCCCATCCTTCTCCACAAATCCCAGACTGATCCACACATTGTCAAGTGAGTAATGGTCATCATCCTTCAAACACGAGGTCAGCACCAGGCTGACTAACACCAAAACAATTATTCCTATTCGTCTCATGGCTATTTCTCCTTTCTTTTCCTCTATGATGCAAATATCTCCCCTCTGTTGCGTCTTTCTCAAAAATTTCAGCCTCCCCACCGGAACTTTTTTCCGGAGACAGGCTATATATATAAAAAGATATATATTTGCATGTCTGTAAACTGAACAAATATCCGGGTTCCGGGTTTATAGGAATAGTCTATTTTTGCAGAGTGATCGGGAACCATATAATTATAGGTAAAAGGAAAAAAAGATATGAGAAAGACGGTATTGTTATTAGGAGTTACGGCCCTGCTGGCGGTTTCATGCGGGAACACAAGGGCCAGGACAGGTGATGACCAGAAGGCGGCGTTGCCTTCAGTGGAAGCTTCTGCCGTTGCAGAGGAGGTTCCGGCGGCAGCTGAGGCAGCTGCAGTTTCCGGAGGGGTCGATGACAGCGGACTTCAGGGAACCCCTGAAGGAGAGCTTTTAGCCGAAGCCAGAGCGGTGGTTTCAACAGGAGGAGAGGCCGCCACTGAACCCGGCAAGGCCCAGGGGGGCACCAAACTGCTCACCAAGGATGAATTTCTGAAATCGGTGTGGAATTATGAGAAATCACCGAAGGAGTGGGTTTTTCTCGGAGACAAGCCTGCCATTATTGACTTCTACGCCGACTGGTGCGGCCCCTGCAAGATCGCTTCTCCCATCCTGGAGGAAGTGTCCCATGAGTTTGCCGGGAAGGTCGATGTCTACAAAATAGACACCCAGAAGGAGCAGGAGCTTGCGGCAGTCTTCGGAGTCCGCAGCATCCCCGCCTTCCTTTACATTCCCAGAAACGGAAAGCCGACCATGATGGCCGGAATCGCCCGCACCAAGGAGGATACCAAAAAGATGTTCATCGATAACATCAACACTATTCTGCTGAAAGCCCAATAGGCTTGCGGCTCTTATTCTGCTGAAACCTCAGGAAATCAGCTGAAAAATACCGGCGTTTGCCGGTATTTTTTTTTGTATTTTGGCCCCATGAAATACCCATGCATCCATTATGCACCAACCGGAATGAAATAGCGAAGCTATTCTTGGCGGCTGCTGAAAGGCGACAATAACCGCCAAAATAATCACATGGGAAACGAAGTTCAGCGTAGCTAATTACACGTGTTTCCAGAAATTTACCAAATGAACGTTATAATTTAAACACATGAAATACATCACAGGTTTAGTATTCCTCGTCACCATGGCCGTGCTGCCGGGTTGCCGCGAGGAGGGCGGGGTCACCTTCTCCCCCGCTGATTTCGTGGATCCCTATATCGGGACCGACTATCACGGGCATGTCTTTCTGGGGGCTAATCTTCCCTTCGGGGCTGTTCAGGCGGGTCCCGTTAATTTTGTGAAGGGGTGGGACTGGTGTTCGGGGTACCACTATTCCGATTCCGTGATGACGGGATTTTCGCACACCCACCTGAGCGGTACCGGCATCGGGGACCTGGGCGATCTGCACATTATGCCCTACACGGGGAAATTGAGACTTTTGCCAGGATCGCAGGAAGACATTTCGCAGGGGTATTCCTCTTATTACTCCCATGAAGGGGAGAGGGTCAGGCCAGGCTACTATTCCGTGCAACTCAGGAGCTGGGGGATCACCGCCGAAGTCACCGCTTCGGAACGTGTTGGTTTCCACCGCTTTACCTTTCCGGAAAACGATACCGCCAGAATCATCATTGACCTGAAGATGGGCATCGGCTGGGACCTGGCCACCGCCACCGGCCTCCGCAAAACCGGTGAAGCCACCCTGACGGGCTACCGCCACTCCCGGGGATGGGCCCCTGACCAGCAGTTTTTCTTCGGGATGAAACTCTCCGAGGAGCCCGATGAATTCAGGCTCTATGACCGGGACCTCCGCGAAGTCGCCGCCGGCGACACCACCAAAGCCCTGAAGGGAGTGCTCACTTTTTACCCCCCGGTCAGCCGCGAAATCCTCCTCAAGGCAGGAATCTCCCCCGTGTCGGAAGAAAACGGCCTGGCCAACATAGAAGCGGAAATCCCCCATTGGGATTTTGACCGCACCACCGGTGAAGCCCTGGAAAAATGGAACCGGGAACTGTCGGTGATAACGGTAAAAACCGGGGACACCGCAGCCCTCCGCACTTTCTACACCGCCCTGTACCACACGATGATCCACCCCTCGCTCTTCAACGATGCCAACG
>CAYWUJ010000172.1:0-2420 GCA_964461455.1 uncultured Prolixibacteraceae bacterium | reverse complement strand
TGTTGGTGATCTCGATGTAGTTGAACCGGGTGTCATCTCCACGCATCTCCGTGAAGATCAGGTTCCGGTAAGGTTCCTGGGCGTAAAGCGCCCCGGAAATCACAAGTAGAAGAAGTAGAAGTTTTAATCTCATAATCAATCGTTTTAAAGTTGGTGAATATTACAAGTAATTCTCTTTAGGCCTTTGATATTGGTTCAGCAGACGGGAAAGCCCTTATTTCCTGCCCGAGCCTCAAATATAGTAAAAAAAAGATTTGTGAAACCAAGAAAAAAAGGTAAATTGAAAACATAGTGTTAAATCTACAGTAAATCCGTTGAACTCCGGTACTTGCTCTGACCAGATAAGTACACCCTTGTATGTGCTATTTCTTGCGGGATATTCCCGCCTTATGTTTTAAGCCGTTCATTTGCAGGCAAAAATCACCTCTGAGAATCAAGAATCGCGTTCCGGCCTGCATTTCAGCCGGGATGTTGATCCGATAGGGCGGAAGGGCTGTGGCGATGAAAGATTTTTTGGATTTGATATCAAAAATAAAATAGATCAGTATATTTGTGCCATAAAAGGTTCTGAAAAAATGAATTTTTCTGCAGGCAACGCTTTTTACTTTTGGTTTTATTATTTCGGACGGGTTTCCGGGGCTGAGAGGTAATTGTCGTATGCGGCAGGCAAAAGATAGGTTACAGAAGGTCCCGGGGTTCCGGGACCTTCTGTGTTTTTAACACGGCAGGAAGATGAAAACAGTGGTTATAGGATTGGGGTTGATTGGCGGATCGATGGCGAAGGATCTTCGCGGGGCCGGTTTTGCCACCGGGATTGTGGGTGTGGAGAGCAACCCCGGGCATGCTGAGGAGGCGGTCAGGCTGGGGATCGTGGACCGGGTGGTCGCGGCGGAGGAGGCTCTTCCTGAGGCAGACCTGGTGATTGTGTCCACTCCCGTGGATGTGGCGCTGGAGTTGTTGCCCGGGATCCTGGACCTGGTCTCCCCCCACACTACGGTGACCGATATGGGGTCTGTCAAGCGGCGGATCACCGAGGCCGTAAGGGCCCATCCCCGACGCAGGAATTACGTGCCTGCGCATCCCATGGCGGGGACAGAAAATTCGGGGCCCTCGGCAGCGCTTGAAAACCTCTTCCGGGGCAAGATCGCCATTCTGTGTGACCAGGAGTTCAGCGGTCCCCAGCACCTGGCGCTGGTCGAGAAAATGTTTCATGCCCTGGGCATGAATATCGCCTACATGACTTCCGACGAGCAGGACCACAGTACTGCTTTCGTGTCACATCTTCCCCATGCGGCAGCTTATGCCCTGGCCAATGCCGTGCAGGACAAGGAAGACCGGGACATCATCTTTGACCTGGCCAGCGGGGGGTTCAACTCCACCGTCAGGCTGGCCAAGAGTTCCTGTTCCATGTGGCATCCCATCTTTGAACAAAACCGCGACTATGTCGTTGAGTCCCTCAATGTTTACATGAAACACCTGGAGCAATTCCGTGATGCCATTCGCGACCGGAAAAGTTCACGCCTCGGGGAGCTGATCGTGAATGCCAACCGTATCAGGGCGATTCTGGGGGGCGAGAATCCCCAGTTTCTGAAAAATGAAGAGACTTTTGTGAAATTTTACACCAAATAAGATGAATGAAAAACTGGCAATCCGCCCGGTAAAGGATTGGCTGCCGCAGATTAACAATCCCCTGCTGATTGCGGGGCCCTGCAGTCTTGAAAGTGAGGAACAGGCGCTGGCCACGGCACGTTTGCTGGCCCGGGACCACCGTGTATTTGTGTTCCGCGGCGGGGTATGGAAACCCCGTACCCGTCCGGGAAGCTTTGAAGGCGTAGGTTCCGTGGGCCTGCAGTGGCTGCAGACGGTCAGGGAGGAGACGGGGCTTCCCGTGGGCACCGAAGTGGCCAATGCCCTCCATACCGAGGAGGCCCTCAAACACGGCATTGACGTGCTGTGGATAGGGGCCCGCTCTACCGCCAGCCCCTTTGTGGTCCAGGAAATCGCCGATGTGGTCAGGGGTACCGACGCCGTGGTGATGGTCAAAAATCCCGTGAATCCCGACCTTCAGCTCTGGATGGGGGCTATTGAGCGCATTTTCCGCGCGGGAATACGTAATATCGTGGCCATTCACCGGGGGTTTACCCCCTTCGGGGAAACAAAATACCGCAATTATCCCAACTGGCAGACGGTGATTGAGTTGCGCCGCCTGATGCCCGAAGTTCCCATCATCTGCGACCCCAGCCATATCGCCGGAAAAAGGGAGTATCTCTACGAAATCGCCCAGAAGTCCTTTGATATGGGTTTGGAAGGGCTGATGATCGAATCGCATGTCGACCCCTCATGCGCCCTCAGTGACAAGGAACAGCAGCTCACCCCTGCCGATCTGGCAAAACTCCTTGACAGGCTGGTCATCCGCCACC
>CAYWUJ010000171.1:0-2545 GCA_964461455.1 uncultured Prolixibacteraceae bacterium | reverse complement strand
AATTCCGCCAGGAAATCGACCATATCAGCAACCTGGTGGTTCCCGCCGCCGATGGCAGCATGGTCCCCCTGCGCGAACTGGCAGAAATCAGCTATACCACCGGTCCGGCTAAGATATCACGCGATATGACCCGCCGGCATATCGTCGTGGGCATCAACGTCCGTAACCGCGACATGGAATCGGTGGTGACCGATATCCAAACCCTGGTGAATAAAAACTACGACCTCCCGGCAGGGTACTCCATGACCTACGGCGGACAATACCAGAACCTGCGCAGCGCCCGCCAGCGGCTCCTCATTGCCGTCCCCGTGGCCCTGCTCCTCATCTTTGTCCTCCTCCACTTCGCCTTCCACTCCGTCAGGGATGCCCTGATGATCTTCAGCGCCATTCCCTTGTCCGCCGTCGGGGGAATTCTCCTCCTGTGGGTCAGGGGAATGCCCTTCAGCATCTCGGCAGGCGTGGGCTTCATCGCCCTCTTTGGCATTGCGGTACTTAATGGAATAGTCCTGATAGAACACCTGAAAGAGCTAAAAATGAAGGGGATGACAGATATGCACCAAAGAATTTTTACGGGAACACGGGAACGCCTTCGTCCGGTGGTGATGACGGCCGCGGCAGCAGCCCTGGGTTTCCTCCCCATGGCCATTTCCACCTCTGCCGGGGCGGAAGTTCAACGTCCCCTGGCCACGGTGGTCATCGGGGGACTCATCACTTCCACCTTGCTGACGATGATTATCCTGCCCCTGTTCTATTCCATTTTTGACCGGCCTGTGAAATTTCACGGCAGGAAAAAGAAGAGCCATCTGCCTCCGCCCATGATGCTGTTGCTGCTGCTGTTACTGCCGGGTTTTGGCGGTACCGCGCAGACCCGGGCAAACACTGCCGCAACCACCACGGGCGTGCTCCTTTCGGCTGACGAAGCCGTGAAAATAGCCCTCGAAAAGAACCCCTCGGTACAGGCGGCGCTCCTGCGCTCACACCAGGCAACCCTGATGGTCCCCACGGGCTTTAACCCCGAAAAAACAGGCCTCTTCTATAACTACGACCAGAACAACATCGCCGAAAACGGAATCCCTATCAAGGTATGGGGCATACGCCAGAACTTCAGATTTCCCACGGTATATGCCTCACAGATAAAACTCAACCGCACCACTGCCGAACTGGAAAAGGCACGCCTGGACCTCCTCCTCAGAGAAACGGAGATGATCGTCCGCCAGAAATACGACGAAGTGATCATCCTGAAGCAGAAAGTATCGCTGCTCACCACCCTCGATTCTCTCTATTCCATAGCCACCGGCCACTCATCCCTGATGTTTGCAGCAGGAGAGACCTCACGGCTGGAAAAGCTGATGGCCGACAGCCGGCAGCAACAAGCCCGTTTGGCCATCACCGAAGCCCGCAATAACCTGCAAACGGCCACCGGAGAACTCCACATCCTTCTTAATTCTGCTGAAGAATTCTCCTTCCCTGATGAGATTCCCCCAGTGGCAGTCGTGAACGCCACAACAACCGGCAGTTTTCCGGAACAAAAACTGGTCGACCTGGCCGGAAAAAGTGCTGAAGCGATGCTTCAACTGGAGCGTAATAACCTCTTGCCTGACATTGAACTGGAGTACTTCCAGGGAACCAACAACTCCCCCGGTTCTGAAATCTACAGGGGGTTCACCGCAGGTGTGGCCATCCCTCTCTGGTTCGGGGAACATAAGGCCAGGATCAGAAGCGCTGGGATGGAACGCGAACTGACCCAACTGGAAAAAACCAGCCGCCTGATGGTGGCTCAGGCCCAAAAGGAACGCCTGCTCCAGGAACTGACCCTGCTGGCTGCTTACCTCGACCAGTACCGCAAAAACGGAAGACTCATGACAGAGGAACTGAAAAAGGCGGCGACCCTGGGCCTGACCAACGGCGATATCGATTTCTATCAATACCTCTTCAGCATGGAGAGTGCCGCAGATCTGGAAAGCAGTTACCTCGACCGGTTGCTCCGGTATAACCAGGCCGTTTACGAATTTAATTACCTGAACCCATGACAGTTAGATCGAATGAATTAAATAAAGGATTTTGATATGAAGAGGTTAGACAACATACTGAATTCCCGGGAGGGCATTTCCCGGCACCCTGGCCGCTGGGGTTCCACAGCAGCCATCTCTTTCCTTAGGGGACCGGCCTTGTGGCTTTGGCTGTTGCTCCTCGCCGGTGCAGGTTGCCGTTCCGGGGAAGAAAAGGGAAACAGCGCTGAGAATACTGCCCCTGACGAGGATCTGCTGACCCTGTCGGCGGAACAGGTGAAAGCCAACGATCTGCTCCTGGGGCACCCTGAGAACTACGCGTTTAAGGCTGTGGTGGAGGCCAGCGGTCATCTGGAGGCACTCCCCCGGAACAAGGCTTCGGTCCATGCCATCACCGGCGGCGTGATCAGGGGACTCGACCTTTTACCGGGAGAACGGGTCACCCGGGGAGAGACCCTCTTCCGCATTGAGAACCAGGAACTTCTGCAATTCCAGGAAGACTACCTCACGGCCGGCGCCCTCCTGGAATTCCAGAA
>CAYWUJ010000170.1:0-2560 GCA_964461455.1 uncultured Prolixibacteraceae bacterium | reverse complement strand
ATTTCCGCCATCATCGTCACCTATAACCGTCCCGATGCCCTTGCGGCCATTCTGGAGAGTATCCTTCGCCAAAAGGAGTTACCGGGAGAAGTGGTAATTGCCGACGACGGGTCGGGGCCCGAAACGGCAGCGGTGATCAACAGGTTCCGCGCCTCCTTTCCCGTGGCGCTGAAGCATGTGTGGCATGAAGACCGGGGATTCAGGGGTTCGGCGATCAGGAACCGGGCAGTCAGGGAAAGCAGCGGTGATTACCTCGTTTTTTCCGACGGTGACCTGCTGTTCCATTCCTGTTTTTTCGCCGACTACAGAAGGATGGCTGCCCCGGGAAATGCCTCCATTGGCTCCCGGGTCTTTCTCTCCCCCGCCATGACGGTAAGAATCATAAAAGAGGGGCCTTCGGGACTTCCGGGATTCTTTTCCCCCGGAATTGCCCAAAACAGGGTCAACGCCCTGCGAATTCCCCTGATAGCGCCACGTTTGCCGGCTCACCGCTTTTCGGAACGCCTCAGGGGCGGATTGCTGGGAGTGTTCCGGAAGGAGCTGGAGGCGGTCAACGGATGGAATGAAGAATTCTCAGGCTGGGGCCTCGAAGATACCGAATTGGTAGCCCGGCTGTTTTTCAACGGCACCCGGCTGAGAAAACTGAAATTCTCGGCCCTGAGCTATCATCTCTGGCATCCTGCGGGCGGCAGGTCAATGCTGGAAACCAACCGCCGGTTACTTCGGCAAACTGTGGAGAACAACGCGACCTGGTGCCCCCGGGGACTCTCCGACTCAAGTTAGGCATGATCATCTGCCGTAAATTATTTCCTCCTCCGCATTTAATTCCCGTTTCCTCCCTGGCCATTCAGGAGTGTGAATTTCTTATCTCCTGCGGGGAATGCCAAAGAAAGAGGGAGTAGAAAAAGGTGAAAAACGAGAGGCCCATGTGGGTCTCCAGGTTGGCATCCCCCATGTTGGCAAAAGCCATCGATATCAGGAAAAGCCAGAATACCAGATTTTTGTGGTGCCCCTCCCTGAAAACGGGGATGAGTAAAAATGCCATAATGGCCAGGAAACCGAAAATCCCGAATTTCACCAGGTAATTCAGAACCTGGTTATGCGAGGGTCCCTGATTGCCGGGGTCGAGCCGGGAATTCAGGGCACGGTAGGCTCCGGCATAGGCCAGTTTCCAGTTTCCTGTGCCGATACCGAACATGGGGTTTTCCCCGATCAGCCACAGAGAAGCCCTGGCAAATTCGATCCGTTGTGAAAAAGACTGGTGGTTGGGATCTCCTTTACGTTTATAAAAATCAAACTCCCAAATGGTTTCGTAGATTCTCGGGTACAGGGAAAAGGAACGGCGGTTATAAACAGGGTTGGCGATCCCGTTTTCTATGGCTTTGATGTCGGCGGGGGTGAGCCGACTGACCCCCGTACTGTCTTTGCGTAATCCCAAGCCGGTCATATACCTGATAAGGGTGGAACTGCAGGTATACCCTCCTCTGTCGGGAGCATCGAAGTCAATGGTGCTGACTTTATTCCACTCACGCCGCAACTCCTCTTCGCACACCCAGGCATGCACCCAATGGCCATTTTCCCTGTCGCCTGCCTCAAAATCAAAAGTATAGGGATTTCCGGAAGGGGTCAACCGGTCCACGGTGGCAGGGTCCAGTTTCTCCGAAGAGTAAAAATTATGCCATACCCGGCCTACGTAAGCCACGGGCAGCACCACCAGAAGCAGCAGCAGGCCAATGATCAGGGTCCTGTACAAAACTTTTTTCTGCCGGAAGGCCAGAAGCAACACGAAAAACCAGGCGGTCCCCAGCAGGGCAATGACGCCGGTCACCGACTTGAGCAGGAGCAGGAAGAGCAGAAACCAGAGGAAAACGGGAGCCAGGACCCAGGATTTGGTACCGGTTAAGGGGATGGGGGTACGCGACCCTATAAACCACCCTGAAATGATCAGGGCCAGTATCAGCTGAAATGAAAAACGGATATGGGAGACGTGGATAATTCCACGGAAACCGTTGATGCCAAGTTCTTCGCGGAAAATATTCCTAACCGTAGCTTCCAGGGAGGCCATCAGGACCGCCATGACGAAAACAAGGAGCAAAATAAGGAATCTATCACGGGTCAACCTCGGTGAGAGACAGACAGCCACGGGGATGACGATCCAGAAGACCACTTTTTTAAGCTCATAGAAAGCGAAAGAGAGGTCGCGGGTAAAGATCATGCCCGCAAGGTAGAGGAAAAACACCGAGGAAACCAGAGCCAGGGAGGCCGGGAACTTCCGGGGCACCGAAGGGTGCTGCCACGAACGGAGAATAAGGAGCTGGAAGGGAAGTAATCCGGCACAGATACTCACCAGAGCCTCAGAGAAGGGGAGAAACAGGACGAAAAGGAGGAGTGATACGAAGAAGATGTTTTCACGCAGTTGGTTAAGGTCAAAGTCCGGTTTCATCTATATTGGCATTTTCGGTAGGGAAACGCAAACGGAGGGTAAAAAGTATAAGGGGGGGGTATAAAAAAAGAACTCCGGCTCAATAAAGAACCGGAGTTCGGTAAGTTGGGCAACGAC
>CAYWUJ010000169.1:0-2579 GCA_964461455.1 uncultured Prolixibacteraceae bacterium | reverse complement strand
GGTCGGCGCATGGATCACCCCGTTGGGATCATAGATAAGCACACCTCCGGGCTTGACCGCTTTCTCGAACTTGTCCATCGACTGCTGGTTGAGGATGATGGCCGTGTCAAACTCATGCAACACCGGAGAACTGATGCGGCTGTCGCTGAGGATCACCATCACGTTGGCCGTTCCACCACGCATCTCGGGACCGTAAGAAGGGAACCACGTCACTTCCTTATCCTCCATAATTCCTGAATAGGCCAGGATCTTTCCCATCGAGAGCACTCCTTGTCCCCCGAAACCGGCGATTATTATCTCTTCAGTCATGCTTTTACAATCTTAAGTCTTAATTCTTAAATCTTAAATAGGCTTCGCCGCTAAGTCCCAGTCTTCCCCTAAATCTCCCCCAGGTGCTAATATCTTACCCAGGCTCTTAGATTCAAGACTTAAGACTTAAGACTTTAACGACTCCTTAACCTTTTTTGTCTGCGTCCTTGAGATCGCCTTGCGGATACTCCGGGAACATGTTATCGGCCATCCAGGAATTCGAATCGACGGGGGTCATTTTCCACCCTGAATTACAGGTGGAGGTCACTTCCACAAAAGAGGTCCCTTTGCGGTCGATCACATTTTTGAAAGCCTTGCGAATGGCATTCTTGCATTTCCGCACGGTGGCGGCGGTGTGTACCGACTGGCGGGTGCAGTAACTCACGCCGGGAAGCTGGGCGATCAGTTCGGTGATCTTCAGCGGATAGCCATTGAGCTCTACCGTTCTTCCGTTGGGTGTGGTCGCCGTGACCTGACCCAGCAGTGTCGTCGGTGCCATTTGTCCGCCCGTCATCCCGTAAATGGCATTGTTGATGAAAATGACCACCAGGTTCTCACCCCGGTTACAGGCATGAAGGATCTCGGCAGCCCCGATCGAGGCCAGGTCACCATCGCCCTGATAGGTAAAAACGATCTTGTCGGGATTGGTACGTGCTATTCCCGTGGCCACAGCCGGAGCGCGCCCATGCGCCGCTTCCTGCCAGTCGATATCGATCAGGTTGTAGGCAAAAACGGCACATCCCACCGGGCTCACCCCGATGGTCTTCTCCTGGATGCCCAGCTCATCGATCACTTCCGCCACCAGCTTATGCACTACCCCGTGGCTGCATCCCGGACAGTAATGGGAAATCACGTCTACCTGCAATTTCGATTTCTCGTAAATCAGGTTTTCCGGTTTGATAATATCCTGTATGTCCATCCTTTTATCTTTTCAAAAGTTTTTTCTCAAAAGCATCCACCACTTCACCCGGCGAGGGAAGGATTCCCCCCATCCTGCCGGTATACTCCACGGGAACACAGCAGCAAGCATCAAAAACGGCCAGCTTCACATCTTCCACCATCTGTCCGGCGCTCATCTCCACGACCATGAACCCTTTGACCCTTTTTGCCAGCGCTCCGATCTCCTTATGCGGGAACGGCCACAGCGTGATGGGACGCAAAAGCCCGACTTTCACCCCTTTTCCCCGGAGGATCTCGATTGCTTTCTGGCATATCCGGGAAGAGGTACCAAAAGCCACAAGCACATAGTCGGCATCGTCGCAAAGGATCTCTTCATAGCGGACTTCATTCTCTGCAATCTGCCGGTATTTGGCCTGCAGGCGGATGTTGTTCTGCTCCATCTTCTCGGAATCGAGTTCCAGGGAAGTGACAATGTTCCTCTGCCTGCCGGAAGTTTTTCCCGTGGTCGCCCAGGTGCCGTTTTTCGCCAGGACCTCCTCGCGGGTCCAGCGGGGTTTCTGGTCGGCCAGTTCCACCTTCTCCATCATCTGTCCCAGGGCCCCGTCGGTGAGGATCATCGCGGGATTGCGGTATTTGAAAGCCAGGTCAAAGGCCTCTTCCACAAAGTCGTGCATCTCCTGAACCGAAGCCGGCGCCAGGGTGATCAACCGGTAATCCCCGTGACCGCCACCCTTGACGGTCTGGAAATAATCAGCCTGCGATGGCTGAATGGTCCCCAGTCCGGGGCCCCCGCGCTGCACATTCACGATCAGACAGGGCAATTCCGCCCCGGCGATGTAGGAGATCCCCTCCTGCATCAGGCTGACGCCCGGACTCGAAGAGGAGGTCATCGCCCTCTTTCCGGTGGCCGCAGCACCATATACCATATTGATGGAGGCCACTTCGCTCTCGGCCTGCAGAACGACCATGCCCGTGGTCTCCCAGGGACGCAGTTCCATCAGCGTCTCCATCACTTCCGACTGGGGGGTGATGGGATAGCCGAAATATCCGTCACAACCGCAACGAATGGCAGCTTCCGCGATCACTTCGTTCCCCTTCATTAATCTGAGTTCTCCCATGGTGTACAATTTTTTGAATTACTAAAGCTTAACCCTGTATATGGTGATACAGGTATCGGGACAAACCATTCCGCAGTTGGAACATCCGATACACTCTTCGGGATGGGCCATGTACGAATAATGGTATCCCCTGCTGTTGACATCCTTGTTCAGTGCCAACACATTCTGCGGACAGGCGACCACACAAAGGCCACAACCCTTGCATCCCTCCTTGTCCACAACCACTGCACCTCTGACTTTTGCCATATTTTT
>CAYWUJ010000168.1:0-2623 GCA_964461455.1 uncultured Prolixibacteraceae bacterium | reverse complement strand
CCCGTCTCCCCAAAAAAAGTCTAATATCAACAGCACCTCTTCTCCCGACTCCACAAAAATATCCTACATCAACGGCACCTCTTCTCCCGACTCCCGCAATTCCATCTTGCCGTCGATACACCAGATATCCACAAACCGGGTCTTATCCATATGGATCTCCTTCTTCCGGCTCTCCCCTCCCTTTACGGCCACCTCGAGCTTGACCGGACTCTTCCTCACGTCGATCGTAACGGCATCGGCAAAGGAGATGGTCAAATCGGTACTGATTCCTGTCTTGTGATAGACCTTCCTGCCATTGGCGGTAATCAGAACGGTATCATCCTTGAATCCGTCCCGTAATTTAAGGTACAACTTCATACTCCCTCTGATTAACTGATCTAAGGTAAACCAAAAAAGCAAAATTGCACTACCGGCAAAATGCTCTGGTCTTTTCTTTAAAACGTGTATTCCCGGGAAAGGTTATACCACTCCCGGGAATATCATCATCGCCTTCACCGGTGTAGCTCAGGCCATCATGGCCGTCAGCACATCCAGGGTTTTCCTGGCGGCCGTCTCATCACCTGACCTGACCTGAACCTCCGCCAGGTTCGACAGGGTCATCTGGGTGGTAACGGAGTCCAGCACTTTGGAAGTGGCTGCCGTAGCCAGCAGTTTAGTGCTCTCTACCAGCTGGGCATCACGTACCGTTACCGTTGATTCGCCATGGATCGTTTTGAAATCACGGGCAGCATTGATGCCTTTGATCAAACGGGCGTAGTTCGCCATGGGATGCTTGCCGTGCCTGTCAAGTATTTCGTCAAAAGCAGCATTTCCATTCCTGAGGAATTCGCTGTCCGACCCCAACAGGTAGAGCAGGGTTCCCTGGTCCTGCCCCATGAAGAGGTCGGCCAGGGAGGCATCGGCAGCGGTCACGGGGTAACGTACCCTTACCCTGATCATATCGGAGAGAATCTCCGACCCGTCACTGGCGGCATATACCGCCCTGATGAGGTATTGTCCGGGCTGTCCGAAATAAAACCCTCCCTTTCCGAAACCAATGTAAGCGCTGTCCTTTACCGGCAGAGTTCCGTTGATCACAGCATCTCTGGCCCCCACCAGATGATCGATCAGGGGCTCGTAGGTCACCACTTCACCATTGGGTTTCTGGATCACCACCTTGACCATCCCGAAGTTGGGGTGAAGCCATGAGTGGACTTTCCGCGAGCCTGTGGTGGTGGTCCCCAGTTCAATTTCCAGAACCACCGGTTCTCCAAGGGCAAAACTCTCCTGATGTGTCGAAATGGTGAGCCTCAGTCCGGAATCGTCACGCACCGTATCGGGCAGGACCTCCCGGCCCAGCGCTGATCCGGAAGTGAAATTACTGCCTCCCATGATGATATTGCTTCTGAAAGCATGCCGCAGGTGAATCACCTCTTCGTTGTCAAATTGAAAGGCAAAATTGCTCCAGAAAGCTGCGGCCCCACCCTCGGGATAGTTCCAGGGATAGTTCATCCAAGAGAGGGAGTTGGGCCGGTTGGGCTGCGGGGGAACAGCCAGGGACTTCTGCCATGAGTGGAGCAGATTGAAGCAATGCCCCAGTTCGTGGACATAAGTGTAAAGTTGCAACCGCAGTTTCTCATTGGTGACCCCCCCTATGCCTTCATGAAAAACGGCACATCCCTGGCGCTGTTTGCCCTCCTGATCAAACATGATCCCGTACAATCCGCTTCCCAGGTCATGAAGCCTGGCCACCAGCTGCCATACCGCCCACCGGGCCTGATTCTGATAGAGTGTAAAATGACTGACCATGGCAGAATGCAACTCGGCATTGCTCCAGCTGGCATTGGCCCCCGCCGCGGCAATATTGATCACATTGCTCCCTGCCGTGGGAATCATCTGCACACCCGCCTCCGCATATGAACTCACCACACTCAGGGACCGCGAAGAGCCTCCCGAAGGAAGAGATCCGGTAGTGTAACTGTCGAAGACCGGGGTGGTCATATCTGACACACTGTCGGTCTCCAGATAGACCGTCCGGAAGAAAGCCGAAGTAAATGAACAGGTATAGAGGGCGCCGGAAGTTCCTCCCGCAGTAAAAAATTGCAGAGAGGCGGGCGCCTGCGCCTGAAAAATAGTACGCCGGGGTATGGTCACCTGAACCACCGTTGCCGAAGCTACAAAGGTAAAAATGCCTGTTCCCTTCACCGTCACCGCTGTCTGCGTGACCGTCACGATCACGGCATGAACAATGAAAGATCCGTAATAGATCGTCGTGGCACCACTTACCTGAAAAAAATCACCACTCAGACGGTTCATCGGCCGGGTTCTGTCGACATCCACCCTGAGTTCAATGCGGAAGCTCCCCAGTGTTCCCTCATACCGGCCGCTTACCGGCCTTTTCCGCTTCGTTACAGGCCCGGGAAAATCAGAAGTCACAGGGATTGGCGTAATGGGAACCGGAACGTCCTTTTCTGAAGGGGAGACTTCGCGGTTTTGCGTTGGTTCAGGGGCCCCGGCCTCAGCTGTGGCCCCACTCAGGGTCTCCTCCAGGGAATAATCCCCCGGGTAAACCACTTCATCTAAGATTTGCTCAAACGTCGGATCTGATGTAAACATAGACAATCCTCCTTTTCTTTAATGATGG
>CAYWUJ010000167.1:0-2633 GCA_964461455.1 uncultured Prolixibacteraceae bacterium | reverse complement strand
TCCTGATCCCCTCGGGATCGGCCAAGGCAGCCCTCACCATGCCCATCATGTCGCAATTCTCCGACCTGGTGGGACTCTCACGCCAGGCCACCGTGATGGCTTTCCAGTTCG
The DNA here is from genome assembly GCA_964461455.1 of uncultured Prolixibacteraceae bacterium. GTDB lineage: Bacteria > Bacteroidota > Bacteroidia > Bacteroidales > Prolixibacteraceae > UBA1413. The sequence continues at coordinate 2,522 of CAYWUJ010000167.1, read as the reverse complement.
GCGACGGCTTCACCAACATGATCACCCCCACATCGGGGGTCCTCATCGGCGTGCTGGGCGTGGCCAAAATCCCCTTTGCCAAATGGGTCAGATGGGTCACCCCACTCATGGTCATCCTTATCCTCCTGGGGTTCCTCCTGCTGATCCCCACCGTCACCATGACCCTGAACGGTTTCTGAAAGAAATCTCTTACAAATTTGTCACATACAAAAATGTAAGGTATATTTGGTACAAAAAAAGATGGAACCCGTACCCTTTGTTTTCGGAAGAGTGGCTGTGAAGGCTGATTTCACCAATCGGAAGCAGGAAATCGGCCGGTTGAAGGATAACTTCCGCATGTTGGTCAACACGGTTATCATTTCCCCGCGCCGGTGGGGAAAGACTTCCCTGGTTTACAGGGCTTCGGAAGAGATGCGGAAGGTGGAACCCGGCCTGAAGATTTGCCAGATTGATCTTTTCAATATCAGGGATGAGGCTGATTTTTATCTTTCTCTGGCCAGGGAGGTATTGCAGGCTACTTCGTCGAAATGGGAAGAGATGGCCCAGAGTGCGATGAAGTTTCTTTCCCGGCTGATACCCCGGATGACCTTCTCTCCCGACCAGCAAAACGAAATCTCCTTCGGAATCGGTTGGGAGGAGTTGAAGAAGAATCCCGATGATGTTCTTGATCTGGCTGAAGCCATTGCCCTTGAAAAGAAAATCAGGATCGTGGTGTGCATCGATGAATTTCAGAACATCGCGGAGTTTGCCCAACCACTGGCTTTTCAGAAAAAACTGCGGTCACACTGGCAGAAACATACACAAGTGGCCTATTGCCTTTTCGGTAGTAAAAGGCACATGTTCCTGGATGTCTTTACCCACTCCTCCATGCCCTTTTACAATTTCGGCCAAATCATTTATCTGGATAAAATTTCACGGGAGGATTGGGTTTCATTCATTATTGAACGCTTCCGGGAAACAGGAAAGCAAATTGGCGACAGGGAAGCCGCAATGATTGCTTTGCTGGCTGATAATCATCCATATTATGTTCAGCAGCTGGCTCAGCAGGCCTGGTTGAGAACCGCGAAGCGTTGTGGCAGAGAGATCGTCACTGCAGCGCACCGGTCCCTGACGGAACAACTGAGCCTCCTGTTCACAAACCTGACCGAAAGTCTGTCCATTTCCCAGCTGGGCCTGCTGAAAGCTCTGCTTTCCGGGGAAAAACAGCTGAGCTCGCAAGCTTCCCTGAAGAAGTACAGGCTGGGAACCTCCGGAAATGTATCCCGGTTAAAAAAGTCACTGATAGACAAGGATATTCTCGACCTTCAGGGCGATAACCTGACTTTTCAGGATCCCGTCTATTCCTGGTGGCTGAAGGAATACTATTTTAAGATATCGCCAGAGGTGCCCGATACTGAACCTTGAAGGGGGGTAGAGTGTTTTCAAACATTTATAAATCACGCAATAAACAATTAATGTAAAATGTCCATGTTTTAAAAAGATGAAATGACCCTGCACGATTATGCATCAACCGGAATGTTCAGCCACATGGACGTATCATGTAATTCGCAAAATAAATTATTACAACATAATAATTTAAACACATGAAGCTATTTGGAAAAACGGTTAAATTTGAAAACAGGGAGGAGATCATCCTCCGCGATTATCTGGCCATCGAAAGAACGCACCTGGCCAATGAGCGTACCCTGATGGCCTATATCCGCACTGCCCTCTATCTGATACTGGCGGGAATTGCCTTCATCCAGGTGAAGGGACTGGGTAACATGATGTGGCTGGGAGTGGCCTCCCTGGTGGCCGGAATCATTTTCTTCGTGATCGGTATTTACCGGTATCTCCTCATCATCAAAAGGCTGAGATGGTATTATGACAAGCAAAAGGAGGCCCGGCAGCCAGAGGGAAGTTGAGGTAAAAGACGAGATTATTTTGCTAACCAAATAAACAAATCGTGATGAGAAAAATGCAAATCAGAATGTTGGTGCTGGTGGCGCTGATGGCGGTGACCACGGTAGTGAGGGCACAGGAGCCTTTTCCTGTGAAGGGACTGTGCGTGGCAGCACCCGCCAAAGGGGATGTCGACGAATTCGTAAGACTGATCGACAGGGAACTGGCGCCAGCAGGTGTCAATACCCTGATTCTGCGTGTGGACTGGGGGTATCGTTATGCTTCCCGTCCGGAACTGGTGGGGGAGAACCCGCTGGAAAAGGAAGACGTCAAAAAGCTGGTGGCGGTATGCAGGAAACACCATATCAGACTGATCCCACAGATCAACCTGCTGGGGCACCAGAGCTGGTCGACCAAACCCGGAAAGCTGCTGGAGGTTTATCCCCAGTTCGACGAAACCCCAAAAATCAGTTTTCCGGAGGAGTATAAATGGCCGAATCCCGACGGCCTCTACTGTAAAAGTTACTGCCCCCTGCATCCCGAAGTGCACGCTGTGGTCTTCGACCTGGTCGATGAGATTACTGCCGTCTTTGAAGCCGACGCCTTCCATGCCGGCATGGATGAGGTCTTCTACATCGCGC
>CAYWUJ010000166.1:0-2652 GCA_964461455.1 uncultured Prolixibacteraceae bacterium | reverse complement strand
AATATGGATGCCACTGCTGACCAGAATCCCATTTAATGACCATTTAAAAGAGTAAGTTATGAAAAGAAAATATTTGGCAATATTAGCGGTCGTTCTTTCAGGGGCTCTGATGAGTTCCTGTGAGGAGGAAACCGAAGGCGCTCTCTACGCCGGGGATGCCGGAAAGGTGAGTTTTTTGGCGCCCACCTTTTACCCCGACATGACCGATAACGATGGCAGCAAGATTCTTGTTCCCATGGGACGCACCGATAAAGGCGGCGAGTTGAACGTTGGGGTAACCCTTACTTCCACATTGCCCAATTATACGACGGTGTTTACGGTGCCTGGCGGTGCCAAGTTCAACGCCGGCGAGGGGGGAACCAACGTGGAGGTCAACTACGGCAACCTGGCATTGGTTAATCCCGGCGCACTCGCCATTAATCTGGATAACGCCAGCGCTACCGGAAAAGACATCGTGGTGAAACTCGCCTTTCCCTTTACCCTGTCCATCGCCGATGCCGATCTGGTTTCACCCAGCAAGGTGAGCTCGGTAAGTGTGAATGCTTCCAAGTTACTCACTTTTGGCGCACCCATGACCGCTTCCCTCAATTCCCTTGACGGATGGTGGGGCGAGACCTACGACGTGCAGGTGGAAAAAGCCAACGGGGCGAATGTCTACAAGATTAAAAGTCCCTTCGGGTACCGCGATCTGGCCTTTCTGGTCTCCTCCGACGGAAAGACGGTAAACTTCCCCAACCAGATTTGCTACAAACACAGCACCTATGGCGATGTCTCCATGACCGGTGTGACCGGAACCATCAGCGGAAAAGTGGTCACCCTGAAAGTGACGGCTTACACGGTGTCAGCCGGCTCGTTTGGTGGCGGAATCGAAATTCTCACCTTACCATAAGGAATTATTCCTTGATTCTTACAGAGGCTGTCCCAAAAGGACAGCCTCTTTTTGTGAAAATGTGACGGATATCACCTTACTGAACTTTACATTTTGTATCTTAATCCCCATAATCAAAACCTGGAATGATGCAATTACTGCTGGAAAATATCGGTCAGCTGGTGCAGACAGAGGAACACCCTCTGCTGTGGAAGGCAGGTAAGGAAATGGCGCAGGTCGCCACTATTCGGAACGCCTTTCTGCTGATCCGCGATGAGACCATTGCCGATTTCGGCCCCATGAGTGAAATGGGGAGGATCAGGCTCGATGATCATACGCTGGTGGAGGTCGATTGCTCGGGGCGGCTCGTTATACCCTCCTGGTGCGATTCCCACACCCATATCGTTTATGCCGGCTCCCGCGAGATGGAGTTTGTGGGCCGTATCAGGGGATTGTCCTATCAGCAGATCGCCGAAGCCGGCGGGGGTATCCTCAATTCGGCTGCCTTGCTCCACGAAACTTCCGAAGATGAGCTTTTCACCCGGGCGGTACAAAGGGTGAAAGAGATGATCCGCCATGGGACCGGTGCCCTGGAGATCAAGAGCGGTTATGGGCTTCAGCTGGAGGATGAGCTGAAAATGCTCAGGGTGATCAGGCGCCTGCGCCAATTCCTGCCGGTATGCATACGGGCCACTTTCCTGGGGGCCCATGCCGTTCCGGAACGGTTCCGGGGAAATACCCGGGGGTATGTCGACGAAATCATCAACGAAATGATCCCTGTGGTGGCAGCTGAGGAGCTGGCCGACTTTATCGATGTTTTCTGCGAGGAGGGCTATTTCTCAGTCGAAGATACCGAGCGGATCCTGATGGCGGGCATGAAACACGGCTTGCGGGCGAAAATCCATGCCAACGAGATGGCTTTCTCAGGCGGTGTTCAGGTAGGGGTGAAGTATAATGCCTTGAGTGTCGACCACCTGGAATATATGGGAGATGCCGAGATTGCCGCATTGAAGGGGAGTGAAACCATGCCTGCGATATTGCCGGGGGCCTCCTTCTTCCTGGGAATGCCCTATGCCCCGGCCAGGCGATTGATCGATGCCGGACTACCCATCGCCCTGGCCTCCGATTTCAATCCCGGCTCTTCACCCTCGGGAAATATGCCCCTGGTAGGATCCCTGGCCTGTTTGCAACAAAAATTACTGCCCGCTGAAGTGGTGAACGCCATGACCATCAACGGCGCTTATGCCATGGGCATCAGCGACCGCCTGGGCAGCATCGCCCGCGGTAAAGTGGCCAATCTCATCATTACCCGTGAAATACCCGATATCGCCTGCCTCTTCTATAATTATGGTTCCAACCCCGTCGACGCGGTCATCCTGAACGGGGAAATTTTACCAAATGAGGAAGAATAGAAGGTCGGGAGGTTAGAGTACTTGGATATCAGAAGGTTAGAATATCAGAAGGTCGGAAGATTAATAGGCCTGAGTATCAGAATGTCAGAAAGCCCGCGTTTCAGGAGATTTGACTATCTATAAAGATTTAAGAGTTAGATACAAGAATGTTATGCGTCAGTTGATAGAGTGTGTGCCCAATTTCTCGGAGGGGCGCAATTTGGAAGTCATTGAAAGGATTGCGGCGGTGATTCGCCGGTCGGAAGGTGTCAGGTTGCTGAATGTGGATCCCGGGAAGGCCACCAACCGCACGGTTTTTACCTTTGTGGGAGATCCGCCTGCCGTGGTGGAAGCGGCATTCCGGGCGATCAGGGAGGCCTCGCTCCTGATCGA
>CAYWUJ010000165.1:0-2688 GCA_964461455.1 uncultured Prolixibacteraceae bacterium | reverse complement strand
CCCTCGACAACCCCGGTGATTCCTCCCTCTGGTCAGGCAGGATCATCGCCCTGCTGCGCGACAAAAGAACCCATGTGTATACCGACCTCTCCTGCTTCACAGAATTCAGAATCCTCCACAAACTGATCAACAGTCCTCTTTATCCCCTGATCAGACACAGGATTCTCTTCGGCTCCGACTACACCCTTTTGCTCCTCTTTGAGAATAATTTCAATGCCAACATCCGGAAATTCAAGGAATACTTCGGTGATGACTTCGACATCATCGCCGGCGATAATCCGCGGGAATTTCTGCGTCAAGTGGTCTGATACCCAAAAGGGAGGCTCATTAGCCTCCCCCTGAAAATTTACAAACCTCACCTTAACCAATAAAATGTGAAGTAGATAAATATACGAAAATTATCAATACGGGCGGGGTGTGGTGGCCAAATTTTACTAATATTGAAGCCCGTAAAATGCCATCATCTCACGTATTACGGAATATCATGGAATCCAGCCGCCGCTCCGGTTTTGACAATGAAAAATACCTCCGGGAACAGACCTCTTCCATCCTTGAAAGGGTGCAATGTTTTCAGGATAAGCTATACCTCGAATTCGGAGGTAAAATCATGCACGATCTTCATGCGGCCCGTGTTTTGCCGGGATTCGACCCCAACGTAAAGATGAGGTTACTGCAACTGCTGAAGGATAAGATCGACGTGATTCTCTGTATTCATGCCGGAGCCATCGAGCAGAAAAAGATCAGGGCCGATTTCGGGATTACCTACGATGCCGATGCTCTCAGGACCATTGATGATTTCAGGCAGTGGGGCATTGAAATCAGTGCGGTGGTCATTACGCGTTACGAGGGACAGGCGCCGGCGCGGGCCTTCCGTAACAAGCTGGAGATGCGCGGCGTCAAGGTATATGTCCACCATCCCCTTCCCGGATATCCCGCCAATGTAGAGCAAATCGTCAGTGACGAAGGATATGGCGCCAATGAATATATTCCCACCGAAAAACCCATCGTGGTGGTGACTGGTCCGGGCCCTGGCAGCGGCAAACTGGGCACCTGTTTGTGCAATCTCTACCACGATTACAAAAACGGCATCAAGGCAGGATATGCCAAGTTCGAGACCTTTCCCATCTGGGACCTGCCTGTCGACCACATGGTCAACGTCGCTTATGAGGCCGCCACTGCCGACCTGAAGGATGAAGTGCTCATTGATGAGGACCATTTCAGGGCCTACCACATCAAAACCGTCAACTACAACCGCGATATCGAGGCCTTCAAACTGCTGAAGAGGATTCTGGAGAAGATCACCGGCAACATCTCAATGTACCAGTCCCCCACCGATATGGGGGTGAACCGTCTCAGTGCCGGCATCACCGATGATGCTGTGATTACCGAAGCTTCCCGCCAGGAGATCATCCGCCGCTATTTCCGGTCGGCGGTGGAATATGCCATGGGGGTGGTCGACAAGGACACCCTTGACCGCTCCCGCCAAATCATGGAGCGGGTAAAGGCCACGCCCGAAGACCGAAGGGTCGTGGGACCCGCAAGGAGAGCCGCTGCCGAAGCCGCCAAAAACGGAAAGGGAAACGAAGGTGTTTACTGCGGGGCTTCCCTGGAACTGCCCGACGGCACCATCATCACCGGGAAAAACTCACCCCTCATGCATGCCTCCTCCAGCCTGATCCTCAACGCCACCAAACACCTGGCAGGCCTCCCCGACAGCATGTACCTGATCCCCCAGAATCTCATCGACTCGGTTACCTACCTGAAAAAGAATATCCTGGAAGGAAAAATGGTGAGCCTCGACTGCGATGAGACCCTCATCGTTCTGGGTATCAGCGCCCTTTCCAACCCCGCGGCCCAAATGGCTCTCGAAAACCTCAAATACCTGCGGAACTGCGAAGTCCACCTCACCCATATCCCCTCCCCGGGTGACGAGGCAGGAATGCGAAAACTGAAGGTCAACCTCACCTGCGACCCCGAATTCTCCAGCAAAAGCCTCTTTATCAGCGGGTAATTAATACCCCTGCGGCAGGAAGAGTCCCTGCCTTGCATCACCACATCTGCCGGGAGACCCCGGACATGACCCTTTCCCGGAAAGACCGCGGAAAAAAGACAGACCGCCACAACCAAAGAAGGGTGTCACCCTCTCCTTTTCTCTTCTTCCTTATTTTTCTTCTCGGCCCGTTTCTCTTTGAGGGTTTTGGTGGCCGCTTTCTTGGTGTGCTTTTCCTTCACTGTTTTCTCGTGTGACATAGCTAAAAGTTTTGATCACTCAAAATTATGGAATTTTACATTTACTTGAAGGAGATATTATTTTTATCTTTAAATTTGGAGAAGACAGACCGATGACCCATCACTGGGGGCCTATACCGAAGAACCATCACCCATGACAAGGAGCCATGAAATATCCATGCTGAATACTCCTGCCACCACGGATGACTAACCACGCAGAATGCGAAGTTCACAAAGCCAATTAGAAGTTTTTCACAGGATTAATCAAAATAACCTAATATCTGAACAGATGAAACGAGCATGGTGCTTCGACCACAAAAGGGCTTTTACCATAGTAACTAAATATTTTATACAGATGAAAGCACTATTTCCCCTTCTTTTCGTGTTTTTCGCCTCCATATCCTTTGCCCAACCCCGCTTTGTGGTACAGGGGGGGTCGGCCAGGGTATTTGCCAATAT
>CAYWUJ010000164.1:0-2698 GCA_964461455.1 uncultured Prolixibacteraceae bacterium | reverse complement strand
TGGCCAGGGGCCACTCCATCGATTTGTCGCCCGACCGCCATCCTCCGCCATGGATCAGGATGACCACCGGGAGGGGTTCCTTCCATTCGCTTCCGGGGGTGAAGAGGTCGAGTTGGAGTTTCCGGTTTTTGATACGGCCATAAACCAGGTCGTGGTATACCGTTAGCCCGGAGGTATCGGCTTCCGCAATGGTAATGTGGGGGTACTGTTTCAGCTGTTTCCGGAATTCAGCCCGGATGTTAAAGGAGGTATCGGCTACGATCGAAAAGTGCATTTTTTGCAGGTGCTGGCCAATTACGGCCCAGGGCGGCATGAGCAACAGGAAGAGCAGATATTTCGCTGAAACGGTCATTCGGTCATTTAAAAATTCTTTTCCGGACAGTCAGGGCTTCGGCCGGATTTTTCACCATGATGAGGTCGAGTTCTTCGGGGGTAATCCCGGCCTCTTTCAGGGCAGGAATCAATAGTTCAAACAGGGCAGTGTGAGGAGCATAGTTTTTCCCATCGGGTTGTGCGGGGTCGAACCATCCGGCGTCGTGGGAAAGGAGGAGCCGGTGCAGACAGTTGTGTTGTTTCATGTTCAATATGAAATGGACGAATTCAAACCGTTGTTTTTCCCCGCCGCGGAAGGCGTCGAAGGCCACCCATGCACCCATTTTGGCAGCTTCGACATGTTTAGTGGAATCTTTTTCATTATGGGCGTGGGTCCAGATAAATGCGTCGGGCATTACGCCTTCTTCCTTCAGAATTTCCAGTTGCTGAAAGGCCCCGGTGAAAGGCCCGGTATGCGACATGATGGTCAGTCCGGTTGCTTTGTGGGTGATGGCTGCTGCGCGGGCGAGAGTGCGGTGGAAGTCGGAAAGGGGTTTGCGGTCCACGCCGATTTTTATGAATCCGGGAAATATCCCTGTTCCGTCGATGCCGTTCCGGGCTTCGTCGATCCAGAGGCTGGCGATTTCAGTGGCTGACAGGTTCATCACTTTTGCGGGAATGAATTTGTTTTCCATGGCGCCGTAGTAACCGGTGTTGGTGATGAAGGTTATTCCTGTGGAATCGGCCAGTTGTCTGAGTAAGCGTACATCGCGCCCCAGGTATCGGGGAGTGACTTCCACAAAGGTTTTTACGCCATGTTCGTGTAGTTTGCGAATGTGGGGCAGGATTACTTCCAGTGCTTCCTTCCGGTTATAGCGGGGAGGTTCCACGGAGTCGGCGCCGATAAAGTCAACCAGGACGTGTTCATGGTGAAGGGTGAGGCCCATGCCGGCAGGGTGGATCTTCCCGTTTACGGTCATGATGGTCCCTTCATGGGGAGTTTGGCAGGCAATGACAGCCAAAAGAATAAAGAGGAGTAGCAGGTATGATTTTTTCATCGGACGTGAATTATTGGCGAAACAATATACAAAATTAGAATTTGTTTAGATAAAACTGAGCGGAGGGAATGTTCTGGGTGAATGCCGGAGTCTGCAATTCGTTTTTCCAGAGATTTTCTGCTGAAAGTCCCTGGAATTTCGTACATTTATCCAAATGGTTGGTGTATGGACGCACAAGACCAGATTGTGATAAAAGCATTGAGGTATGGCAATGAGCGCAGGATCTCTGTGGGGTGGCCATCCGGTTGTGAATTTGAGGAAATTGTAAAGCAACTGCCGGGGTGTGAGTGGAGTGAACAGTTGCAGAGTTGGCATATTCCGAACAATCCTGAAAGTTTGCGGGAGATTTTCAGGTTATTCAGGGGCAAGGCCTATATTGATTCAGCAGGAGTATTTGGTAAGAAAGGAAGGAATCCTAAAGTGATTACCCTGAAGGGAAAGTCCGGCGGGATTGAATCGCATGATTTGATTTTACCTCCTCTTTCGGACGTGGCATCAGGGAAAGTAAAGGAGTTTGTCGTATGGCTGGAGCAGCGGCGATACAGTGAAAATACAGTCAGGAACTATGTGGAGGGCATTTCGGCATTTCTCAGGTTTCATCATCAAAAAAGTCCGGGCGAGATCACCATTAAGGATCTGGAGGAATTTAACCACCGCTACATTTTAAGAAAGGGTTATTCCGGTTCGTATCAGAATGTAGTGGTCAATGCTGTAAAATTGTTTTTCAGGACGTTGGAGAGAAGGGAGATGAAAATTGAAGAGATTGAGCGGCCAAGGAAGGAAGAGCATCTTCCGAATGTTTTGAGCAAGAAAGAAGTCAAAGATATTCTGGGAGCGCCGGTGAACCTAAAACATCGTGTAATGCTTAGCCTGATTTATGCCTGTGGATTGCGCAGGAGTGAACTATTGGAACTTAAGCCGGAGGATGTTGAAAGTCAGCGGGGGTTATTGATTATTCGGCAATCCAAAGGGAATAAGGACAGGGTTGTACCTATATCAGTAAAAATGATAGAGATGCTTCGGGAGTACTTCAAGGCATACAGGCCGAAAACATGGCTTTTTGAAGGACAGGTCCGTGGTGAACAATACAGTCCGACCAGTTTACAAGAGGTATTGAAAAAGAGTGTGGCCAAGGCTGGTATCAGGAAGCCGGTGACTTTGCATTGGCTGAGGCATTCATATGCCACTCATTTGCTGGAGTCGGGTACAGATTTACGTTATATCCAGGAATTGTTGGGGCATAAGAGCAGCCGGACGACCGAGATTTACACGCATGTAAGTCAGAAGAATATTCAGCAGATAAAATCACCCTTTGACGATCTTTAAAA
>CAYWUJ010000163.1:0-2766 GCA_964461455.1 uncultured Prolixibacteraceae bacterium | reverse complement strand
AAAGCTCCCAGTCCAGTCCTTCAGGCACCGGCGCCGGCGTGGCCACGGGAACCTCCCCCCGCACATTGGTATAAAAGGCCACGGCCTTATAGGGAGTGCCGATCACTCCCCGATGTATTTCCCCGATGATTTCTATGGATTCCGGGGACGACCGCTGCTGGTTGCCCATCTGCACCTGCTTTCCATATTTTTCCTGGAAGGCCGTCAGCAACTCCCCCTCCCTGGGGTTGTGGCTGCAGGGCTTCTCCACATAAACGTGCTTGCCTGCCTTCAGGGCCATCCATGTTCCGGGAGCATGCCAGTGGTCAGGGGTGGCATTGAACAGGGCATCCACACGCTGGTCTTCCAGAACCTTTCTGATATCGTTCTCCAGGCGGGGCTTGTAATCGAGAAGCTTTCCGAAGCGCACGGCTGCCTTCTCGCGCTGACGGGCCATCACATCACAGAGATAGAGAAGCTCCACATTCGAGGATTTCATAGATATGGGTTCGGTATAGGCATCCAGGCGCCTGCCCAGGCCGGCAATGGCCACAAAAATGCGGTCGTTGGCCCCGATGATGCGGGAATAACTTTTGGCACTCATTCCTGTCGATACTCCGCCCACTGAAAGGGCTGCCGCACCAAGCGAAGTGTTCCTGATAAAAAGACGTCTGTCCATGTCTGCTATTTTTAGGTATATTATTGAATCCGCATGACCAAAATCCTGCGACCGGGGCTCACCGCCGGGCCTTTTTTTGGCACATCCTGCGCCTGCCCTCAAAAATAGTAATTTATTCCGGCAGCAAAACGGGAAATTTCCCTCCGTAACCAGGCTTGCAGAAAAATTCTCATATTTGCCGTCACAATGACACAGATCATTCTGATATTGGCGGGATATTTCCTGCTGATGACCGCGATCGGTATATTCTCCTTTTTCCGGATCAGGGGAGTTCCCGATTATTATATCTCCGGGAAAAGCGGAAGTATAGGGCAGGTCTCAGGAAGTCTTTTTGCCACCATTATGGGAGGGTCGGCTATACTGGGGACCATCGAGCTGAGCCAGAAAGCCGGATGGGCAGCCTTCTGGTTTCTCTTCAGTGCCGCGCTGGGGCTTTTCGTGCTGGCGCTCATTGCCGGAAAGGTCAGCCGTTTGGGACACTATACCCTGCCCGAGATGATCAAACACTTCTACGGGGAAAAAGCCGAACGCACGGCATCACTGATGATTCCCCTGGCCTGGCTGGGAATCATCGCGGCCCAGATCATCGCAGGCGCAAAAATCCTGACGGGATTAGGGCTCATGAGTTATACCCCCGGGGCTCTGCTCTGCGGAACGGCATTTATCCTGTACACCCTCCTCGGGGGCCAAAAGAGCATCCTCAAAACCGACTTCATCCAGGCGCTGATCATCCTGGCGGGAATCCTCACCATGGTGGTTCTCCGCCTTCGCAACATGGAAAATCTGGAGATGCCGCCCCTTTGTCCTGCAGCCCTCTTCAATGAAAACTTCACCATTGCCGACCTCTTTTTTCTTCTGATCACCTATTCGGTGACCTTCGTGGTAGGTCCCGATATCTACACACGCATTTTCTGCGCCCGTGATGAACGGGTAGCCCGGCGCAGCGTACTGCTGACCGCCCTCGTGGTGGTCCCCGTGGCACTGGCTCTCACCTTTCTGGGAGTCACCGCTGCCGCAGCAGCAGGCACAGAAACCGGAAAATTCATCCTTCCCGGAAGCTCATTCCTGCCTCCCTGGGCTCTGGGATTGCTGGCCGCGGCCCTTCTCTCCGCCGTCATGTCCTCGGCCGACACCACCCTGCTCACCTCATCGGTCATCCTTACGGAACTCACCACCGGCGATCTCGATAAAAAAGGATCCCTGAAAATCACCCGGATCTTCATCCTGCTGCTGGGTGCCGTGGCCATGGTGATCGCCCTGAAGGTCACCTCCATCCTGAGCGCCCTGCTCTTCGCCCTCTCCTTTTTCTCCGGAGCTTTTATCCTCCCTGTGGTGGCGGGCCTCGCCGGGTGGAAAGTCAACCGGGTCTTCGCCGCTATGATCGCAGGAGGAACCATCGCCCTGGCCGGAAAAATCATCAGCGAAACCTGGCCGGGACATGGAGGTCACCTGATTATCCTTACGGCCTTTATTACCAATGCCGCGCTCCTGCTCATGCCCCGTCAATTAAACAAAAAATAACACTCCCTTTTGGAACAGGTGATCAATAATCAATAAAGATTTTCTACTTTTGCTGCGGGGTAATTAAACCAACTGTAAAATGAAATTAACCACAAACAAAATCCTCCCCATTATTGCTCACGATCTGAAGGATCCACTGACCTCCATTTCCGGAATTTCCGATATTCTGTCCACCAACTGGGAAGATTTCAACGAAGCTGAGAAAAAGGATATTCTGAACGACATCAGGGATACCTCAGATTCAGCCCTTAAACTGCTTACCGAATTGCTCGACTGGAGCAGAAAAGTCAATTCTTTTTCAGAACCCGAAAAAAAGACATTTGATGCAGCCCGGGAAATCGCCACCCTTCTTGATGCTGTCAGCAGAAAGGTGCGGTGGAAAAAGATTCTTCTTAAAAATGAAGCTTCCGGAGAAATCCCTCTTGAAGGCGATGTGAATATGTTCAATGCAGTCGTCAGAAATCTTCTGGCCAATGCCATCAAATCGTGCCATGAAGGGGGAAAGATCATCGTTTCGGCCCAAAGAAAGGATCAGGAGTGGGAGTTTTGCATCACCGACAGTGGCGTGGGGATGACCAGCCGGCAGG
>CAYWUJ010000162.1:0-2785 GCA_964461455.1 uncultured Prolixibacteraceae bacterium | reverse complement strand
ATGATGTGATGACCACAATTGGAGAGGCGGAAAATGTTACCCATGCGAAATTACTCTACGCCAACGCAAATCTTAAATATTCAATGGAGCAAAACCGTAGCCGCGATGAAGAATTCTGGTTAGAGGCAATACAAGCCAGTAAAGATTATATCGAATATTACCGTACCTACATACTGCAAGTAAGCCAGCGTATAAATCCGTTTTCTGAACCTGTTATGGTGCATTCGAACATTCATAATGCAACCGGGATTTTTGCTGGGTATAACCGTCAAATGATACTTTTATTTACTTATTAACTGGTGAAAATTTAATAATAAGAAAGATTATTTTGACCCCAATTATTAAGTAGCACTGTTTAATCTTAAATTTACAGGTATGGTAATGCTAAATCGAATATATCTGAATAAATAATCATCAACTAACAACGGAACAAGTGAAGAAAATCCTGATTCTGGGGGCCGGACTCTCCTCCAACTCCCTGATTTCCTTTCTGGAAAAGGAGGCGGCAACACATCAATGGCAGATCACGGTGGCCGACCGGGATCCGGAAATGGCCCGCAGCAAGGTGACCCCACTCACGCGCACCCTGGGCATCAATCTCCATGACGACGCCCTGATGGAAAAGGAGGTGGGCGATGCCGACCTGGTCATCTCCATGCTTCCCGCGAGGTTCCACCCCGTGGTGGCCCGCATCTGCCTGAAAATGAGAAAATCGCTCCTCACGGCCTCTTACGAGTCTCCGGAAATGAGAGGGATGGAAGAGGAGATAAAAGCCTCGGGGTTGCTCTTCCTCAACGAAATGGGCCTCGACCCCGGCATCGACCACATGTCGGCCATGCAGGTGATCGAAAGGATCAGGGAAGAAGGACACCGGCTCACCGGTTTTGAGAGTTTTACGGGCGGACTGGTCGCCCCCGAGTCGGACGACAACCCCTGGCACTACAAGTTCACCTGGAACCCCACCAACGTGGTGCTTGCAGGATGGCCCGGACCTGCCATCTTCCGGCAATGCGGAAAACTGAAATACATCCCCTACAGCAGACTTTTCCGCCGTACCGAATACATGGACATCGAAGGTTTCGGACGCTTCGAGGGGTATGCCAACCGCGATTCCCTCCAATACATCGAACGATACAACCTCCAGGGCATCGACACCATTTACAGGGGAACCCTGCGGAGACCGGGATACTCCCAGGCCTGGAATATCTTCGTCCAGCTGGGAGCCACCGACAACTCCTACGAAATGCTCAACGAAGAGGAGATGACCCACCGCGAATTCATCAACTCCTTCCTCTATTACCATCCCAAAGATTCGGTGGAAGTGAAACTCTTCCGCGCCTTACACATTGACCAGGATTCTCCCCTCATCGAAATGCTCGAATGGCTGGGAATCTTCAGCGATGAAAAAATCGGCCTCAGGAAGGGAACACCCGCACAGTTCCTTGAAGCGATACTCATGAAAAAGTGGAGCCTGAAGCCCGACGATAAAGACCTGGTGGTGATGTGGCACAAATTCAACTACATCGATCGCCTTTCGGGAGAAGAGAAGATCCTCACCTCATCGATGGGAATAACCGGGGAAAACCAGGTCCATACGGCCATGGCCAAATCCGTGGGACTTCCCCTGGGCATCGCCGCAAAACTCCGCCTGACCGGAAGACTCAACCTCACTGGACTGTATATTCCCACGATTAAGGAGATCTACGATCCGGTGCTCAGTGAACTGAAGGAGAACGGCATCGTCTTCAGGGAAAAACCAATGTGTTAACATAATGGCAATTTTAGCCCAAAGACAAAACATTTGCTCCCCGAATCCGTTACTTTTGTAGAACATTTCAGGAAGCATGAATAATAAACTACCCGCCACACGCCGGGAACTCACCGTCGCCGAAGAGATCGTGAACAGCATCACCCATGGCATTGGGATCCCGCTGAGCATAGCCGCGCTGGTCACCCTTGTCGTTTTCGCCGTCCAAAGGGGAAATGTCTGGCACATTGTCAGCTTTTCGATTTTTGGGGCTTCCCTTGTCGCATGTTACACAGCATCAACCCTTTACCACAGCTTCACCCGCAAGGAGATGAAGGAGCTCTTTGCCCGTTTCGACCACGCAGCCATTTTCATGCTGATTGCCGGCACTTACACCCCGATCCTGCTGACCACCATCAGGGGAACCCTGGGCTGGGTCATGTTCGGCATCATCTGGGGCATAGCCCTCACCGGCATGGTCATCCGGAGCATTTACCTCTACAGGTTCCGGAAACTGATGGTCTCCATCTATCTCATCATGGGCTGGATGTTTGTCTTCATCCTGAAAAGCGTCATCCTGAATATGCCACAGGTCAGCCTGATTCTCCTTCTGGCCGGAGGCCTCTCATACAGCATCGGGGTCATCTTCTACGCCTGGCGCAACCTTCCCTTTGGCCACGGCATCTGGCACCTCTTCGTCCTCGGCGGCAGTACACTCCACTTCTTCGCCATCCTGTATACTTTGTTGTAAAAAAAAAAGTTTTAACTTACCTTTGCACAGGTATTTAAATCAACCTGTTATGCGTAATTTAATCGTTTTTATAACCATGGCTGTCATCATGACCAGTTGCACACCCACCCCGAAACAGCCGGCTTCGGAACCGGTAAAAATGAGCATTGACGCTACTTCGGTCAGCAATGCCGTGAAACTTCTGGCAGAGAAGCATGCCCCTGCCGACTCCCTGCGGATTCACCGGGGGGTGAGCCAGGTCGCCTCCCTGTGGCGCGAAACCGACGGCACCGCCGCCGATTTTGAGA
>CAYWUJ010000161.1:0-2794 GCA_964461455.1 uncultured Prolixibacteraceae bacterium | reverse complement strand
GTCTTTGAAGCCGACGCCTTCCATGCCGGCATGGATGAGGTCTTCTACATCGCGCATCCCGACTGTCCGCGTTGCCAGGGCCACGATCCTGCGGTTCTCTTTGCCGGAGAGGTGAATAAAATTCAAAGCCACCTCGAGGCTTCCGGCAAGGAACTCTGGATCTGGGGCGACCGGCTGATTGACGGCAAGACCACCGGCATCGGCCTCTGGGAGGGGAGCTATAACCACACCCACAGAGCTATCGATTTGATTTC
This sequence comes from uncultured Prolixibacteraceae bacterium, assembly GCA_964461455.1. Lineage (GTDB taxonomy): Bacteria > Bacteroidota > Bacteroidia > Bacteroidales > Prolixibacteraceae > UBA1413. The sequence continues at coordinate 2,540 of CAYWUJ010000161.1, read as the reverse complement.
AAAGGAGGTATTCATCTGTGACTGGCACTATGAGAAGGCTCATGCCACTCCGGTGCTCTTTGCCGCCAAAGGGCTCCGCGTGGCTGCCTGTCCGTGGAATAAGCCCGCTGTGGCTACCGCCCAGGTGGCCCTGATGAGATCGCTCCGCGAAAATGGCTCCCAGGTGATGAAAGACCGCTATGCCGGAATCGTCCATACTTACTGGAGCGGCGCCCGCAATTTCCTGAACGGGATGGCCGCAACAGGCGAGGCCGAACATAAAGACCCCTCGGTCCAAACCTTCCGGGAACTGACCAAATACTGGTGATAGTGCGGGTGCACCACGGTTCCGGCCTGATGAAAATCATTCAATGAGCCATGAGCCCCGGAAACTGTTCCCGCCACAAGTGTTAAATCAAGCTCCTTTGATGAAAAAGTTTTTTTATCCTCTTGATTGTTCGGGAAAAAAGTGTTTATTTTGCACCTCGTTTAAAACGAGCGTTTATAAGTTATTAAAGATCACAGGAAATGTCAAGAGTTTGTCAGATAACCGGAAAAAGGGCCATGATCGGGAACAACGTTTCCCACTCAAAAAGGCGTACCAAGAGGAAATTTGATGTGAACCTGTTCGACAAGAAGTTTTATCTGCCCAACGAAGACCGTTGGGTAACTCTGACTCTGTCGGCCGCCGGTTTGCGCAATATCAACAAGATGGGGATCACTGATGCCCTGAAAAAGGCGAAGGAAAAAGGATACATTGCTAATATTTAAGCTGAGAAAAAATGGCAAAGAAAGCAAAAGGGAACAGGGTGCAGGTGATCCTGGAGTGCACAGAGCACAAAAACAGCGGAGTACCGGGAACCTCTCGCTATATCACCATGAAAAACCGTAAGAATACGACCGAGCGTCTGGAGTTGAAAAAATACAACCCCATTCTGAAGAAAGTAACCGTTCATAAAGAAATTAAATAACTTTTAGCCATGGCAAAGAAAACTGTTGCAACCCTGCAGACCGGTAGTGGTAAGAGCTATTCTAAAGTGATTAAAATGGTTAAATCAGCCAAAACCGGAGCTTACAGCTTTAAGGAAGAAATCATAACCAATGATGAAGTGACCAACTACTTCAAGAAATAATCACTTCACCGGATAGAGGGAAAAGCTTTCATTTTCAAAATGAAAGCTTTTTTTATATCTTCGCCGTACACATCAATATCATGGGAATTTTCGGATTATTCAGCAGGGAGAAAAAAGAGAATCTCGACAAAGGGCTGGCCAAAACCAGAGAGTCGGTCTTTTCGAAACTCAGCAGGGTTCTGGCCGGCAAATCAAAAGTCGACGATGACGTTCTTGACAACCTCGAGGAGGTGCTGATCTCTTCCGATGTCGGAGTGGAGACTACCCTGCGGATTATCGAACGGATCGAGAAACGGGTGGCCCGTGATAAATTTGTTGGGTCTGATGAACTCAACAGGATCCTGCGGGAAGAGATCGTGGCCCTTCTGGAAGACAACAACCAGGCTGACGTTTCCGACTTTGACCTTCCTGCCCGTTCCGAACCTTACGTCATCATGGTGGTCGGCGTGAACGGGGTGGGGAAGACCACCACCATCGGCAAGCTGGCCTGGAATTTCAAACAGGCGGGGAAAAAAGTGGTCCTGGGTGCCGCCGATACCTTCAGGGCTGCCGCCATCGATCAGCTGCAGATATGGGCAGATCGCGTCGACGTTCCCATTGTGAAGCAGAAAATGGGATCTGACCCGGCTTCCGTGGCCTTCGATACCCTGAAGTCGGCCAAAGCCTCGGGTGCCGATGTGGTGATCATCGATACGGCCGGAAGACTGCATAACAAGGTCAACCTGATGAATGAACTCACCAAAATCCGCAATGTCATGCAGAAGGTGATCCCCGATGCACCTCATGAGGTCCTGCTGATCCTCGACGGCTCCACCGGCCAGAATGCCTTCGAACAGGCCAAACATTTCACCAGGGCTACCGAGGTGACCGCCCTGGCCCTGACCAAACTCGACGGCACCGCCAAAGGTGGCGTGGTCATCGGTATTTCCGACCAGTTTAAAATTCCCGTCAAATACATCGGCATCGGTGAGAAAATGAGCGACCTTCAGCTCTTCAACCGCAAGGAATTCGTCAATTCACTCTTTTCATAGGACTTAAGAATTAAGACTTTCGGAAGGTATGTTGGAAGAATTAAAACAGGCGGTCTTTGAAGCCAATCTGGCCCTGGTGAGGCACGGACTGGTGATTTTCACCTGGGGAAATGTCAGCGGCATCGACAGGGAAAAGGGGCTGATGGTGATCAAACCCAGCGGGGTCTCCTATGATGACATGAAGGCCTCCGACATGGTGGTGACCGATATGGAGGGAAAGGTGGTCGGGGGATCACTGCGTCCTTCCAGCGATACGCCCACTCACCTGGTGCTCTATAAGAATTTCCCGGCGATCGGCGGAATCGTGCATACCCACTCTTCGTGGGCCACGGCATGGGCGCAGGCAGGCCGCGAAATCCCCGCACTCGGCACTACCCATGCCGACTACTTCTACGGT
>CAYWUJ010000160.1:0-2885 GCA_964461455.1 uncultured Prolixibacteraceae bacterium | reverse complement strand
CCGGTCTACAATATCGGCGGGGCTCTGAACAGGAGTGCCTATAACCGGTCGGGACAGGCCACTCCCTATGAGACGGGATTCCGGGGAAATTACGGAAATCTCGACCTCAACAGGGATTTCACCAAGTGTGACTCGGAGAATGCCCGCAGTTTCACCACCCTTTTTCATCGCTGGAATCCCGACGTTTTCCTCGATACCCACACCACCAACGGATCGGACCATCAGTATGCCATCACCCTGATTCCCCCCCACCCCGACCAGTTTCCGCCGGCATTGGGCGATTTCCTCAGGATGAACATGCTGCCCGCACTGTACGGAGATATGAAACAGGGGGATTATGACCTTATCCCCTATGTCGACTGGTTTTATGAGGATGCCCGCAGCGGCATTGTGGGGACCTTTGAGACCCCCCGTTATTCCACGGGATACACCGCCCTCTACCACTCCCTGGGGATGATCACCGAAAACCTCATCTACAAGCCCTTCCCCGACAGGGTACAGTCGGTCTGCCAGTTTATGGCCACCCTGGCCCGCTACACCGCCGAAAACGGGAAAAAGATCCGCACCCTCCGCCAGGAAGCCCTCAGCCAGACCCTCAGGGCAAAGGAGTATCCCATCGCCTGGAAACTCGACAGCACAGTTTATCAGATGATCGAATTCAAGGGATACGAAATGGACGATCACCAGGTCAGCAGGGTCACCGGGGTGGCCCGCAAAGGCTATGACCGCAACAGACCATACACCGATTCCATCCGTTTTTATAACAGGTATGTTCCCACGGAAACAGTGCCCGTGCCGGAGTATTATGTGGTTCCGCAGGCGTGGAAACCGGTGCTTGAGCGACTGGCCCTGAACCATATCCGCCATACGGTCCTGCAGCACGATACCGTCATCAGGGTGACCGTTGATTACGTAGAAGATTTGAAGGGGGCCACCAGGCCCTATAACGGACATTACTATCACGACAGCTTCACCACCCGCAGTGAGGTGCAGGAAATGAGATACTTCGCCGGAGACTGGCTGGTTCCCGTCCGCCAGGAAGGAATGCGCTACCTTCTCGAAATGCTGGAACCCCGCGCCAGAGACTCCTTTTTCCGCTGGAACTTCTTTGATGCGGTCCTCGACCAGAGGGAATATTTCTCCCCTTATGGTTTTGAGGAAAACGCCCTGCGCACCCTGGAGGAGATCCCGGAGCTCAAAAAGAGACTTGAGGAGCGCAGAAAGGAGGATGCTGCCTTTGCCGCCAGCCATTCCGCACAAATGGCCTTTATCTACACCCACTCCCCCTGGCTCGAGAAGAGCTGGAAAAGATATCCCGTAGGCAGGATTTTCTCTTCCCTCCCTTAACCTCAATCCGGAATTATGGGATACCAAGAAATCGACCTGAAACTCCCGACCGGCTACAGCGGTGAGATGCTTCACCAGCGGATCGGCAAAGAGCTGCGGCTGAATAATTTCACGTGGCAGATCGTGAACAAGAGCCTCGATGCCCGTAAGAAGGAGAATATTCATTGGGCGGTACGCGTGGCGGTGACCTCGGGAGAGATCAAAGGAGGCGTCGCCCCTGTGGAAGCACCCCTGGAAATTCCGCATAAAAAACGAAACCGCAAGGCGGTGGTCCTGGGCAGCGGTCCGGCCGGCTTTTTTGCCGCCCTGGTGTTGCAGCGTGCCGGATTTGAGACCACCATCGTGGAGCGGGGCAGTAAAGTGGGACAGCGCGACCAGGGAATCAGGCGATTTGAGGAGAAGGGTCTCTTTGATCCCATGAGTAACTATGCTTTTGGGGAAGGGGGGGCAGGCACCTTCAGCGACGGAAAACTCACTTCCAGGTCGAAACATATCAGCCGTGAGAAACGGTTTATTCTGGAGAGTTATGTGCGCGCCGGCGCTCCTGAGGAGATTCTTTATCTCACCCATCCCCACGTAGGGAGCGACAACCTGAGGGTGGTGGTCAAAAACCTGAGGCGTGAGTTCATGGAACTGGGGGGGACCATCCTCTTTGAGACCCTTCTGGAGGATCTTCAGGTGGAAGAGGGAACCGTCAGGCATGCGGTGACCACTGCCGGGGATCTGGAAGGATCGGTCTTTGTGCTGGCGCCGGGCCACTCGGCCTATGAGACCTACAGGATGCTGATGCGGCGCGGGGTTCCCTTCCGGACTAAAAATTTTGCTTTGGGTTTCAGGGCGGAACATGAGCAGGAGATCATCAACCGGGGACAGTGGGGGGTGGCGGAGCTTCCGGGGGTAAAAGCCGCAGAATACCGGCTGACCTCCAACAACGAGGGTCAGCTGCCTGTTTTCACCTTCTGCATGTGTCCGGGGGGAATGGTGGTGCCGGCTGCCGCCTATGCCACCACCAATATCGTCAACGGCATGAGCCTGTACCGCCGCAATGGCCGGTTTGCCAATGCCGCCTGTGTGGCGGGGCTCCACCCCGACCTGATGACCGGAAGTCCCCTGAGCGCCACCGAAGCTCTCGACAGGCTCCAGGAACTCGAGGAGAGCTTCTACCGCTACAGCGAGGGCTACCACGCCCCCTTCTGCACCATCCGTGATTTCCTCAGCCACAGGAACAGCAAAGGCATACCCGAAACCTCCTACCCCCTGGGACTCATTCCCGCTCCCCTTTGGGAGATGGTTCCCCGGCAGGTGGCGGAAGCCCTGACCCTGGGGCTCCGTGATTTCAGCCGGAAACTGAAAGGATACGAAAACGGGATCTTGCTGGGCCTTGAGAGCAAGACATCATCGCCGGTACAGGTGGTGCGCGATGAAACCGGGAAATGCGAGGGGTTCACCAACCTGTACATGGCCGGGGAAGGGAGCGGCTATGCCGGGGGAATCATTTCGAGTGCCGCCGACGGCATCCGCATTGCCATGACTATCGC
>CAYWUJ010000159.1:0-2892 GCA_964461455.1 uncultured Prolixibacteraceae bacterium | reverse complement strand
GGCGCTCCCCCTCCAGGGCCCTGATCTCCGTCACATCCTGGCTGAACTCCAGGGTACCACGGTAGTGGCCCTGTCCGTCGCGCACGGCGAAATAACGGATATGGATAAACTTTCCCTTCATTTGTATCCAAAAATCAGCATGCTCTTTTTCTCCCTTCCGGAAGGCTTCAAGGATCTCTTCCACAACGTGGACGCTTTCGTGAGGGTGGCAGTTCTGGACTTTCCGCCCGATGACCGCCTGTGAACGGGGGAAAATCCGGTGTTTTCCGCCGGAAAAATAGCGCACTTCATCGTTTTCATCGACATAGGTGACATCAACAGGCATGTGGTTGAGCATCATCGTGATCTGCTCAGGGGTGAGGAGTCCCGTTCCCAGGTCGACAAACTCCCCGGGGACTGGCAGGGGAGCTGACGCGGGAGCCCCCGCCGGAGCGGAATCAGAAGCCTGATCAGAAGCAGGCGCCGCGGCGACGGGAATCACCGGCGAAATCCCATAGCACCATCCGGTCTCCATGCTATGCACCAGCATATCCTTCCACACTTCTTCCGGAATCAATTCCCTGACCACGGGGAAGATGATATGCTCCTCGCGGAAAATGACAGGCAGCACCACGAAGAAAAGGTCGCCCAACAGCTCATTAAGCTGTTTTTTCCCGGGAAGACCGGTCCCAAGAAGGTTCCTTAAGGCCTTCAGGTCACGCCGGAAGTCATCGTGGAACGACCACATCACCCTGATGCAGCGGTATTCGGGATGGTGTTTTTCCAACCACGGGAACAGGATATTTTCTTTTTTGAGGTAATGGAGGTTATATTCCTCCAGTTCGGCGGCAAGTTGTTGCAATTGGGCCAGTAATTCAGGTTCATCGGGAACCCTGTCGCGATAAAGCCGCCTGGTGACGGTTTTTATTTCCGCCATCACCTTTTCTGCTTCCCGGTTTTCCTGCATCAGATAGTGCAAAAAATGGCCCGGTTCTGACAGTGTCACGGATTGTGCGTCGAGGGCTTTGTGAAAGAGGTTCAGAATCTTCGGCGTATAGTGCCTGACTGTTTCAAAGGGAATGCCTGACTGCAGCAAGGTATCGAGCACCATCATGGTTTCGGCGGGGGTCACTGTTTCGATGGCATCGCGGTAGGTCTCATACACCCTTTTTCCGCTTTCTCCGCTGACCAGCCTGCGGGCGAATGCCATAAGCTCCGCCCGTCTTTCTGTCTCCCCTTCGCGGGCTTTGTAGTCGAATTCATTCATCGTATTGGGTTCATCAAGGGTTGGCATAACCGGGATCCTTTTCACGGGCCTGTACAATACGGTAACCGTCCTCATACTCCATAAGGAAAAGGTTTTCCAGCGCTTCGTTGGTATTGCGGAGGCCCTGGAAGACCCGTTGTGACCATTTAAAATACTCTATCTGCCGGCTTACAGGCCATCCTTCAGGGGGTTCGTGCACGATCGACCGCAGGTTGGCAATCCGGTCGGCCAGTTTGATCAGCTTGGCCCCATGACTCAACGCCGCGGCATGCTCCTCCTGCAGTCTTTTCCGCTCCGCTTTCGGCAGCAACTTGTCATCGCTCACTTCCAAAACATAGCTAAGTACCTCAGGTCCGAACCGGCCGGCTATTTCTTCAGGCAGCGTATCGGTATCTTCAATGGTATCGTGGAGCAGGGCGGCCGACAGAACATCCTCGTCGGTAACCCCTCCTACAGTGGCCAAAAGGTGGGCTACCTCGAGCGGGTGATTGATGTATGGGGTATCCCCCGCATTCTTACGCCGCTGATGCGTATGTTTCGCTGCCGCAAAACTGGCCGACTCCAAAACTTTCTTCATAAATTGCCATTCATATTCAAAGGTCACAAATTACGAAATAATCACTTTCCTGATCTCATTGCCTGCAGGAATCCCCTATCTTTCATACAGGACCGGGGCAGGGAGTTCACCGGGTGAAAGGAAACGCTATTTTTGTTTGGGGATTAACATTCCCATGGTTTTAAAAATTCGAGGATATGCAAGCGACCAGGAAGGATAAAGCACTGAAGCTGTTCGACAGAGAGTACAATTGTGCCCAGTCGGTTTTTGCCGCCTTTGCTCCGGAATCGGGGATTCCGGTGGATGAGAGTCTGCGCATCGCCACTGCCTTCGGCGGTGGCATGGGAAAACAACAACTGGTATGCGGGGCGGTGACCGGAGCCCTGATGGCCCTGGGAACCATCAGGGGAAAAGGCCTCCATGACCCGGAAACAAAAAAACAGGAGGTCTACCTCCTCACCCGGGCCTTCTGCGAAGCCTTCATCAAAAAACACGGATCACTCAATTGCCGCGACCTCCTGATGGGGCTGAACATGAGGGATCCTGATGAAAACCTTAAAATCAAGGAGTTGGGACTGACCGCAACGCACTGCACCCGCTATGTCGCCGATGCCGTTGAAATCATGGAAAAACTACTCGAGGTAGGTATACCCGTACAACCCTGAACGGTAGATGGAGAGAAACTCCTTGCCCTCTTCCGAAGAGATCCTGCCGGCCTTCACGGAGGTGGAGACCCATCCTTCCACCGTGCGGACCATCTTCTTGGGACTGTAGTTCACATATTCCAGCACCTCGGCAACCGTTTCCCCGTCGATCACCTGGTCGATCGTATACCCCTTGTGGGTCACTGAAATGTGGACGGCATTGGTATCGCCGAAGAGGTTGTGCAGGTCACCCAGGATCTCCTGGTAGGCCCCCACCAGGAATACCCCGATATAGTAAGATTCCTTGCTCCTGAGGGAGTGAACGGGCAGGTTGTACGACATGTTCCGGGTGGAGATGAAATTGTCGATCTTTCCGTCGGAATCGCAGGTGATATCATGAAGCGTAGCCGTGCGGTCGGGTTTTTCGTCGAGCTGCTGGATGGGCA
>CAYWUJ010000158.1:0-2943 GCA_964461455.1 uncultured Prolixibacteraceae bacterium | reverse complement strand
CCGCTGACACTTTTGTGTACAGGGTGCCGACATGCGCCCTCTCCTCATCGCTGAAGAGAGGGATGCTGACGGCCCCGGGAATATGGCCTTTGGCATACTCCCCCGGACTGCGAACATCGATCAGCGGGAGTCCTGAATTCAGATACCCCCTGATGTCGGTTGTGAAAATCATAGAGCCAAAATTAATATTTTACCTCTGCTGTTTATTAAAACTTTAAATTTTCGGTTGATCTCACCGGTAATGAAAGCTCTGATGCCGTTATTAGTGTAAATTGGCACTCCGGAAGCAGAAATTCTTTGTTCCGAGCATTTAAAAAATCAACATTCAATAATTCCACAAGATTATGATGATAAGTCCGCTGCAAAAAGAAAGGGCCGCCTACAGGCCAAAATTACCAGCTTCGCTGAAGGGAGAAGTGGTCGTGCGTGAAGGTGAGAAAACCTCTTCTGTTGATGACCAGGAAGAGATAAAAATCCTCTTTCCAAACACTTACGGAATGCCTCTGATCTCCTTTGAGGCCGGAACCCGGGAGGGAGTGCGCAAGCCCCTGAATGTGGGAGTGATTCTTTCGGGAGGGCAGGCGCCCGGCGGGCATAACGTCATTGCCGGCATTTTCGACGGCATTAAAAAGATCCATCCCGACAGCCGGCTTTTCGGATTTCTGGGAGGCCCCGGGGGCCTGGTGGACCACCAGTATGTTGAGATCACCGCGGAATTCCTCGATCCCTTTCGCAACACCGGGGGATTCGACATCATCGGCTCAGGAAGGACAAAACTGGAGGAAACGGACCAGTTCGACAAAGGCCTGGAGATTCTGAAGCAGTTGGACATCAGGGCGCTGGTGATTATCGGGGGTGACGACAGCAATACCAACGCCTGCGTCCTGGCCGAATACTACAAAGCCAATGAGGCCGGTGTTCAGGTGATCGGTTGTCCCAAGACCATCGATGGCGACCTCAAAAATGAGATTGTAGAGACCTCCTTTGGCTTTGATACTGCCACCAAGGTCTATTCCGAACTTATCGGCAACATTGCCCGCGATGCCAATTCAGCCAAAAAATACTGGCATTTCATAAAGTTGATGGGGCGTTCCGCCTCCCACATCGGACTGGAATGCGCGCTTAAGACGCAGCCCAATATCTGCCTGATCTCTGAAGAGGTGGAGCAGAAGAAGCAAACGCTTCACGATATCGTGGATAATATAGCTTCTGTGGTCGCCGCCCGTGCTGCCACAGGGGAGAATTTCGGGGTGGCCCTGATTCCTGAAGGATTGATTGAATTCATTCCCGAGATGAAGGTGCTGATCACCGAGTTAAACGATATGCTTGCCGAAGGTACTCCCTTTGAGGAGGAGTTCCGGTCAACCCCCGACGATGGGGTACGCCGTGACATGGTGGCTGCCCGGCTCACTCCGGAATCGGCTGCTGTTTTCTCCTCACTGCCGGCAGGGATCGCCAACCAGCTGACCCTCGACCGCGATCCCCACGGAAATGTCCAGGTGTCGCTGATCCAGACGGAAATGCTTTTGGGTGAGATGGTCAAAGCCAGCCTGAAGAAGATGAAGAAAGCCGGGGATTTCCGGGGGAAATTCAGCACTCTTTACCATTTCTTCGGTTATGAAGGACGGTGTGCCGCTCCTTCCAACTTTGATGCCGACTACTGTTATTCCCTGGGGTATACCGCCTCGGTGCTGATCGGCGCCGGAAAAACGGGATATATGGCTTCGGTGCGTCATCTTACAAGGCCTGCCACGGAGTGGGTGGCAGGAGGTGTTCCGGTGACCATGATGATGAACATGGAAAAACGGCATGGCCTTATGAAGCCGGTGATCCAGAAGGCACTTGTAGAACTGGAGGACGCTCCTTTCCGTTATTTCGCGGAGCACCGCGACCAGTGGGCCCGGGAAACCGCCTTCGTTTATCCCGGCCCCATCCAGTATTTCGGACCCTCTGAGGTGTGCGACCAGCCCACAATTACCCTGCGTCTGGAACACAACGTGGCACCGGAAGAGTGAGAACGGGCTCATCAATATGAAAATGAGAAAGAGGCTTCCCCGAAGGGAGGCCTCTTTCTCATTTCCGGGGCACTCATCCCGGAAGCTCTTTTTTCTGAAGGGTCAGAACCTGGCGGTGATCTGGATGACAGGAGCTGCGTAGTATTGTCCGGGAAGCACGGCCAGCCTGAATCCCCGGGGAGAGGCGGTGAAGAAGGCATTCCCCAGACGGTAGTAAAGGTGCCCGTCGATGTTCACCCTGACGGCATCATAGGGAAGTTCTGTGAACCAGATGTCCCAGGGTTCTTCCACCCACACATAACCCACTTTTTTGTTGAAACGGTAGAAGAAGCCGTCGCTGTAATAGTAAGGGTGGTTCCCTGACCATACTCTCACGGGGGTGACGGGGAATCTATTGACCACGTGGCCATATTTGGGGTGAAAGCTGTAGTATTTGTACCCGTGGAAGAGGGCAGGCATATGGTGCTTGCGGTAATAGTGGCTGTAGTTGTACCGGCCTTCATGGGGAACCGGGTAATGGTGTTTTTTAACCACCGCTTTTTTGCCGTAAGTCGCTGACTTCTTCGTGGCAGCGTAATGTTTGGCGGCTGGTTTTTTCACTTTGGGAACCTCCTGTACGCGTGCGCTTTTGTGGACCTTCATTTCGCGGGTGACTTCCATCCGGTCTGAACGGTCGCGTTCCACACCATTCAGTCCGCGCATTTCACGCCGGCCCTGTTCCGTGATCTCTTTCCGGTTGTTTTTTTCGTGGTTTCCGTTGCTGTTTCCACGTGCCGGCTGACCGGCGGCCCCTGTCACTGCGGCCATCACCAGGATGGCGGTCATCAGTGTGAATTTTCCTGTTTTCATGATCCTGAGTTTTTATGGTTACTCCCATGTTGACCGGGTTCTGAAAACAACAATACAAAGGTTATGCCAACACGATGAC
>CAYWUJ010000157.1:0-2955 GCA_964461455.1 uncultured Prolixibacteraceae bacterium | reverse complement strand
ACGTAAACCCTCTGGGAGGTGGAAGCCTTCATATCGAGGACCAGAAATTTGTAGTCTTTCCAGTCAGCCGGAAAGGCCTTGTCGAAGCGGGTAAGGGGAACCATTGTGCCGGGAACCGTCTTGGCCTCCTCAAAGGTCAGCGTCACGGGCCGGTCGCTGCATCCCGGCAGGAGCATCCCCGCCAACAGGAACATCAGCACCGTGGAAACGAAAATATTAGATTTCATTGGATCTGTTTTGATTAATGGATTGATGATCTGTATTGTTTCTAAGAGATCTGAAGTCCTCATATTTAAAAGAATGACCCCCGCTGTTAAAATGGGGAGCCGCCCATGAGGAGCCGCTCCCCTGTTCACCATTAAAACTGACTTAAAGCTATTTTAGCATCCAGGTAATCGGGACATTCTTTCAGTGCGGCGTTGAATTTTTCGCGGGCTTTGGTTTTGTCTCCCAATCCCAGGTAACCCAGTCCGGCCACATAATGGGGATAGGCCCGGTATTCGGGGGTGTTAAGGCGGGCCTGTACGAACTGGAAATCGAGTTCGTTGGCAGCTCCGGCAGTCGTTTTGGACTGGTTATCGGCCAGTTCCTGGAAGAAGGCGCGGGTGTCGAAGGAGGGGTCCAGTTTTTTCTGCGCCAGGGTGATGAAATATTTCTGGGCCTGGCTGTTGTCGAACCAGCGGCGGCTCAGGGGCTGGACATCGATATGGGTAGCCTCGTTCCAGGCTTCGCGGGCCTTCTCCTGATCTCCCAGGGCCTCGTGGGCATTTCCGATCCAGTATTTGAGCTGGGCCAGACGGGGATTGCGGCCTTCGGAGCGCAGGTTCTCAGGAGCCGTTAAGGCGGACTGGAAATCAGCCAGGGCCTGTTTGTACTTTTTGGAAGCGAAATACTTCATTCCACGCGTCAGGTGGGCGTTGGCCCAGGCCTGGCCCGTATTGAAGGCACTGCCCCCCTCCCAGATGCTGAAGATCCTGTTTTCCAACAGGGCGATGGCCTCGTTGCTCTTGCCGGCGAAGATCTTCAGGTTGATCATGGATCCCAGGGCCTCATCCTTCCGGCTGACCACCTTGTCGAATTTCTCGAGCAGGGCCAGTCGTTTCTCCACCGGAGTACCCACCGACTTATAGAGCTGATCGAGCTCCGCAAAATGGGTCGGATAGGGATTGGGGAGGGCGATGGCCTTTTCGAGGCAGGCGATGGCTTTGTCCTTCTGACCGTCCCCTTCGCGGTGCGAATAGGCAATGGCCAGGTTACGCCATGTCACCGCCTGTGCGGGATCCAGCGTGCTGGCTTTTTCCCAGAGGGCCACGGCCTCTTCGGGTTGCCAGTCATAGAGCAGGTTTCCCAGATAATAGGGAGCCCTGGCATCACCGGGATCGGCGGCGATGGCGCTTTGAAGGACCGTGATGGCTTCCGCCTCGAAGGGAAAGACATAGTCGGCGGGTTGCAGGGCTGCCTTGCGGCGGTATTCCGCAGCCCGGGGAGCGTCGTCCCTGAGTTCGGCGAAGTGCCCCAGGTAGTAGTACACCAGGGGCGACAGGGCGGTTTTATTTTTTGCACGTGCTGTCAGCTGGTCGAGTACGGCGATTCCGTCATCATAAAAGCCCGTGCGGAGGTATCCGGCGGCGATCTCCATGGTGTTGGCGGGATGATCTTCGAGGGAGGAGAAAAGAGTTTCCGCAGTGACGGCACCGGGATTGGCGAGCCATGCCTCGGCGAGGAGCTGCAGGTCGAGAGGATCGCACTTGTCGCGGGCCAAGGCGGTCACCTCCAGGGCGTCGGCTGAGCGGCCCAGGTGACGCAATAGCGCCGACTGCAAGACATAAGCCCTGACATTAAGAGCGTTGGCATCCAGGGCATCCTGCACATGGCTGAGGGCGGTGGCCCAATCACCCCCTTTGGCGGCAATCTCAGCCAGCGCATAGTAAGCCGGCGATTTCCACTCCTGCTTCCATGCTGCCTTGTAAAGAGCCGTGTAAGCCTCCCCGGGGCGTCCCTGTTCCTGAAGGGCGATTCCCAGGTAGTAGAGGGGTTCCACGTTCTTGGCTACCGTATGCTGGGCGGTCAGCCGTTCGGCCGCTTTCCGGAAGTACCCTTCGGCCACCCCGTACTGTGCCTTCTTGAGGTAAATGATCCCCATACCGGTATTGGCGGCCACATTCCCCGGATCGCGCGTCAGAAGCTCCTTCCAGTAAGGATCGGCATCGAGCGAGGGATGGTGGAACTGGTAAAGCCGCTGTCCGGCCAGGAAAAGTTCTTCGTTGTTGTCATAACCGGTCGGAGGAAGCGGTTCGGTATAAGGGATGGGCTTCGGTTCGGGTTCCGGCACGAAAGGCGTAAAGGCGATGATTTCGCGACCTCCGGCAGTGAGGGAAGCCGTGATCTCCCCTTCTTTGACTCCGGAAGGCAGAGGCAGTTCCCTGAGCCATGGTTTTCCGGGGTTGATGGCTGTTTTCTCGGTGAGAAGGAGCTTGTCGCCCGCGCGGAGGGTAACGGTGGCATCGGGCCAGGACTGTGTCGTATAAAACCCGCAGGAGATGCGGTTGTTTGTCACTTCAAGGTTGACGGCAGCCTCCCTGGTGGCATTTTTGACCCCTTCGATTCCGCGGAAGGGAAAGAAAGACATGGTAAAAGAGCGTTCTTCGCCGGGCTGGAGCCACGAATAGTCGGGCTGGTTGTCGGAATAGGCGCCCACCATGATCTCCAGATAAGGCCCGTCGTCATCGGTGAGGATCTTGTCCCAGATGTTCCCCACCCCCCAGGTGAAGAATTTTTTTCCGGAGACGGTATGCCGGTTGGCGAAACTCATGATTCCGGCTTTTTTACCATGGTCATAGCCCGCCACGAAGTCGTCCTTTTCGTTGACGGCAAACCAGGAAGCCGAGCGCAGGTTGTTGCGGTACCAGCTCACATCGGTGGTGTCGACCACGGGCCAGGGATAAAAGGTACGTT
>CAYWUJ010000156.1:0-2970 GCA_964461455.1 uncultured Prolixibacteraceae bacterium | reverse complement strand
ATTCCAGCACCTGCAATCCGCTGTCGCGCTGCCGGAACCGCTCCTCGATGCGGGCAATGATGGGTGGCAGCACTTCCGGAACGGGAATCTTGTAAACCACCAGCCTGGTCCGGACCGCGAAGCCATATTGCTCCGAGAGCTCCGCCATCCAGGGAAAGTTACAGTTCGACGCCAGCACCACCGGCTCATCAAACCCTTCCGTGAGGAAACCCTGGGGGTCCTTGTCCGAGAACCCCAGCGGCCCCACGATTTGCGTCATCCCCTTCCTGCGGCCCCATTCCTCCAGGAACCCCATCAGGGCGGCAAACACCTCCGGGTCGTTCCACGTCTCGAGCCACGAAAACCGCACGTCCTTCTCCCCGTGCTGCGCGTTGTACGGATGATGAATGATCCCCATCACCCGGCCCACCGGCTGACCGTCACGCCAGGCCAGCAGCCTGATGGTATCGCAATAGGCAAACGACTTGTTCTTCTTCGGGTTAAAGTAATCCCGGTCATCCAAATAAATGGGGTGCACCCAGTTGGCATGTCCCCGGTGGATCTTCTCCGGAAGATAAAGGAAATGGCTGAAATCGGCAGTGGTCACGACTTCCCGGACTTCGACGCTCATCGTTCAGTTGGGTTTTTCCCGCCGGCCACCCGGCCGCCGGACTGGAACAAAGATAGAAATTAATGGTCCCGATGTTCACTGCCGCCATCCTTCATTCCACCCGGGGTCTATCGAGCCGGATTCCCCAGCATGGAGGTCTTCGCTCACCTCGAAGTCCAGCCAGCTCATTCAGGGTTCCGCCGGATCACTCAAAATCCACCAAGCCGAAATATTCGGGACGGTGGTAGTCGGGCTGGGGGGTGCCCACGGGATTCCAGGTGACGAAATGGGGTTCCGGAAGGGCATCGCCGCATTTGTAGAAGTTGGCGGTGGCCGACAATCCCGAGAAGGTGAGACCCGGGTCATGAATCAGGCAGGTGGCCGGAATCAGCGCCACCAGGCTCCACCGGAAATCCCCCTCTTTCACCCCGAAAGGCGCGGTGCCCAGGGAGGACTTTACCTGGATGCGGCGGACCACCTCCCCGGGAAGATGCTGACGGCCCTGCCGCCCCTCTCCCCAGCCCACATGCGGCGTTCCGATGCAGCTGAACTCGAAATTATAGTAATTCCGGCCGTCGACGCTCAGGAAAAACTCGACGCAACTGTCCTTAAAGACCTCCCCGTTGATCTGCGTCTCCTCAGCCCGCACCGCCTTCTCCTCCACGTAAAACTTCAGCAGGACCATATCATCGGTATGCCCGATCCTGAATTCCACCTTCGGCTTGTAAGGGTAGGCGCCCCAGTTGGCATTTTCCAGCCGGTTCAGCCCCGCCAGGTTGTCCAGCAAAAGGGAAGCCCCCTGAAGGGTGACCTCGTCCCCCGCCTCAATCAGGTTTACCTGTATACTCTTCATCGTATTTCAAAAGTAAGGAAAAAGTTTGAGCCGGTTACACAAGATTCATTAGTTTTGCTTTGATTTATGCTTTTGAATATGAACTCGACGCACTGCCTTAAACTTCCGTTTCTCTTTCTTCTGTTGATCCTTCTTTTCGGGTGTGGCCCGAAACAAGAGGCGAAGATCAGGGTGCTTTTTGACACCGACACCAACAACGAACTCGACGACCAGCATGCCCTGGCTTACCTGCTGCAAAACGACGACATCTTCGAGGTGGAGGCGGTCACCGTGAATGCCACCCATAGCGGCGGAGGCATCGAAGAGCAGTACGCCGAGGCCAAGCGGGTGATGCGCCTGGTGGGGAAACTGGGAGTCTGCCCCCTGCTGAAGGGCGCCGACCGTTCTTTTGATGAGATCCGCGAACAATTGGAAGAGGAGTATTACGACGGCTTTGACGCCGTGGAGTTTATTATCGAGAGGGCCAAAGCTTCCGGAGAGGAAAGACTGGTCATCATCGCCGTCGGAAAGCTCACCAACATCGCCCTGGCCCTCCATAAGGCCCCGGAAATCAGTCAGAATATCCGTCTGGTGTGGCTGGGCTCCAACTTCCCCGATCCCGGCGAGTATAACCTCGACAACGATATCGAAGCCATGAACTTCGTCCTTTCCACCGATGTCCCCTTCGAGATGGTGCTGGTACGGTACGGACAGGGCGACGGCACCGATGCGGTCAGGGTCTCCCGGGCGGAAATCCGCCAGAACATGCCCAAAGCCGGAAATCGCCTGAAGGCTTCGATCATCGGCCGTGACGGAGGGGAGTATTTCAACTTCGGCGATTATTCCATCAGTCTCTTCGAGCACAGCGAATTGCACGGTCCCGAAGAGAGCCGCGCCCTTTTCGACATGGCCGCCGTGGCCATCGTCAAGAACCCCGAATGGGCGGTGGCGCAGGAGATCCCCGCCCCCTACTACGAAAACGGCGCCTGGACCATCTACCCCGACAACGCCCGCACCATCACCATATGGAACCACTTCAACCGCGACGCCATCGTGGAAGACTTCTTTATGAGCCTCACGGGGAATCCTGAATCTTGAGTCTTGAATGAGGGAATCCTGAGTCTGGAATGAGGGAGTCTGGAATCTGGAGTCTTGAATGGATGAATCTCGGATGGACAATTCTGAACCTTGAACAGATCCAGTCCCTCGTCTCTCTTCTCTCAGCAACTCAGTCTCTCATTCCCTCATTCTCACAGTCCCTCAGTCTCTTACGGGAGCGTGGTGCCTTTGGCGGCCCACCAGTAAAAGGTCTCCATCTTTAGCCGGCCTGCTTTAACGGCCGGGTCTTCCGCCTCTATACCGATGGCCTCCTCTTTGGTGTCCACATCAAAAACCAGCAAGCCCCGGTATTGGCCCCCCTCCTCAAAGGGACCGGCAGCCACCAGCTTTCCGCTTTCCGACATCCTGTTGATATGGTCCATATGCCCCTTCTGAAGGTTAACCGCCGTCAGCGAATCCTGTTGTGTGTTCTCACCGGCCACCAGCAGCA
>CAYWUJ010000155.1:0-3006 GCA_964461455.1 uncultured Prolixibacteraceae bacterium | reverse complement strand
GGCCGGTGGTGGTGCCTGCTTTGATGGTTCCGGGCCAGCAGGCGATCATGGGAACGCGAATGCCTCCTTCGTAGAGGTCACGTTTATACCCCCTTAAGGGTCCGTTGCTGTCGAAATAGTCGGGGTCGGCGCCTCCCTCCTGGTGAGGACCGTTATCGGAAGTAAAAATGATCAGGGTGTTCTTTTCGATCCCCAGCTCTTTCAGTTTGGCAACGATATCGCCCACCTGCCTGTCGAGCAGGGTCACCATGGCAGCAAAGGCGGCGTGGGCTTCGGGCTGGCTGCCATAGCCCCCGGTCCTGAAATGAGCATCTCCCGGTTCCGCCCCTTTATAAGCCTTCTCGGGGAGTAGTTTCCCCCGGAATTCTTCCATGTAGTGGTCGGGGAGCAGAAGCTCGGCATGGGGGATCACGTTGGGATAGAAGAGAAAAAAGGGTTTGTCCCTGTTTTTTTCGATGAATTGGAGGGCCTTTTGGTGGATCAGTTCCGGGGCGTAAACTTCCATCCGGTCGCCGCTGTTTTCCGGCAGGAGGATTTTCTGATCATTGTCCCAGAGGTGGCCGGGGTAGTAGTTATGGGCCAGCCGTTGGCAGTTATAACCATAGAATTCGTCGATACCCTGGTGGAGGGGGTCTCCTTCCGATCCGGGGTAGCCGAGGCCCCATTTTCCGAAGGCTCCGGTGGTATACCCGGCGGTGCGGAGCATTTCCGGGAGGGTCAGGAGAGAGTCGGGCAGGGGCCACTGTCCTTCTGTTGGCCACTCCCTATTGCCCCTGATGGGGGTATGGCCGGTGGTCAGTCCGGTCATCAGGGAGGAGCGGGAGGGAGCGCTGACTGTGGTTCCTGAGTAGTGGTGGGTGAAACGGATGCCTTCGGCCGCGAGCCTGTCGATGTGGGGGGTCTGAAAGAGCTTCTGCCCGGTGCAGCTCAGGTCGGCGTATCCCAGATCGTCGGCGATGATATAAATGATGTTGGGTTTGTCGTCGTCGCGGCCGGCGCTCATCGGGCTGCTGCCCCCGGTGCAGGAGGGTAGCAGGGTGGTTACGGCGACTGCGGAATAAAGCAGGTGATGGGCTTTTTTCTTCATATCATTTGGCAAAAGATGGCAGACCAAGGGAATGCAGCGCAGAAACGGCATCCTATTTGGTCCTAAAGTTACTTCTTTTTCCAATGAGAAAAAAGGCCCTGCCTTACCAGACCATGAACTTCAACTCCGGTGAACCCGCGATGGAGTGGTTGTTATTCGTTGTTCTCCTCGCGGGTGCTGTTGATCTTCAATAATTTAAAAATATCGACGATGACGATGGGCAGGAAGGAGAGTATGGCGACAGTCCACCAGTGAGTGGCGTCCATGGTGGTAAGGCTGAAGGCGTCGCGCACCGTGGGTACCAGCAGGACCACCAGGGCCAGCAGTGCCGAAACAAAGATGGCGCCGATGAGGGGTTTATTCTGCAGCGGGTTGATGGTCAGGGAAGAGCGCAGGTTGGAGTGGAGGTTGCGCACATGGACGAGTTGGGCAAACATGAGGGTGGCGAAGGCCATGGTCTGTCCCAGTGGCTGTCCGCCGTCGCGCACTCCGATCAGATAGGCCGCCAGCGGCAGTCCCCCGATCATAAGGCCCTGGTAGAGGACCCTCCATATCATTCCGCGGGTCATAAATCCTTTTTCAGACCTACGGGGTTTGCGTTTCATGAGATCTTTTCCGGCGGGGTCGACACTCAGGGCGAGGGCCGGAAGGCTGTCGGTGACCAGGTTGACCCACAGGATGTGCACCGGCAGAAGGGGCGTTCCCAGGTTCAGGACCGAGGTGATCAGCAGCAGGAAAATTTCCCCGACGTTGGTGGAGAGCAGAAACTGGATGGCTTTGAGGATGTTGTCATAGATTCTGCGGCCTTCTTCCACGGCGGTGACGATGGTGGCGAAGTTGTCGTCGGTGAGGACCATGTCGGCGGCGCCCTTGGCCACGTCGGTGCCCACGATACCCATGGCGGCGCCGATGTCGGCCTGTTTCAGTGCCGGGGCGTCGTTGACGCCGTCACCGGTCATGGCCACCACATCCTGCTGTTTCTGCCAGGCTTTCACGATGCGCACCTTATGTTCAGGTGCCACACGGGCATAGACAGAGTAACTGGCGACATTCTTTTCCAGCTCTTCGTCACTGAGTTTTTCGAGCTCGGTGCCTGTGATGGCGAGGTCTCCTTCGCGGAAAATGCCGATTTCCCGGGCGATGGCCATGGCAGTAGCCTTATGGTCGCCGGTGATCATCACGGCGCGGATGCCTGCGGTTTTGCATTTGGCCACGGCATCGATCACTTCGGGCCGCGCCGGGTCGATCATTCCCAGAAGTCCGGCGAAGACCAGGTCGTCTTCCAGGTGGCCTACCGAGACATTATCGGGGGTTCCCGGCATATCCTTGTAGGCCATGGCCAGCACCCGCAAGGCCGAGTCGGCCATGGCCAGGTTGGCGGCATGGATCAGTTCCCTGTCTTCGGGTTCCAGAGGTCTGATTTTCCCGTCGATGATCACCCGGGTACAGACACTCAGGAGTTCGTCGAGTCCTCCCTTCACGTGGATGCGGGTCAGGGATTCTGACATCCGGTTGACCGTGGTCATCCGTTTCCGTTCCGAATCAAAGGGAATTTCGGCCACGCGGGGATATTTCACTTCCATCTCCTCCTTGTAGATGCCGTAAAGGATACCGAAGTCGAGGAGGGCGGTTTCCGTGGGGTCGCCCGTGAATTCCACCTTGCCGTCTTCGTTGAATCTCACCCGGGCGTCGGCGCAGAGGAGCGAAATGGAGAGGAGGAGGTTTTCCTCATGGTTGAGGGAGGCCCCGGGGGCGCTCCTGTTGATGGTGTCGTGCTTGTGGTTGACATAAGCCTGCACCACGGTCATTTTATTCTGGGTGAGGGTTCCTGTTTTGTCGGAGCATATCACCGTGGCGCTTCCCAGGGTTTCCACCGAGGGGAGGGTGCGGATGATGGCATTCTTTTTCACCAGGCGCTG
>CAYWUJ010000154.1:0-3018 GCA_964461455.1 uncultured Prolixibacteraceae bacterium | reverse complement strand
GGATTCTTGACGGACTGAAGAAACCCTGGTATGCTGTACCTGGAAACCACGACTCTAAGTGGTCGGAAAGCGGCTGCAACGATTTTGTACAGGTTTTTGGCGCCGAGGAGTTTTCTTTCGAACAGGAGGGAGTCCTGTTCATTGGTACGGCCAGCGGTCCCAATATGCGCATGGCCCCGGCGCTGGTTCCCAGGGAACAGCTTCTTAAGCTTGAATCCATGCTTGCCGGCATGAAGGACCCGGCGCAACCCGTGATTTTCGTTAACCATTACCCCCTCGACGAGTCGATGTCGAACAGCGGGAAGGTATTGGAATTGCTGAAGAGCCGCAATGTGAGGGTATCGCTCATGGGACACGGACATCACAACAGGCTTTATGATTTCGGGATTCTTCCCGGGGTAATGGGCCGTTCCAACCTGAGGGCAGGTAAGGAGACAGGAGGGTATAATATCGTCACAGTCACACGCGATACCCTCTTTTTCGCCGAACGGGTGACCGGCCGGGAAACGCTGCCGGTATGGTGCAAAATCGCGCTTAAGGGGGAGTTCCGGAGCCGGCTGACTCGGGAGGAACAAAAAGGCCTGTCAGGGTTACGGGCTTCCTCCGGGGCTGGTGTGCCGGTCCGCGTCCTCTGGGAGTTCACCGATGACAGCGATATCGGTGCCGGGATGGCCGTTCGGGGCAATATCTGTGTCTATTCCCGGACCGACGGGCATATTATCGCCCGTGATATACGGGATGGCAGGGTCCTCTGGACCTTCCGGACAGGGGGCAAGGTTTTTTCCACGCCGGTCATTCGTGGAAACCGGGTGGTGTGTCCTTCCACCGACGGGCATATCCGGTGCCTGGATCTGAAGGACGGTTCTTTGCTCTGGGATTATCCCACCGGCAAGCCCATTGTGGCTTCCCCGGTCATCGGGGGCAATCAGGTCTTTACAGGATCGTCGGAAGGGGTTTTCCGGGCCAACCGTCTGAAGGACGGGAAACTCACATGGCAATATGACAGTATCCTGAATTTTGTGGAAACCCGTCCGCTGCTCTACCGCGGTGCCGTTTACTTTGGATCATGGGGAAACAGCTTTTATGCCCTTGATCAGAAAGAGGGAACCCTTTTATGGAAGCGCGAGAAATATGCCAACAGGATGCTCTCCCCGGCTGCCGTTTGGCCGGTCGCCGCACGGGACAAGGTATTCATTGTGGCCCCTGACCGCAGGATGACCGCCCTGGATGCGGCTACCGGGGAAGAGATCTGGGATTCCGGAAAATGGTCGTGCCGCGAATCCATCGGCCTCTCCTCCGATGGGAAGGAGGTATTCATTAAAAACATGACCGAAGGGAACGTCATGGCCTTTGACGCGCGGTGCGACAGCCAGAAGGTGGTGTGGGAGTGCGAAGCCGGACTGGGCTATGAAATTGCCCCCTCACCCCTCACCCAAAAGGGAATTCTGGTATTCGTCCCCACCACCAGCGGGGTTATCTATGCCATTGACAGAAGGGAAAACAGAGTGGCATGGAAATGCGGCGTTTCTGAGGCCCTGATCAACCACATCTTGCCTGTCGCCGGGAACCGCTTGCTGATCACCACCTTTGACGGAAAGGTGAGCTGTCTGGCTTACCGTTAATGTTTTTTGTAATTTATACAGGTACTCCATGGTTAATATTCCGTTTTTTTTTGTAAATTACTCTTCAAATTTATGAAAATGAGCGGTTTCAATGGAAAAGGGCATCATTCAAGTATTGCTTATCCTTTCCGGGGAAGATAATAGCCTGTTTTTGCTGAAGGAGTTATTCGGTACGGTCGGATATGCGGTTACCCAAGCCGCCAGTCTTAATGCTGCCATCAGGGTCATAACAGAGATTAAATCAGATCTGATAATTTGCCAGCAGGAGTTGTCAGGCGTATCGGGGTTCCGGATCTATGAGAACCTGCGTCCCACCCTGTCAAGGTGGAATATTCCTTTTTTTTTACTGTTAGAGAATTTTCAAAAGGAAGACATCCTGGTTGGGCTGGAAATGGGGATAGACAATTTCATCTTCTGCCCTATTGATAAGATGTCGGTGTTGAACAAAACGGAGAGGCAGCTGGAAAAGGGTAACAGGGCATTCATGATGCGATCGGATCATTACCGGTCGGTTTTTGACATCTCTCCGACTGCCCGGTTCATTATGAAGAACGAGCAGATTGCAAAAATCAACAAGGCCTTTTCCAGGCTGACCGGTATTGTGGAACCTTTTGAAAACCACACCTATTTTAAGGATTTGTTTATTCTGGAAGAAGGGGGCGTTAATAAGCTGGATTACTACCGCTGCATGAACGGGTTAATTCCCTGCTGTCTGCTCAGGTCGGTTCCGTTTCGTTTAAATTCCAACCAGGTTTTTGATATTCAGATTGTGTGCAATAATCCGGTTGGTGAGAACAGTTCCATTGTGGAGGTCATTCCGGTAGCGCCGTATCAGTTGCGGGGCGGTGAAATGCCTGAAACCGGTGCAGGGGCTTCGCATTCGGGCG
Source organism: uncultured Prolixibacteraceae bacterium (assembly GCA_964461455.1). GTDB lineage: Bacteria > Bacteroidota > Bacteroidia > Bacteroidales > Prolixibacteraceae > UBA1413. The sequence goes on along the minus strand of CAYWUJ010000154.1, from coordinate 509 downwards.
CCAACAAAATGCGCGAATTACTTACCCTGCGGGAGGAAGAGATTCTGATTTTGTCGGCCAAAGGCCTGCCGATTAAGCAAATTGCCCACCGTTTACAGATATCGGACCGAACGGTGGAGAAGCACCGTGCCAATATCATGCAAAAAACAAAATCCACCAGCATCATAGAAGCCATTTACTATCTGCAGTTGAATACAGTGTGATCATCACGCTGGTCCGGATTGATGAAATGTAAGTAATTATGCTTACATACTTAAGAAATTGCAGAAATCACCCATTTCTTGTGATTAATTATCTCCATAACTTTATTCGCTGTCACATTCCGAAAAAGGGAATCCGGAGTTGTGGATGAATTCAAATGGGTAACCTGCCTGCTCCTAATTATAGCCAAAGAAATGAATTTGCCCTGTCGTAGCGAGGGTGAGGGGTTAATTTCTTAAAACCCGAATGATCACTATAATACTCCCCTTAAATGAGACCATTGGTTAAGTTGAATAATCAATAACTTT
>CAYWUJ010000153.1:0-3041 GCA_964461455.1 uncultured Prolixibacteraceae bacterium | reverse complement strand
TCAGAAGGTCTATCCAGGCCTTGACCCTGCCTTCGGTTTTCTCAGGTTCAAAATCCTCGTCGAGCGGAAGCCCGACAAACCGGTCTTCCACGACGGCCTCCGACTCTTCAAATTCGTAGCCTTCCACCGGCACCTGACCGTAAACCACCGCGTTGGTCTTTTGCAGCTCCCCGGCCAGAAGACCCAGGAAATCGACAAAACCCGAGGCATAGGTGATGTGGTCGCCCAAACCGAACAGGGCCACTTTTTTACCCTCAAAGTTCCCCTTACTGACCTCCGGAAGAAAAATCCCCCAGTCGGTTTTGGCGGGCTTTCCATCCCAGGTCTCCTTACCTACCGTGGAAATGCCGAATATGATCTGGTCAAAACGTTCAAAATCAGCCGCCGTGGCCGTTTTTACCGGCACCATCTCCACTTTGTCCTGACCGATCAGGTCGCGGATCATGTCGGCCACCCGGTTCACCGAACCCTTCCCTGGGCCATAAAATATCGCTGTCCTCTTCATAATCTTAAATCTTAAGTCTTAAATGCGGGAATCTTGTTTTATTGGTTGTGAATTGCCAGTTCTCCCCTGACATACTCCCCGAGGATCGACAGGCTCGACACGCTTTTGAGCACCTGGTGGATGGCTCTTTCATAATTCTCAGGGGCTTCCCACTCAATGTCGACGTGGAAGGTGTATTCGTTGGGCCTTCCGATCACAGGCACCGACTGAATCTTGGTCAGGTTGATCCTGTTTTCGGCGAAGGTGTTCAGGACCCGGGCCAGGGCGCCGTAGAAATGGCCCACCTCAAAGCAGATCGAAGCCTTGTTGGCGCCTTCGCTGCCATTACCGTGTTTGGATAGAATCAGAAAACGGGTATAGTTCTTCCGGTTGGTTTCGATACCCGCCTCCAGAATCTGCAGTCCGTACATCTGTGCCGAACGCATGTTTCCGATGGCTGCGGCGCCGGCAGGCTTATCGGTGGCCACAAAACGCGCCGATGCCGCCGTATCGCTGAACTCATGGAGTTCCGCCATGGGGAAGTTACGCTCCAGGTATTCAGCACACTGTTTCAGGGCTACCGTATGCGACCAGATGTCGGTGATCTCCTCCTTCCCCACCCCATCGTTGGCCATCAGGAACATCTCGATGTGAAGGTAAATCTCACCGATGATCTTCAGGTGAAAATCACGGATCAGCTGGTAGTTGTTGAGCAGGCTTCCGGCAATCGAATTCTCGATGGCCATCACCGCGATATCCACCTGGTCGGCGTCGATCAGCTCGCACACCCGGGTGAACGACTTGCATTCCACGACCTCAATCTCTTCATTGAAATAACGTTGCGCGGCATCTTCATGAAACGACCCGGCAATCCCCTGTATGGCTATCTTCTTCATTTGAGCTTTTAATCCTCCAAAGATACGATTTTGATGAATAAATGGTATCTTAACCTTAACCTCTGCCTCAACCTTTGTATTATGGAATACCTATTTATTCAAAAAAGCTGTAACTTTGAGGAAATGACAGAAAAGTATGAGCACAATTGAACTCCGACATGTTATAACGAACTATCTTTCACAAATTGAAGATGTTCCATTTCTGAATGCTATTAAAACAATTATTGAATCAAAAGTATCGGAAGGCACTTACAAACTCAGTGATTACCAACTGAACAGGATAAATATTGCCAGAGATCAACTGAAAGAAAAAAAAGTCATATCACATGAAGATCTGCAAAACGAGATTGATCAATGGCTAGGTTCAAAATAACATGGGCCCATGAAGCCAGATTGGATATGTACTCCATCCTCGAATTCTATTACATGCGCAATGGAAATGTGACCTACAGCAGGAAACTTAATTCCAGAATCCACAAAAGTGTCAGTCTGCTCTCAAAGAATCCCTTGCTCGGAGTCCAATCGGACTATGAATCGGTCAGGGTGCTGTTTGTTGATGAGTTTCAGGTCATTTATGAAGTTTTCAATCAACTGATACTCATAATAATGGTGTGGGACTCGAGGAGGAATCCCGAAGACCGGGCAATTGACAAGAGAATTAAATAATCATCAATCTCACTATTTCAAACGGAAGAAGGGAGGTGGAGATGCAACTCCTTTACTACCATACTTCATGTGCCTACAACGCATTCTCTTGACCTCAACCTTGACCGGATTAGGGGGTGTTTTGCCGGCCATCACTACCATACTATTGCGCCTACAACGCTAACTCATCGGCATGGCGGGTCAAAACCTCAGCACACCGGTCAATTTCTGAGGGGCGGATGACCACCACCGCCGAATCCTCATTCATCGAGAAGGCATAGAGGTATTCGATGAAGATGTTTTCATCGCTGAGCAGTTGCAGGGCCCGGGCCAGGGTTCCCGGCTTGTTGGGAACATTCAACAGCACCACGGGGGTGGTACGCACCGAGAAATAGTGGGCTTTGAGGACTTCCACAGCCTTGTCGGGGTCGGGGACGATCATCCGCAGCACCCCGAAATCACTGGTGTCGGCAATGCAGAATGCCGAGATGTTGATCCCCGCCTCGCCCAGAATACGGGTCACCTCGTTGAGCCGCCCCGACTTGTTCTCCAGAAATACCGATACTTGCTTATCTATCATGATGGTCAGATTTTACGGTTATCGATCACTCGTTTGGCTTTACCGGCCGTCCGTTCTATGGTCCTGGGCTCCACCAGTTTCACATCCACGGAAATCCCCAGCGTCGACTGGATCTTCTGGGTGATTTTCCGGCGCAGGGCTTCCAGGGCTTTGATCTCATCGGAGAAGAACTGCTCCTGAACCTCCACCATGAGCCGGAGGGTATCCATGGTCCCTTCCCTTTCTACGACCAGAAGGTAATGGGGTTCCGTTTCACTCATCTCCAGCAGCACGCTCTCGATCTGCGACGGGAAAACATTGACCCCCCTGATGATCAGCATGTCGTCGCTGCGGCCGAAGCATTTCTCCATGCGCGCCAGGGTGCGGCCACAGGCACACTTCTCATAGGTGAGCCGTGTGAGGTCGCGGGTCCGGTAACGGATCAGGGGAATCCCCT
>CAYWUJ010000152.1:0-3069 GCA_964461455.1 uncultured Prolixibacteraceae bacterium | reverse complement strand
CAGCTTCCAGAGGATCTTCATCAGCTCCTCTTCCTTACGGGTAAGTTTGTGCATGGCCATATTATTGTAATTAACCTGCACAAACATACAACTGACTTTTCAGTTACGCAACTAAAAAATCAGTTTATTAACTGAAAATTCCGTTAATAAATGTTAATCCGGATATCCCTCTTTATTCTGGCCTTCTATCTTTCTGTCATTCAGGGCCTAAGGTTCGGGATTTCACACTCATGATTCCAGACTCCGCATTCAGAACTCCAGGTCCATGTTCATCCCGTTTCCGCCGGTGTCTCCGTTGGCGTTGCCGTTGCGGTCGCTTTTATAGTTGTTGATGGTATAGCTGAGGGTAAGCTGGACCACGCGGGATTCCCTTTCCATTCTGAATTTTGAGTTGAAGTTGGGACCTGAGGAGGTGCTCGAGAAGTTCATGGTGCCGAAGACGTCGCGGAGGGCGAGTGTTGCGGTCAGTTTACGTTTGAGGAATTCCTGGCGCATGGAGAGGTTGGAGAAGAAGAAGCTGCTGCTTTCCCCCTGTGCCGAGACTGAGGGGCCGCGGTACATCGACATCCACTGGATGCGGCTGGAGGGCCCCAGTTTGAAGGTGGCATTTCCGCGGAGGGAGTAGTTGGTACTTTCCCTGTCGACCGGCTCTCCGTTGAGTTCCCCTTCTATGCGGTAGTTGTAAAGGCTCAGGCTGGTATTGAGGAGGAACCATTTGGTGATGTTGATGTTCCCCATCAGTTCAGTTCCCAGGGAGTAGTCCTTGTTCACATTGGCCGAGGTCATGTACATCAGTCCGTCTTCACGGAGTTCCTGTATTCTGCTGATCAAATCGTCGGTGGTGCGGTAGAATCCTTCAAGGGAGAGGAACGATGTTCCGAAGCGTTGCATGAGGCCCAGTTCCCAGGAGTTGGTGTATTCGGGTTTCAATTCGGGATTTCCCACGCGAATGGTGTATTGGTCCATGTAGTTGGGGAAGGGGTCGAGTTCGCGGCCTCCCGGACGGTTGATACGGCGGCTGTAGCTGGCCATCAGTTGGCTGCTTTTTCCGATGCCGTAGGAGAGGTGTCCGCTGGGAAAGAGGTCGAAACGGTTGAGGGTGTAAGGGTCTTCCATTTTGGCATGGTCGATGGAGCGGTGGGTATATTCCCCGCGCACTCCGGCCATGTACTCCATCTTTCCCGCTTTTCCTGCCCAGGTAAAATATCCGGCATGCACGTCATTGAGGAATTCCAGGGAGCTGCTGAAAAGGGGATTGTTCTCCCACTGGCCCGATGTGGCGTTGAAATTCTCAAAGAAATAGTCTTCCGATTCCCGTTCCAGGAGGCTTTGCACGCCGGCTTCCAGGCGTCCGTTGCTGCCGGTGGGCCTGACGTAGTCGATTTTGAAGCGGTAGTCGTTTGAGTTGTCGCTCTCGGTGGTTCTGATCTGCTCCAGGAGGGTTCCCCTGTTTTTAAAACTGCTGTCAGAAAGGTATTCGTCCTGGTCTTCGGTATCATCGCCGTTTCGGTTCGAATAGTAAAGGAGGAAGTCGACCTTATGGGTACCCTCATCGTTGAATTTCTGCTGCAGGCTGATGTTGGTGTTGAACAGCCGGCCACCGCGCGAGCTTACATTGTTGTTCACGATATAGCGGTCGAGGGCGGAAGGCAGCATATATTCATGGAGGTTGGAACCCCCTGACTGGCTGAAGTTATATTTCCCGCCGGTACCCGAAACGGAGAGGGTGGTGCGGTCGCTCAGGAAAAAGTCAACACCTCCTTTGAGGTTAAATCCCCCGCGGTTGTTGTCACGTTTCCCTTCCGAAATAACGAACAGCGAGGTGTCGCCGAATATCGTCTCCCTGTCAGAGAACATCTTTCCGTAAAAGGTATCGTCACTCCAGTCGGCACCGAAAAAGAGGTTTGATTTCCTGGTGCGGTAGTTAAGGGTCAGGTCGGAGCGGTATTTGTCGCCGGTTCCCACCGAGGTATTTATGATGCCGTTGAATCCTGCCAGGATATTCTTTTTCATCACCACGTTGATGATTCCCGCCATACCGTCGGGGTCATATTTTGCCGAAGGGTTGGTGATGATTTCGATGTTTTCGATGGCCGATGCCGGCAACTGGCGGAGGGCATCGCTGCCGGTCAGCACACTGGGCCTTCCGTCAATCAGGACGGTAAAGCTCGACGATCCGCGCAGCGAAACATTCCCCTCAATGTCGACTTCTACGGAAGGGGTGTTTTCCAGGACATCGACCGCCGTTCCTCCGGCAGCGTTGATATCCTGGCTGACATTGATGACTTTCTTGTCTATTTTGTATTCCACCCTCTGGCGGTCGGCAACGACCTCCACGCCTCCGATTTCCTGGCTTGAGGGGCTAAGTACCATACTTCCCACGTCGACGGTACTTCGCGAAGCCGCCACACGCACTCCGGAAAACGACTTTTTCTCATATCCTATAAAGTTGGCTTCCAGATAATACTGGCCGTATGCCAGTCCGCTGATGTCAAATTGCCCCTGGCTGTTGGTGATGCCGCCGGTGACCAGCGATGAGTCGGTATTGTTATAAATGGCGATGTTGGCGTATTCCATGGGCTGGCTGGACCCGGCCTCGATGATGATCCCTTTGATCCTTCCCGCCCTTGCCTCCATATCAGCTCCTTTCGGTCCCCCGGAAGGCTGAGAAAATCCTGCAAATGAGAAAAATAGTATTGCGATTCCTGTTAACTTTTTCATTGTTTAACTTTTAAACTGTTCTTATGAACAATTAAAAGACAAACAGGTATGAAAAAGGTTTAACGGGCGAAGTGTTAAAGGTATGTTAAAGAGCATATCATTTTGTTTAATATGCAGATATAGAGGGGTTTATATTTTTGTATTATGGACTTGGTGGTGATGGTGTGGTTTTAAATTTTAAGCCTCACATTGATTTTTCCCAATAAACCGGTCAGCCACACGATCAGCAGGGCAAAGAGGAAAGAGCGCAGGAGTCCCGGCACCCCGGAAGAAAGGAAGGCGGGCCATGATATTCCGGCGAGGGCCATGGCAGGGTAAACCAGGTAGGGGAGGAGGTAGCAGGTGAGG
>CAYWUJ010000151.1:0-3125 GCA_964461455.1 uncultured Prolixibacteraceae bacterium | reverse complement strand
ACGGCAGCTACTTCTTCATCGGGGAACTGATCATCGATGCGGAAATCCCCACGGATCCCATCACTGAGGTCCCCGACCGCTGCGGCACCTGCACCCGCTGCATCGACGCCTGTCCGACCCGCGCCATCATCACCCCCCGCATCGTCGACGCCCGGCGATGTATCTCCTACCAGACCATAGAACTCCGCGGCGACCAGGACCCCGAACTCACCCCCCTCTTCAGCAACCGCCTCTTCGGTTGCGACATCTGCCAGGAAGTATGCCCCTGGAACCGCAAAGCCATCCCCCACCACGAACCGGATTACCAACCCCTGCCCGGACTCCTCCAACTCACCCGCGCCGACTGGGATCAGATGTCTGAAGAGCAATTCAACAAACTCTTCAGGGAATCCCCCCTGCGCAGAACAGGATATGCAGGAATCAGAAGAACCCTTAGGAATATTCAAAACTCGTAGTGACTATTGAATATTTTTCCACAGATGATCAGGATCAATATATGTAACTTTACCTTCATTGACCTCTTCAATAGCAGTCTCTATTTCACGATATAATGCAGTATCGGAACGCAGTTGTTTAAGAGAATTAGATTCAGTGACTTTTTCTCCTGCCTCTTGCAATACCTCTATACTCTTTAAGTATAAAAGATAAGCTTTATATTCTGCCGGGGTCATTCTTACGGTTATCATAGCAATGTGTTTATGATTCTCAGGTACATGTGACAATAACAAATATAACGAAAAATTTCAGGGAAAATCATAAAAAAAGGAAAACAATGCTTTGGCGCACCACAATGAGGAGGTAAGAAATTTCCGATTATTTTTGGGATCATGTCAGAAGTGAAGCGATATTCATTTTCAGGGGAAATGTACCGGAATAAGGACAAGTTGGTCTATGTCGACTTTCCCTATGATGCGGCCACAGAATTCGGAACGGCCGGAAAAATCAAAATCAAAGCCTGGATCGATGGTCAGTTTGTACGGAAGAGCCTGGTGCCCAAAGGGAAAGGCGTACACCGGCTGGCCGTGACCATGGATATCCGCCTGGCCATCGGCAAGGACGACGGCGACACCATTTCCGTGGAACTGGAGGAAGACCTGGATCCCCGCATCGTTGACCTCCCCGAAGAACTGGAGTGGCTTTTTGACAATGAGCCCGAAGTAAAGGCGATTTTCACGAAACTCTCCTACTCCACCCAACTCTACTTCACCAAATGGATCATGGAAGCCAAAGACCCCGACACCCGCGTCACCCGTATCAACCACCTCTTTTACCGGCTCCGGCACCAATAAGCCTGGTTTTTTCTATTTTTGTATTGCTCTGGTTCCCCGACAACCGGGGATTAAGACGTCAACATAAAATATTAACACATGAACCACAAAATATTGATTTCGGCCCTCACCCTCAGTTTGTTATGGGCCTCTCTTCCAAGCCTGAGTCAAACCCCTGCGAAAGGCCAGGCCGTTCCTGCCATCACTTCCGGAGAGACCGCCAAGACCGCCACGCCCTCAGGGTATTCCATTGCCGTCTATTTCGAAGGGGTTGAGATCACCGATTCTCTGTTTCTGGTGAAATACCGGGGCAACCGCACCGCCCGCATCGGCAGCCAGCTCATGAAGGGGAGCAAGGCCCTGTTCCGTGGCGACCAGCCGCTGGCTCCGGGGATGTATGCCATAGAGCTGAAGGACAAGGGAAACATCGCCTTTCTCATTTCGGAAGGTGCCCGCCAGTACTTCTCCCTGTCGGCCAATCCCGCGAGGCTTCCCCTCATGCTGCGCTTTGAAGGGTCCCCCGAAAACCAGGCCTTCGCCGACTACCAGCGGTTCATCGAAAAAACCCACAAGGACCAGGAAGCCCTGGAACAACGCCTGCGGAAAAACAGCAGCAACCCCGACTCGGCCAATGCCATCGGCGCCGCCTACAAAAAGCTGGAGGAGGAACGCCAGCACAAGGTGGAATCGATCGAAAAGGCCTTCCCCGGCGCCATGGTCAACCTCTTCACCATGGCGATCCACGAAGCCCCGATTCCCGAACCCGACTTCCCCGATTCCATCCCCCACCGGAATATGCTGATCAGCGACTACTACACCAACTATACGAAGAGACACTTTTTCGACAACCTGTCGTTTGCCGATCCGCGCATCACAGCCACCCCCCTGTTCGAGCAGAAACTCGATTATTACTTCAAGCGGCTGGTGCACCCCCACCCCGACTCGGTGATCGCCCATGTGGCCCCCCTGATGGAAAAGAAAGATATCCACCCTGCGGTCTTCAGCCAGGCCGCCGAATACCTCTATGAGCTCTACCGGAATTCCATCCTCCCCGAACACCGCCAGGTATGCATCCACATCGCCGAAAATCACATCCTCCCCCACAGGGAGCGCTTCAGCGATCCCGTGTTTCTGGCCAGGGTCGCTGACCGCACCGCCAGAGCCCGCCTGAATCCCGTGGGTGGGGTGGCCACCGACCTGCGCCTCCAAACCCCTGAAGGTAAGGAAATCAGCCTCTCGGAAGTGGAATCCCCCCTCACCGTCCTCTATTTCTTTAACCCCGGATGCTCAGCATGCCAGCCCATCACCGACCGTCTCATCCGGAATTACAACCTCTACAAATCACGCGGAATGGAGGTCTTTGCCATCTACCTGGAACGCGACAAAGAGGTGTGGAACGACTATATCGTCTCCAAAAAACTCACCTGGATCAACGTCTACGACCCCACCGGTCAGGAAATGATCGAGGAAAAATACGACATCTACGCCATGCCCATGATCTATGTGCTGGACCGCGACAAAAGGGTCATCGCCCGCGACGTCTCGGCGGAACGCCTCTCCAACTTTATCCTGGGAAGGGAAAGTACCAATCCCTAGTCAAAAAACCTGTTCGGAAAGATTCTGACGGCGATGAAGCCGAAGATGCCGGTGACCAGCACGATCGCCAGGTCGACGCCATGACGCAGCAGACTCTTCGCCAGGCTACGTTCTTTGCTCCTGCTGACCAGAATGAGGTGCAGCGCCGCCAGGGCAACACTGAGCCATATCCACCGCAGCACGGGATTCCAGTCATAACGGAACTGCAGGAAGTTGCTGGTCTCACTGGCGACATTCAGCTCCCCGGGAAAGAGCCAGGTG
>CAYWUJ010000150.1:0-3151 GCA_964461455.1 uncultured Prolixibacteraceae bacterium | reverse complement strand
ACAACATTTACATGCTTTTCCATAATTGTCAGGATTTTTGCCCTAAAGTTACGAATTGCACCCAAACCGAAACCTTTGACCCTGTTTTTTTGTTAAGGTAAGTAAAGATCCCTGCGGTGGTTTTCACCGGAAAAGATCCTACTTTTGACCCGGTAAATACGAAATTATGGATTTTCTGAAAATAATAGCCCTGGCCATCGCCCTTGTGGCCATCGCCTTTGCCGGACTGGCCATCAGCATACTCTTGAAAAAGGGGGGTAAATTTCCCAACACCCACGTAAGCGGGAACAAAACCCTGAAGCAAAGGGGTATTTTCTGTGCCCAGACGCAGGACAGGCTGGAACAGAAAAAAGCCTGGGGAAAACCCGACTACCAGCAACTCAGGGTGGATAAGAAACCATAAGGAGGCACAGTTACCGCCCGCCGGTCACTCCTCTGATTCCTCCGGAGCCAGGCACTTCCGGAAACTCTCCGGCATTAAACTTTATTGAGGCCCGCTCCCTGCAATCTTTTCTCCGGAAGCCTCGGGAGCCAGGCACTTCCGGAAGCCCTCCGACATATAAACCTTATTGAAGCCCGTCTCGTCGGAGTAGATAAAATAGACTTCCACTCCGGGAAGTTTCCGGGAGAGCTCCACTCCTTTTTCGAGGCCCATGACCATAAAGGCGGTCGCCAGGGCGTCGGCGGTCATGCAGTCGCCGGCCAGGACCGTGGCACTCAGCAGACTGTGCTGCACAGGATAGCCGGTCGCCGGGTCGATGGTGTGGGCATACCGCTTTCCTCCCTCTTCATAGAAATTGCGGTAATTCCCTGAAGTAGCCAATGCCTTCTCCTGAAGCATGACCACCGCCTGAATATCGTCGTTCCCGAAAAAGGATGTCTCATCAGGCTCGCTGATCCCAATGCTCCAAATCGCACCCTGGGGATTGAGACCCCGGGCGACCACTTCTCCTCCTATTTCCACCATGATGTTGGTACACCCCCGGGCGGCCAGGAATTCCCCGACCAGGTCACAGGTATACCCTTTGGCAATGGCGCTCATATCGAGCATGGTTCCGGGGTTGTCCTTGACCACCTTTCCTTCCTCCAGCCTCACCTTGCGATAGCCCGTCAGTTCCAGCAAGCTGTCGATCAAACCGGGAGTGATCTTTTCCCGGTGTTTGAACCCAAAGCCCCAGGCATTCACCATCGGAGCCACGGTAATATCAAAGGCCCCTTCTGAAAGTGCAGAAATCTCCATCGCCCGGTTGAAACATTGAATAAACAGGGAATCGGGCACCACGTTCTGGTTGGTATTGATCAGTGAGATCTGGGAAGCGGAGTCAAAGGTGCTGAAGATCCCGTTCAGACGGGCCAGCTCTGCATCGATTGAGGCATGAAGATCTTCACCACGGGGGTGCTCATAGACGATGTGATAGATGGTGCCATAGATCTTCCCCTCATTAAAAATATAAGCGGGCTGGCGGCACGAGGTCGTCAGAAGAAGGATTCCCGGAAGAAGGAGCAGCAACAGAGTAGTTATCCTTTTCATGTATTTGTACGCTTTTTACGATCGGGGCAAGGTCAGGCCTGTCCGTATCCTCAGGAGGCATTTGAAAGAGCCTGATCATGGCATCAGGTCACTCTTTTTTCCTGACGAACTTAAAAACCAGATAAATGATGAAGCCAACGCCAAGGATGGCCATTCCAATGGAGAGTTCAGAATAATAACGGTGGAGGATCTCCTTCTGGGTATAGAGGAAATACCCCATGGCTGCCAGCACGATGTTCCAGGCTCCTGAACCAATCACGGTGAAGAGGATAAAATCCTTCAGGTTCATCCGGGCCAGTCCGGCCGGCAGGGAGATCACCTGCCGCACGGCGGGAACCAGCCGGCCGATCAGGGTGGAACTTTTTCCGTGACGTACGAAATAAGCCTCCGCCTTTTCCACTCCTTCGCGGCTGAGCAACATCAGGCGCCCGACCTTCGACTCGGCAAACCGGTACACAATAGCGCGCCCCAGATAAAATGCGAAATAGTAGTTAAAGAGAGCCCCCACCAAAGCCCCGAAAGTCCCCGAAAGAACCACCAGGTAAATATTGAGGTCGCCCTGGGCAGCCTTCCAGGCTGCCGGCGGAATGATCACCTCGGAGGGAAAGGGAACAAATGTACTCTCGATGGCCATCAGCAGGGCAATGGTCCAGTAATTGATGTGAGCCATGTACCATTCGATGATGGCGCTGAAAAATTCCTGAATCATACGTGCTTGTTTTGAGCCGTCAAAAATAGAAAAAAGCTGGGATATCCCGCACAAAAAACCGCAAAGAGGGCGGTTGGCGGTGGTGAACACTCCGTTCCGGCCTCCTTGCGGCAACTGTGGCGTACGGTGGCTATTAGCCTCCCGTGGGATCAGCCGCCAAAGTCGTCGTAGAGGATATTTTCATCGGGCACACCCAGGTCGTAGAGCATTTTCTGAACGGCGCTGTTCATCAGCGGAGGTCCGCAGAGGTAATAGTCCACTTCCTCGGGTTGCTCATGCTTACTCAGGTAGTTGTCATAGATCACCTGGTGGATGAATCCCTTGGGACCCGTCCAGTTGTCCTCGGGCTTGGGCTCCGAGAGGGCCAGGGTAAAACTGAAGTTGGGGAAATTCTTTTCGATATCCTCAAACTGCTCCTTGTAGAAGACTTCCCTGTTGGAGCGGGCGCCATACCAGAAGCTTACCTTCCGCCGGGTCTCCTTCATGGTGTGGAAAAGGTGGAAAAGGTGCGACCGCATGGGAGCCATACCGGCACCACCTCCGATGAACATCATTTCGTTGTCATTATTCTTCAGGAAGAATTCCCCGAACGGCCCCGATATGGTCACCTTGTCGCCGGGCTTGCGCGAGAAGATATAGGAGGAGCACACCCCCGGATTGACATCTTTGAAGCGGTTGTTGGCACGGTCCCACGGCGGGGTGGCAATACGGATGTTGAGCATCACGATATTCCCCTCGGCAGGATGGTTGGCCATCGAATAGGCACGGAAGGTAGGCTCGGGATTCTTCATCTTCAGGTTGAAAATACCGAATTTTTCCCACTCATCCAGGAATTCAGGCTGCACATCCATGGTTTTGAAATCGACCTCCACCTTGGGAACATCGATCTGGATATAACCTCCCGACTTGAA
>CAYWUJ010000149.1:0-3170 GCA_964461455.1 uncultured Prolixibacteraceae bacterium | reverse complement strand
GGGGAATATCCTCCACCCGTTTGTAGGGGCTCTGCTGGAAATACTGCGCAAAGGCCTCATCGGTGGGCGCAAATACCGTATAACTCCCCGAAACATCAAGGATGGTATCATAACCGGCGATCTCCAGACATTTGGCAAATGTCGAAAGATCGGGCTGCTCCTTTAACTGCGTGTACACCTTACCTGCCAGCCACTCAGGTCTTTCATATTTGTCGATATACGAGTCGTCCCGGCAACTGCCAGCTATAAACAGCAGCAAAACCAGGTACATAAAAGATTTGGTTCCGGCCTTCATTTTATTGGTTTTTATAAAAAATGTTAAAAATAATTACTGTCAAAAATACAATTTAATCGCTACGATGACACACTAAGTTCAAAAAAAGTACGACTTTCAAAATTAGCAAAAATTTTTTAACGGGTCAGTGTCTGATCAATTTCCTGGTGGCAATGGTCATATGGTTATTTTGGAGAAGTACAAGGTAGAAGCCGGGCTTCAGATGTTGCAGGCTGACGGTTGCGGGTACTCCGGGGATAAAACTTCCGGGGGGCAATGACATCAAGGTACGGCCTGTAAGGTCGGTGATGCGGGCACCCAGTCCGGTCGTGGACAGATGGGCATCAGGCAGGAGGTGGATGATATCGCTGGTTGGGTTGGGCCACACAAGGAAAGAGGAGAGTGGGGATGCCGTGATTTCCGCGGAGGTGAGGTTCTGCTGGATCGCCAGGTTGTCGATGGCCCAACCCCATCCGTGGGCATAGGGATCGGAATAGAGACGAAACCTGATCAGCAGGGTGTCACCCTCGTGGAAATGGCCGCTGGCGGTGATGGGAAATTCACGGCGGACAAACAATTCACGGCTTCCCGCATAAATGGAGTTTTGTCCCGATATTTGCTGGTTATACGCCGATTTCCACGCCTCATTGCTCCCCGAGTCATAACCGTCAAGCAGGGGCTGCCAGCTTTTCCCCTGGTCTTTGCTTGCCTCGGCAATCACATAATCATAGAAATCGGCGCTGTCATACGTGGCATTCTCTTCCCCCGGCTCCACCAGGACCACTTCGTCCCAGGCGATTCTCCCGTTTTCTTTTGCGATGATGGGAACCCGGAGGAGGGCGGTAAACTGGTACTCCCTGTCATCGGTATCGGGACTGGGATAGGGATGGGGGCTGTGGAGGGCCGGGTCGGTGAAGCCGGTGATGTGGACCACTCTGAAGTCATAGAGGACAAAATCGCTGCCTGAACTGTTGAAGTCGGTAAAATAGGTCTCTGCGGGAGCGGCTATGCCTTCCGTTTTTACGCTGAAATTTCCCTCTTCCGGAAGAACCTGCCTGTTGGCTGCGGCAGCGTTGTCGAGGGCCACGATCCTGTATTCCAGGATATCACCCGCCAGTAAACCCAGCTCCCCGAGGGGCAACCCGCCGTGGTACTGGTTATCGCCGGCTGAGATCATGCCCAGGGGAGGCAGCTCCTGACCATTCAGGGAAAGCAGGAGATAAACGGTATCTATTTGGGCATTATCGGTCACCTGGGCTACGATGTCAAACTGTTTGGCGGTCGAAAGGAGATATTTCTCAGGAGTATGAACGATCTCCGGTTTTATGGTATCGGTCCCCAGGGTCAGCTGCCATGACTTTTCCGGTGCTCCTGTGGGTGAGGTAAAGCGGCGCCCCAGGGTATCGGCGGCGGTCACATAGTAGGAGAGCACCCCGGGCGTTGGCGGGGGTAAAAATTCGGCGGCATAATCTCCGGTTTCGGGGATTTTGGTAAGTGGCACGGAATCACGGTGTTCCCTGAATCCGTCGCTGCTGTATACCACAAAAAGGGAGGTGTCGCTGACGCCCAGGTCACTGACCACGGAAACATCAAAACGGAGGGGCAGGGAAGTCTGCTCCCTGTCTTTCAACGGGGTGAAGCGTATCCACAGGTGTTTCCACCCGAGGTCGTCGAGGATTCCTGTAGTCAGGGGACCCGGGGAATGCACGGCCTCCCCCCTTCCGGCCGAAGAGGTCATCAGGGCATTTTCGGTCCCGTAGGGATAGCTATCGTCATTGAGGTGGTAGATGCTGGACCCTTCCTGGAAGGATGGTGGGGCATAGAGACGGGGTCTTTCCCCGGCAGAAAGAAAAGAGGCGGCAGGACTGGAGGCAAAGAGGAAGTTGGAAACCATGGCATAGTAAAGTGGTGCCGAGGGATTGGCGAAAGCTGCAGGATTGGTCAGGCTGACGCTGTCGATGGTTTCCACCCTGCGGTCAAAAGCCGCAGGCCAGCCATCGGAGTAACCGTAAGACCCCGAACGTGCCCTCGGATCGGCATCAAAAAAACCGTTCATCCCCAGTCCGTGGGCCACTTCGTGCAATATGGTCGACACCAGGTCGAAACGGTCATAAGGAGTATTCTGGTCGGTCCCCATATACCACGGCATGGTGGAATTGAAAGAAGCCGTCATGTCGGGGTTTGCCGGCCCTGTCATCTCCCTGCCGGTGATTTTCTCGGCCAGGGCTACAGGATACCAGGTGTCGGCCATGGGGGCCCCCTCGAAATTGATCATGTAGCTGTTGGCGCCACAACTGCCCAAAGTGGTGCTCCCCAGCCTCTCCCAGCGGGCTTCCACATAGATGGGCACATCGGAACTGATCAGCGACTCCCATATGGACAGGGCATAATCCATGGCTTTTTTGGCACTGTCGGGAAAACCAATGTAGGAAACTACAAAGTCGGCCTTTTTTACCGCCCTCTTAAGACTGTCGAGAAATTCCGCAGGTGGTCCCACACGGGCATGGCCACTCTCGCCCGAAGCATAACAGACCACGGGGGGAATCCCGGTCAGGGTGTGCGCACCTTGGGTCTGCCCCCTGAGCGGCGAGAGACTCACCAGCAGCCCACCGAGCAGCAACAGGCCCCGGACTATGACATTAGAAGTGATTATGATTTGTTTAATAGCGGCCATTCTTTTTAAATTCTTCCCATTGGACAAATATAGGAGGTAATCTGATTCCTGCAACGATTTTAACACTCTGCTCCGGGCTGGAGAGTCACCCGGAACCCTGAGAGACACGGTTCTCGGCGAGGGATCAGTACATCGGGCTGACCAGGTGAGCCAGGGACTCTTTCATGCGGGAACTCCAGGGGCGCCGCTTCCACTCAGCACGCATGATCTCCCTGCTGTTGC
>CAYWUJ010000148.1:0-3184 GCA_964461455.1 uncultured Prolixibacteraceae bacterium | reverse complement strand
GTACCCTGGACGGGGCTCGAACCCATAACCTGCGGCTTAGAAGGCCGCTGCTCTATCCAGTTGAGCTACCAGGGCATCCTTGTTTTTGGCGGTGCAAATATAGGATAAAATTATAAAAGGTGTATTCCGTTTTTCCGGCAGCCGGTGACCATTTCGGAGGGCCAGATGCTGGACTGTATTTCGCCGATGTGGGCTTTGCGGAGAAAGAACATGCAGAGCCGGCTTTGGCCGATTCCCCCGCCGATGGTCTGGGGCAGTTTGCCGGTGAGGAGCATCTGGTGCCACATCAGCCGGGCGCGGTTTTCCATATTTCTGATTTTCAGCTGGGCAAGCAGGGCTTTCTGGTCGACCCTGATGCCCATGGAAGAGATCTCAAAGGCCCTGTCGAGCACCTCATTCCAGATGACGATATCGCCGTTCAGTCCCCGGTAGTCCTTCACCGTGGGGGTAATCCAGTCGTCATAGTCGGGAGCCCTGCCGTCGTGCACCTCACCATTGGACATGACGCCGCCGATGCCGATGATGAAAACCGCCCCATACTCCCTGGCCACACGGGTTTCCCGGTCGCGCGGCGATAATCGGGGATACCTCTCTGCCAGCTCTTCGGCATGAAAAAAGGTGATCTCCTCGGGAAGGCGGGGGACGATCGTGGGGTAGTAGTCCTGGACCAGGTTTTCGGTGCGCACCACGGCGGAATAGATCTGGCGGACCGTATTTTTGAGGTATTCCAGATTCCGGTCGCCGGGTGATATCACCCTTTCCCAGTCCCACTGGTCCACATAGAGCGAGTGGATATTGGTGAGTTCCTCGTCGGGCCTGATGGCGTTCATGTCGGTATAGATGCCATATCCCGGGGAGAGGCCGATGTCGGCCAGGGCCATTCTTTTCCACTTGGCCAGCGACTGCACGATTTCCGCCTCTTCGTCGTTCATCTCCTTGATGGGAAAGGAGACGGGACGCTCAATGCCGTTCAGGTCGTCATTGATCCCCGTGCCCTTCCTGACGAAAAGGGGAGCCGTCACCCTGCGCAGCCGCAGGGCCGAGGCCAGGTTGATCTGGAAAAAATCCTTCACCAGTTTGATTGCTTGCTCGGTCTGCGCCACATCGAGCAGCGAGCGATAATCTTTAGGAATGTAGAGTTGCATGCCTTATATATTATATAATGTCGGCAAATATATTCTTTTGTGATCAAAATGCTCATAAAAGCACTTTAAAGTTTCTGTAAAGTCAGGTGTTGAAGGATCCGGCCAGAATGTTCAGCCGGGACCGTCATTCGGGGAGGGGCCTGGCGGGGCGCCAGCGCTGAATGAGTAACCCGGTGGTCAGATCTGGAGCGTGAGGCCGTCGTAAGCCAGGAAGACGCCCGGGGGCAGGCTTTTCTGCACCTCTTCGTGGAATCCCAGGGCGTGGCTGATATGGGTGAGGTATGTTTTTTCGGGGCTGACTTCCCGCGAGAACAGGATGGCTTCTTCGAGGTTGAAGTGGGAGAGGTGTTTTTCCTTCCGCAGGGCGTTGACCACCAGAATGCGGCTTCCCCTGATCTTCTCCATCTCATCGGCGGGAACGGCGTTGATATCGGTCAGGTAAGTCAGGTCGCCGCAGCGGAATCCCAGCACCGGCAGCTTATGGTGAAAGCAGCGGATAGGGGTGAAAAGGGTACTGCCGATGGTAAAGGGAAGGCGTGAAATTTCGTGGAGTTCCATTGAGGGCACTCCGGGGTAGCGGTCGGCGGAGAAGACGTAATGGAAGATGCGGTGGATAGCGTTCAGGACGCGTTTTTCGGCGTAGATGTCGACGGCTTTTTTCTGGATGTAGTTAAACGCCCTGATATCGTCGAGGCCGAAGATGTGGTCGACATGTTCATGGGTGAGGAGGATGGCCCTGAGGCGGCAGACTGCGGCGGTGAGCATCTGCTGGCGGAAGTCGGGACCCGCGTCGATCAGGAAGTTCTCGCCGGCGGTGGTCAGCAGGGCCGACGTGCGCAGGCGCTTGTCGCGGGGGTCGGCAGAGCGGCACACCGGACAGTCGCATCCGATGATGGGAACTCCCTGGGAAGTGCCGGTGCCCAGGAAGGTGATTTGCAAGGTCGGTGGTTGGTGCATGCGCTGGTCGTGAAGCTGCAAAAATACAAAATCGGCGGAATTATTCACTTTTATCGTAAATTTGGGCGATGGCAAAACTCTACCTGATACCCAACCTGCTGGGGGATACCCCATGGCCGCTGGTTCTTCCCGCGGCGGTGCCTGAGGTGATGGCACGCCTCCGTTTTTTCTTTGTGGAAGAGCTTCGCACAGCCCGCCGTTTCCTCAAAAAGGTGCATCCTGCGATCGATATCGACGCTCTTCATTTTTCGGTGCTGAACAAAGAGACCGAGGAGCGTGAGGCTGCCGGTTTCCTGGAATTTCTGCTGGCGGGGAATGACGCCGGGGTGATCTCAGAGGCCGGGTGCCCGGGGGTCGCCGATCCCGGGGCCCTGATCGTCAGACTGGCCCACCGTGCCGGCATTGAGGTGGTCCCCATGGTAGGCCCCTCCTCGATATTGCTGGCCCTGATGGCCTCGGGATTGAACGGACAGCAGTTTACCTTCCACGGATATCTTCCCGTGAAACCCCAGGAACGGATCCGCAAACTCCAGCACCTGGAGCGCACGGCCGCCACCCTGGGAGAAACCCAGATATTCATGGAGACGCCCTACCGGAACAACGCCTTTCTGGCCGACCTGCTGCGAAGCTGCCAGCCGGCCACCCTGTTGTGCATCGCCGCCAACCTCACCACCCCGGAAGAGATGGTCCGCACCATGACCATCGCCCAGTGGCGCAAAAATCCCCCCGACCTGGCCAAACAACCCGCCATTTTCCTTTTTGGAAGATAGGATTTCCGGAGGAACAGGCCGCATTATCGTCTTTTGGGAGACATAAATCACCGCTCCCGTTCCGCAGATCCCCCATTTCCCGGGGAACAGTTCCCATTTTGATTTGAGAATATGTTGTAAAAGATATTTCCGGAGGAGAGAATTATTGCAGATTAGGGTATTTTTACGGGTGCAACGGGCGTTGCCCTGGTGTATATTAATGACTAAATGAACCTAATATAAAAGAGGGATGAAGAAGACGATTATCGGGATCATTCTCTTTGTGGTGGCTCTCCTGGCGTTTATCAGGTGGTTCAGTATCGAAGAGGAGTA
>CAYWUJ010000147.1:0-3190 GCA_964461455.1 uncultured Prolixibacteraceae bacterium | reverse complement strand
GTGGAACTCCGGAATTACAAAAAGGTGCTGTTCTGGGGGATTCTGGGAGCCATCATCCTGCGTTTTATCTTCATTTTCGCCGGGGCTGCCCTGGTGCAGAAGTTCGACTGGATGCTGGTGGTGTTCGGTGTTTTTCTGATTTACCAGAGTATCCACATGCTGGTGGCCAAGGACCATGGCATGAGGGATCCCAAAAATCATCCCGTGGTCGTTTTCCTGAGCCGGCATATCAGGCTGTTGCCTCATTATATCGACAGCAAGTTCTGGACGGTCACGGCCGGTAAGTTCTTTTTCACCCCTCTGTTCGTGGTGTTGGTCATGATAGAATTCACCGATGTGCTGTTTGCCTTTGACTCGATACCGGCCATTTTTGCCGTTTCACGCGATCCATTCGTCGTCTTCTTTTCCAACATTTTCGCCATCATCGGTCTGCGGGCGCTCTTCTTCCTGTTGGCCGACCTGGTAGAGAAGTTCAGGTTCCTGAAAATCGGGGTTTCTGTTTTGCTGGCTTTTGTGGGCTTCAAGCTGGTCTTCCATCACGGGCTGGAGCAACTGGGTTACCAGTCGTGGTATTCGCTGGTCATTATCGGCGGGGTGATCTTCCTGAGCATTGTCCTGTCGGTGCTGTTTCCGCGGAAGGCACCATCTGATCATCCATCAGCTGGGTGATCATTTTCATTCTTCCGGGACTTCCCTTTTTGCGGGCTTCTGCCAGATAGTCAAAGCCCACAGGGGAGAAATACTCCAGTGTTTTGCGGTATTCGGGGGGATAAAAGCGGCTCTTCAGTCCTGCGGACTGAATCATCATGGTTTCGATACTTTTAAGTATTACTTCTCCGAACTGCCGTGAAATCCCTCCCTCACAATACTTTATATCTTCCATGACCATTCTTCCGAAGTGGAAGGTGCGGTTGGTCAGGGCCAGGCGTTCCTCTTTTTCCTGCATTCCCGAGAAGAGTGTGGTGGTGTTATTGGCGAGGTCTTCCTCGAGGTCCTGGATGTCATCGGCCAATTGGAGCCACACGCCGTAACCGTAGAAAAACCGGCCGGTTTCGGGGGATAGGTTTCCGGCCACCAGGTAACCGTCGGCGAGGACGGAAGTCCCTCCTTTGTCGAAGCAGATGGCGAGGATTTCGTCGCCGGTGAGCCGGTTTCCGTTGTTGCACAGGCGGAGGCTGCGTGTTTGGGCCCTGTGGATGGCCAGGAGGCTTTGGTGGACCAGGGGATAGCGGTCGCGGGGGTATTCCCCGGCGATCATCTCCACCAGGGCGGAGACACAGCGTTCCCTGTGGTTGTCACCCATGGGTCCCCCACCCCGCAGGCACTGCTCAAAGCGGTCGCTGAAGGCGGCTTTATCGGCGCCCGACAGAGTGGGGTCGTCGAGCAGGTTGTCGGTATAGGGATAGAGAAGACTGTAGGCCAGAATGGAAGGCGTAATTCTGACCGGAAGGCCGAGCATCAGTTGCAGTCCGTTCATGATCCAGACATTGCGCAGTCCCTGGTAGATCTCCTCCCTTTTGAGGCCGGGGTCAAAAGCCCGGGCTTCTCTGAAAAACGACCGTGAGGCGTCGACCATGGCCTGGTCCATGATGACTGAAAGGGATTCCTCGGAATAGCCGTAGATGTTTTTCATGAAACTGCGAAATCCCCTGAAGAATTTATCGGTATTGACGCTTCCCGGGTGATCTCCTTTTCCTCTCAGTTCGCGGAACCGGTCGGTATAGGTGGAAAACAATTTCTCCCTTTCCGTCCTGTCGTCGTGCGAATAGGAATTTTCAAATGATGGGAAGCTGACGGGCGCATCTTTCCAGATGGCTGAGAAATGGTCGATCAGGTGGCCGGTGTCCATGTAAAAGCGATTAAGGTTTCAGGAACTAAAGTTACCCATCCAAAGAGCTGGAGGAGCACTTTTCCGGCCAAAGGCCTGAAAAAAACGGTAAAATGCCGTCAGGGGGAGCTCAGTGAAGGCGCACTCCCTGAAGAATAGGGGCGTCAGGCGATATTGGTATAAACGGCCTGGACGTCGTCGTCTTCTTCGATTTTTTCAATCAGCTTGTCGATATCGGCCATTTGCTCGTCGGTGAATTCGACGGGAGTGTTGGCATAGCGTTTCAGGTTGGCGGAGGTGACGTTGATGCCCATTTTTTCGAAGGCTGCCGACATGGCCCCAAAACTGGTGAAGTCACCGTAGGCGAAATATTCCCCTTCGTGCTCCTCAATCTCTTCGAGTCCGGCGTCGATCATTTCGAGTTCCACTTCGTCGACTTCCATGCCTTCGGGTTTCTCAAACTGGAAGACCGCCTTCCGGGAAAACATGAATTCCAGTGATCCGGTGGGTGACAGCTGTCCGCCCGATTTGCTGAAGTAATTTTTTATGTTGGCCACGGTACGGGTGTTGTTGTCGGTGGCGCACTCCACGAATATCAGGACGCCATGGGGTCCTTTGCCTTCGTAGTTGATTTCGTCGAAGTTCTCGGCATCTTTTCCCGATGCCCTTTTGATGGCCGCCTCAATGTTGTTTTTGGGCATGTTCTGGGCCTTGGCGTTCATGATGGCGGTACGCAGTGCTGCGTTGGTATCGGGGTCGGGACCGCCGGCCTTGGCGGCGATGGTGATGGTCTTGCCTAACCGGGGAAAGACCTTCGACATCATGCCCCATCTCTTCTCTTTTGCCGCCCTGCGGTATTCAAATGCTCTTCCCATAAAAAGGATTTTATTGCTGTTTGTTAATAATCAATGATTTGGCTTCCTGCATTTTCTTTCCGGAAGCAAAGGCCAAATTTGCGAAAAAAACAGGAACGACCATCGGGCCTGTTAAGAAAAATCTCTCAGAGAAAGGAGGTCACTTCAACTTCACAGGTTTGCAGACCTTGGATTCCTTTTTGACCCTGGCGCCGCATTTTTTGCAGACATAGTCAGGCTGGTCGCTATTTTTGAAATCTTTCTTTTCGCAGGCGTTCTTCGACATGTTTATGGATTTTCCAGTTCCCTGTGGATAAGAACAACGTTGACCGGAAAATTGTTTTTCAGCTGGGCTGCCAATTTTTCGGCGGCGTATACCGAGCGGTGCTGGCCACCTGTGCATCCGAAGCTGACTGACAGGTGGGAGAATCCCCTGTCGATATATTTTTTTATGGACTGTTCCACCAGGGAGGTCACCAGGGTGAGGAATTCCGGCATTTCTGATTTG
>CAYWUJ010000146.1:0-3262 GCA_964461455.1 uncultured Prolixibacteraceae bacterium | reverse complement strand
ATTCGAACCTGAGTTCGAATTTTCCGTCGGGCAGCACCTGGTAGTCCTTCATGGGTTGGCCGTTGCGGGTCATGCGAATGATGGCGCCGTTCACATTTCCCTGTTCCGTGGTGATTTTTCCTGTCAGGAAAAGACCTCCGGGTTCCTGCTGGGCGGCTGATATCGCCGGAATGAAAAGCAGTAAAAGTATGATGCGGGCGAACATCCTGTAAAAATGCTTCATAGTTAATTCCTTGCCAAGAGAAACGCAAAATAAAACAAATAATTATCCTGTTGTTTTTTTTACCGGTGATCTTCCGGTTTTTATCAGGGAGCCCTACATAATCTCAGAATATTTGTGTTAGTTTGAGGAAATAACTGTTGCCGGAGCATGAAAACAGAAGTAAGGGATCGCAAAATTTCCCTTTTTGAAGCTTTACTGCCGCTGATTTTTCTGATCGGGTTACTGGCCGCCAATGTTTTTCTTTTTGAGGATACGCTGGCGGGGTCCAACCAGATGGCGTTGTTACTGGCGGCAGCGGTGGCTTCCCTTCTGGCCTTCAGGACGGGAGTCTCCTGGAAGAGGATTCTGAAGAAGATGACGGGGACCATACATTCGGCGATGCCTGCCATGCTGATTCTTCTGATCATCGGGGCCCTGGCGGGAACCTGGATGATCAGCGGTGTGGTTCCGGCCATGATTTATTACGGTTTAGAGATAATCTCGCCCCGTCTGTTTCTCTTCACGGCAGTGATCGTTGGGGCCATCGTGAGTGTGGCCACGGGGAGTTCCTGGTCGACGGTGGCGACCATCGGCGTGGCACTCCTGGGGATAGGCAAGGCCATCGGAATCAGCGAGGCGGTGGTCGCCGGTGCCATCATCAGCGGGGCCTATTTCGGAGATAAGATGTCCCCCCTGAGCGATACCACGAATCTGGCGCCTGCCATGGCCGGTACCGATGTCTTCACCCATGTGAGGTATATGGCATATACGACCACCCCTTCCATGATTATTACCCTGATTATCTTTCTGACGATAGGCTTCAGTTATGATTTCAGCGGCAGTGCTGTCGATGTGGAGAGTGTTCAGGGGACCATCAGTGAGACTTTTCACATCAGTCTGTGGCTTTTTCTGGTGCCTCTCTTTTTGCTGACGATCATCATCCTGAAGGTACCGCCCTTGCCGGCGTTGCTGGCCGGGGCCCTTGCCGGAGCTTTGTTTGCGGTGATCTTCCAGCCGCAGGTCATCACCGGCGTTGCTGACGATGCCGGCAGTTATCTGCAGGCCTGTTACTATGCCACCATGCAGGCGATGTTTGGCCAGGTGTCCCTCACCACTCCCAATGAAAATGTCAACGAACTACTGAGCACTACAGGAATGCGGGGAATGCTTGATACCATCTGGCTGATTCTGTCGGCGATGATCTTCGGAGGAGCCATGGAAGCCGCCGGATTCCTGCGGAGGATCACCAGCCCGGTGATCAGGTACGCCAATACGGCCGCCTCCCTGGTGGCCTCCACGGTGGGGACCTGCATCTTCTTCAACTTCACGGCTTCCGACCAGTACATCTCCATCGTCATCCCGGGAAGGATGTACCGTAAGGCTTATCAGCAGATGGGGCTCAAACCGGAAGTGCTCAGCCGCACCCTGGAGGATTCGGGGACGATGACTTCCGTGCTGATTCCCTGGAACACCTGTGGGGCCACACAGTCACGCGTGCTGGGGGTGGCCACCCTCGACTACCTTCCCTATTGCTTCTTTAACCTGATCAGCCCGTTGATGTCCATACTTTTTGCCCTCTTCAATATCAGAATCCGCCGTATCCTGGGCGCGGCCTCTCCCGGAGAAACAGAGGCCCTTTCCCGATGACAGGCTATTTAAACAGTTTTTTAAGGCCTTCCCCGATCTTGTCGACCGATTTGCGGATTTCCTCTTTGGTGGCGTTGCCCACCTCCTTCTGAATCATCTTCCTGGCATCGGAGAGGTCGACTTTCACATCGGGATTGCTTGCCGGACCAGAGATTTTGACCCCGACGGGAATGATCTGGATGTTTTTCTGGCCGGGAATCATGCCCAGGGTATTTTCGATATTTTGGCTCAGGGCATCGCGGTTGACCATGAAACTGATGTCCATGTCGATCAGACTGGTGGCATTGAGCCTTCCCGTAAAGGTGGCTTCCTGTCCCGATATTTTCGTGGTGAAGGGTTTGAGCAGCAGGTTGCCGTCTTCGATAGTGAAACTGGCCATAAAATCGTCAATTTTCAGGTCGCGGAGTTTCTCTTCCCTGAGGATGCTCTTGATCTTGTTGAAAACGGGGGAGTTGAGGACCTGCACATTCATGGAATTGAAAATTCCTGAGCCGTTGAGGCTCCCCATCACCAGCCCCATCTTATTGTCCAGTTCTCCCTTCATGTTAATCGAGGTGCTGAATTTTCCCTTGCTCTGTGCGGCAATGGGGAGGTAGTTCCTGATCAGTTTCAGCGATTGGAATGCCGTTGGTATGTCGAAATTAAGCAGGTCAAGCGTTAAGTTGACTTCAGGGGTTTTGCGGGGAGTATTTTTGTAAGTGCCGGCCAGTTTCATTTCTCCGTCGAAGATGTTCATGCTTACCCCGTTGAGGTCAAGTTGCCCGTTGTTGACCACCACTTGTCCGCGTACGTTGTTGATGGTGAGTTTGTCATAGAGGGCCTTGCGGATATTGGTCTGCAGGGAAAGGTTCAGTCTTTCGGGGACTTCGAAGGCTTCGGGGGAGCTCTTCAGGGTATCCGTTTTCCCCGCTGCCCTCTGAATTTCTGCCGCTGTTTCTGAGTTGCCGGCCAATGCCATCAATTCGTTCAGGTTCAGAAAATCGGAATCGAGGGTGACATTGCCATGGAGGGTTTCCTGTGCGAAGAGGTAGGGATAGTAGTCGGTGACAAATCCGGCCAGCGACATGTTGCTCTGGCCGATCTTCATCTCCATGCGCTGAAGATTGATCCTTTCAGGGGCGAAATCCAGTTTTCCCGAGGAGACTGTTACGGGCATGGTGAGCTGGGTGCTTTCATAGGAGAAATTGTTGAGTTCCATCACTCCGTCGGTTTTGATCTGCCCGTACTGTTTATTTTCGATAGCGGCCATATTTCCGGCCACGTCGATGTTCAGATCGAGGAGTCCTGAAACCTGAATGCTGTCCATGGGAATGGCGTCACGGAGGTGGTCAAAATTGACTTTTCCGGTGATATTCCCATCAAAGCTGATGTTTTCGGTGATGTTGGCGAGGTGAAGCCTGAGGTTGACAGGGT
>CAYWUJ010000145.1:0-3288 GCA_964461455.1 uncultured Prolixibacteraceae bacterium | reverse complement strand
CTCCATCGCCGGAAAAATGAATACACCTGGTATGACGATGCCAACAACCCCCACCCTATGGCAGAGGAAGACCCCGACGAAGGCTATATCGAACTGGGGATGACGGAAAACCCCGACGACAAGGAGGAAGTTTTCATTCCCGAAACCCTGGCCCGCTGGGAGGGGTGGAGCCTCTCGGTCATCCGTCCGGGCTATGCCATCAACGAAGCCGATGACGACCCGGAACCCAAAGCGGTCAAGAGGGATTTTGTCAACAAAAACAAGGCCGCGGAGATGAAGAAGTATGCATTCGATCCCGACCTGGAATTCCGCATGAACGTGGTCTCCAAAGCGGAACCCGGCACCCTGCCGCGCCTCCGCTTCGGAAAGGATTACCGGATCCGCATCCGCACCGTCGACCTGGCCGGCAACAGCGTGGCCCTGGAGCAGCAGCCGGAATCGGCCTCTGACACCATTCGGACCAACATCCGCTACATGCGGTTTGAGCCCCTCGCCAGTCCCATTATCCTGGCCGGAAATCCCCTCCGCGACGGGGAATTCCTGAAAACCATGGTCATCCGCAGCAATTACGACACCCCCGCGGAAGAATATGAAAGTAAACACACGGTGGCAGGATCGTTTCCCGGTTTTGCCCGCCGATACCTCCTTCCTCCGAAAAACAGCCAACAGGTGGCCGAAAACCATGGCATGTTCGAAAAGGCCATGGGCAACAATCCCGAAGCAGCCCAAACCATTTACGGTCTGATCACCAGCCATGAGGGCCTCTACAAACGACCTTCGGAAACGGTGGAAAAAATTTACCAACCGTCGGAGGTGGAGGTCATCTACCTGCCTGATCCCATGGCTGCCGGTGTTGCCCTCTTCCTGGCCGACGACACGGAACAGACCCACGACCAGGATTTTAAACCGCGGATGTTTGGTTTTTTCACCAACCAGGAACTGTCACCCACCCAGACCAACGGAAAAATCCCGGAAGATTGGTACCGTGCCCAACCCCTCACCCTAAGGCTGGAAGAAGGGGAATCCGATGCCTCCTGGGGGTCTGACCGGAGCCTGACCATCCGCCTGCCCAAAGGACACCGGCTCAGGTTGCGTTACAGCAGTTTCTGGCGGGAAGAGGACTTCAAACAGCTCTCGGCCATCTGGCAGATGATCACCGCCGGTAAGCCTGCCAACCAGGCGGAACTGGAGCAGCTGGCCCGCTCCGGTCAACACTGGATGATCTCTCCCCCTGAGGAGATTGAGCTGGTGCACGCCGTACAGCAACCGGTGGAAGCTCCGGAAATCACCGCCCTGCTCCCCGACCGGGACTTCGGACAGACCTTTGCTTCCATTCACACCCGCTTCAGGGTACATGGGGAAAGTACCCAAAAGGCGGAATTCCAGGCGAAATGGACGGAACCTTACGACGACGGCATTGCCGTGGAGATTGACTATGCCCGGCCCGGGAGGAACAGCATCCCCGATATCGAAGTGCAGTATAACGACGAAACACTGACCCGCGGCACCATCCCCGAACCGCAGAAAATGCCCGGCCATCTGCAGATGAAGGAGCGGGCGGTCATCAGACCGGTACCCGTCTTCCGGCTGGAAACCCGTCCTAAAACCGAATTCGAAAAGGATCCCCAGCCCTCTTCAGCACGCCTCAACAAGGTGTATCTCGCGCAGAACAGTTCCTACCGGACCATGACACAGGAAAAGGCTGCCGCCCCCAAAACCCTGGTCAACAGGGTAAGATTCGACCTCCTGGAACCCCGTTTCAACTTTCTGAAACTCATCAACTTCAGGATCAACCCCCTGAAACACAACTTCGGAGATACACGTCACCGTTGGGTCGATTACCAGATGATCGCGACCACGCGGTACCGTGAATACTTCGACAAGATCCTGAAAAACGACAAGACGCTTCCTGTCACCCGGGAGAGTGCCTGGTGGGAAAGGGTCAACATTCTGAGTTCAGCACGTCCGGCGCTTCCCGAGATTGATTACGTCATCCCCACCTTCGAATGGCGAAAAAGCCAGTCGACCGATGCCGTACGACACCGCAGAATGGGAGGAGGATTGCGCATTTACCTGAACCGCCCCTGGTTCTCATCGGGAGAAGATGAGATGCTGGCGGTGCTTCTTCCCGGGAAAAGCAGCATGCCCACCACCCTGACCATGGTGGCCAAACCGGGATATACCGACCTGTTCACCCATTGGGCCATGGATCCCCTGCTCATTTCCGTTCCCCCTGAGAATCTCTCCCCCAAACCGGCAGATTTCAGGATGAACCCCGTTGTGGATGAAAACCTGCAATACCCCGGACAAGCCCATGCCCGGGCCAACGTTGCAGCCTACCCGGTGAGGTTCGACCCCGACAGGCAACAGTGGTACTGCGACCTGGCCATCGATCCGGGAACGATGTACTTCCCCTTCGTGAAGCTGGCCCTGGCCCGCTACCAGCCTTATTCCGTAAAAAAAGAGACGGAAGATGTATGCCTCTCTCCCGTGGTCTTTTCCACCTTCATCCAACTGGTCCCGGAACGGCAGACCACCCTCCGCTTCACAAAGGATGACCAGAATTCCCGTTTTTCAGTCACCGTGGAAGGAAGCATCTACAACGAAAGAATGTCAGCCACCTTCGGCAACCGCAGCATGCTGAAGATCTCCTTCCTCGACAGCCGTATCGCCCAACCCATATACGGATTCGTGGACGACGGGAGCAATGAGAAAAAACTGGAGGATGAAGGATTTGAAACCGCCATTACCCAGTCCAATGTGTCGGGTAACCGCTTCAGCATCACCAAAGAATTCAGGTTACCACGCGATTATAAGACCGCGCCTTTCCAGGTGATCATCGAGGAGGTTGAGCGGGGACCGGTGAAGATTCCGGGACTTGACAAAGTGTATGAAGAGCGGCTGGGACAGTCAGAGGAGACCGACCGGCTCATCTATGCCGATGTGATCAAAATCAACGAGGTAAAGAAATAGAAAAAAAACGTCCGGCCATGCATGAAGCACCGGCCGGACGCCCTGTTATTTTATCGCTGTCAGCAACAGGATAAAAAGTGAATTTATAGATTCAGCTTTAATTTTTTACGCCAGAAAGCTGAGCAGGATACCTGCGGCTACGGCACTCCCGATCACACCGGCCACGTTGGGTCCCATGGCATGCATCAGCAGGTGGTTGGTTTTGTCATATTCCAAACCCACAACCTGGGAAACCCGGGCACTGTCAGGCACCGCCGAAACACCGGAATTCCCGATCAGGGGATTGATCTTGTTTCCTTCTTTCAGGAAGAGGTT
>CAYWUJ010000144.1:0-3294 GCA_964461455.1 uncultured Prolixibacteraceae bacterium | reverse complement strand
AACCGCTCCTTCTCTTTTTTATATTTCTCCAGGAGCCTGGCTTCTTCGGCTTCTTCAGGTTTTTCCATGCCGGGAAAGGCCTTTATCCTGGACTCCACGCTCCTGAAATAGTGGTCGCTCTCCCTTTTAAATTCCCTCGCTGCCGTGGTTTCCGGTGTTGGGGACATTTCCCGGTCGGCTGTGGGGGCAAAACACCACGTCAGATCAAAGGTAAGCGGGGTGAGAATGAATTCCCCCCGGTAAGTTTTATCCAGCACCTCATAGATGGCTGCGGAATTTCTCTTTCCGAAAATTCTGATGGCATGGGTGTACCTGCGGAGCGTGCGGATGCTGCTTTTCAACCCGCGGGAAGTGCCGGCTTCCCCCAGGCTTCTCACCCCGTCGATTCCCAACTGGTTCCTCATCTCCTTCATCAGCCGGTAAAGCAGTTCTTTGGCCAGAAAATGTTTGTTGAATAAATGATTGTGAATGTCGTAGTACATGGTTCTCTTCTTAGGTTAATATTCTACGTCCCTGTCAGGGGGATTTTTCCAGGACAAACAGATTATCACCTGATCATTCTGTGTATAAGGTCTCTAAATGAAGTACAATTTAGGGAGAAGAGTGCAGATAAACAAAAAAATCCCCGGAAATATTCCGGGGATTTTCGGCAGGGAAGGTGCTCCTCACGGAACCCCTTTTTCTGCAGCGGCTCTTATTATTTGGTCAGAAGCACAGGTTCGCCGAGACCAGCTTTGGCCACTTCCCGCAGCTGTGTTTCCGCATCGCCGGCCACCACATAGTAAAGGTTACCCGGGCGGATAAAGCGTTGTGCCAGGTCACGGTGCGTTTCCGGAGTGAGGGAGCGGATGAAGTTTTCTTCACTCCTGACATAATCAAGGGGTTTATTGTAGCTGCTGATGTCGGAGAGCATGCCGAGTTTGGCCCTGAGGGTTTCGAAATTGAGGGCGTTGGACTTGATCAGGGCGTTTTTGGTGAACTGGAGGTCTTCGGCAGAGATGGAACGCAGGTACTTCTCCATTTCATTTTTAAAGATTTCTACCGATTCCAGGGTGGCTGTGGAGCGCACGCTCGAGGAGGCTATGAATTCCCCGTAGGTTTTTTCCCCTGAGAAGGAGGAGCGGGCACCATAGGTGAATCCTTTTTCTTCGCGGAGGATCAGGTTGAGGATGCCGTTAAAGGAACCCCCGAGTTTGTAGTTGACCACGGTGGCGGGGAAGAAGTCGGCGCTGGTTCGCGGCATGGCGGGGCCTCCGATCTGGATGACCGACTGTTTGGCCCCCGGAATGTCAACGAAATATACCTTCGACGCTGCCGGCGGTTCGGGAAGGGTCACCGCAGGAATGCTCACCGGGAAGGGTTTCCAGTGTTTCACCAGTTTTTTTGCGGCCTTTTTAACCTCTTTGGCAGTGGCGTCGCCGGCGATATCGAGGGAAGCTACCGACGGTGAGAAGGCCTTATGATAATAGGCTTTCAGGTCGTCGATGGTGATGGAAGCCACTGATTCGGGGGTTCCCTCCACGTCGCTGGCCAGGGGATGGCCTTCGCCGTATACCAGTTTTTTGAAGGCGGCATTGGCGAGGTAGGAGGGGTTGGCGGCATTGCGGCGCAGGTTATTGATCATCCTGGTTTTGACCAGGGTGAACTGCTGCTCGTCCCAGCGGGGTTCGAGGATGATCTCTTCGACCAGGGCCATGGTTTTAGCCAGGTTGCGGGCCAGAGAGTTCACGCTGATGGTGATGTTTTCGGTCCCTGCATCCACGGAAATGCGGGCACCCAGCAGGTCAATGACCTCTTCCAGTTCCTCGGGGGTGCGCTGGCGCGTCCCTTCGGTCATCATGGCTGCCACGAAAGCTGCCACTCCCGGTTTTCCGGCAGGATCGAGCAGATGACCCCCCTCAAGGGTCAGGGTGTAGTTGACCAGCGGAAGCTCCTTGTTGTCGATGCCATGGAGTATGATGCCGTTGGCCAGTCTGCTCTTCCAGATGCGGGGAAGCGTGACCACAGGATCAGGACCTGCAGCAGGCTCCACGGCACGGTCGATCACGGAAGGGGTGCGCACCACCTTCTCTCCGGTGACCAAAGGATCCAGTTTTACTTCCACGGCTTCTGTGACTTTCTCTTCTACCACCCCGGCCTTTTGGGAACCTTCGGCGACCAGGCCAGCCTGCCCTTTGGGAACAAAGGAGGTGGCGATGTAAGGCTTGTTTTTGACATATTTCTCGTAGACCCTCATGACATCACTGGCCGTTACCGCCTGTATGTTGGCCAGGTCGCGGGTGATAAACCCCGGGTCTCCGGCATACTCATTATAGCGTGCCAGCTGGAACGACTTGCTTAGCACCGAGCTGATCTGGTTGTAAAAGGAGGTTTCCAGGGAAGCCTTGATCCTTTCGATGTCGTTATCAGCGATGCCCTCCTTTTCGAAGAGGGCGAAGCCTTCAAAGATGGCCTTTTCGACCTCAGCCAGACTGACGCCGCTGTTGGCATTGACCGAGACCTGGAAGCGGCCGGCGAGCTCCTGGGCGCTGTTGTAAGCCCCCACGCGCGAGGTGAGCTGCCTGTCGCGGACCAGCACCTTGTACAGGGGGGCCTTTTTCCCGTTGCTCAGCAACTGTCCCAGGAAACTCAGGGCATAGCTGTCGGCAGTGTACTGTTCGGGAGTGGCCCAGGCCATGGTGAGCTGTGCGGTGGTGGCGAAGTTGTCCTCGTGGTAGAGCTTTTTGGTTCCCGGAAGGGTCACCGGCACGGGCTTCATATCTTCCACGTTGTTGCCGCGGGGAATCTCGCCGAAATAACGTTCTATCATGCGCTTGATGTCGGCAGGATCGAAATCACCGGCAATCACCAGAGTGGCATTATTAGGGACATACCAGGAGCCGTGGAATTCCTTCACATCTTCAATGGTGGCGTTGAGGAGATCCTTCATTTCGCCGATCACCTGCCAGCTGTAAGGGTGCCCCGCGGGGTAGAAATTCCGGTCCATGACATAACCGGCATGACCATACGGCCTGTTGTCGTAATTTTGCCGTTTTTCATTCTGGACTACATTCTGCTGGTTGGCGAAGGCCTCCCTGGTCACTGTGTTGATGAGGTAGCCCATGCGGTCGGCCTCCATCCAGAGGACCATCTCCACGGCATTTTTGGGGACCACCTCATAGTAAACGGTGCCGTCCTTGTTGGTGCCCCCGTTCAGGGTACCCCCGGCATTCTGAATTTTGCGGAAAAACTGGTCCTGGGGAACATTCTCCGACTCCTGGAACATCATATGCTCAAAGAGGTGGGCAAATCCCG
>CAYWUJ010000143.1:0-3296 GCA_964461455.1 uncultured Prolixibacteraceae bacterium | reverse complement strand
TATGAGGGTGCCCCCGAGGATGCCGTCCTGCAGGGATGGCTCAACCACCTCTTCAGTAATCCCCTGGTCGGCTTCGACCACTCCTCGGGAGAATTTTTCTTCCGTAAGGAAACCGCAGGTACCGCCATGGTCTCAGGCAGCGGGGAAGCCCGTGACTGGACCTGCCGCGCCCTCCGCAGGGCAGGCTTCGCCATATCAGCAGAAGAAACGGCCGACTTGACCATCACCGTCACGAATGACGAAAACCCCGGCGGTAACAGGTGGGTGATGACCCGGGAAAACAGGACCCGGGAATTCGAAACCCTCCACGCCCTGATCAGCCAGCTGAAGAAAAAACCCTGACACTCCCCCGGCACTTATCCCTTATCATCAAAAAAAACCGGGATCTCTCCCGGTTTTCATACTTTATGACAGGGATGACCTCCCTATGGTTTCAGCCATTTGTCGAGCCACTGGACGAAGACCCTTTGCCAGAGGATTCCGTTCTGGGGTTTCAGCACCCAGTGGTTCTCCTCAGGAAAGAGCAGAAACTGCGCGGGAATATCCCTGAGCACAGCGGCATTGAAAGCTCCCATTCCCTGGGTGTAGGGAATCCGGAAGTCTTTTTCGCCGTGAATCACCAGTATCGGGGTATCCCAGTTTCCCACGAAATGATGGGGGGAGAAACTGTAGGAGCGTTGCGCCGTGGCGTTCGATTTGTCCCAGAAAGGACCCCCGATATCAAAGTTTTCGAACCACATCTCTTCGGTAGTGACATATTGCTGGTCGAAATTGAAAATTCCGCAGTGGGAGATAAAGGCCTTAAAGCGGCCGTTGTGGTTACCGGCGAGGTAGTTGACGGCGAATCCCCCGTAACTGGCACCCACGGCACCCAGCCTCTCGCTGTCGACATAGGGTTCCGCGGCTACATCGTCAATGGCCGCCAGCAAATCACGCATATTCTGACCGCCGTAATCCCCGCTGATCTGTTCGTTCCACTCCTGGCCAAAACCGGGAACTCCCCGCCGGTTGGGAGCCACCACGATATACCCCCCGGCAGCCATCATCTGGAAATTCCAGCGGTAAGACCAAAACTGGTTGACGGTACTCTGAGGTCCTCCCTGGCAATATAGAAGTGCAGGATACTTCTTCGTGGGATCAAATCCGGGAGGATAAATCACCCAGGTCAGCATTTCCTGGTTGTCGGAGGTCTTCACCATCCTCTTTTCCACCTTTCCGAAAGTCAGCTGATCCATGATCCCCTTGTTGACGGCGGTCAGGGGTTCCTCCCCTCCGGTCACGGGATTGACCAGGCAGAGCTCTGCAGGCTGCGACATGGAGGTTTTGGTGACCAGCAGCCTTTCACCAGCCTGAATGGGATGGCCGTAATTGTGCACTCCTTCGGTCAGGCAGGCGATCTCCCCGTTGCCCACATCGAGAGAGAAGAGCTGGTCGGTGGCCTCCACACTGCTGACAAAATAGAGTGTGGTGCCGTCACCGCTCCAGCACATCTGTTCCGCGTTGTTGTCGAAGTCCGCGGAATAATCCCTTTTCTCACCGGTGGTGAGGTCGGCGATGAAAAGCCTGATCTTGTCGGCCTCATAGCCGTCACGCGCCATGCTCTCCCAGGCAACCATCCTGCCATCGGGTGAAAAAAGAGGAATCCGGTCATACCCGGGCATTCCTTCCGTAAGGTTGGTGGTGCTCCCGTTTGCAGGTTCATAGATGTATATGTCGGAATTTGTGGAGAGCGAATAGGCCTTGCCCGTCAGCTTCTTACAGGTGTACGCCAGTTTTGAGCCATCGGGGCTCCAGCCCATCTCCTCGATGCCCCCGAAAGGCTTCATGGGGGAGTCATACCGCTCCCCTTCCATGATGTCCTTCTCCTCAGAGACCTTGCCATCGCCATAGGAGGCCACAAAAATGTGGTTGTAGGAATAATCATGCCAGCTGTCCCAGTGACGGTACATCAGGTCGTTCTCGAGGCGGGCATTGGCTTTGGGCAGGTCGGGAAAGAGATCGTGAATATCCTGATCGAGCTTCACGCTTCTCAGGAGGCAGACCTTCTGTTGGTCGGGACTGTAAAGAAATCCCTGAACATCCTGGTCTCCCTCAGTGACCTGTGCCAACCCGCTGCCGTCGGGATTGATCTCCCACAGCTGGCTGCTTCCCGACCGGGAAGAGAGAAAGGCCAGTTTTTTACCGTCGGGCCTCCACTGCAGGGAAGACTCTCTCTCCGCGGTATCGGTGATCCGCTTTGATTCCCCGGAAGTGACACCGGCCAGGTAAATATCCCTGTAGGACTTGTCTTCAGAAATATTGAACCAGGTCACCGTGTAGGCCACCCATTTACCGTCGGGAGAAACAGCGGCATCCCCGACCCTTCCGAAGCTCCACAGAACCTCGGGGGTCATCACTGGTGAAGTGAGCACCGGTGTTTCAGGCAGATAATTGCCGGCCCCGGAAGTTTCCCCCGGACCCCCGTTTTTTCCCTGGCAGGCAAGGAGCAATGCCGGCAGCAGGAGGATTCCAATCTTTTTCATAAGCTGTACTTGTTCTGGTAATTTAATTCCTGATGACCTCCTATCCGGTCCCCGGGTCCGGTACCCTGCCGGCTGTGCCAGTCATGGGCCAGCCCGCAGCAGGTCACGAAGGGGCTAAAATACATCTATTCCTTTAAAAATAACAGGACAACAGGCATAAATAGAAAAACCGCCGGGAGGGCATGATCGGCTGCGGGGCCCTCATCTCCGGCGGTGTGCACAGGCCGTTAAACGGCAGTCTGCGCTTAGGCTGCCACCTATCCTGCGGTCATGGCAGCCATAAAAAATCCCTTAATAGCGGTAAACCCCGTTAAAGGTGTGGACCTGGTCATCGTAATCGACCGACTTCACCGTGAAACGCACCGAATCCAGGCCCGCAACCTTCAGCGACGACAAATCGAACGACACCAGCGCATTCATCGAATAAACCAGATCATCACCATTGTCGTTGTGCCTGAACTCCAGCTCAAAGGGCTGATCTTCAGCCGTCAGGGGCCCGGGAACCCTCACCAGATTGATGAAATGCACCTTGTTCCGGCCATAATACCGTAACTCCATGTTCAGCAACTGATTGCTGCTGATCCATACATCCTCCACAATCACGGGATCATTCCCGATACTGTCCTCAATGGCCGTGGTGAGCTCTATGACGCCCTTCTTCAATACTTCCCGGTAGGAATTGACCCTCACCAAATACTCCTTCACGCTGTCATTTACCAGCTTGTCACCAAGAATCGTGTAATTGACCAACACCCTGGTTCCACTATCGGGCAG
>CAYWUJ010000142.1:0-3360 GCA_964461455.1 uncultured Prolixibacteraceae bacterium | reverse complement strand
GGTGGCGGATGACCAGCCTGTCAAGGAGTTTTGCCAGATCGGCAGGGGTGAGCTGTTGTTCCTTGTCACTGAGAGCGCAGGTGGGGTCGATGTGCGATTCGATCATCAGCCCTTCCAAACCCATGTCAAAAGACTTCTGGGCAATCTCAAAGAGGTATTCACGTTTCCCGCTGATGTGGCTGGGATCGCAGATGATGGGGACTTCGGGCATCAGGCGGCGCAACTCAATCACCGTCTGCCAGTTGGGATGGTTGCGGTATTTGGTCTCCCCGAAGGGGGTGAAACCGCGGTGTATGGCCACGATATTGCGGATTCCGGCCTGGTAAACCCGCTCTATGGCCCCCATCCATAGTTGCAGGTCGGGGTTGACCGGATTTTTCACCATCACCACCGCATCGGTTCCCCTGACCACGTCGGCGATCTCCTGCACCACAAAGGGACTGGCCGTGGAGCGGGCACCGATCCACAATACATCGACGCCATGTTTTAAAGCTTCCTCGGTATGATGGGCATTGGCCACCTCGGTGCCCACCGGCAAGCCGGTTTCCTGTTTAACAAGCTGCAACCATTTCAACCCGATCGTTCCCACCCCTTCAAAACTTCCGGGACGGGTCCGTGGTTTCCAGATCCCTCCCCGGTACACGAACACCCGGTGATCCTTGGCCAGTAATCGGGCCGTTTCAAGCGTTTGTTCCTCTGTTTCAAGGCTGCAGGGCCCCGCAATCAGCAGGGGGTTGTTGAGCTGCGGAAGCCATTCCCTGACAGGCCGAATATCCAGTTTTGCTGCCATCTTATTTGGTATAATATTTTACAAAGGTTTCCTCATCTTTCCGGAATTGCGGGTTTTCACCCTCCAGCACCGACCTGATCCGGTTGGCATTCAGGATCAGTGATGAAAGTTTCCGGCTTTCCTTATCCCGGATGACATCCCTGAATTGTTCCAGATGCCTGATGTAAACGTTCAGCGATTCAACGACATAATCATTATTTTGTTCAAAAATGGGATGCCACATGGAGCAGGAACTCTTGGCCAGCCTGACGGTGGAATTGAACCCCCCGCTGGCCAGGTCGAAGATGATCTGCCGGTCTTCCTTGTCCTGCACGGCATTGGCCAGGGCATAGGCCGCCGCGTGGGGAAGATGGGAGACAAACGCGGTACTGTGGTCCTGTTCGTCGGAAGTCATGTAGGCGATATTCATGCCCAGGGCATGAAACATTTTCTCGACCAGCGCCAGGTGCTGGGGACCGCTGAACTCCTGGTCACACAGAATGGCGATCTTGCCCCGGAAGAGGTTTTCCAGGGCTGCCGAGGGTCCCGAATTTTCTGTCCCCGCCATGGGATGCGCAGGTACGTAATTCCTGCGCCGGGGATGGTTCCTTACGGCCTCGGTGATCCGCCGCTTGACAGACCCCATATCGGTCACCGTTGTGTGGGGGGAGACCAGGTCCAGGATCCCGGGCAACAGCTCCAGCGCCACATCCACGGGAGTCGACACAATCACCAGGTCAGCCTCAGGAAGAGCCTCCCGCGCCGCGACCACCCGGTCAACGATCCCCAGCCTGACGGCCTCTGCAGCATGCTCTGGGTTGCTCTCCACCCCCACCATCTCCGTGGCAAAACCGGCACCCCTGAGATCCTTCGCCATCGATCCGCCAATCAACCCCAATCCTATAACCACTGTTTTCATCTTCCTGCCGTGTTAAAAACACAGAAGGTCCCGGAACCCCGGGACCTTCTGTAACCTATCTTTTGCCTGCCGCATACGACAATTACCTCTCAGCCCCGGAAACCCGTCCGAAATAATAAAACCAAAAGTAAAAAGCGTTGCCTGCAGAAAAATTCATTTTTTCAGAACCTTTTATGGCACAAATATACTGATCTATTTTATTTTTGATATCAAATCCAAAAAATCTTTCATCGCCACAGCCCTTCCGCCCTATCGGATCAACATCCCGGCTGAAATGCAGGCCGGAACGCGATTCTTGATTCTCAGAGGTGATTTTTGCCTGCAAATGAACGGCTTAAAACATAAGGCGGGAATATCCCGCAAGAAATAGCACATACAAGGGTGTACTTATCTGGTCAGAGCAAGTACCGGAGTTCAACGGATTTACTGTAGATTTAACACTATGTTTTCAATTTACCTTTTTTTCTTGGTTTCACAAATCTTTTTTTTACTATATTTGAGGCTCGGGCAGGAAATAAGGGCTTTCCCGTCTGCTGAACCAATATCAAAGGCCTAAAGAGAATTACTTGTAATATTCACCAACTTTAAAACGATTGATTATGAGATTAAAACTTCTACTTCTTCTACTTGTGATTTCCGGGGCGCTTTACGCCCAGGAACCTTACCGGAACCTGATCTTCACGGAGATGCGTGGAGACGACACCCGGTTTAACTACATCGAGCTCACCAACATGGGGAATAAAACAGTTGACCTGGCTGAATTTGAAGTCGGGAATTATGACCCCTGGTCGGGCCCGTGGTACGACAATCGTATTTCAGAAAACAGAAGACTGCGTCTTCCCCACAAAATGCTGGCTCCGGGGCAGTCTTATCTGATCTGCGCTGTCGATGACGAGCCTTACAACATCTGGCCTCTGGATCCCGAGCGTCATTTGGGACAACGGACCGGCTACTATGAGATGTTTGAGAAAGCGGATCTGCAGATTCACTTTGAATCGACAGAATGGGGCAACTTCCCGGCCGAATACGACAGTGTTTCCCCCTACGGAAGAGACCTGATGGACAACTGGGGAGGCCGCAGTGCTTTCTACATCATGCACTATTTCAAGGAAACCGAACTGGAGAGGGACTCCATCATTGTGGACGCCTTCAATGCGGCCTACAATTCTGAGACCAGTCCTTTCAAATCGACCGGAGGTTCCGATGCTGCCGGGGTGACCGGCGCCACCGGCAACCGCATCCTGGTGCGTAAAGCCAATGTCACCGAAGGAACAGGCGATGCCCTCGACTCCTGGACGCTGATTGCCGGCGTCGACATCACCGACTCGGAATGGCTGCCCCTGAGGTTTCCCCAAGGCGGATGGAACCCGCTGGTCATACCCTTCTGGACTCCGGGCAACCATGGCAACTTCACCCTGAGCACCCAGTCGATCAAGGGTAAAACAACCGCTACTGTGGTGGATATCCCCAATAAAAAAATCACCGTGCCCTGGGGTGTCAGGAATGAGTTCTACTTCCTCGAAAACTTTGTGGAATCCCCGGGTCTGGCGTGGTACTACACCCTCTCGGCAGCCAAGGAAGACTCGGCCTATGCCTCAGCACGCACCAACGACACCGTCACCTTCTACGCCGTGGGAAATACCCTCCAGGAGGTAAAATTTGTCATCAACGT
>CAYWUJ010000141.1:0-3374 GCA_964461455.1 uncultured Prolixibacteraceae bacterium | reverse complement strand
AATCACCGACGGTCACGGTCCACTCCTGTCCCGTGATCTCCTCGCCATACTGGTCACCCAGCCAGGGGAGGAAGGAGGAAGTCTCCCCCGCCACCAGTGAAGTCGTCAGGTCATTGCAAATGATGGTATCGGGGATCCTGACGGTGACTTCTGTCATGGCGGCATCGTTGGGGTATCCTTCAGGAGTGGCCTTCAGGATATAACGTCCTCCTGCGGAGGCATGGAAGAGCCCTTCCGGGGTGATCATCGCCGCGCCCTCCCCTTCCGCGGAAAAAGTCACCCTCGCGGGGTCAATGATGCCCTGGCGAAAGAAAGCCCCATAAAGGGCCAGAGAATCACCAGTGAGGATTCTCCTGGCATGAGGGTGAATCACCGTGAGCTGTTCATTTCCCCGTTTTCCCGTGGGCGCTGTGGCCACCACGGCAGCCACTTCCGGGGAAATCTCTCCAAGAAGAGAATTCCCGGATAAAACAGCTGTCACGATCCTGATAAAGTCTATCTGGTCAGGAAAAACATAATTCCCGGCAGCGTCGATGGCCCAGGAGATGTCGAAGGGATCGCCGCCTGCCCCCTCGGTAATGTCAGGGGTATAGGGATTGTCAGGATCGGTGAGCTCCCCCGCGCGATTCCATGGCCGGTTATCGGCATACCCGAAACCAAGGGTGGGAATATGGATCACTCCCCCTTCCACGGAAGGGGTGAGCGGAAGAAGAGTTCCCGTAAGGGTCACGGAATCACGGGGATACCCGGGAAACAGATCAGGTTGCGGGTAATAGGGCTGCGTATGAAATTCGTTTTTCCGGAGGAGACCCGTGGTGGTACCGTCGCGCCACGCCGCCGAACCGTCGGCGAGGGGCCGCCAGGTGATGCCGGCATTGCGCCTGACCTGGGGATGAAAGGAGGAACTCCCCGCGAGTTCGAGCCATGTATCGTCGGGCTGGCCGTTTCCATTGGTATCTTTCATGACCCACACCACCCCCGGTTCCGAAGAACCGTCAAAGGCATTCCCGAAGATGGAAAAATCGATGCCGTAGGGATTGCGGGGATCGTTGACCACGGGCCGGCTGAATCCCAGAACCACGGAACCCCCGAAAGAGCCCAGGGAGACCAGATGGTCGGAAGAAGTGGTGATGCGCCGGGCAGCCTCGGGAGTACCCAACAGGTCGCTGTTGATGAATTGTCCCGGCGCCGGAAGATAACCGAAAAGCCTCACCGCCCTGTTCTCCTGGGCGGCAACCAGCTGGCCGGCAAATAGCAGCAGAAATAATGAAATAACTCTTTTCATTCCCCTTTTGTTTATGCACAACACGGGGAAATAAAACGCAGGTACGGTAACCTTCGCTTTTATTCCCGAAAGCATTTTAAAAAATGGCAGGTCTTCTGGCTTACTCCGGCAAATCTGCGCCTTCCCGTTCCGGTGGCCCTGAACAGTGGCATCATGCAGCAGCCTTCATGGAGATTACAGCTGCGGGTACAGCTCCGGCTTCTCACCGGATTCCCTATTACTCATTACTCAAATGAACCAGTTTCTGTGACAAAGGTAACAATATGAAAGAAGCTTCCCCATTTTTCTCTTCCGTTAATGAAAAATTATTTGGCAATCTTTCCGTTTCGGCGTATTTTCGTGGATGATATCCGGTAACGCAGATGAAGTTCACCCATAAGGGGACTCCTGTTTCACGTACCGGCCAAAACAACGTTAATAATTGGAAGAGATGAAGAAATCGGTCATTCTGATATTATTGGTATGGGGGTCGGCGGTGAGCGGACAGAACTGGGACAAAATGCGGGAGCAGCTGGAAAAGAAGATGGACAAGCTCACGATGAGCGAATCTGTGGTCGCCCCCGCCCAATACATTGACGGTGCGGTACAGTTGGCCAAATTCACCCATATCAGGTTCGCCACCATCCAAACCTT
Source organism: uncultured Prolixibacteraceae bacterium (assembly GCA_964461455.1). GTDB lineage: Bacteria > Bacteroidota > Bacteroidia > Bacteroidales > Prolixibacteraceae > UBA1413. Next base: position 1,456 of record CAYWUJ010000141.1, on the reverse strand, counting down.
TGACCAGGGCTATGAGGGCGTGAAGGGCACCCCCTATATCAGCGGGGAGTGGATGAAAGGAGCCGCCCTGTTGAGCGACAGCGAGGAGCCCCAGGTGGCCCTGCTCAATTATGACTGTGTCAACGACGAACTTCTTGTGAGGATGGAGGATGGCCTTCCCGCCTCCCTCCCCAAAAGCCATGTTCACTCCTTTCTCCTCTATGACGAGCAGGAGACTCCCCGGTACCGTCATTTTGTGGTGGCCACCCCCGGGAGCGGAGATCCCCTTTTCTGCGAAGTGCTCCACAGCGGCCGCACCATCTTTCTGGTCCACCCGAAGAAAATCTTCAGGAAAGCCGACTACCAGCGGGCTTACAGTCCCGGCCGGAAATTCGACGAATACCTCGACGAGAGTATCTACTTCCTGAAAACGGAGGATGGACGTTTGACGAAACTGAAACCCGGGAAGAAACAGGTGCTCGCCTTATTCCCGGAAAAACGGGACCTTCTTGAAAAATTCGCCGCGGAAAAGAAGCTTAAGCTGAGCACCCCCGGTGACATCATCACTCTCCTCGAATATTATGACACCCTGTAACCCGTGAACCTCCCTGTATGAAGAGTGAAGAGGCCCGTCTGCGGATCGCGGCGTTACGAAAGGAACTCGAAGAGCACAACTACCGGTACTATGTCCTTTCGGAGCCGGTCATCTCCGATTATGATTTCGACATGCTCATGAAAGAGCTGGAAACCCTGGAAAGGGAGTTTCCCGAGTGGGATGACCCGTCGTCGCCCACACGAAGGGTGGGAAGCGACAAAACCGCGGGTTTCACCCAGGTGCGCCATGCCATTCCCATGTTATCGCTCTCCAATGTATACACCACCGGGGAACTGGAGGAATTCGACCAGCGGGTAAGGAAAGAGCTGGAGACCGGTGCGGAGTATGTCTGTGAGCTCAAGTTCGACGGCACTTCCATCTCCCTGACGTATGAAGACGGGGTGCTGGTGCAGGCGGTGACGCGTGGTGACGGGGAGAGCGGCGATGATGTGACCGCCAACGTCAGGACCATCGCTTCGGTTCCCCTGCGGTTACGCGGCGGTGACAGTCCACGCCGTTTGGTCATCAGGGGCGAAATCGTGATGCCCTTTTCCGTTTTTGAAGAGCTCAATCTCCAGCGTGCCGAAAACGGAGAGCCTCTGATGGCCAATCCCCGGAATGCCGCAGCCGGCACCCTGAAACTTCTGGACCCTGCGGTGGTCGCCTCCCGGAAACTGGACGCCTGGTTTTACATGCTCCCGGAATCGCCGCCCGGAAGCGCCACCCATTTTGAAAACCTGCAGAGTGCCCGCCGGATGGGATTCAAGGTGTCGGAACACATCGCCCTGTGCCGCTCCCTGGAAGAGGTAAAAGCCTATCTCGACCGGTGGGACCGGGAACGCTTCTCCCTGCCCATGGCTACCGATGGGGTGGTCATCAAGG
>CAYWUJ010000140.1:0-3410 GCA_964461455.1 uncultured Prolixibacteraceae bacterium | reverse complement strand
TCACCACCGGTCAGAAACGGCAGCTCACCGACGGCACCTTCAGCGATGACGAACCCGTTTTCTCGCTCTGCGGAAATTATCTCTTTTTCACCTCAAACCGCGACTTCAACCTGTCGTTTTCAAGCTTTGAATTCGACTACCTCTACACCCGGGCCACCCGCATCTACGCCCTGACCCTGAAACCCGGCGGTCCGGGCCTCGTGAAGGAGAAGAACGACGTGGAACCTGTGAAGGAAGCCGGCAACACTCCGGAGAACGCAACTCCTTCCGCGGGAAAAACCCCTAAAAAGGCCGACAAAAAGAAAGAGGGGGGAACTCCTGAGTCCGCCCCGGAAAAGAAAAGCGTAAAAGTGGAGATCGGATTCGAGGGGATCAACAACCGCATTGCCGTGATTCCGGGAGAAGCCGGGGATTACCGCATGGCCGGGGCCGTGGAGGGTGGAATCCTCTACCTGTCAGGAGGAAAACTCATGAAGTACAACATTGCCGACGAAAAAAGCGAGGAGATCCTCGACAGGGCCATGTCTGCCATGATTTCTGCCGACGGGAAGATGGTGATGTACCGCTCGGGTCCCGACTTCGGCGTGGTCAAGGTGGCCCCCAACCAGAAAAGTGGAGCGGGCAAAATCAACCTCGACGCCATGGAAATGAAAATCGACCCCCGCAAGGAATGGAACCAGATCTATGCCGACGGGTGGCGTATCTTCCGCGATTACTTCTATGTCGACAACCTCCACGGGGTCGACTGGAAAGGGGTGAAGGAACGCTACAGCGCCCTGCTTCCTTTTGTGAGCCACCGTGCCGACCTCGACTATATTCTCAATGAGATCGTCTCTGAGAGCAACGCCGGCCACTCCTATGTCGACTGGGGAGATTTTGAAAAGGTGAAAAGGGTGGACGGCGGCCTCCTCGGGGCTTCCCTGGAACCCGACCAGGCTACCGGGCGCTACCGCATCACCCGCATCCTCCAGGGAGAAAACTGGAATCCCGCACGCCGCTCGCCCCTCACTGAAAACGGCGTCGACGTGAAAGAGGGCGACTACCTGCTGCGCATCAACGGCAAGGAGGTGACCCTGGCCGACAACCCCTACCTCTTTCTGGAAAACAGCGCCGGCAAAAAGGTGGAGATCACCGTTAGCGGAAAGGCCGACCTGAAGGATCCCCGCACCTATACCATCAAACCCATCACCAGCGAGCTGGAACTGATGGCCTTTAATTGGGTCGAAGAACGCCGGAAAATGGTCGACTCGCTCTCAGGAGGCCGGATCGGTTATATCTATGTGCCCAACACCTCCACCGATGGTAACCGGGAACTCTTCCGCGGAATGTATGCCTATCATGACAAGGAGGCCCTGATCATCGACGACCGCTACAACGGCGGGGGCTTTATCCCCGACAGGATGGCCGACCTGCTCGACCGTAAGACCCTGGTATACTGGCACCGCAACGGACTGGAACCCACCAGGGCTCCCGGAGTGGCCCACGACGGCCCCAAGGTGATGCTCATCAACGGCTACTCCTCTTCGGGAGGTGATGCCTTTCCTTACTTCTTCAAGAAACTGGGACTGGGGAAACTGATCGGCACCCGCACCTGGGGCGGACTGGTCGGTATCTCCGGAAATGCCCGCCTGGTCGATGGTGGCTATATTTCGGTTCCGAGGTTCGGCATTTACGACGTTTCGGGCGACTGGATCATCGAGGGAATCGGTGTCTATCCCGATATCGAAGTGGTCGACAGGCCCGAACAACTGGCAAAAGGGGTCGACCCCGGAATTGAAAGGGCTGTGGAAGAACTTCTTAAAGAGCTGGAAAAGAATCCGGTGAAAAAACCGCAGACCCCGCGCTCTCCCGACCGTTCAGGATGGATCGAAAAGGAGATCCGATAATATGGAACCCGATTCAGACTGAACCATGCTGATCGCTGTCTTTGCCGGTTATCTCTGCGTGCTGATCGCCATTGTGGTATTTGCCTCAAGGCGGTCGAAAACAAATGCCGACTTTGTGCTGGGGGGAAAGAAGATCCCGGGCATGTTCCTGGCCCTTTCGGAGCGGGCAACGGGAGAATCGGCCTGGCTGCTGCTGGGCCTTACCGGCTTTGCCTATGCGGAAGGGTGGAACGCCATCTGGGTGGCCCTGGGGTGCGTCTCAGGCATTCTCTTCCTCTGGATCTTCATGGCGGAACCGCTGCGTAGAATCACGGAGAAAACAGGGGCACTGACCGTATCGGGTCTCTTCTTTAAATCTTTCCCCGGAACGGAAAAGAAAATCGGCTTCCTCTCCTCAGTGATCATCATTATCTTTTTCGTCCTTTACCTGGCCGCCCAGTTCAGCGGTGCCGGCAAGATCTTCAACGACACTTTTCAGATCGACCCTTTCTGGGGTATGGTGATCGGGGCGGGAATCGTCACCCTCTATTCCATGTTGGGAGGTTTTATCACCGTGGTGGCGGTAGATGCTTTCCAGGCCATACTGATGGTGATTACCTGTGTGGTGTTACCCATTGTGGCCCTCTTTATCGCTGCCTCTCATGGTATCGGCTTTGCCGATGCCCTCCTCCATGCCGATGCGGATACTGTGGTGGGCCCCGGAACGATCATCTCTTCCGGGGCTGCGGCGTCAGCTACCACTTTCCTTCTGGTTTTAAACGGCCTGAGCTGGGCCTTCGGCTATACCGGACAGCCCCAGCTCCTCAACCGGATGATGGCCATGCGGAATCCCGAAGAAAACAAACGGGCCCGGGTAATCGCCATTCTGTGGACTTTTCTGGCTTATATCGGGGCTTTTCTGACCGGCATAATCGGGTTCAAGCTGGTGCAGGGGGGAGTGCTGGGGGCCAATGCCGCCCTGATCGCTGCCGACGCTGAAAAGGTGATGCCCGTTATGGTGATGACCCTCATGAATCCCCTGCTGGCGGGAATCCTGCTCTCGGGCGCCGTATCGGCCATGATGTCGACGGCATCCTCCCAGCTCATCGTGGTTTCATCATCCATCACCGAGGATATCTGCACCAACTTCCGACGCCAGCCGTTGGCTGAAAAACGACTCCTTTTCCTCAACAAATTCCTCACCCTCCTGGTGGGTGTGGTGGCCTTTGTGATGGCCATGACCATGGAGGATACGGTATACGGACTGGTTTCCTATGCCTGGAGCGGAATCGGGGCTTCCTTCGGTCCGGCGGTCATCCTGCTCCTCTTCTGGAAGCGCTTCTCCCGGGCAGGCATTTACGCCTCTCTGATCACCGGTACCCTGACTGCCATCATCTGGAAAACCTGGCTGGCCGACCCCACAGGGATATCAGAACGCCTGGCCAGCTACCTGCTCGCTTTTGCTGCCGCCGTAACTTTCAGCTTGCTGTTCCCGGAAAAAAAGAAGCCCTGATCCTTGACTCTGAATTTCAGATATCACCGATC
>CAYWUJ010000139.1:0-3431 GCA_964461455.1 uncultured Prolixibacteraceae bacterium | reverse complement strand
CTTCTGCCACTTCTTCCACGACGGGTTCGAGGGGCTCGGCAGCAGCTTCAGCAGCGTCCACAACGGGTTCGGCGACTTCCGCCACTTCTTCCACGACGGGCTCATCGACTTCCGCCACTTCTTCCACGACGGGTTCGGCGACTTCGGCGGGTTCAGCGGCTCCGGCGGTCACTTCGGTGGCATCGGCAGCTTCCTGCTGCATCTGGTCAGATAATTCAGCATCGTTACTGGACGTAACTTTTAACTCTTCAGAGTTTTTCAGATCTTTAGGCTCCATGTACTGTTTGTTTTACCGGCAAGATATCTCAATATTGCCAAGATTGCACGAAAATAGATTATTGCGCAAAAATACTCAAAGTTTTCTGATAAATTTACATTTTTTGGTGGCTCTGACACTGCTCATACCATTTCTGCAACACATTCATAATGATTTTTTATAATTCGTTTTCCAGAGTAATTGATTTTTCGTAAATTTTGAGCCTCAATCAACTACGACCAGACTATGAAGATTCTTTTCCTGAGCCAAAGCAATTCCTGTCGCTCTCAGATTGCCGAATCCATCCTCCGGCACATGGACGGGAAGTTAGAGATTCACTCGGCCGGACTGAAACCAGTGACGCACATCGAACCTATAGCCATTGAGGTAATGGCCGAGATTGGCATTAAGATAGAGGAAAAAAAACCCGAGAAGTTCGAGAAGTATGCCGACATGGAGTTTGATTTCCTGATCACCGTGGGTGACGGAACCCCTGAGGCCCTGAATTTGCCGAAAGTCAGGGCCAAAAGAAAAATGCACCTGGGATTTGCCAATCCTTTTAAGGGCTCCCATAATCCCCAGAAAATAAAAGAGCTCTGCCGCGAAATCCGTGACGAGATCTTCGTGGAGCTGGACTATTTCTACAACAGGATTGTCAAAAAACAGTTGGAACAGGAGAGAATCTCCAACTCATAAAGCTGTTGCAGCCCCTGTTCCCGTCCACTTTCCCGGGAGGGAATCTTATGAAGGGGACCCACAGTGCGGGGTTATTTCTTTCCTGAGGCGATTTCCGCCACTTCATCAGGATCGATGGGGATGCGTTTCCCCAGGATGCGGGCTCCCTCAGGAGTAACCAGAATATCATCCTCAAGCCTGATTCCGCCGAATCCCTTGTATTGTTCCGCCACGTCGTAGTTGATGAACCGGGCATGAAGTTTTTCGCTGCGCCATTTGTCGATAAGGTCGGCAATGAAGTAGACTCCCGGCTCATTGGTGATGACGAATCCCGGCTGGAGACGCCGGCCAAGTCTGAGGGAGCGGGTGCCGAATTGCGATGAAGGCCTGATTTCGTCGTCGTAACCGACGTAAATCTGTCCGAGGTCTTCCATATCATGTACGTCGAGCCCCATCATATGTCCCAGTCCGTGCGGGAAGAAAAGGGCATGAGCTCCGGCGGCCACGGCCTCGTCGACGTCGCCTTTCATCAGCCCCACCTCCTTGAGTCCTGAGGCGATCACCCTGGCCACTTCCAGGTGGACCGACAGGTAGGTCACTCCCGGACGTATCAGTTCGGTGGCTTTGTTATTGGCAGCCAGAACGATGTCGTAAATTTCACGCTGCTTCTGTGTGAATTTCCCCCCCACGGGGGTGGTACGTGTGAAGTCGGAAGCATAGTGGAGCGGCGATTCGGCGCCGGCATCGACGATCAACAGCCTTCCCTTTTCCAGGATCTGGGAGTGGTCGTGGTTGTGCAGGGTGTCGCCGTTCTGCGAGAGAATGATGGGAAAGGAGATGTAATTTCCCCCCGAGGCGGCGATTCCTTCAATACGCCCCGCGATTTTCTGTTCCCACACTCCGGGCCGGGCCATCTTCATAGCCTTGACGTGCATCTTGTATCCCGTGGCGCAGGCCTTCTCGATTTCCGCGATTTCCACCGCTTCCTTTACCGACCTGAGGGCCACCACCGCCTGAATCAGCTCCAGGGAAGCCCCGGCGGACTGGCGGGCGATTTCCATCCCCGTGAGCTCCTGCAGCAGGATTTTATTCTCACCACGGTACTGGGGCAGAAAATGGATCTTCCGCCCCTGGCCGATGGCACCGGTGAGGAAATCCCCCAAACGGTCAAAAGGCCTGGTCGTGGCCACCCCCACCTGCGCGGCGCGGGAAGCCATACTCTCCTGGGGCCCCATCCATATGATGTCGTCAATATCGACGTCATTGCCGAAAATCGTCTCCTCCCCGCTGGCACCATCGATGACCCCGGCAAGTCCGGGATGATCGAGTCCGAAGAAATAGAGGAAGTTACTGTCCTGCCGGTAATGGTAGGTATTATCGGGGTAATTCATGGGCGATTCGCCGTTTCCCAGGATCAGGATCAGGCTGTTGCCCATCTTTTCCGCCAGCCTCTTCCGGCGGTTGATATAGACTTCTTTTGCAAACATAAAACGTACATTTTAAGAATAAGTCCCGAAATTAACGGTTTTTACCGGGCTAAACAAGGGGCCGCTCATTTTCGTCGTATTTTAGGGAATGTTCAAAACTAACATAAAACTTTCGTCTCCGGAAAGGGAACCCGCGGGAAAAATTTTCCGTAATAAATGATAAAACCTTTGTCATCATGGGAAACACACTGATTACATATCTCAATAAACGGCTAACCCTGGGGAGTCCCCGCATCGAGACGGACACGCCGCCGGGACCGGTGATCACGATTTCGCGTGAGGTGGGATGTTCGGGACTCGAGCTGGCCTATGCCCTGGCCGAAAGGCTCAACCGGACCACCTTTTATGAGGGGTGGAAAGTCGTGAGCAAGGAGATCCTGCACCACAGTGCCAAAGAACTGGACCTCGCCCCCGAGCGGGTGGCCAAGATCTTCAGGCAGACCGACCGCACCACCTTTGACGAAATCCTCAATGCCTTCGGGGAGAAAAGGTATAAAAGCGACAAAAAAATAAGGAAGACCGTGGTCGATGTGATCCGAAGTTTCGCCGAAGACGGTTTCTGCATCATCGTGGGGCGGGCCAGCAACGTCATCGCCGACGATATCCGCAACGCCCTGCACATCAGGATGGTCGCCCCCCTCGAAGACCGCATCCTCTGCATCATGAACAAAAACAACTGGACCCGCGACGAGTCGGTCAGGTTTATCGACCAGGTGGAAAAAGAACGGTATGCCTACCGCCATACAGTCATGCAGGGACCACCCGACGAAACGGAAATCTTCGATATCACCTTCAACCGCTCCCATTTCACCACGGAAATGCTCGTTGATGTGATCATGCTGGCCATCGAAGAGAAGAAAATACTGCAAGGCTACAAGCAGAAAATCAACTTTTTCTGAATCCCGCGGAAACACCTCCCAATGGACTGTTGTTTCTACACGGGGGTATTCAGGGCCTTCTCGACCACCCTTCTGATCTCGTCGGCAGGGCGCACCCCCGCAGCCGACCACAGG
>CAYWUJ010000138.1:0-3464 GCA_964461455.1 uncultured Prolixibacteraceae bacterium | reverse complement strand
AAACCATATGGCTTCCCCGTTTGGACGCGGGTTCGACTCCCGCCAGTTCCACTTAAAAGCCTGTAAACTAACAATTTACAGGCTTTTTTCAAAAATGAACAATGATGAAACACCTCCTTCTTCTCCTGCTCCTCCTCCCCATGCTGGCCACGGCACAGCCGGGCCTCAACCAGACCGATGCCCACGGCCGGAAACAGGGTCCCTGGGAGAAGAAATACCCCAACGGCCGCCTGATGTACCAGGGCTCCTTCCGCGATGACAAGCCCGCGGGTACCTGGAAACGGTGGCATGAAGGCGGCAGCCTCAAAGCCATCCTGGAATACAGCCCCACCAGCGACACCGTCAGGGCTACCCTTTACGAATCGGCCTCCACGCCCGTGGCACGCGGCCTTTACCTCGGCGAAAAGAAAACAGGCACCTGGGAATACCTCAGCAACGGCCGCACCATCGCCACCGAGGAGTTTTCCCACGGCCTTAAAAACGGGATCTCCCGGAAATTCTATGCCTCGGGCGAGCTGCTGGAAGAGTCGGCTTGGGTGAACGATCAACAGGAGGGCCCCTACCGCGCCTTTTTCACCTCCGGAAAACCCTTTCTGGAATGTACCTACCACCAGGGCCGCCGACACGGCAAATGCACCGGCTTTTACCCTTCCGGAAAAACGGAAATGAACTCCCATTACCAGGAAGACCTCCCCGAGGGTCCCTGGATCTTCCTTGCCGAAACCGGGGATACCCTCTATACCCTTCATTACAGCGCCGGAAAACTCCAGAATCCGGAACTCCTCCTCCAAATGGACTCCCAAAAGCTGGAAGAACTCGAACAACAGCGCGACCGTTTGACCGACCCTGAGAAATATTTGGAAAACCCCGAAGAGTTTCTGGAAAGAAAACGCTAATTTGGTCATCCGAACAAGCCTTGTCAGGGCCCGGCCTTACCCGCCGGCGGCGCAGTCGTCCCCGGCAGGGCCTGTGAGGGATCAGGTCAACCATCTAAACGGCATAACCCATGCAAACGGGATTCAGAACTTTTCTGACGGTCATTCTTATAGGACTCCTGTGTGGAACAGCAGAGGCACAGTCCCTGTGGCGCGTCGACTTCCGGGATAAGGAGAATTCCCCCTGGTCTCTTTCGCGGCCCCTGGAGTTCCTCTCGGAAAGGGCCCTGGAACGCCGTGCCGCCCTGGGCATCGCCGTGGAAGAGGCCGACCTTCCCGTCAACCCCCATTACACCGATTCGGTGGTACGCCTGGGGGCCGTCGCCGTGAACTCCTCACGCTGGATGAACTCCCTCACCGTGTTTCTCCCCAACGACTCCCTCTCCCTGACAATCGCCGCCCTCCCCTTCGTCGCCGGCATGGAATGTACCCGTCCCGACACGGTGGTCACCAAAAGCGCCACCTCAAAATTCGGAACTCCCGGGGAGCTTAACCCGATCGACACCTCATTCTATGGAGCCTCGGTCTACCAGGTGGGACAACTCAACGGACAATATCTTCATTCGCGCGGATTCACAGGCAAGGGCATCCTGATCGCCATCCTCGATGCCGGTTTCTATCGTGTCAACACCCTGCCGGCCTTTGACTCCCTGCGTGCCGCAGGAAGGATCGCCGGAACCGCCAATATGGTCTACCCCCCTTCCGACATCTACGGGGAACACACCCACGGGATGATGGTCCTCTCGACCATGGGAGGCAACAAACCGGGACGCCTCATCGGCACGGCACCCCACGCCTCCTACTGGCTGATACGTACCGAAGATGCCCGTTCCGAATTCCCCGTGGAGGAGGACAACTGGATTGCCGGGGCGGAACTCGCCGACAGTGCCGGTTGCGACATCATCAACTCGTCACTGGGATATTCCACCTATGACGCCCCTGCCATGAGCCATACCTTCGCCGTCATGGACGGAAAGACCACCCGTGTGGCCCGGGGTGCCAATTTGGCGGCCGCCAGGGGCATCCTGGTCTTCTCCAGTGCCGGCAATGAAGCCAACAACAGCTGGAAACGCATCCTCACCCCCGCCGATGGAGACAGCGTCATCGCCGTGGCTGCCGTCAACAAGGAGGGCATGCGGGCCTCTTTCAGCTCTCTGGGCCCCTCGGCCGACAATGAGGTAAAACCTACCCTGGCGGCCATGGGAGTCGCCGCCACGGTGGAAGGAGCCAACGGGGAGGTGTCGGCGAACAACGGAACTTCCTTCTCCTCGCCGATTCTCGCAGGAATGGCGGCTTGTCTCTGGCAGGCCTTCCCCGAAGCCGCCCCCTGGCATATCCGACACGCCCTCATCCACAGCGCCAGTCAGCATCTGGCCCCCGATTCCCTCCTCGGATATGGCATCCCCAACATGGAAGCCGCCGGCATCCTCCTCCAGACCTCCGTGCCCCGGATTCCCCTTCCCATCTCCCAATGGACCCTCTATCCCCTTCCCTTCCGGGAAAGCCTCACCCTCGTACCCCCCGTGAACCAAAAGGGCGCCGTCACCGCGGAATTCTTCACCCTCACCGGACAGAAAATATTCCACAGCAGGCTGGAAGGCAGCGGACCCCGCCTGATCACCGGACTGGGCCACCTTCCCCAGGGAATATACCTGGTCAGGATCAGCAGCAACACGGGCAGCGAAGTCCACAAAATCGCCGGAGGAGGCCCGCGATGAGCACTCCCCTTACCCTGCTCGCACTGAACTCCCTGATCAGGAATGCCCTGCAGGATGCCTTTCCCACGACCCTGTGGGTCGTCGGGGAGATCAGCGAGATGAAGGTCAACCGCACGGGACACTGTTACCTCGAACTGGTGGAAAAGGACGAAGCCACCGACGAGCTGACCGCCAGGGCACGGGCCACCATCTGGTCCTACGCCTTCCGGATGATCAGGCCCTATTTCGAGACCACCACCGGACAAACCCTGGCCGAAGGCATCAAGATACTGGTACAGGTCAGCGTCGAATTTCACCCGGCCTACGGATTAAGCCTTAATATCAAGGATATAGACCCCACCTACACCCTGGGAGATATGGCCCTCCGGCGCCGTGAGATCATCCGCCGTCTCGAAGAGGCCGGAGTGATCAACATGAACCGGGAACTTCCCCTGCCCCTGGTGCCCCTGCGTATCGCCGTCATCTCCTCGGCCACCGCCGCAGGATTCCAGGATTTCACCAACCAGCTCGACCACAACAGCTACGGATTCCGTTTTGAAGTCCGTCTCTTTGAGGCCTTCATGCAGGGAAGCGAGGCGGTGCCCTCGATCCTTGCGGCCCTCGACACGATCTTCCGGGAAGAAGAGAACTTCGACGCCGTGGCCATCATCCGCGGCGGAGGCTCACAGGCCGACCTCAGCAGCTTCGACCATTTCGACCTGGCCAACGCCATAGCCCAGTTTCCCCTGCCGGTGATCACGGGAATCGGCCATGAGAAGGACGAAACCATCGTCGACCTGGTCGCCCACACCCGCCAGAAGACCCCCACGGC
>CAYWUJ010000137.1:0-3464 GCA_964461455.1 uncultured Prolixibacteraceae bacterium | reverse complement strand
GGTGATTGGTGATCGGCAGAATGGATGATAAATAATTGAATATAAGGTAAATATGTTATCACACGAGACACAAATCAGGGTATGCTACGGCGATACCGACAAAATGGGGGTGGTCTATTACGGCAACTATCCCCGGTTTTATGAAATCGCCCGTAATGAGATGCTCAGGGCCAACGGCGTTACCTACAAGCAGATCGAAGATTCTGGCATCGTTTGGCCCGTCAGAAACCTCAGCATCACCTACCTCAAACCCGCCTTCTACGACGACTTGCTGACCCTCCGCAGCAGGGTGGAGGAGATCCCCATGGTCAGGCTCCACATCAAAACCGAGGTTTTCAATCCGGCCGGAGAACTGATCAACCACGGCGAAGTGGTCCTGGTCTCCACCAATCCGGTGACCGGAAAAGCCGTTAAAACACCCCAGTGGCTCCTCGATATCCTGACTCCCCTGATCACGGAAAAATGACTCTATTCTTCCCGGGTTAAACTATTTCTTTTTCTGATCTCTCTTATCTTCCTGTTTATCAGGAATGAATACCAGCGATACCGAATTGACACAATGCCGGGTATTCTTATTCGTATAACCCTCACCGGTAAAGACATGTCCCAGATGCCCCCGGCAATGCGTACACACAATCTCGGTACGGTGACCATCGGCATCGGGTAAATGCAATACCGCCCCCTTGATCTCATCATCGAAACTGGGCCATCCGCATCCCGATTCAAACTTATCGGCCGACCGGTAGAGTGGGGCGTTGCACTGCTTGCAGTGATAGGTCCCCTTCTCCTTATTCTTGTTATACTCTCCCGTGAAGGGAGCCTCCGTTCCTTTCTTCAGGATCACATACTCCTCAAAATTATTCAGCTTCCTGAATCCCTTATCCTGGGCTTCTGTGGTCATAACCATTACCGGTATTAGTAAAACGATCAGAAATAGTTTTCTCATTTGAAAAATGCCATTTTGATTTCAGACGTTTTTAAAGATAATTTGTTCACAACCGGAATGCTTTTCTCCAAAATTTATAATTTAGAGAATTCTTAATCCCGTCGTTAACAATCACGCTTATGCTTGAGTATATTATCGGATTCAGCATCAGGAATAAGCTGATGGTGTTGCTGTTTACAGCCACCATTGCCGGCTTCGGGTTATACTCCCTGACTCAGATTCCTATCGGGGCGGTTCCCGACATCACCAACAATCAGGTGCAGGTGATCACCACCAGCCGTAATCTTTCCACCCAGGATGTGGAACAGTTCATCACCTATCCCGTGGAACTGGAAATGGCCAATCTTCCGGGGGTCAAGGAGATCAGGTCGGTCTCCAAGTTCGGATTGTCAGTGGTGACCATCGTCTTTGAGGAACGGCTGGGCACTTATCTTCCGCGCCAGCTGATCGCCGAAAAGATCAAATCGGCAGCCGAAAAGATCCCCGCAGGCTTCGGGGTGCCTGAAATGGGTCCTATCAGCACGGGACTGGGGGAGATCTACCAGTACATCCTCGACACCAAACCCGGCTTTGACTCCCTCTATTCCCCGATGGATCTGCGCACCATCCAGGACTGGCAGGTAAAACGACAGCTCTCGGGAATTCCGGGAGTGGTGGAAGTCAACACCTGGGGCGGATATCTCAAACAATATGAGGTGGCCGTGGATCCCAACCGGTTGCAGGCGGCGGAACTGACCATCGGGGAGCTTTTCAGCGCCCTCGAAAAGAACAGCCAGGTGGCCGGCGGCGGATATATCGAGCGCAACAACCAGAGTTATTTCATCAGGGGTGAGGGACTGGCCACCTCCCTCGAAGATGTGGAGAATATGGTGGTGACCACCCGCGATGGCATTCCCGTTCTGGTGAAAGATGTGGCTCGGGTAGGCTTCGGCCATGCCACCCGGTTCGGGGCCATCACCGGAAACGGAGAGGGCGAAAAGGTGCTGGGCCAGGTGATGATGCTCAAGAATGCCAACTCCAAACAGGTCATCAACGACGTAAAAGCCCGCGTGGCGGAAGTCCAGGAAACCCTCCCCGAAGGGGTGTATATCAATCCCTTTCTGGAACGAAGCGCCCTGATCGCCAAAACCACCAAAACAGTGGCGGAAAACCTGATCCTGGGTTTCCTGATTGTCGCCTTCATTGTCATTCTGCTGATCGGCGACTTCCGCTCAGGCCTCGTGGTGGCCTCGGTGATTCCCCTCTGCCTTCTCTTTGGCATCTCACTGATGTACCTCTTCGGCATCGACGCCAACCTGATGAGCCTGGGAGCCATCGACTTCGGCATCATCATCGACGGTGCCGTCATCATCGTGGAATTCATCGCCTTCCGCATGACTGCACAAAGCGCCTCCATACTGGCCCTGGCCAAAGAGGAACAACAGGAGAGAATCGACCGGATCACCTACGACAGCAGCGTGAAAATGCTCAAATCGGCCATCTTCGGACAGCTCATCATCATGATCGTTTTTATTCCTGTATTGTCGCTCACCGGTGTCGAAGGCAAAATGTTCAGACCCATGGCCCTGGCCTTTTGCTTCGCCCTGCTCGGCGCCATGTTCTTCTGCCTGACCTGGGTGCCCGTCGTCGCCTCCATTTTCCTGAAACCAAAAACCGGAAAGAAAAAAGATAATATCTCGGAGCGCCTCATGCACCTGCTCCAAAAGAGCTACCTGCCCGTCCTGGAATTCTCGATGACCTATAAACGGCTGGTCCTGGGCACTACCCTGGTGGTCTTCATCTTCTCACTGATCATCTTTGGCCGCATGGGGGGTGAATTCATTCCTACCCTCGACGAGGGAGATTTCGTCATCCAGCCGGTCCTGCCTACGGGGACTTCCCTGGGGACCACCATCGACATCACCACCAAAATCGAAAAGATACTCCTGGAATTTCCCGAGGTGGAGCAGGTCGTCTCCCGCATCGGGGCCGCCGAGGTGCCCACCGATCCCATGTCCATGGAGGAATCAGACATCATCGTGACCCTGAAACCCATCAGGGAATGGACTTCCGCAAAATCCAAGGATGAACTGGCCGAAAAATTCAAGGAAGCCCTGGCAGTGCTGCCAGGCTACGAACCTGAATTCACCCAGCCCATCGAAATGAGGTTCAACGAGCTCATCACCGGCGTCAGGGCCGACGTGGCCATCAAGATCTATGGCGAGAACCTCTCCGTTCTGGCCTCTAAAGCCGAAGAACTCAGGAACCTGATCTCAGGCGTGGAGGGGGCTTCTGATGTCACCGTCGAAAAGGTGGAAGGACTGCCCCAGATGACAGTCAACTACCACCGTGACCGGCTGGCACGCTATGGCATTCCGGTGGCCGACGCCAACCAGGTGATCTCCATGGCCTTCTCGGGAATGATTGCCGGCACGCTCTTCGAAGGTGAAAAACGCTTCGACCTCGTCATCAGACTCGACCAACAATTCCGCCAGGAAATCGACCATATCAGCAACCTGGTGGTTCCCGCCGCCGATGG
>CAYWUJ010000136.1:0-3494 GCA_964461455.1 uncultured Prolixibacteraceae bacterium | reverse complement strand
GTCATTTGACGGGAATTCCATAACTTGGAAGGAGAAAATGTAACATTCCATAGAGACTGAAGTCTTATAAAGAGATACAGCCTGAAACTTGCCATGTATTACTAAACAGATAAAGCCATGAGAGAAAATTCCAGCCGTCGCGAAACTACCGTGGGCATTTCCGTGAACACTGCCCTGGGCACTTCCCTGTGCGACAAGTTTCATTATCCTCAACATCCCGACTCTGTTTTCAACCACAATGCTTCGTTAGGGGTATCCTTCCTTGCGATCATTTTTCTTTTTCTGCTATCGGCGACACCAGCCACGGCGATCAGCACCACCGACACGCGGATGATGCACCAGCCCGACCTGAGCGCCACGCACATCGCCTTCATCTATGCCAACGACCTGTGGGTGGCGCGCACCGACGGCACCGGGGTGCGCAGGCTCACCTCCGACGCGGGGGTGGAGTCGCTGCCCCGTTTCTCGCCCGACGGAAAAACGATCGCCTTCAGTGCCGAATACGACGGCAATACCGACGTCTACACCATTCCTGTGGAAGGGGGCATGCCGGTGCGTCTCACCTGGCATCCCTCGGCCGACGGAGTGCGGGGCTTCACCCCCGACGGGAGCGCCGTTCTCTTTGCCTCGAACCGGGAGGCCTTCTCGAACCGCTATATGAACCTCTTCACGGTACCCCTGAGCGGGGGCATGCCCACGAAGCTGGTCATCCCCAACGCCTACCAGGCGGCCTACAGTCCCGACGGGAAAACGATGGCCTACACCCCCCTTCCCCCGGCCTTCCAGCAGTGGAAGAACTACCGCGGGGGCACCGCCTCGAACCTCTGGATCTTCGACCTGACGACCCACGCCACCGAAAAGCTCCCCCAGACCGCGGGGCGCTGCAACGACTGGAACCCCATGTGGCACGGGGCCACCCTTCTCTTTCTTTCCGACCGGAACGGCGAGTTCAACCTCTTCAGCTTCGACCCGGCCACCAGAGCGGTGAAGCAGCTCACCAGGTACGCCGACTTCCCGGTGATCTCGGCCAACCTCAACGGCGACAAAGTCATCTTCGAGCAAGCCGCGAAGCTCCATATCTATGACCTTAACTCCGGAACCACCACCGACCTGAAGGTGGGCATTGCCGCCGAGCTCGCCGAGCTGCGTCCCCGCTACGTGAAGGACGCCCGGCAGAACATCAGGAGTGCCACCCTGTCACCCACGGGGTCACGGGCCGTCTTCGGCTACAGGGGAGAGATCCTCACCCTGCCTGCCGAGAAGGGCGATCCCCGCAACCTCACGGAGAGCCCCGGAGTCCACGATAAATTTCCGGCCTGGTCGCCCGATGGGAAGTCCATCGCCTGGTTCTCCGATGAAGGCGGCGAATACCAGCTCAGCATCAAGGCGCAAGACGGTAAGGGGGAGACCCGCCGCATTGCCCTCCAGGGGACAGGCTTCTACGCCTTTCCGGAGTGGTCACCCGACGGCAAATACCTCACCTATACCGATAACGGCCGCAACCTCTGGCTGATGGAAGTCGCCACCGGCCACTCCACGAAAATAGCCACCGACGAGCTGTACATCCCCGGGCCCTTCCGGGAGATGGCCAGCGACTGGTCGTCCGATTCCCGGTGGATCTCCTACACCCTCGTGACTGCCACGCACTTCCGGAGGGTATACCTCTATAGCGTGGAAGAGGGGAAGTCGACCCCCGTCACCGACGGCATGAGCGATGCGGCGAGTCCGGTTTTCGACCCCGAGGGGAAGTACCTCTTTTTCCTGGCGTCGACCGATGCCGGACCGGTCATCAACTGGTTTGACCAGTCGAATGCCGACATGCGCATGACCAGCTCCATCTACCTGGCCACGCTGCGTGCCGACCTCCCCCACCCCTTTGCGCGTGAGAGCGACGAAGAGAGTGTCAGGGAAGAGTCTGCGACTTCTCCGGAAGCCGGAAAGGGCACCAAAAATGATAAAACGGACAAGTCATCAGGCCGGAAAGCGACGGAAGACGCCAAAGAAGAGCCCGTGAAGAAGATCGCCATTGACCTCGGGGGCATCGACAGCCGCATTGTCGACCTTCCCCTGCGTGCCGGGAACTACGATGATCTGGGCATGGGCAAGTCCGGGGAACTCCTCTACATGGTTTACCCGGGGGCCGGACAGGGCGATGCCAAACTCTTCAAATTCGACATGAAAGAGCGGAAGGAGAGCGAGGTGGCGGAAATCGATGGCTATGAGCTGTCGGCCGACGGCAAGAAGATGATCACCCGGAAGGGCCCGAACTGGGGAATCTCCGATGCCGGCAAGAAGCCCGAAGCCGGAAAGGGAACGCTCAACGTGAACGCCCTCGAGGTGAAGATCGACCCGGCGGCCGAGTGGGCCCAGATCTTCGACGAGGCGTGGCGCATCAACCGTGACTTTTTCTATGACCCGGGGATGCACGGTGCCGACTGGCCAGCCATGAAGGCGAAATACGCCCCCTTCCTGGGCGACGTGCCCAGCCGCAACGACCTCAACCGGCTCATCATGTGGATGTGCAGTGAGCTGTCCGTGGGCCACCACCGCGTGGGCGGCGGCGACCAGCGCTTCCAGCCCGAGCGCATAGAAGGAGGCCTTCTGGGTGCCGACTACGAGATTTCCGGCAACCGCTACCGCTTCAAAAAAATCTACGGGGGCCTCAACTGGAACCCGGGCCTCAGGGCACCCCTGACCGCCCCGGGCATCAACGCCAAAGCCGGGGATTACCTGCTGGCTGTCAATGGTAAGGAGGTGACCGCCGACCGTAACCTCTTCAGTTTTTTCGAGAAGACCTCGGGGAAGATTACCGAGCTCACCATCGGTCCGAATGCCGACGGCAGCGGCTCACGCACCGTAAAAGTGGAACCCGTGGCCAATGAGTTTTCGCTGCGCAACCGCGACTGGGTGGAAGGGAACCTCCGGAAGGTCCACGAAGCCACCAACGGCCGTGTGGCCTACGTCTACGTCCCCAATACCACCACGCAGGGACACGAATATTTCAAGCGCTATTTCTTTCCGCAGGCCGACAAGGAGGCGATCATCATCGACGAGCGTTTCAACGGCGGGGGATCGATTGCCGACTACTACATCGACCTGCTCACGCGGCCTTACCAGTCGCACTGGAACATGCGCTACGGCAAGGACCTGAAAACCCCTAGTGCCTCGATCCAGGGACCACGGGTGATGCTCATCGACGAAACCGCTGGCTCGGGGGGTGACATGCTCCCCTGGATGTTCCGGAAGTTCAAGGTGGGCACCCTGGTGGGAAAGGCCACCTGGGGCGGACTGGTGGGCACACTGGGGTTCCCCGAGCTGATGGACGGCGGCGGGGTGACCGCTCCCAACCTGGCCATCTGGACCAAAGAGGGCTTTATCGTCGAGAATGTGGGGGTGGAGCCCGATGTGGAGGTGGAGCAGTGGCCTGCCGACGTCATCAAGGGAAAAGACCCGCAGTTGGAGGAAGCCATCCGCATCGTCATGGAGGAGCTGAA
>CAYWUJ010000135.1:0-3498 GCA_964461455.1 uncultured Prolixibacteraceae bacterium | reverse complement strand
CTGAATCAGGAAGAGATGCGCCTGGCCGGGCTTCGTATTGACCCGGGCACCCGCAGATCGCTTTCACCCACACCGCGGAAACCTTTTCCTGATAGGTGAGGGCTACACCGCTGAGGGCCAGTTTCCCTTCATCGATGAACTCTCTCTTAAGACTCTGACGGCCAAAAGAGTGTATCGTTCTCATGTTCCGGGCAAAAAGGAGGAGATTCAGGAGATTCCCGATTATAAAAAGGGGATTGCCCTGGTGCAGATCCAATCTCCGGTCGATTATCTCAACTATTATCTCCATCATTATAAAACAAAGGCAGAGCCTCAGCAACTCACCCATTTCCCCAATCCTTTTGAAAGCATCCGTCAGGTCGAAAAGCAAGTGATCAGGTATCAGCGTGCCGATGGAGTGGAACTTTCCGGAACCCTTTATCTCCCGCCGGGGTATGACAAACCGGGAAAGGAAAAACTGCCCCTGCTGATCTGGGCTTATCCCGTGGAATACAAGGACAGGAACAGTGCCGGGCAGAGCAGGCTGAACCCCTATGAGTTTACATTTCCCAATTACGGATCTTTCATTTTCTATGTGGTCAACGGTTATGCGGTCCTTGACGATGCTTCTTTCCCGATTGTCGGGGAAGGAGAGAACGAGCCGAACGACACTTTCGTAGAGCAGCTGGTGGCCAATGGGAGGGCTGCCATCGATGCCGTTGATCAGCTGGGATATATCGACCGCACAAGGGTGGCTGTCGGCGGTCACTCATACGGGGCTTTCATGACGGCACACCTGCTGACCTGGTCCGATGACTTCGCATGCGGCATCGCCCGCAGCGGGGCTTATAACCGCACCCTTACCCCCTTCGGCTTCCAGCGTGAAGCCAGGAACTACTGGGATGCCCCCGATGTTTACAATACCATGTCGCCTTTCCAGAACGCCGCGAAAATGAAAAAACCCATTCTTCTGGTCCACGGCGAAGCCGATAACAACCCAGGCACCTTTACCCTCCAAACGGAACGCTACTTCCAGGCCATCAAAGGACTCGGGGGAGATGCCCGCATGGTGCTCCTTCCCATGGAAAGCCACAGCTACGTGGCCCGCGAGAACATCCTCCACCTGCTCTGGGAACAGGAACAATTCCTGGATAAACACCTGAAGAAAGAGAAAAAATAGCCCCAGCGTCTCGCACTGCGGCGGAAAATGACGGTTATCCTTGTCCGGACAGGAATTTATTACTCTTGTCGAAGCTTCATAGTCAAAACAGGTTAATAGCCGTTATCCTTTCCCTTTTCTATGGCGGGAATTCCCTTCTCCATCCATTGGGGCATGGGGTCTCCCTTGAGGTAGTGGTTGAAAAACTGGAACATCCTTCTGTCGAGGTCCATGCGGTTGGCCCAGCTTTCGCCCTTCAGATTATGGGGTTCTCCGTTGTAATTGAGCAGCCATACCGGCTTGCTGAGTCGGGTAAGAGCCATGAACATTTCAATGCCCTGGCTCCAGGGGACGGCACCGTCGTTGTCATTATGCATCATCAGCAGGGGAGTGGTGATCGAGGGAACTCCGAAGAGGGGGGAGTTTTCGATGTAGTGCATCGGTTTTTCCCAGAGACTGGCCCCTATGCGGCTCTGGCTCTGTTCGTACTGTGCCATGCGGCTCATTCCCGATTCCCAGCGTATTCCCCCGTAGGCACTGGTCATGTTGCTCACCGGGGCTCCTGCCATGGCCGCGGCAAACAGGGGAGTCCTGGTGATCAGCCAGGCCGTCTGGTAGCCTCCCCAGCTCTGCCCCTGCAGTCCCACTTTTGTCAGGTCGACATAAGGGCGGGTGGCTGCCAGGGCATAAACCCCGCTGACAATGGCATCATAAGCGCTCTGTCCCGGAAAACCGTTGCGGTAGGTGATGTCAGGAACAAAAACCAGATAACCGTTGCTGGCATAGAAAGCCCGGTTAATGGTCGACCGGGAAGGTGACGGAACCACATAGCGGTGCAGATTGTCGGCACTGCGTTCATAAAAATAGACCATCATGGGGTATTTCCGTGAAGGGTCGAAATCTTCGGGTTTGTATAGCATCCCTTTCAGCGTTTCGCCGGTGAAGGACGTCCACTCTGTCAATTCCGTGGTGAGCCAGTTGAATTCTTTCTGTTGCGGGTTGGCACGGCTGATTTTCACCGGTTTTTTGAAGGTGGAATCACTGGTCCACAGGTCGGGAAATTCCGTTGCCGATTCCCTGCTCCATACCAGCCTGTCGCTGTTTTTCGCCTTCAGGGGATTTCCAAAATGCCAGGGCCCCATCATCAGCAGCCGGGGTGTTCCCGGGATGTGGAGGTCGGCGTCAAAAAATCCCGATGCCATGGTTCCGGTATGGAAACCACGGAGCAGCGACCTCTGCCCCCCGGGAATATACTCCTCCTCGGGATCGGTTTTCAGATACCTGAGGGTGATGCTGTTTTGTCTGCCGAAGCCCCCGGTGACGCAAACAGGATCTTCCCTGCCTTCAGGATCGACTTTCCAGATGTCATAGCGGTCATAAACAAACAACGCCATGTCGTTGTCGCTCCATCCGGCAATGCCATAAGCTCCGGGAAACCCCGGGGTGTCGTTGAGCTCATTGTGAAAGGCCACGGGCAATTTCCGGGTCAGGGAGTGTGGGGTGCGGCTTTCCTTTTGGGTGGCCAGAATATGGTAACTGCTGTCTGATTTTTCGAACCAGTAGAGATAGAGGCCTCCCGGCGACAGCCGGGCCCTTTCATTGCCTTCCGCCAGTATGCGACGTTCCCCGCTGGTGACGTTCACCAGATAATAGTCGGCCACCTCTTCCCGGTCCCAGCTCCGTACCCTGCGATAGGAGAGGTCTTGCATGCCCAGGGCCAGGTCGCCCCTGCCCCTGCCCGCCGGGGTGACCACGGGGAGAAGGGTGTCACCCAGCTGAACAAACCGTTCTTCCCCCGTGAACCATACGGCAGAATAGCTTCTTTTTTTCTCCTTTTCAAGATCTTTCAGCTGCTGGGGCATCAGGTCGGCATCGTGCCAGCTCCAGAGGTCCACTTTGGATTTTTCATCATCAGGAATAGTATCTTTGGGAGGTACCACAGGTGTGGGTGCCGTAGCCAGCCACAGCTTACCGCCATCTTCCGAAAAGACGATATTTCCGTTTTCCGAGGGCCTCCAGCCGGCAGCCATTCCGGGGGTGCCGGGGCCCGCTACCTCACGGGGCGCCGGTGAAGTGGTGAGACCGTAATAAAGGACGTAGCTCTTCACCCGGGCGGTATCCCCCGAATAGAGAAAGGCATACTGCCTCCCTGGTTCGTCAGCACCCAGGTTTTTGACAAAACCCGATGCAGTGAAGAGTTCTCTTTTTTTTCCCGATTCCGGATCTATAATATTTATGGAGGAGAAGGTACCCGACGAGTCTTTCCTCTCCTGGGCAAACAGCACAGGATTCCCCTTTTTCGGAGAGGTGAATTCGGTGACATTTCTGAAATGAAGGGTGTCGCCCGATGAAATACGGTA
>CAYWUJ010000134.1:0-3517 GCA_964461455.1 uncultured Prolixibacteraceae bacterium | reverse complement strand
ACCCGTATTTAACCATTTAATCCTGTTATCATGCAAAAAACCATCCTTATCATACTCACCCTCTTGTTCCTCGCTCCCACAGGCTTCGCCAGGACCTTTTTCGTCTCCCCCACGGGAAACGACGCCCTGTCGGGACTCTCCATCAAGGAGGCCTGGAAAACCCTCGACAGGGTCAACCAGGCCGAATTCGCCCCCGGAGATGCCCTTCTCCTCGCTTCGGGAGGGGTCTGGTACGGCCAGATGCATCCCCGCGGTGCCGGCGAAAAGGGACGTCCCATCCTGCTCAGCAGCTATGGCGTGGGCCCCCGTCCGGTCATTAACATCGGCGCTGCCGATGGCGCTGCCGTCAGACTCGTCGACCAGTCCTGGTGGGAAATCAGCAACCTCGAAATCACCAGCTACGCCCCGGCACAACTGGGCGTGGGCCGCCAGGGCATCGTCGCCCTCTATGAGAAAAACAGCACCCCCACCGAGCATATCGTCATCCGCAACTGTTATATCCATGATGTTTGGGGACAGATGGGTGGTGATTCCCCCACCTGCGGATACAACAGCGCCGCCATCTTCGTGGGCCGCGTCCTGGGTCGCGGATCGGCACTCAGCGGGCAGTACGATGACGTCCTCATCGAGGATAACCTCATCGAACGCGTCGACAAATGCGGCATCATCGTCTTCGGCGCACGCAACAACGTCCTGGTACGCCGTAACACCATCGAAAACCTCGGCGGCGACGGCATCTTCGTCAACGGCCCCACCCGGGGGATCATAGAATACAACGTCGTGAAGCGCTCCTGCATGCGATCGGGACACCCCGACCTGCCGGGAGGCGCGGACTTCTGGCCCCACACGGCTGCCATATGGATACAGGACTGCTTTGAAACGGTCATGCAGTTCAACGCCGTCTACGATACCGGCAGGCAACCTGCCAACGGCGACGGAAATGCCTACGACTTCGACTTCAACTGCAAAAATTGCATCTGCCAGTACAACTACAGCCGCAATAACCATGGTTTCCTCCTTATCATGTACAATACCTTCGGAAACATCGCCCGCTACAACATCAGCGAAAACGACCAAAGCCACCTCATTCAGATGCAGGGCCCCATCGAAGAACGTAACATCATCCACAACAACATCTTTTATGTCGACTATGGTACGATCGACATCGACTATTTTACCGGTGACGGCTCCAAAGACAAAACCAAACTGGGGGCTTACCTCCGGAACAACATCTTCTATGCCACAGGGCAGGGGAGGTTCCGCACGGTGTACACCGCGGGAGACCCCACCGTTCGGCAGTTCGACGATTCGGTGAAGCTGCCGCCTCCTGCTCCGGGTACGCTTTTCCTCCGGAATTGTTATTTTGGTCCCTGGACCAATGGATTACCCAACGATCCGGAGAAACTGGTGGCCGACCCCCTGTTTGAAGCTCCCGGCAGCGGTGGCGTGGGTATCGGCACCCTCGGGGGGTACCGTCTGAAGCCCGGATCCCCCTGTATCAATGCGGGCATGCTCGTCGCCCTGAACGCCCCCCGTGACTTCTTCGGAAATCCTGTGGACGATGGCTCTCCCGATATCGGGGCGTATGAACAGATAGGCTCCGGCGTATTTGCCGACCCTGCGGCGCAGGCCCGCCTTGACCGTGCCTACGTGGCTGACCAGGATCTCGCCTGGGCCCGGAGGAACTTCCCGGCGGCTCTCATCCTGCCCCGCGAAGGGGGAAAAACAACCCTGGCCCTCAGGGACCCGCTGTCGCGCGGCATCTCAGGATCCCTGACCCTGAATCTCCCCGGAACACCACCCCGGCCTCTGGTCCTGACACCCGAAGATCCCCAAAGGGAATTTTCGTTTGTGACCCGCGCCATTCCCACCGCTGTTACGGCACGGAACAAGGAGGTCCCCTCCTCTGCGGCACGCACATCGCCGATTTCTGTCACCAGGACGGCAGCCCGGGGTGCCGCTCTTCAGGGCACGGAAACCCCGGAACTCCTGGTTCGTCTGGCCAGCGCCGGTCTCTCAGAAGAATGGACGATTCCCGTCTATTATAACGGGAGTTATCCCCTGGTGCAGGTGCCGGCATTGACGTCGGACCCTGCCCATAAGGGATGGGACGGTCTGGCAGCCCTGGAAATGGCCCGGCCTGACCAGGTCTTTGCCGGCAGGGGTGCCTGGACTTCTCCCCACGATGGCAGCGGCCGCCTCAGGATGGCCCTCGCCGGCGACCACCTGCTCCTCTTTCTCGAGGTGACGGGCAGTAACGCCGCCCATACCCCGGAGGCACCCAACATGGCGAAAGTGTACCTGACCGCTCTCAATGCCGCCAATCCCCGCATGTCACGGGGCGCCCAGATCATCCTCCCGGTTCCGCAAAACGGAGGAGCCCTTCCCGGGGCTCGCCTTGTCGCAGGCCGCAGGGAGATTCCCCTGCCCCCCGGAGCCTCTTCTCTCTTCCAGAGGAGTGAGAACGGATACCAGATCACCTGTTCCCTGCCGGTGAAGACTCTGGGTATCGAAGAGCTGCCTCTCCCCGGCACTGCCCTCGGCGTGGAACTCTTCCTGACCCTCTCCCCGGCTTCCGCAGGAGAAAAAGGCCCCATTCGCATGAGCAGCACGGGCATCGCCGAGGAAAACTTCATCCCTTCGGCCTTCAACAAATTCGTGATGAAATGAGATATTCCGTAAATTGGTGTCTGAAATAACCACTAAAAAAATCATAAACGATAACGATAAAATCTATGACACAGAAATTCAAGCAAACCGTATGCGCCCTTCTTTTCCTGGGCTTGTTCCTGGTCTCCACGGGGGGCTTCGGACAGGCGCCGGTGACGGTCACCGAAACCGATGAGAATATACCCACTTACCTGTCGGGGCCGCCCGATCCCAATCCCATGTTTTTCTTTGGCCGGGGCAGCCAGGGTGCCGAACAACGCATCTATCCCTATCCGCTTTTCGACAACCTCACCAACCGGAAGAGTGATAAGATCTATAAGATGGTTTACCTCGAAAACGAGTTCGTAAAGCTGGGGATCCTTCCCGAACTGGGGGGCCGGCTCTTCTCGGCCGTCGATAAAACCAACAACTACGATTTCATTTACCGGCAGCATGTCATCAAACCGGCGCTGATCGGCCTCACAGGGGCCTGGATCTCGGGGGGTATCGAGTGGAACATCCCGCACCACCACAGGGCCAGCACCTTCGTGCCGGTCCAGTATTCCGTGGAGGAAGGCCCCGATGGCAGCAAAACGGTATGGGTGGGTGAACTGGAGATCCGCCACCGGATGCGCTGGGCCGTGGGCTATACCCTCCGTCCGGGCAGCGCCGTGGTCGACTGCAACATACGCATCATCAACCGCACCCCCCTGGAGCAAACCATGCTCTGCTTTGCCAATATCGCCGTTTCGGTCAACGATGACTACCAGGTCATCTTCCCCCCCAATACCCAGTGGGCGACAGGCCACAGCAAACGTACCTTTTATCCCTGGCCCGTGGTCGACACCACCGATGTGAGCTGGTACCG
>CAYWUJ010000133.1:0-3523 GCA_964461455.1 uncultured Prolixibacteraceae bacterium | reverse complement strand
TGCCCAATGAACCCCTCTATCCCTTCGGCTACGGACTCAGTTACACCACCTTCGATTATGGCGACCTGAAAGTCAGCAAGGAACAACTCACCGGCAACGAGACCCTCACCGCTTCGGTAGACCTTACCAACGCGGGCAGTTATGACGGCGCCGAAGTGGTCCAGCTCTACATCCGCGACCTGGTGGGCAGCGTGACCCGTCCGGTGAGTGAACTGAAGGGTTTTCAGAAAGTACTTCTGAAAGCCGGCGAAACCCGGACCATCACCTTTGACATCACCCCCGAAGATCTGAAATTTTACAACGCCGACCTGGAGTACGACTGGGAAGCGGGAGATTTTGAGATTATGGCAGGCAGCAATTCCGCCGATGTGAAGAAAGCCAGGGTCTCCTGGCAGCGCTGATCAAACCGGGAATAGCCCGCTTAGTCGAAAATCAGATTGATACGCCATAAAGAATAACAATGAACAGGCGATTATTTTCAGCATGGTGCCTGCTTACGTTCATAGCGGCATTAGGACCCCACAGGATTCAGGGGCAAACCCCTTTGCAATTTGAACCTCCTGTTAAACAGCGGCTTTTTGTGCTGACTGATATCACCAACGAACCCGATGACCAGGAGTCGATGGTCAGGTTGCTGGTCTGTGCCAATGAGGTCGACCTGGAGGGAATCGTAGCCACTACCTCCACCCACCTCCGCCACCAGGTGCGCCGTGACAAGATTGAGTCCCTGGTCCGAAGTTACGGAGAGGTGAAGGCCCATCTCGACCGGCATGCCGAAGGTTATCCCACTATGGACTACCTGTTGTCCATCACCACGAATCACCTGCCCCTCTTCGGCATGGAAGGGGTGGGATCCGGGAAAGACTCACCGGGATCGGAATTGCTTATTAAGGCTGTCGACAAACCTGATGACCGGCCGCTCTGGGTATCGGCATGGGGAGGAGCCAACTGTCTGGCACAGGCCTTGTGGAAAGTGCGCGAAACCCGAAGCGAAGCGGAAGTCAACCGTTTTGTAAGTAAATTAAGGGTATACGCCATTTCAGACCAGGACTTTTCAGGCCAGTGGATCAGGAATAACTTTCCCGACCTGTTTTATATCGTCGACCCTTCGGCCGGGGACAGCTGGCTCGAATATTACCGGGCCACCTGGACCGGCATTTCGGGAGACCGGTGGTATAAAAACGGTCCGATGCTTCATTCCGACCTGGTGGACAACCCCTGGCTGGCTGAAAATATCCGGGAAAATCACGGTCCCCTGGGTTCGCATTATATCCCTTTCGCCTATATCATGGAGGGGGATACCCCCTCATTCCTGGGATTGATCAACAACGGACTCGGATGGGTTATCTCGCCCGCATTCGGCGGGTGGGGCGGACGATACGAATTATACCGGTCATACGCCGAAAAGGGGAAGATCTGGACCTCCTCAGTCAATACCCAGGACGAAATTACCCTGACCGACGGCCGGAAGGAAGCTTCCAACCAGGCGACCATCTGGCGGTGGAGGGAGGCCTACCAGCATGATTTTGCAGCCCGTATGGACTGGAATGTCACCGGGGAGTACAAAAATGCCAACCACCACCCCATCCTCACCCTGAACGGCAACACCGGAAAAGCAGTTGCCCGGGCCAGCATAAAAGCAGGGGAAAAGGTGGACCTCTCTGCAATGGGAAGCACCGATCCCGATGGTGATTCACTTCAATACCATTGGTTTGTTTACCGGGAAGCCGGGGGATTTACAGGGACTCTGACCCTCAGCACCGCAAAGGAGGAGGAGATCCGGTTTGAAATGCCTCAACTCTCCGGAAATCAGCAATTGCATATCATCCTGGAAGTAAAAGACTCAGGAACTCCCTCCCTTTTCAGCTACAGGAGGGTCGTTCTCTCACAACCTTAGTGATTAACTGACATGAATGGGACCAACATCCCTTAAGCCTTTACACCTTCCCCGATGGCATCTCACCACACAACTCTTCCGCCGGGAAAGAGGGAACTACCCGCTCCGGGTTAAGGCATGCCGGTAAGGCTACCGCGACAGCGCAGAATTGACAGGAACCTTTGACATCCGGTAAACCTCACCATACCGGCTCAGTCCTTCATTTCGGGATCATCAACAAGTTGAAGCGCCTCCAGCATCTGCGGCTCCTGAAGATAGTAATAGCGGCCGTAGGCCACCTTTTTGCTGAAGAATTCATCAGAAGCCACCTCTTCGAGGGCGAAACAGATTTTCCTGCTGGTGAACAGCTGGTTACAAATATCACAAATAGAATCGGTCTGGAAAGAATCAGGGAGCAACTCACCGTAACCTTTCTCTTTCAGCTGCTCAACCAGCGATGATGGGCCGAAAGTCCTGATGGCATGCAGTATGGTGTTCTTTTCAGCCTGGTTAAGGATCTCATCGAGGGAGTTTTTTTTCAGGTTACCCAGGTGCAGGGGATTAAAATCGGGAAGGACGATGGGCGGACCGATGCAGGCGATGACCCGGCCATCGGGAAAGATCACCGGGAAACTGGCCATGGAACAGGCGGCCTTGCAGGGCTCAGCGGCATAACCGAGCGATTCCGTATCCACGGCGGTGGCTGCGCGCCCCACCGTCACCAACAATGCCGTTTCTATACGATCTCTCTCGGTAAACTCCAGGAGGAGATCGATCAGTGCGAGATACGACGGATCTTCTTCGGAAACCGTCGCCACGGCAATGTTGTACTCCTTCCCCAGTTTTTTGCAGGCAAACACGGCGTTCCTGATATGGTCAAGGGGAATAAATTCCTGGTGATACCTGTCGGTACTGATGGAGAAGTAACCCACCGCCTCCATGGACCTGACCGTTTCCAGGGCTTCCTCCCTGGTGGATGCCCAGTAAGCATTGCTCACCACCGACACCAGAAACCCCGTTTGTCCTGCATAGCGGGCCACCTTGCCGAGCAATTCCCGGTTATAAAAGGGCTCTCCCCCGGTCAGGGAGATACCCGGCCTGATATTCCGGCTGTCGGAAAAGGCCTTGATCTGGTCCAGCCAATCATAGGCATCTTCAGCGGTCATCTCTTCGGTACGGTGCGGACCGGCTTTCACGATACAGTGCGGACAGGCAATGGTGCATTTGTAGGTGAGCATAAACCCGTAATTGGTCAGGAAGGGCAGTTCCTTCAGTTCCATCATGCCTCGGTTTTAGGTTAAAAAAAAGACCATGCCGGCCACGCTCATCCTGTAAGAAGGGAAAGGCGGCATGGCCTTTGGAAAATCACATTTTCGGAGTCAGAATGACATCGAACTTCTTGTAGTCAATCTTCATACTCTGCAGTAGACGCCATGGCACAGGAATGCCAATCAGCCACTTTTTGATGATGACCGGATTAATCTCCGCAATTCCCAACCTCTTAAGGTCTTCTTCAAGGGTTCTTCCCTTGTATACCAAGGCCCACTCATAGTTTTTGCTTATGGTGGCCGAAGAACGGATCCGGGGAAGTAGTTCCTCGATCCTTTTGCGCATCAGGGGGTCAATGGGCCAGATCCCACGCCACCT
>CAYWUJ010000132.1:0-3546 GCA_964461455.1 uncultured Prolixibacteraceae bacterium | reverse complement strand
CCCCCCACCAGGGTGGTCAGCCAGGGAAGTATCACAAACCAGCTGCGGCGGGGTTCGTCCTTCTCGCGCGCCAGGGCTTCATAGAGGAAATGCCCCGCTCCGCGATAGACCGCATAAAATACCACCAGGGAACACATCGCCCCAAAAACCAGAACCACAGGTGTCCCCCAAAGCCACTGCACCAGCACCACCGTAATGAAAATGAGAAAATGAAAAACCTTACGCGTATACCCGGTGCGCATTCCCCTGCGTTTTAACCAGCCGGCGATGACCAGACAAACAACCGTCCATAGCAGGGAAAACGGTACCCCTGCCACGACATTCTGAAGTGACGGAAAGTTATCGGTGAAGAATGGTATGAACTTTGTAACTGTTTCCACGTTATAATAAACAGATGTAAACTAATTTTTGACATTAGATAATTTCGAAATGCCGTTTTTCAGATTTTTTAGCACCAAACATAGAAATTTGTTTTATATTTTTGCTAAATAAAGTGAACAAGATGGCACATCATCCTGACACCTTAAAATAATGAATGTTGAACAAAAATTGACTTAACATGAAAAGAGTATTAATTCTTTTAGTATCGCTTACCCTGGTATTTACCGGATGCAAGACCACACGCACCCAAAGGGGAGCAGCCATAGGAGCGGGTGCCGGAGCCGCGGCTGGCGCCATCATCGGAAAGACCGCAGGGAACACAGGCGTTGGCGCCATAATTGGCGCCACTGTTGGGGGTGTTGCCGGGGCCATCATTGGCCGGCAAATGGATAAACAGGCCGAGGAAATCGCCAGGGAAGTCCCCAATGCCGAAGTCATCCATCAGGAAGGAGAACAGGGAATTATCGTTAATTTCAACTCTAAAGTCCTTTTCGGAACCGATAAATCAGACCTGAGCACGAAATCAAAAGCCACTATTGATGACCTGGCCACGGTTCTGAACAAATACCCTGACACCGACCTGACGGTCCAGGGACATACCGACAGCACGGGACCCGATGCTTATAATCAGACCCTTTCTGAAAAACGGGCCCGCAGCGTTGCCGACTACCTGAAAATACAGGGGGTTAGTGCCGATCGCATTACTGCGGTGGGGTATGGGGAATCCCAACCCGTCGCCGATAATTCCACTGCCGAAGGCCGCACCGAAAACCGCAGGGTTTCCTTCGTGATCGTCCCCAACGAAAAGATGAAACAGGAGGCTATAGATCAAGCCAACCAGGAGTAGTCCCGGTCATCTTGCCCCATCCCTTGACTTGGCATTATGATCAAAATATCATCTAATCAGAAATTTTAATTTTACATGTTATGAAGAAGTTAACAATCATCACGCTTATGACAGTCCTCCTTTTCGGAGCTGCCGACACCTTCGCCCAGGGTTTTGGGGTGAAAGGTTCCTTTAATATGTTTAACCTTTCGGTTAAGCTGAACGATGACAAGATGGACACTAAAATGTTCCCCACATTCGATGCAGGTGTTTTCTATGAAATCCCCCTTGCACCGGAATTCTTTCTCCGTCCTGAAGTATCCTTCGCACAAAAAGGTGCCAATTATGAACTGGATATTTTGGGTATGAACGTATTAGACGAAGAAATCCGTCTCTCCTACATCGAGGTTCCCATCCTCTTCCTTTACAAGGGCGGACTGGGAAACAGTAAAGTCCTGCTCGGATTCGGTCCTTACCTGGCCTATGGCATTGCCGGTGATATGTTCGAAAATGACGTCTACAAACCCTTCGATATGGGTGGAAAAATCATGTTCGGATTAGAATTCGGCGGGGGCTTATCGGCCGCAGTGCACGCCTCAACCGGTCTTATTGATATCGGGGAAGACGATAATGATGACTTGAAAATCACCAACACAGGTTTCGGATTATCCCTGGGATATCGCTTCGGCGGAAGATAATCAGATTAACATCTTAATGTACCGACTGCCCTTGCGGCCGGGGAGGCTTCTGCTTTCCCCGCTGCAGGGGCAGTCTCTTTTCAGGCCCCCGGGCCCTCTCCTCCTGAATGTTTTCCCGGCCTGTCCATGAACAGGCCTGTCTGATCATCCTACCTGCCTGTCATTCACCCAGGTCAGGGAACCGGCCTACAGGTCAAGCTTCAGGCTTACCCCCACCACAAAGAGGCTGACGGGATTCTTCACATTCAGCTCCTGGTCAAGACGCAAATAGGGTTCCACGTCTATCTTGCCCGACACCGGGAATTCCGCACCCAGGGTATAGCGCATGCCGTTGATCTCATTGCCCCCCGTCTTGTTCAGGGAATAGTACATCTCGGCCGAGACATAAGGCTCCAGTTTGTTGTTTCTGATATCATAATCTGCCATCAGCCTTGATCTGAGAATATTCCTGCTGACGAATTCAAATCCCAGGTCATCGGCCTCCGCCTCTTCCTTCACAAACGTAGTCTGATATCTTTCCCTGAGGGAAACAGTAACCCTTCCCAGTTTCTTTCTTCCCTGCAGAAAGAGGAAATAACGGTGCCTGTTGTCCCACGTATCGCTTTTCACCTTGTGATTAATGATCCACATATATCCGGCACCGGCTTTCAGCCATTTGGCGATTTCATAATCTCCCGAAAGGCTCGTGGATAAGCGGTCCAGTTTCCCGAAATTCTTAAAAAGCCGCATCTCTTCCTCCAGTTCCAGGGTGAACCTTTTGGTCACATCCTTTGAGACATCAATGGCCACCCATGCCCCGAAGTCGTTTTCCTGGGCACCGGCCGTAACTGCTCCGGCAAAAAAAACCGTCAGCATCAGGGCTACCCCGGTCCACCATTTTCTTGCTTCCATAGGCTTATTATTCTCTTGTTAAAATGAATCCTGCGTAAAGGGTAAAGTCGTGCACATCTTCTGCAGTTCTGACCACGCGTCCTTTGAAGGGAAGAAAACCTCTTCCGGGTCAGATACCCAGCTGAGGACACATCAGACGTCTTCGTTTTCAGGAATCATTCTCCTGCGGAAGAAGCTGTCGGCCAGGTTGGTCTCCCTGCTGTCATAATATACGTTGAGTAAGGCGGTATCCTTGAGAAAGTCGATGGTTCCCACCTCTACTTTGGTGATGTTCAGTCCGGTCCTCGCCTTCAGATCGGCCATCAATTCCGCAGACCGCTCAGGCTTGATCAGCTCTATCTTTTCGTAAATGATGTGCTTGCTCGACACATGCTTCAGGATATTGCTGCTTTCAAGCAACCAGATCACCCCCACGAAAATGGCATTGGTCACCCCCAACTCCAGGTATCCCAAATCTTTGGCCAGGGCATTGATCACAGAAACCCCAATGATGGTAAAAAGATACGTCATCTCCCTGATGGGCAGGGTGTCGGTCCGGTAGCGCAGGATTCCGAAAATGGCGAAAAGCCCGAGGGCGAAGCCCACCTGGATCTTCACATTGTCAAGAAGGTAAAGAAGCAGAAATATCGTGGTGCTGGTCAGTACAAACGAGAAAAAATAATCCCTTCGCTTCGACCGCGGATAGTAAAGGAAACGGATGATTCCCCCGGTAATGACCAGGTTGGCAAGAAACCGGAGCAATAAGCCGGT
>CAYWUJ010000131.1:0-3611 GCA_964461455.1 uncultured Prolixibacteraceae bacterium | reverse complement strand
TGGATGCGGCCATGAAGATGGGGGCTCCTGTGATCGGGATCAACGATTCGGGGGGCGCCCGAATCCAGGAGGGTGTCACCTCGCTGGCCGGTTATGCCGAGATTTTCCAGCGCAACATCATGGCTTCGGGGGTAATCCCGCAGATTTCAGCCATCTTTGGGCCCTGTGCCGGCGGAGCGGTCTATTCTCCCGCCCTGACCGACTTCATCGTGATGAGCAAGGCTACTTCCTATATGTTTGTGACGGGACCCAAGGTGGTGAAGACCGTTACGGGAGAGGTGGTTACCGATGAACAGCTGGGAGGTGCCATGGTGCATGCCTCCAAATCGGGGGTGACCCATTTCGTGGCCGATGATGAGCAGGAAGGGATCTCCCTGATCCGCAAACTGCTTTCCTATCTTCCGCAGAATAATCTGGAGGAGGCTCCCCTGGCCATGTGTGACGATCCGATCAACCGGCTCGAGGACTCCCTCAATGAGATTATTCCGGACAATCCCAACAAACCCTATGATGTGAAGGATGTGATCCATGGCATCGTGGACTATGGCGAATTTATGGAAGTTCACCGTTATTATGCACCCAATATGGTCATCGGATTTGCCCGCTTCAACGGGATCTCGGTGGGTATTGTGGCCAATCAGCCGGCCTATCTGGCAGGCGTGCTTGACATCAGCGCTTCCCGTAAGGCTGCCCGTTTTGTCAGGTTCTGCGATGCCTTCAACATACCGATCGTAACCCTGGAAGATGTTCCCGGTTTCCTTCCAGGCACTGCCCAGGAGTATGGCGGCATCATTACCCATGGAGCCAAGTTACTTTTCGCCTATGGTGAGGCCACGGTTCCGAAGATCACTGTAATCCTGCGCAAGGCCTATGGCGGGGCATACTGTGTGATGAGCTCCAAACATCTGCGCGGCGATATCAATTACGCCTGGCCGACTGCTGAAATTGCCGTGATGGGACCCAAAGGCGCCATTGAGGTATTGATGAGCAAGGATATCAAGAAAATCGAAGATCCCGCTGAGAAAGCAGCTTTCGTAGCCAATGCTGAGGAGGAGTACAAAAACGAGTTTGCCAATCCTTACAATGCAGCCCGGTATGGTTACATCGACGATGTGATTGAGCCCCGTAATACCCGTTTCAGGATTATCAGGGCGTTACAGGCCCTTGCCACCAAGAAGGATGTTAACCCGCCCAAAAAGCATAGCAATTTACCCTTGTAAATCCGGTCACTATGAGGTATATCAAACAAATTATCCTTGCCGGAATTCTCATCCTTTTCATCTCATTTCCCCGGATCCTGACGGCACAAAGTTCCATGGACCTGCGGATTAACGAGATACTGGTGTACAATGATTCGAATTATGTCGATGACTTTGGAAAACACAGTCCCTGGATCGAGATTTTTAATTCGGCATACAATACAGTGGATGTTGGAGGTCTTTACCTGACCGATGACCTGAAGAATCCCACCAAATATCCGATAGCCAAAGGGCAGACTCTGACAAAAATTCCTAAGCGCAGTTACATCGTCTTTTGGGCTGACAACATGCCTACCTATGGGATTCTCCATACCAATTTTATCCTGGAACCCGGCAAGACCATAGCCCTTTTCGATGGGAATGGCCGCACCCTGATCGATTCCCTAACTATTCCCCTGACTGTTCAACCTGATGTTTCCTATGGCAGGATCTTCGATGGGGACCCGGTATGGAGAAATCTTTCCAAGACTACTCCCAATAGTGACAACAACACCGAACCGGTCATGTCAGCAGGAGATCAA
This sequence comes from uncultured Prolixibacteraceae bacterium, assembly GCA_964461455.1. Classification (GTDB taxonomy): domain Bacteria; phylum Bacteroidota; class Bacteroidia; order Bacteroidales; family Prolixibacteraceae; genus UBA1413. The sequence goes on along the minus strand of CAYWUJ010000131.1, from coordinate 1,831 downwards.
TTTGCAAAATTCGACCCTTTCGGCGGGGGAATGGCCCTCATCGCTATGGGGGTCGTTTTCACCGGGCTGGCCACTCTCTTTTTCTTTTTTAAAATGACCAGCAGGGTGTTGGGTATGGATGTGAAGAAGCAGCTGATGGCCCGTTCGGCCAGCAGGGCCAAAGCCGGTAAGGCAGAGGTGGCCGAAAAAGGAGAGGCAGGATTGGCGATTACGGGTGAAATTAATGCTGCCATCGCCATGACCATTCACCTTTACTCCAGCGAACTGCACGATGCTGAGAATACGGTGCTCACCATCAACAAGGTTTCCCGGACTTACTCGCCCTGGAGCTCAAAAATTTACGGTTTAAACAGATACACAAAATAGCAACGGAATATGAAACGGTTTAAATTTACCATAAACGGAAATCAGTACGAGACGGAGGTGCTCAGTATTGAGGACAATGTGGCCGAAATCGAGGTGAATGGCACCAAGTATTATGTGGAGGTCAACAAGGAGATTAAAACGACCAAGACTCCCAAACTGGTGCGTTCAACAGCGATACCCTCGAATGATACTGCCCCGTCGCAGGCCAAGACCAGCCGGCCCGATGCCCCCAAGGGTGCGGGCAGCATCAAATCCCCCCTGCCGGGGGTGATCCTGGAGGTGCTGGTCAGGGAAGGCGATACCGTGAAGCTGGGACAGAGACTGCTGGTCCTGGAGGCCATGAAGATGGAAAATAATATTGAAGCGGATAAACCCGGAAAGATCACTTCAATCCTCAAACAAAAGGGGGATGCTGTGATGGAGGGAGATGTCCTCATTGTAATAGGAGAATAAAGTATGGAACATTCCGGAGGATTTTTCAGTTTCGTGCTGGAGCATCTGGAGAAGTTTCTCTCCTTTACTGCTTTTGCCAACCTGACCGCAGGCCATCTGATTATGATTGCCATAGGTCTGATTTTTATCTACCTGGCTATTGCCAAGGAGTATGAACCTATGTTGCTGGTTCCCATCGGTTTTGGGATGCTCGTGGGTAATATTGCATTCGCCCCTGGATATCAGATCGGGGTATATGAGTCTGGAAGTGTGCTTAACTACCTCTATTTCGGGGTTTTGCAAGGGGTATACCCGCCATTGATCTTTTTGGGCATCGGGGCCATGACCGATTTCTCGGCGCTGATTTCCAATCCCAAACTGATCCTTATTGGTGCGGCTGCCCAGTTGGGGATTTTCGGAGCCTATGCAATCGCGCTAGCCCTGGGATTCAGTCCGGCCGAAGCCGGAGCCATCGGGATTATCGGTGGTGCAGACGGCCCGACCGCCATCTTCCTTTCATCTAAGCTGGCCCCTGACCTGATGGGTGCAATCGCTGTCTCTGCCTATTCCTATATGGCCCTGGTGCCTGTGATCCAGCCTCCTATTATGAGACTGCTGACCTCAAAAAAGGAACGTGTGATCAGGATGAAACCTCCCCGTGCCGTTTCCAAAACCGAGAAGATTGTTTTTCCAATCAGCGGGATGCTGCTGACTACCTTCCTGGTGCCCAGTGGACTTCCTTTGCTGGGGATGCTTTTCTTTGGCAATTTGCTGAAGGAAAGTACGGTCACAAAACGTCTGGCTGATACAGCGAAAGGACCTTTGATTGATATCGTCACCATCCTGATCGGTCTGACCGTGGGTGCTTCTACCCAGGCAAGCACCTTCCTGACATCCAAATCGATTCTGATCTTTGTCCTGGGAGCAGTATCCTTTATAATTGCCACTACTGGTGGTGTGCTCTTTGTCAAGTTCTTTAACCTCTTCCTGAAAGAAGGAAACAAGATCAATCCCCTGATCGGGAATTCCGGTG
>CAYWUJ010000130.1:0-3636 GCA_964461455.1 uncultured Prolixibacteraceae bacterium | reverse complement strand
ATAAAGACCCGCAGATACTGAGACTGCTCCACATAGCCGAAACCCCACACTTCCCTGAGGATATACTGGTGGGTGAGTACTCTTCCCCTGTTTTGGGCCAGTAATGCCAAAAGGCTGTATTCCGTAGAAGTGAGCCTGATGATCTCCTCGTTTTTGCGCACCACATGGCTGGCCAGGTCAATGGTGATATTCTCTGAAACAATCACCGCTTCGTCTGTTTTGTTTTCACTGCTTCTGAGGGCTGCCCTGACCCTGGCCAGAAGTTCGCCGGTCCGGAAAGGCTTTGTTAAGTAGTCGTTGGCCCCGTTATCGAGGGCCTTGATAATTTCCTCTTCTGCATTGCGCACCGACAGGATGATGACCGGTTTGAAATACCACTCACGCAGTTTTTTCAGTACCTCCTGTCCGTCGACGTCGGGTAATCCCAGATCCAGGATGATGAGTGCCGGGTGGTGCGTGGCTGCTGCCACCAGTCCCTCTTTTCCTGAAGTGGTCAGCATCGTTTTGTATCCATTGGCGTTCAGGGTAATATCCAGCAACCGGCGGATCTGGTTTTCATCGTCAATGATCAGTATGTTTTCTTTTTCGCTCATCTTCCATTTCTGTTTAAATTCCTGTCATGTCGGGCTGTTCTGATGGAATGACGATGGTAAATATCGCTCCTCCACTGGTTCTGTTTTCTGCGGTGATTAACCCGTTGTGGGCTGTCACAAAACCTTTGACAATCGACAGCCCCAGTCCCAGTCCCCCAGTCTTGCTGCCGTTGACTCTGTAAAACTTCCGGAAGATATCCTTCATCTCTTTTTCGGGAAAACCAGGTCCCTGATCAGCAACCTCAATGACCAGGCTGTCTTCCCTGTACAGGCTGCGGATGGTGATTTCCGAGGCGGCAGGAGCATATTGGGTGGCATTGAACAAAAGGTTGTACAATACCTGTTCCATCAATCCGAAATCCATGCGTACCAGGGGCATTTCCTCGGCAATTTCTGTTTTAAGGGCGAAGGGCTTCAGCTCATCGGAAAGATCAGCGGTCACCTTGTTGATCAGGTCGTTGATATCATGCCAGTCGGGACGTGGGGAGATATGTCCGCTTTCAATTCTTGACATATTCAGGAGGTTTTCTATCAGCCGGTTAAGGCGCAGGGAGGCAGAGAAGATCTCATGACTCAGAGCGTCATGGGCTTTCCGTGATACCTGAGAATTGATCATGGTATCGGAAGCCCCCATGATGGTGGCCACAGGAATCCTCAGCTCATGGGAGATGGAGTTGAAAAGGGTCTTATACAGCCTGTCTGACTCATCAAGAAACCGAACCTTTTGTGCCAGTTCTCCCAGGAACTCTCTCTCTATCGCGTTGGAAATTAGGGCGATATATGTATCCCAAAATGATTTCTGCTCTTCTTCAAAACTTTTTTCCAATTTCAGGGCAACAACGCCTGGATTCAGCCGGGTTCCTGCCAGGGGATAAAAGGTAGAACTGGTATCAAAGGGTTGGTTGGTAAAGGCTCCTGCTTTCCGGGAGTGGGTATAAACCCAGAGGGCCGTCTGAACCTCTTCATCAGGGAGGGTCTTGTCAGGAGATAGTTGGTCAGCTTTGGAAAGGCTATTGTCTCCAGTTCTTAAGAAGAAGCGTGGACGGAGTGAGAAATGAGCCTCTATCCCTTTGGAAGCGATCCTGAGCACTTCCTCCATCCCGCTGGCTCCTGTCAGTTGCCGGGTGAGCTGAAACAAGGCATTGGTCCGCTTTTCCCTTTCCCGGGCCAGCATTTCCTGTCTTCTTACCCGCGTGGTCATCACCCCATTCACCAGAACAATGATGAAAAAGAGTCCGAAAATCAGTATATCATCTGTTTTATCGATTTTAAAGGTGTTGTGTGGGGGAATGAAAAAGTAATCCCAGGCCAGAGCGCTAAGGGTCGACGCAGCCAGAACCGGTCCTGTTCCCAGGAAAGTGGAAAGCAGGGAAACAACAAACAACAAAATGAACGACACCAGGTGATAATTACTGGCATCGCTCAGGGGCAGGCAGAGCAATATGGTCATCCCGATGGTCAGCAACGAGAGGAGGTACTGAATCCCCCTTGAGTTGAGAAGGTGCGCTGCAATTTTTCTCATCTTTCCCATAGTATTTATTCCCGGGTCTTTGATCAAAAGTAACAATTTATTAAGTGTGTTGGTGGGTTAGCTCTTCCAGAATTCCCTGGAGAACAACATCAGTACGGTATAAATTTCAAGCCGTCCGAGCAGCATCAGTCCCGAAAGTGTCAACTTCGCCGCATCAGGCAGATGGGCGTAATTTCCAACGGGTCCCACGCTCCCCAGTCCGGGCCCTATACCTGCCATACAAGTCGCCGCAGAACTGGCCGATACCTGAAAGTCCAGACCGTTGAGCATCAACATCAGGGTACCTGTCACGAAAACCAGGAAATACAGAAAGATGAAGCTCAGAATGGAGTTGTTGGTCGCATCGTCGATTCCCCGGTTGTTGATCTGGATACGCATGACCGCATTGGGGTGGACCATGGCTTTGAAGGAACGCCGGATGTTTTTTAGTACAATGAGGTGACGGGCCATTTTTATTCCTCCGGCGGTGGATCCCGTGCTGCCACCCAGGAACATGGCCAGGAAGATCACTGTCCACGCATAGGCAGGCCATTGCATATAGTCGGCCGATGCATAACCCGTACAGGTGATGATGGAAATCACCTGAAAAAAGCTTTCCCTGAGTGATTCCTCCATCGGTTTGTCCATGATAAAGTAAAGGGGAACGGCCAGGAAGAGGCCGATCGTGAAGACGACCAACAGGTAAAACTTTACTTCATCGTTTTCCCTGATGCGTTGGAAGTCCCCCTTGACCAGGGAGTAATGGATCAGATAGTTGGTCCCCGAGAGCAGCATAAAGAGCATGATGACATACTGGATGTAAGGGGAGTATTCGCTGATGCTGCTGTTTTTCGGAGAGAAACCTCCGGTGGCGACGGTCCCGAAAGCATGACAGGCACTTTCGAAGAGGTTCATGCCTCCCAGGAGTAACAGAATAATCACGGCGAAAGTCAGAATGAGGTAGATAAGCAGCAGACGAAGGCCTACCGCCTGTATTTTTGGCTGAATCTTCTCCTTGAGTGATGATTCCAGGGTAAAGAGGTGGTATCCGCCGATTTTAAGGGAGGGCATGACCAGAATCACCAGCACAATGATACCGATACCTCCGATCCAGTGGGTCAGGCTCCTCCACAACAACAGTGACCTGGGCAACGCTTCTATGTCGGTGAGAATGGAAGCTCCCGTTGTGGTAAACCCGGAAATGGATTCAAAAAAGGCATCGGTGAAACGGGGGATGCTTCCCGAGAGTATATAAGGAAGACAGCCTGTAATACTGATGATCAGCCAGGAAAGAGAGACGATGATGTAGGCATCTTTTCTGGTGATTTGCATTTCCCTGCTTTTACCCCGGGTAAGGAGCTGGCAGATCACTCCCCCCGCCAGGCTGATCAGTGACGTATTCAGAAAAGGAGTGTATTCTTCCCTGAAGTTCAGGGCCACGAAAGTGCAGAGGAGCAGGAGCCCTGACATGATGTACAGGTTCCTGCCGATGACCTGGAAAATTAATCTTAATTTGATCGGTTCCCCCATTCC
>CAYWUJ010000129.1:0-3657 GCA_964461455.1 uncultured Prolixibacteraceae bacterium | reverse complement strand
CATATTGTCCCGAAAGTACAAAGGCACGGCCTCCTCCGTGAAGATTGGCGTTCATTTCATATTCCTTTTTCGGGAACAGAGAGGAGAGGAATGTATTGGAGGCGCTGAATTTGTCGACTCCCGGTTTGGCCCAGCCCATGAACTCGTAATCATCGCCCTCGGGGATGACGGTCACCTGGGAATCATAGAAATTCAGGTAATTATCGCTCAGTACTTTCTGCCCGGTAAGGGGGTTTCCGCTGATGACCCTTTGGGTACCGCCTTCTTTGAGGTTGCCCCCGAGCAGTGGGATGAGCCGGGTTCCCACCATGGTTTTCAGATAGCGGGGCTTCTCCACCTCGGAGCCCGTCAGGGCCACTACCCTGGTGAAATCGGCCACCCCTTTCGTAAACAGGCGACCGATGATGACCACATCCTGGGGATTAACGGTCCATACCACCTCGCCCTTATTCACCGGATCGGTGTGGTGGATATGCACCCCCACGTTGCCTGCCGGATGAGGCCCCTCATAAAAGGTGATCTCCGCATTTTTCATTCCGGCGAAAACGTCGCCTCCCCCCGCGGGAAGACCAAGATGGACCTTGCCCGGGGTCAGACGGGTCAGGGCATTCACCCCTGCCTGAAAATCAGAGGCCTGCCCTTTGAGTACAAAACTATAATCAGGCGCCAGGGGGGCCGTATCAAAACAGGAAATGAAAATACTCTTGGGCGTTTCAGCACTCCGGGCAATGGTGCCATAAGGACGCCTCCTGATCAGTGGCCATAACCCCGCCTTCAGGATCTTCTCCCTGACCACCTCAGCACTCTCCTGAAGAGGATCACCCTTTCCGAAATCCACTTCTCCCACAGCGGCATCGGCCCTGACCAGAACCTCCAGGATCCTGCGCCGCTCACCCCGGTTGACGATTTCCACGCTCCCCCCTACCGGGGAAACAAAGAGCACTTCCGGATGATACTTGTCGTAAAACAACGGCTCCCCGGCCTTTACCACATCACCCGGCTTGACGGATAACCGCGGCGTCATCCCCGGAAAATCGGTGGGCTTCAAAGCATAAATCCCGGAAGGTGAAGCCTCCTCCAAAACCGCCTCTGCCTTCCCTTTCAACCTGATGTTGAACCCTTTCCTGAGCTTGATCGTTTTTGACATATCGATGTTTCAAATGATTCCAAATTCAGAGCCAAAATAAATAATTATCCTCCATTTTCACAATCATTCCACGATAAAGTTATCCGGTTTAAAATATCCCGCCAAGGTGTTTCGTTATATAATTCAGCCGTTTTTCAGCGCTTTTACCGAAACCGGTATTATTTTTGCCTGAGAAACCTAAAATCAGGGTTTATGCACATCAGGTTATTATTCTTAGTCGCCATGCTTCTTCTTCCCACGTTGGTAAAAGGTGAAGACAACCGCTTTTACCATGGAAATGCCATTTACCGGGAAGAAATCAAATCGGTCAGGTTCCACCGTCAGGGGTTTGAACTCTCCAATCCGGTCCTTGAACTGGGTGAAGAGTCACGGCTGGTTCTGAAGTTCGATGATCTGTCAGACGAAGCCAAAAGATATTATTACACGGTGATCCATTGTGACCCCGACTGGAATGAGAGTTTTCTCACCCAGAATCAGTACCTCGAAGGGTTCACCGACAATCCCATCGACGATTATGCCCGTTCCTTCAATACGACCTTCAGCTATGTCAACTATTACCTCGAAATTCCCAACGACAGGATTTCCCTTAAGTATTCGGGGAATTACATCCTGCTGGTGTTTGAGGATAACGACCGGGAGAAGCAGGTGTTGTCGCGCCGCTTTTATGTAACTGAGCCGCGGGTGACCATAGAAGGCCGGGTGCGCCGCGCCACCACCGATGCCTTTCGCGGCGAAAACCACGAAGTGGACTTCAATATTCTTCACGAAAAACTGCCCATCGAAAACCCCCGCGATGAAATTAAGGTCGTCATTATGCAAAATAACAGGTGGGATAACGCCATCAGGGACCTGAAACCCCTCTTCATCCAGCAAAACCGCCTGGTTTACGACTATTCCAGGGAGAATGTCTTCAGCGCCGGCAATGAATTCCGCTACTTCGACACCCGCAACCACACCCTTAACGGCGAAGGCGTGGAATCCACCACCTTCCACCGGCCATACTACCATATTACCCTTTACCCTTCGGAAGTAAGGAACGGAAAGCGCTATTTCCCCACCCGGGAAATGAACGGGAAATATGTCGTGGAAAGCCAGGAAAGGGTGGAAGATTATGACCTGGAATGTGATTACCAGTTTGTCCATTTCTCCCTTCCCCTGGAGGCTCCCCTGCTGGGAGGAAGCATTAATGTTTTCGGGGAACTCTCGAACTGGAACGCCAATAAGAGCAATGAGATGACCTGGAATTTCGATACCGGGAGGTATGAACTTACCCTGCTGCTGAAACAGGGGTACTACAACTACCTGTATGTCTACGTTCCCGAGGGGTCTGCCGCAGCTGACCATGTCAACCTGGAGGGCTCCTACTGGGAAACGGAAAACGATTACCAGATCTTTGTCTACTACAAGCCTGCCGGGGCCCGGTACGACCGGCTGGTGGGTTATACCCAGCTCAACTCGAAAACTCCCTGATTACCGGACGACAATTTTCTCCATCAGGGAAAATCCCCCATCGCGGAAGTGGAAAAAGTATAGTCCCGGCGTAAGCCCTTCGAGGCTGATGCTGTTCCCCGGAGAGGGTATCAACCTCACCCGCTGCCCTGATGAGGAGAATATTTCAAGGAGTCCCTTTCCCGAGTTTTCCGGGATGTGGAGGTTCACCGTTCCCTGTGCAGGGGAGGGCCATATACGGGGATTTTCCCCCGGGGTGACCCCTGCGGGCGTGGCCAGGGCATCCTGGACCACCTCCACCCGTTTCGGGGAAAAGCAACCTGACAGGCTGATCCAGCCCATCCTGCTGCCGGAGTCGTTGCCTTCTACCTCCACAACGACAGAACCATTGCGGTTTCCCTGAACCACAGACAGCGACACCCAGGGCGCCCCCGTCGTCAGTGTCCATGATGCATTTGACGTGACCTCCAAAACTCGGGATCCCCCCTCGGGAAGGAAGCTGAGTTTTTCCTCAGAGATATCAATACTACAGGCTCCCTGCTCCACTTTGACCACATGGGAATAGTTACATCCTGTGAAAATGATGGTCCCGGAACGGGAGGTCTCCCCGGAATTCAGGGCCACATCGACCCTGACCACGCCATTACTGCTGCCTGACTTCGGCGTGGCGGTAATCCAGGAGTGCCCGCTCTGGACCTTCCACGAAGAGGCCGTGGTCACCTCCAGCGATTTGCTGCCCGGCATGTAGGAGAAGTCAAGCATCAGGGAAGAGATATCAAAAAGGCAGTTAGAACGTTGCGAGATGGTAATCGTGTGCACCACACCGCAGCCGGCAACGAGGACAACCCCTTTTCGCGGTGAGCTGCCGGTATTTTCAGTCACCGAGATCCTGAGCATAGTCGTGCCAGCACCTGAGGAAGGGGTCACCGAAATCCAGGTCTCCGCAGTTGAAGCCTTCCATGAGGTCCCCGAAGAAACAGTGACATACCGGTCCGATGCGGAAGGTGAAAACTCCAGTTCGATGGGGTCGACCTCCAGGGAACAGGTACCCTGCTGGGTCA
>CAYWUJ010000128.1:0-3664 GCA_964461455.1 uncultured Prolixibacteraceae bacterium | reverse complement strand
GCTAAGGTACCCGTCTGATCTCCCTGCAACGACAGGCCAAAAAAAAGACAGGGACGAAAGCCCTGCCTTTTCACAACAATTCGAAAAACAAATCTATAACTACTTCTTATCGTACCTGATGATTTCCATTTTAAAGGTGGCGGGGATGGTGGTGGACCCCACGGCACCCTGGTGGTACCCCCCATATTTGCCAATTGAATAGTGGGGTGTTTTGAAGCTGAGGAATCCGGCCTCATCGCCATTGCGAATTCCGAGCTGCCGCCAGTTCCCGTCGCCATCAAAAGAACCCTCTCTCACGTTATTGAGCCAAACCTCTTTTTTGGGGTGGGTACTCCGGGCCGAAAGGTAAAAATTGAGACCTCCGGCAATGATCTCCCTGTTGCTGGTCATGATCACCAATCCGTAGGCTGGTGGGAGTCTGACCTCCTCGCTGCCTCTTTCGCGGAACCCGGGGGTTCGTTTATTGAATTTCACGACCAGGGTGACCTCGTCATCGACGCGGAATTCCAGGCTGTCGTCTTCGGGGGTCCAGCGCATAAAGCCATGCATTTTCCCCGTTCCCTGGTATTGGAGGATCACCGGCATCATCTGATCGAGAAAAGCATACTCGTTGGCGACATTTCCGGCGTTACCGTCGAGGCCGAAGGGAGAAACGCCCATGGCATCATGTTCAGCCACCAGGAAGGTGGCCCTGCCCTCCTGCATGTGCATTTCAGGCACGAAGAGAGGGTTGTCGGGGCGGTGGAAATCGTTGGGATGGTCATAAAAGGTGCGGTCATCGTAGATGTCGGGTGAGAGAAAATCGATATGGGGCGCCCCGGCTTTCCAGATGTCGAGGACCTGAAGGACCGGTCCTCCGCTGGGGAAATGGCCCGGTTTGAGCTGCTGGGGTCTTTTCTGGCTCATCCAGCAGTTCACGAACATGGGCAGGGGGTAAGCCTCCTTGCCGCGGGCAGCGACCTCCTCCACGAAGGAGGCATAGGTCCAGGCCATGAAAAAGAGGTCGGTCAGGACATCCTTTCCGAAAACCTCCTCCCAGGTGCCGCTGGTTTTAAAGCCGTTGGCGCTCCATGCTGCCAGCAACTCCCTCTCCAGGGACCCTTTATTCCGGGTCATATAAGACAGCAAAGAGGCCGGCACTTCCCTCCGGAAGGCCTTTTCCGCTTCCGGCGAGAAATCGCGCGACTGTCCCAGGATGCCGATTTCGTTCTCCACCTGGACGGTGATGACCCTGCGGTCGGGATCATTTCCGGCCAGGTAAGCCATCAGAGAGGTAAACGCCCGGGCATCGGCTTCCCTGGTTTTGGCACAGAAGGGCGAAAGGGTCATGGTATTTTCTCCTTCGGAAGAGCGCACCCTCTCAAAGCGGCGGGTGTCACCCAGGACCCACGAGGGGGCATAGGGGGAGATGCCGTTTTTCCAGGAACCGAACCAGAGAAGACCGATACGCATGTCATGCTCCCGGGCACTCCTGAGCAAATCGTCGACTGCCGAGAAGTCCATTTTGCCCTCTTCAGGTTCTATCATCTGCCAGGAGATGGCGATCAGGGCGGTGTTGTAATGGGCCGCTTTCATTTCTGCCAGCACCTCGCCGAGCCGTTCCGGATAAGAACCCGTAGAGTTGAGCGGTTCTCCGGCCAGAAGAAGCATCGGACGGCCGTCGACCATGAAACAGGTGGCGTGGCCCTCGCGTTCCATCAGCCGGGGCACCGGTTTTGAATCCAGTTCTCCGGGAGGCGGTGCGGAACTCCAGGCCCCGGCATCGGCCCGTGATAACCCCAACAGCAGACACAACACTATCAGGTGGAATGATATATATCTCATTTTATATGCTTTAATAGTTATATGAATGATTGATCCATTACTCCCATATATCGGGAAATTCACCGCCGAAACGGTAAAGCTCCTTATACCAGGGGGCCTGATGGCCCTGGTGGATCTCATAACAATTCTCCGACACCAGTTTAATGGCCTCAACCAAATGGGGATAGGGTCTGTCGGTGATATCGACCAGTCCGATGTTGTAATTCTCGCCATCACGACGGCCGAACATCTCCTGATCGTTCCACTGGAACCAGGAGAGGCCGATGAGGGCCGGATGCGAGAAGGCCGCCTCGCTGTAGTTTCGGTAGGCAATACCCCTCTCCTCCTGCGAGTTGACACGCACCAGCGATTCACCCAGCGCCCGGTCTGTCGTCCCGAAATGGTACTCCCCGATGATCATGGGTAACCCGGTGACCTCATACACGGCATCAAAAATATTCTTACCACTGCGGTCATCGTTGCCATCCACAGTCATCGTTCCATAATTGACGTTGTTTTCCACCATGGGATTCATCCCGTAGTTGTTGAAACTGTAAACATCAAAATAATCCCTGGAAATCAGCAGGACCTCCCGGGTGGGAACGCCCCTTCCGAAGCGTATTCCCAGGATGAGGTGGTTAGGGTCGTACTTGCGGGTGGTTTCGCAGACCATTTTCACATAATCGCCGAAGGTCTCGTAGGCGAAGGCCTTGTTGGATTCCGTGGAGATCCCGTTCACGGCGGTATAGGCCAGGTAAGCCTGCTTCATGGGCACCGAATCGGGCGCTTCCATGATGAGTTCGGCCAGCCTGTTCTCCTGATTGCAGAAGGCAGGTTCATTGCCGATGAAATAGCCGATCAGCATGTCATCGCCGGCGGTTTTTTGCACCGAATTTTTCACGGCCTCATCGAGTCTTTCGCGGAACCCGGGAACATAAATGTCGGCCAGTCCGAAGATATTGGTGGCGTTTCCCATTCTGACGTAGGACATGTACGGTTTGGGATGGTTGCCGGTGCTTCCCCAGCCGCCCATCGTGTTCATCCCCCAGAGGCTCATCCGGTCGGCCACTTTCTGCATGGCTTTTTCCATGGTCTCCTCTTTTCCATACCTCCGGAAGAGATTCCAGGCGCCCGGCATGACCGGTTCATCGACAGGGGAGACCCCTTCTGCTAAGGGCGGTCTGAAAGTCACTCCCAATGCCTGGACGTCAAACCCTTCGGGGGGAGCCACGGTGTAAGCCCCCTTGGGCGGGGCAAAATTGGCGCTGGTATTGGGTCCAATTCCGTTGGCCCCCAGGGAGAGGAAAAGATGGCCGTCGGGATCGACAAACCACCATTTGCCGTCGATCTTTTCGACACGGAAAAACCCGGTACCACTGGTTTTATAGCTGAGACTCCCCCCATAGCGGGAGAAGCGGGGTTCCGCAGCCTTCATGGCAGCGATTTCCTGGTCCTCGCGGGCCCAGTCCGATTCCAATTCCGCAGGAGAGTGGGCTTTTCCCTCGAACTCCCCGAGGTTCCACTGGCCATAGGCGTCGACCACCGGGGTGGGTTCCAGGTAGGCATCGCCCGGGTCTTCCGCAGCCAGGTAAACATCGTAAAGCTCGATCGTCTGGTCTCCTCCCACGGGACAGTGCATGCGGAAACCAATGGAATCGACCCCCACCAGGGGACGGCGGACCCCCCTGTCGAGGTTGATATAGGAAAGAGGCCGCTTGTGGTTATAGGTGGCGGCCAGGTCGTGGGCTCCCGCCGCCGGAGCACTGAAATACTCCAGCGGAATAGCCGTGCGTATACGGCCGCCAATGCCGTAAAAAATGATTCTTAACTCGTTGTAGCCCGTTTCCGTGGAGACTCCCAC
>CAYWUJ010000127.1:0-3693 GCA_964461455.1 uncultured Prolixibacteraceae bacterium | reverse complement strand
TCGCCTGCGCCCTGGGAAGGTCTACCGTAATCCACATGTCGGGATAAACAGCCTTTACGCCCGGGGCCTGCGCCAGCTTCATGGCTTCGTTGTTGGTCATCTCCACGGCGATGCCCCGCAAGGCACTGCTGTACACAAAATCGGGTTCCCGCAGGGGCAGATCCATCATACTGAAAACATCATGGGTGACCTGCAAAACCGCTTCCTTAGTTACATCACCACCCAAAGAGGCTGATTTCAGCAACCCGGCATCCTCAAACAGCACGATGAACTTCCCCTCTATCACCTGGGAGGTGAACTTCACCACATCAGAACTCTGCTCCTCCATCTGCGGAATCTCATCCTTCTGACAGGAAAACAGAACCATTCCGGCCATAGCAATGGCCACGAACAAGAATTTTTTCATAGCAAGATAGTTTTATTTAAACAAGAAATTGGAACTTGCGGATGCAGCCATCCGCGGCATTAAAAGTAAGAAAAAAATGGAATGTGCAACCAAATGACCGGTAAAATTGATAATACGTCAGGAATAGATCTTTTTACGCTATAAATCCATGTATTGTTGACTGGTGTACATGCTTATTGTTAAATTTAAATAATGAGCCAAGGCTCAATTAAAGGTGGCCGGTCTGTGGACTGTGGTGATTAACTCTTATAATTACGTGGTATGCGATATCAGGGATCTGATAGTCCGTCCTTCTATTCTTCCTGTCAGGATTCCCGGACGTGAGATTTAAGACTCAAGACTTAGATTTTTCACCGTCCTATCCTGTACGACAATTTCACCAGGAAGATATTCCCCGGCCGGGTGCCGAAGAGGTGGTCGAGGTCGCGCCCCAGGTCGAAGCTGCCGTCGGTGACCCTGGAGTGGCGGTTCTGTGACCACACGAGATAGAGGGAGGATCCCGGGAGGTACTCCCACCGCAGCACCATGTTGGAGAGAAACTCCCGCATGTTGAAGTTGGGATCCCGGAAGGAGTAGCTGTGTTGCGACGCCCCCTCCCTGATGTGATATTCCCCGGTTCCGGAGTCATAATTGATCTCCCCGCCAACAAATCGGAGGAAGCGGTCATGGTATTCGTCTGCCCTGGGGTCGGTGATCCGCTTAAAGTCGTCGTATTTCCCCGAGGAGATGAAGGGCTGTCCCCAGTATTGCAGTGACAGGTCGGGGGTGAGGTTCAGGTTGATGCGGAAGGAGGCGCTGACGGTATTCTGGCGGATAGTCCCGAATAGGTACCGGTTGGCCGTGTTAAACTCCCGGGTGGCCACATACATCAGTTCGCACCGGTCATAATGGTATTCGGGACTCACCTCGATCTTCAGGGCGTTGATGGGCTTCCAGTTGATTTCGAATTCCCCGCCAGCGTTCAGGGAATACTCCTGTTCAAAGCTGCGGTTGATATAACCTTCCAGTTCAAAGGAGAGTTTCTTCTGTTCGTTGGTGGAGATATACAGATTGGTATTCCAGCTTCCGGGGTAGCGCATGGCGGGTCCCCCGCGCAGGTCGACGGTGGTGAGGGCCGGGAGGTTCAGGTTGAAACCCGAGGCCACGAACCAGTAGTTGGTCAGGGAGGTGTTCAGGTTGACATTCCCGCCGGCGGACAGGAGCTCCCGACCGAAATTCCACTGGGTCCACTCGTTCAGGTTGACGTTGATCTGCCGGAAGATGGAGACCGGCTTGTAGGTGCGGTAGCCGACCCATACGAGCTGGAAGACCCTGTCGGCTTCCCTGAGGTAGCCCACATCGTTAAGTTCCAGTCCGGGACTTTTCCAGGTGACGGCGGTCAGGAATTTCACGTTGCCGCCGTATTCTCCGATGCCGATTTTTCCGCCGTGGCCACTCAGCGACGTACGCGTGGAGTCGACGCCCAGATAACCGGCATCGGGGCGCTGGAACATGCGGGTCCAGGCCGTCTGCGTGCGCGTGATGGCCTCACGGCTCCCCGCCACCCTGCTGCCGTAGAGACTCAGGTCAAACTCCCAGTTTTTGTCGTTCCACTTGTGCACCAGGTCGACACCCCCGGTATAGGCTGACTTGTGCAGATAGGAGGGGTCATTCTCCTCCAGCTTCCGGTGCACGGAAGTGAACATCCCTCCCAGCATGGTGTTTCCCTCGTGAAAATCTTTCTGCAACCGTCCGACGGCATAGTTGGTGAAGGGCTCCATGGGAATACGGTCCTCCAGGGACCCTGTGCGGATGGTGGCATATTCGCGGGCTGTCATGCTCTCCAGAAGGCCCACCGACCATCCGCCAGCCGTCTTTCCCGTGATCTTGGCGGCCCCCAGGATGCGCGTGAATTCCGGGGCCTGTCCGTAACTCCCCTCCGGAATATGGAGGCCAAACTGCGGCGACCGCCCGATGCGGCGCGAATAAAACATCCCTTCATCCTCCATGTCGCCATCCCCGAAATTCAGTCCGTAGTGGAGGATGTTCTTCCCTTCGATAAAAAAGGGCCTCCGTTCTTCGAAGAAAGTCTCGTGGGTGCTCAGGTTCACCTGTGACGGGTCGGCCTCCACCTGTCCGAAATCGGGATTCACGGTCATATCGAGGGTCAGGTAGTTGGTGATCCCGATCTTGGCATCCAAACCGGCATCCAGGCGGTTCCTGAACCCTTTCTCGCGGAAGGGATTTCCGGCTTCCCGGGCAAAACGCTCCGTGCCGGCGACCACATAGGGCATGAAATCCACGATCTTCCGCGCTTCTATCTCCCGCAATCCCGAGAGCCGGCCGAACTGGGAGACAAAGGTGGGCTCCTTGCGTGATACGGGTTGCCAGAAGGAGGTCTCCTCCTTCCGGAAGAGATAACGTACCGCCTGGAATCCCCATTCCTCCTCTTCGCCGGCACTCTCGCGGAAACGGAGCTGCGTCAGGGGAATCCTGAATTCGGCAGTCCACCCCAGAGAGTCGTGCGATACCGCGGCCCACCAGATGGGGTTCCACGTGGGGTCTTCGTTGTTACCGTCATCACTCACCAGAAAGTCGTACTTGACCCCCGATGCCGTCACGGCAAAGGCAAAGGCCGTGCGCTTATCGTTGTAAGAGTCAAATTCCACACCCGCCACATCACCGTCGATATCATCGCGGCGGGTGACCCTGCGCACGATACTGTCGGGAGAGGTGTCCCACAGCTTCATCCCTACATATATATTATGCTGGTCGTAGAGAATGGCAAATTCACTCTGCTGTGAAGGTTCCGCCCCCTCCACCGGCTCGTGCATCACAAACCGGTTTTCCCAGGTGGCCTGCTTCCAGGCGTCATCGTCCAGCTTGCCGTCGGTCTCCGGGGCACTCCCCTCTATGCGGCTGGTCCGATATCGTCGCAGGTCGTATCCCTGTGACCAGGTCGTCAGTGCGCACAGGAAGATGAGGAGGGTGAAGATGACTCTCATAAAAAAATCCTAAAATTGTTATTGAAGTTTGCCCTGCAAAACATCGCGCATGACAGGGCGCCTTTCGTTGCTCTCCTCCTTGCCGGGGCCCGGTTTATTAAGCCTGAATTTGATGGGGCTCCGGAGAGGTGACTTTTACCCATAAGACTGCTGTGAAAAACCAAATGTTACAGGGAAATTCACTTTTATTATCATTTTCTGAAAAAAGTGCCCGGCTGCTTTCTTTTTTCAGCGACAGGCTCCGGAATTCCCTAAATTGCACGCTCAAAACCAAAATATCATGGCCAAGCGTAAAGACATTCA
>CAYWUJ010000126.1:0-3714 GCA_964461455.1 uncultured Prolixibacteraceae bacterium | reverse complement strand
TGCCGTCGGGATGAATCTTGAGCAGGGCAATTTCCACGATCCGGTCGCTGGCAATGTTGATACCAGTGGTCTCAAGATCAATAAAAACCACGGGATTCTTCAGATTTAGTTTCATAGTGTTAATATTACGATGCCAGACGGATTATGTTACCTTATCTATTTGGCTTTTCATAAAAAAAAAGGATCCTGCAGTGCCCGTGAGGGCAGGTGCAGGATCCCCCAAGATCAAAGAGATTCCTCAGACATTGATCATCATGGGCATGAGGAGCATCAGCACGTCCTCATTCTCATCCTCTTTCTCTTCGGGCAGAAGGAGTCCCGCACGGCTCGGATCACTCATCTCGAGCCTGATATCGGCCGAGGGGAGATTGGAGAGGATCTCCTGGAGGAAGGTCGATTTGAAACCGATCTCCATATCGTCGCCTTCATATTCACAGGCCAGTCTTTCCACGGCCGAATGGGCAAAGTCCACATCCTGTGCCGACACGACCAGTTGGTTGCCCCCGATGGTCAGGCGTACCAGGTTGCTGGCCTGATTGGCAAATACGGAGACCCTCTTCACGGTATTGTAAAAGGCCAGACGGTCGATGACCATCGAATTGGGATTGTTCACCGGAATCACCGAATTGTATGACGGATAGTTACCTTCGACCAAACGGCAGATCAGTTCATAATTGCTCATTTTGAAGAAGGCATTCTTATCGTTGAACTGCAGTTTTACATCGTGTTCCTCGCGTACCAGCAGGTTTTTCAGCAGGGCTGCCGGTTTTTTGGGAAGGATGAAGGAGGACTGGACTTCGGAGCGGGTGTCGGTACGACGGTAACGCACCAGTTTGTGGGCATCGGAGGCCACAAAACTCATGAAATCGGGGGTGAGCTCAATGAAAATCCCGTTCATCACCGGCCTCAGCTCATCGTCGGCCGTGGCAAACAACGTTTTCTCCACCCCTTTCAGCAATACCTGACGACTCACCGAGAGAGAAGTCACCGACTCTTCATCGGCATAGGGAATCTCAGGATAATCTTCGCCATCGGTACCAACGATGGTATATTTCCCGTTTTCGGAAAAGATCTGGATTCCAAAGGTGGCTGCATCTATCTGGAAGGTAAGAGGCTGCTCCGGGAATTCCCTGAGGGTGTCGATCAAAAGCTTGGCAGGGATCGCGATGACGCCTTCGCCTTCCACATTGTCAAGGTCAAGGGTGGTGATCAGGGTCGATTCCGAGTCAGATGCCGTGACCGTTAATCCTGTTTCAGTGATCCTGAACAGAAAATTATCAAGAATGGGCATGGTACTCTTATTACTGATCACCTTGCTGATGGCCGTCAGGTGACTCAGTAACCCGGTGCTGGATACAACAAACTTCATGGATGCAAATTTTTATATTATTACTGTTTTATTCAATGATTTCCGGATCACGAATATACAAACTTTAGTTTTAAGAGCGTAAGAAACACGAAGCGTTTTTTTCACACCCCTGAGGCGTATTTTTTCCGGCGTATAAAATTGAAGATGATTCCGGCGAGGAGGATCAGAAAAACAGGAATGACGGTATTCGCCACTGCTATGGAATTTCCCTTTTCGCGGAGCCTGACTTTATCGAGAAGTCTCATATTCACCGAGGTATTGCGGAGGTCCAGGATGCCCTCCCTGTCGGTGAGATAGAGGAAAGCATTGACAAAAAACTCCTTGTTTCCGAAGGTTTGCTGTGACACCCTGTCGTACCCCAGGGGGAGGATCTGGGGGGGAGTTCCGGCCTGGGTGCGCACCTTGTTGGCCATCAGGTGGCCGTCGGAGAAGACCATGATGCGTGTCGGGGGGCTCTCCCCGATGGTCACTTGGCTTTGTATGCCCAGGTGGTCGAGGAGGCGGTTCCGGAATACCGAGGTAAAGCGTCCTTCCACCAGCACGCCGGCAGGGATAAAGGAGCGGTTAAAGAGTTCCCGGGCGGGGGGCCGGTTGATGCTCTCAAGGCTCACCCCGGCAGGAGTACGCACCGTTCTTCCGTAAGCCGAGGTTCCCAGAATGACGGTGGTTTTTCTTTCCCCGGAGGCTTCCACGGTATCAATAGAAGAGACAAATTCCGAATATACGAGGTTGAGGTTACGGCTCACCGGATGGTTTTCGGAAGGGGTCAGCAAGGGAGAGAAATACCAGTTCTGGGGGGTAAAACGGGGTCGGTTGGCATCGGGTGAGGTGTTAACGAGGATTTGGGCGCAGACCACATCCTGCACCAGGTCGCTGTTGACGCGCACTCCGTAGTGGAAGAGCTGGTCGGTAAGGTTCAGGTCGCGGGGAAAGGCTAGTGTCATGAATCCTTGCGACAGGCTGTCGAGGCTCACCTCAACGGGATCGAGGGCCCACACCACGGGAACCCCTTTCATGAGGAGCTGGTCGGTCACCCATTTGTCTTTTTCACTGAAGGGTTCCTCGGGAGAGGCGATGACCAGCAGGTCAGGGTTCATGGTTTCCAGCTCTGCGATGCCGGGGTATTCCACCCTGAAGGACTCGCTGAGGGCCCTGGCCAGGTCCTCGGTCTCATAACGGTTCAGTTCCCCGTGTCCCTGGAGAAAGGCGAGCAACGGCTTCTCGGGGGATGCCAGGCGGCGCAAAGCCGATACCAGTTCGTATTCCACGCTCTCCACCGAATGGTTCAGGTTGATTTCGTGGTTCAGACCGGGGTTGTTCTTCAGGAAGTTCACACCGGTTTCGCGTTCTCCCATTCTCACGAGGGCCCCCGGAAAGAGAAGGGCGGTTTCGGTACCCTGGTCGGTTTTGCGGCGCAGATCGGTAGGTTTGATCCCCCGCGATGCCAACTCGCCGAAAAACGTCTCCCGTTCCGCCACCGGAACAGCCGTATAGGGGTCGGTGATGATCAGCCTGACCGGCTTTGACGAAATACGGCCGATATCCCCGATTTTTTGGGCGATGGATTGCTGCAACTTCCGGAATCCCGGGGTCAGTTCCCCTTCCAGGAAGAGCTCCACGATGATGGCTTCGTCGAGTGACCTGGCGGCTTTTTTGGTGACCGGCGACAGGGTATATCTTTTGTCGGCGGTAAGGTCCATCCTGAAGGGGAGGATTTCCGAAAGGAAAAGGAGAATGAGCAGTCCGGCAGCCATCAGGGCCGCCCTTTTCCCCGACCTGAGCAGGGAGTGGCGCGAGCGGCGCAGCACAAAAGAGGTCAGCAACAGGAAAAAGAGAGTCATGCCGGCATACCACAGCAAATCACTGATATCGAGGACTCCGCGGCTGACAGAGAGGTAGTGTTCCCTGATAGTCAGTCCGGCAAAGAACTTCTCCAGGGCATAAGGAACTCCCGATCCCGATACCAGTCCGAATCCCAGGTAGAAGAGGAAAGAGAGGGCGGCGGCGAGGAGAAAGGCGACGATCTGGCTGTCGGTGACCGCCGAGGCAAAGAGGCCGATGGCGATATAGATGGAGGCCAGCAGGAAGAGGCCGGTGAAGGCCCCCCAGGTGCTTCCGCTGTCGATATTCCCGATGGGGTTTCCCAAACGGTAAACCGACCAGAACCAGAGCAGGGTGGGAATCAGGGTGAAAGCCACCAGAAGCAGCGAGGCCAGATATTTGGCGGTGACCAGCCGGAAATCACCCAGCGGACGGGTGAGCAGAAGTTCCAGGGTGCCTGTGCGCTTCTCCTCGGAAAACAGACGCATGGTGATGGCCGGAATGAGAAAGAGATAAAGCCAGGG
>CAYWUJ010000125.1:0-3778 GCA_964461455.1 uncultured Prolixibacteraceae bacterium | reverse complement strand
CCCGGCATCGTGGAATTGCTGATCAATAGTAATCTCATGAGGCACTCTTTTATGGTTAATAAGTAAAAACAAATCACGGACCGGGTATGACGCCGATCCGTGACAAAGTTAATAAAATCAGGGTTTTTAATGCTTTTCCCGCAAAGGGAGGAGTTCATTTATGGGTCTGGCAGATTCCGGGGGCGGGAAGGTGTCCCTGTCCGGAGCTGAGCGCCCTGTCAGAAGCTTACATTCGGGAAGGAGATGCCGATGGTCAGCGGCTTCAGTCCGGGTCCCCTGCCCTCCTTGAAGAGGGGCGACATGCCGTAGTTGGCAAAGAGGCAGAGTTCTCCGAGGCCCAGGCGGCCGGTCAGCTCATACTTGAGGGAGTTGAGGTGAAAGTTGCCGCGCTCTTTTTCCTTGGAGTCGCTGAATTTCATCTTGGTGTGTGAGCCGATGTTCACCCCCCCGATCACGCCGGCTGCCAGGGTCATGCGGTGGGCGTTGAGGCGCAGCGGCGTGGCCACCTCCAGGATGAGAGGGGCCGTGAGATATACCACATTGAGTTTCGACTTCTCGGCAGCCCCCCCAAACATCACGGGTTCCAGGATATAGGGATGGTTCTCTCCCTTCACAATGGTCATGGACGGATCGTCAAAACGGAAATCCATCAGGCTGAAACCCAGTCCGGTGACCAGCCCCACGGTATTGCGCGGGTTGGTGAAGGCCCATTCGGCAATGTTGAAGTTGACGGTGATCGATTTACCATGGTCGAGGTCGAAGAACTCATGCCCCTGGAAGGGAGTTCCCTCATAGAGCGAATAGTCGGTGGTGTGGAACGTGTTGATACCCATTTCAAAACCTCCCCAGTGGCCGTTGAATCTTCCGTAACCCCTTCTCTTTTCCACAGGTTCCCGGGAGGTTTTCACCGAAGTCCCCTCTTCGGTATCGACCACCTTGATGGTGCGGTTGCCGATCCTGATCTTCACGGTATCGCCGGCATGGTTGGCATCCACCTCAATGACGCCATCATTACCCACCCTGACGACCGTTCCTGCACTGTCTTCCCTGACCGTGACTACATTTTTGTCACCCACCCTGACTTTCGTTTGAATACTGTCTTCGGTGACGGTGACCGCCTCTTTCTCCTCCACGACAACCCGGGTGGTGTCCTGGGCCCTGGCCGTCCAAAGCATCGTGACGGCCAATAAAAGTAAAATTGCTCGTTGCATCTGTTCTCTGTTTTAAGAATTGTTTTTTTCTGTTAGATATTATTCTCTGATTTCCTAATGATCTGACCGTATGACGGAGATGGGGAAAAAGAAGTTACAGGGAGGGTGAAAAAAGGCAGCCCGTCAGGAAAGGTGGTGAAAAAGGGTGAATTCCGGTGAGTGCATTCCCCGTTTGTTCAGCCGGGGGAGATGTGCAGAAACCCACCAGGGGAGGTCTTGAGGGAACAGCAATCCATGCTGGCTTATCTGTGGTGATCTGCAACGCCGGTAGGCAGAGGGGAAAGGTTATTGTCCCACGGGGATGGAGAGGCCCAGCAGGCGGGTGTCGACGTTAAAGGCGATGATCTGTCCTTCGTCGTCGGTGTCATAGTTAATTTTTTCCCCGGTCAGAGAGGAGGCCAGGTCAAGGCCCTTACGTGCCAGGAAAGCCAGGGATATACGGTGAAGGCCTGCTTTTTCGAGGATTCTCTCATTCAGGGGAATGGCATCTTCCTCTTCCGGGGTGATTCCGGCGGTTATGTCAGTGATGGCGGGGTGGGAGAGAGGGGCTGTCATGAGAGTGGGGAGTGTGGAAATCTCCCCCTCCAGGGAGGCCATCAGTGCGGGGATCTTCTTCATTCCGGGGTCTGTTGCGGCGGTGAGGGTAACAGGCGGGGTATCCCTTCCTTCGTTTTGTAAGGAAAAGGCCGGGGTGGAGGCCCTGCCGCCATTTTCGGGGTCTATGGTCCCTGTGGCTGAGGTTTTTGCGGTGTTGTAGGCGGTTTGTCGGGGTGCCGCCGCGGTGTGCCCGGTGCCTGTGATTTCCGTGGGGGATTCCGCCGTGGTTTCCGGAGGGGTGATGGTGAGCTCCTGCGATGGGGTGACCGTTCCGGCGAGTTCCGGCGAGTCATCGCCTGCTTCCGGGAGGGGACCGGGTTGGTCGGTGAGGGTATAAATGAGCAGGGCCAGCAGCAGGATGGCGGCGATGCGCATGGTCCATTCCCTGAGGCGTCTGATGGCTGGCTGGCGGAATAGTTTTTCCTTTCCGGGGAAGAGAAGGGTGGAATCGGGGGTCAGCCGGGTCAGCTCAAAGAGGTCGGCTTCCCTCTTTTTTTCGGGGTGACGGCGCAGGTAATCGCCGAATTCTGCCGCTTCTTCGGGCGAGAGGTCCCCCTCGAGGCGGGCTGCGGCAGCGTGGTCAAACACCCCGGGCTGGTCGTATTTTTCCCTGAGAAGACTCCCCTTTCCTGCGAAAACCACCTCGGGCGCCCCCAGGGTCACTTCCTCATATTCCTGCAACTCCTCCTTCAGGTCGGGATGACGGTTGAGGAAGCCGTGCAATTCGCCGGCCAGCTCCTCTTCCAGACGCCCCTCCAGGTAGTCGAGAAAAAAGGATTCGTAGTTATCGCGGGTGATCTTCATGAGCGTTTATACCAAAACATCGAGTTTACCAATATAATTCTTCAGAAAAACCCGGGCCCGGTAAATGTATACCTTGACCTGGGATTCGTTCAGGGCGGTGATTTCACCGATTTCCTGATAGGAATAACCCTCATAGTCGCGCAGGGTGATGACGATGCGCTGGATTTCAGGCAGGCGGGCCACGGCTTCCCCCAGGCGCTCCCTGACATCGGAATAGCCCGATGAGACCGTTTCGGTGCCGGGGGGTATTTCGGCGGCCGTGACCATCCGTTTCTCCTTGCGAAGCCTGTCGATCATGGTATGATAGGCGGTGGTGAACAGGTAAGGCTTTACCTTGTCACCGCTGACCTGCGCCATGTTCTTCCACATCTTTTCATAGCTTTCCTGAACGATGTCCTCCGCAAAATGATGATCCTTCACGTTTTTGACAACGAACCGGTACAAACGGTCGGCATAATGGGTAACAGAGTGGTTATATTCCTCCAGGGTCATACTGCTTCCGAAGCTTTTCCTCCATAAGACGGATATATTCCGGAAATGTTACAGTTTCTTTTTTTTTGGGGGTTAATTTGAACTTTGGATGGAGAGCGCTATTTTTGCGGCAGTTCCGGGGAAAATCCCGGAATAAACAGAGGCAACATGACAGAGAAGAAGCAAAAGATTGTGGTGAGCGGGATCCGCCCCACGGGAAATTTACACCTGGGCAATTATTTCGGGGCGGTGCGCAGTTTTGTGAAGATGCAGTCGGAGTACCGCTGTTATTTTTTCATTGCCGACCTCCATTCGCTGACGACGCATCCCACGCCCGCGAACCTGCAGTCGGGGGTGAAGCAGGTCCTGGCCGAGTACCTGGCCTGTGGCATCGATCCCTCGCTGGCCACCATTTTCATCCAGAGTGATGTTCCTGAGGTGGTGGAGCTCTACACTTTCCTGAACATGAATGCCTATCTCGGGGAACTGGAGCGGACCACCTCCTTCAAGGACAAGGCGCGGCAGAATTCCGACAATGTGAATGCCGGGCTTCTCACCTATCCGGTGCTGATGGCTGCCGACATCATTATTCACAAGGCCAATTTTGTGCCGGTGGGGAAGGACCAGGAGCAGAACCTCGAGATGGCGCGCAAATTCGCCACCCGTTTCAACCACATGTACGGCCACCGGCTCTT
>CAYWUJ010000124.1:0-3843 GCA_964461455.1 uncultured Prolixibacteraceae bacterium | reverse complement strand
CTGAGGGTGGCCATAGGATGGCATTTCCTCTACGAAGGACTGGTGAAAGTGTTCAATCCCTCCTGGTCTCCCTTTGGCTACCTGATGGATTCAAAGGGGTGGTTTGCCCCCCTCTTTTATTCCATGGCTTCCAATTCAGGAGTTCTGGCAGTGGTCGATTTCCTCAACCAGTGGGGACTGGTACTGATCGGACTGGGCCTGATCATGGGGGTGTTCACCCGGCTGGCCACCGCCTCGGGAATGCTCCTGCTCGTTTTTTACTATCTCTCCCACCCGCCTTTTACCGGGGTGAACTATGCCCTTCCCAGCGAAGGCAGCTATTTCATCGTCGATAAGGTCGTCATTGAATTTCTGGCCCTGGGCGTCTTACTTTTCTTTCCCACCGGCCACATCATCGGTATCGACAGGCTTTTATTCGGTAAAAACAGAAAAACCCAGCATAACAATGGATGATAAGAATAAACAGGAGGTAAGGCCGGGGATGACCCGCCGCGATGTCGTGAAAGGACTGGCCACGGTTCCCGTGTTGGGGGCTGTCGCCTACGGCCTCTACAAGAAAAAAAGTTTCGACCGCTACCTGAAGAGTTCCATTTCGGGTGAGCTGGGAATGTCGGCCGATGAGCCTGCCCATCCCCCGAAATCGGAAGGGAAGGAGATCCGCATTGGTCTGATAGGCTTCGGCATTCGCGGGAAGCAGCTGGCCAAGGCCCTGGGATTTGCCCATCCCACGCAGGTCGGGGAATGGCGTGAGGCAGCCGCCAACAACAAAGACGACTACCGGTACGCCGACTTCAAAAGCCAGGAAGACCTCAACATCCGCATCACCGCCGTTTGCGACATCTTCGACACGTATGGGGATCATGCCCGGGAAATGGCGGAAAATATCCACCGTGAAGCTCCCGGAGGTAAGATGGGAGACCCGGTAAAGCGATATGCCAACTACAAGGAACTCATCGCCTCTCCCGATGTCGATGCCATCGTCATCGCCACCCCCGACCACTGGCACGGCCCCATGACCATTGAAGCCGCCCACGCCGGCAAACATGTATACTGTGAAAAACCGCTCACCTGGTCGGTCGAAGAGACCTACGAAGTGCGTAAAGCCGTCATGGATTCCGGCATTGTCTTCCAGCTTGGCCACCAGGGAAGGCAAACCGACGCCTATCTCAAAGCCCGGGAAGCCATAGAGAAAAATGTCCTGGGTCCCGTGAACCTCATTGAGGTCACCACCAACCGCAACGACCCCAATGGGGCATGGGTCTACGACATCCATAAGGATGCCTCCCCCGCCACCATCGACTGGGAACAGTTCATCGGCCAGGCCCCGTGGCACGACTTCTCCCTCGAGCGCTTCTTCCGCTGGCGCTGCTGGTGGGATTACAGCACCGGGCTCTCGGGCGACCTGCTCACCCACGAATACGACGCCATCAACCAGATCCTGGACGTGGGAATCCCCCATTCGGCCATGTCGACCGGAGGTATCTACTTCTTCAAGGACGGCCGTACCGTCCCCGATGTGCTCACCACGGTCTTTGAGTTCCCCGAGAAAAACCTCTCGCTGCTCTATTCCGCGACCCTGTCGAGCCAGATGGACCGCGGCAAAAGGGTCATGGGCCACGATGCCTACATGGAAATGGGCAATACCCTGACCATCTACGCCGATCCGCGCTCGACCCGGTATGCCGAAAAAATAGAACAGGGCATCATCAAACCCGACATGCCCATATACAGCTATGTGCCGGGGCGCGGGGCCGACACCATCACCTCGGCCACCGAACGCTATTTCGCAGGCCGCGGACTCCTGTACACCTACCGCGGGGGAAAACGCATCGACACGACCCACCTGCATATGAAAGAGTGGCTCGACGCCATCAGAACCGGCAAACAACCGGGATGCGACATCCACAACGCTTTCGAGGAAGCCATGACCGCCCATATGGGAACCCTCTCCTACCACCACAAAAAACAGGTCTTCTGGGACAAGAGCAACGAGAAGATCATCGTATAGTGGCAAAAACACTATCTTTGCGGCTCTAAAAACATGGCATGATGGATATTGATGTTATCCTGCAGAATCACCTGCGGGAAGGGGTGGAACAGCTCTATGGCTTCATCCCCGGGGAAGCGATGCTTCAGTTGCAGCAAACGCGAAAAGAGTTCGAAGGGGATCTGACCCTGGTGGTCTTTCCCATGGTGAAGGCGGCCCGGAAAAGCCCGGCAGAAGTGGCCGGCATGATTGGCCGTTACCTCGAAGCCAACGCCCCCGAAGTGGCCGGGTTTAACGTCGTCAACGGCTTCCTGAACATCACCCTGCACGACAGCGTTTGGCTCGACCTCCTCCGGAAGGCCGCTGAAGATGAGAATTACGGCTTACGGCAAGCAGGTGACACCGCCGACGTGGTGATGATCGAATACTCCTCACCCAATACCAACAAGCCCCTTCACCTGGGACATATCCGCAACAACCTGCTGGGATTCTCCCTGGCCGAAATTATGAAGAGCAACGGCAGGAAGGTGGTCAAAACCAACATCGTCAACGACCGGGGCATCCACATCTGCAAGTCGATGTATGCCTGGCAGCAATGGGGCCAGGGGAAAACACCCGAAAATACAGGCATCAAGGGCGACCATTTGGTGGGCGACTTTTATGTGATGTTCGACAAACATTACAAAAAGGAGGTAGCTGCCCTGGTGACCGGGGGAATGACACAGGAGGAGGCCGAAAACCAGGCCCCGTCGATGCTGGCAACACGTGAACTCCTGCGCAAATGGGAAGCCCACGATCATGAGACCGTGGCCCTCTGGAAAATGATGAACGGATGGGTCTACCAGGGCTTTGACATGACCTACCGTGAACTGGGCGTCGACTTCGACAAAATCTATTATGAGTCAGATACCTACCTCATGGGCAGGGAAGAGGTTCTCAGAGGAGTCAGTGAAGGCCTCTTTTACCGCCGCGATGACGGATCGGTATGGGCCGACCTCACCGCCGACGGCCTT
The DNA here is from genome assembly GCA_964461455.1 of uncultured Prolixibacteraceae bacterium. Lineage (GTDB taxonomy): Bacteria > Bacteroidota > Bacteroidia > Bacteroidales > Prolixibacteraceae > UBA1413. The sequence goes on along the minus strand of CAYWUJ010000124.1, from coordinate 843 downwards.
GACCAAAAAGTACTCCTGCGCAGCGACGGCACCTCGGTCTATATGACCCAGGATATAGGCACCGCCAAAATGCGCTTCGACGACTACCCCATCGGAAAAATGATCTATGTAGTCGGTAACGAACAGAACTACCACTTCCAGGTTCTTTCCCTCCTCCTCGATAAACTGGGATACCGCTGGGGCCGCGAACTCTACCACTTCTCCTACGGAATGGTGGAACTCCCCTCCGGAAAAATGAAATCACGCGAAGGCACCGTGGTCGACGCCGATGACCTGATCGCCGATATGGTGGAAGTCGCCAGAAAAATGGGACGCGAACTGGGAAAAATGGAGGATATGGACCCCGCAGAAGCCGATAAAACCTATAAAATGATCGCCCTGGGCGCCCTCAAGTATTTCATCCTGAAAGTGGACCCCAGAAAAAATATGACCTTCAACCCCGAAGAATCTATCGACTTCAACGGCAACACAGGCCCTTTCATCCAGTACACCCATGCCCGCATCATGTCGGTCCTCCGGAAAGCCCGCGAAACGGGAATGGCCTTCTCAACACACTTCCCGAAAACTTTGACCCTGCAAGCCAAAGAAAAGGAACTCCTCAAAACCATTTCGGAATATCCCACCATGGTCGCAGAAGCCGCCTCGGGCTATTCCCCGGCTTTAGTCGCCAATTACTGCTATGAAATCGCCAGGGAATTCAACCAGTTCTATCACGACCATTCCATCCTCAACGAACCCGATGCCCAAAAAAGAAACTTCAGGCTTATCCTGTCGGATTGCGTCGTGAAAATCATGAAAAGCGGAATGGGAATGCTGGGGATCGAAATGCCCGAAAGAATGTAA
>CAYWUJ010000123.1:0-3883 GCA_964461455.1 uncultured Prolixibacteraceae bacterium | reverse complement strand
TTCAGCGATGAGGAGAGGGCGCATGTCGGCACCCTGTACACAAAAGTGTCAGCGGCCAGGGCCATGGAAGCAGGATTGGAAATCGCGGAACCTAAGCGGCAATGGTATCTGGAACAGGCACACCAGGCGGCTCCTGAAGGGGAGGTGGTGGTCCATTGCTGGCGGGGTGGATTGCGCAGCCAATCCTTTGCACGTCATCTCGGAGAAAACGGGTTTTCCCGGGTCGGGGTAATCACCGGGGGCTACAAAGCCTACAGACACCATGTCCTCTCCTATTTTGCGCATCCCCTGAATTTGAGGATCATCGGAGGCTACACCGGAAGCGGCAAAACAGGGATTATTGCGGCCCTGGCATCACTGGGGGAACAGGCCATCGACCTCGAAGGAGTCGCCTGCCATAAAGGCTCCTCCTTTGGGGCCATTGGCTGCGGCCAACAGCCCACCACGGAACAGTTTGAGAACAACCTGTACGAAGAATTCCGGAAGTCAGATCCTGCCCGTCCCGTTTGGCTCGAAGATGAAAGCCACAACATCGGCGGGGTGAACCTCCCCCTGTCCCTATGGCAGCAGATGCAAAAGAGCCCGGTCCTGTTCCTGCGCATTCCCCGCGAAGTGCGGGCCGATTACCTGGTATCGGGCTATACCGGCTATGGGAGAGAACTTCTGGAAGAGGCCATCATCAGAATCTCCCGCCGATTGGGAAGTGAGAACAGCACCCGGGCCCTGGAGCTTCTTTCCCGGGGCGAATACCGTGAAGCAGCCATGATCATCCTCTCCTATTACGACAAGAGCTATGAGAGGGCCCTGGCTCTCCACACCCGGGAAACCATCGCCGACATTCCCCTCAGCACCATTGATGCCCTGAAAAATGCCTCCGTTTTACTGGAGATCAAAGAGCCGTTTCATCACCCTGAAGAGCACCCATGAGCCGCCCGGCGGGAACATCGTTCAGCAGGAATAACCTAAAGGATAAACAACAGAATCACTTGATAGAATTTCACATGTCAAACGAAAAGACCAGCGTGAGGCTGACGCAATACAGCCATGGTGCGGGTTGCGGGTGCAAGATTGCCCCTGCCGTGCTCGACACCATTTTAAAGAGCAGTCAGCCGGCACTTTCAGATTCCCGGCTACTGGTGGGGAACGAGAGCCGCGATGATGCCGCCGTTTACGACATGGGCGATGGGACCGCCATTATCAGCACCACCGATTTTTTCATGCCCATTGTCGATGACCCTTTCACTTTCGGGAGAATTGCCGCCGCCAATGCCATCAGCGATATCTACGCCATGGGGGGCCGGCCCCTGCTGGCCATTGCCATCCTGGGATGGCCCGTGAGTAAAATTGACCCTTCCATCGCGGCTCAGGTCGTCGACGGCGGTCGCCATACCTGCCACCAGGCGGGGATTATCCTCGCCGGAGGTCACAGCATCGACTCCCCGGAACCCATTTTCGGACTGGCCGTTACCGGACAGGTTCCGGTCAGCCAGCTGAAAAGAAACGATACCGCCCAGGAGGGATGCCTCCTCTTCCTCACCAAACCCCTGGGGGTGGGTATCATCACTACGGCCTGCAAAATGGGAAAAGTCAGGAAAGAACATGAAGAGGCCGCGATTCGCTCTATGACCACGCTGAATGCCGTGGGCCATTCCCTGGCAGGAATCAGCGGCGTCAGGGCCATGACCGATGTGACGGGGTTCGGACTGCTGGGTCACCTGGCCGAAATATGCCGGGGCAGCAGCCTCTCTGCCCTACTGGATTATGATAAAATCCCCCGTTTCGCAGGAACGGAGGAATACATCGCTATGGAGTGTATGCCCGGGGGAACCCGCCGTAACTGGGAGAGCTATGGCCACCATGTCGGCATGGAAGATCATGATCCCCGGCGGGGTGTGCTCTGCGATCCCCAGACAAACGGAGGTCTTCTGGTAGCCGTCACCCCTGAAGCCGCCGGTGAGGTCTCCCGCCTGCTGAAGGCGGCAGGTGCTGAAAACACCATCATCGGCACGATGACCACCCCGGGAAATCATCTGATCAGCCTCCTCTGACCCGATGCTGTCAACCCGTGATGAAGTCGAGGACATTGCTGGCACCCGAGCTCTTTCCTTCCCTGTAAAACTCGGTATATCCGCATTGCGTGCAGGAAATCGCCAAAAACCTCCGGTTCTGAATATTGAAGAGCTTGGTGAAACCCGCTCCCGTGGTCCTGATCTTATCTGCTTCTGCTTTCCTGCTTCCGCATTTGGGACATTGGTATTTTGCTGCATTCATCTGAGTAGTGAATTTTAAGTTTTCAGTTAATTGATAAATCCTATTTATGTCAATATCTGATATTTGACGGTAATACTATCTGTCTTTACTGGTCAGTTTTCCAGGGCGTTGACGGCATAACGGAAACGGAGGCCTTCACTCCACCCCGGAATGGGAAGCCTGAGGAGGGTGAAAACGATTTCCCACCCCCCGGGAGTGAGGTGCACACAAATTTCTCCCATGGCAAAGCGTTTTTGGGAGCTCCCCGTGCCTGAGCCGGCCGCCAGGCACGCCCCGGGGTTACTCCCCGGTCTCTTCCGGGAGACTTCTCTTTTTGATTCGTTTGGCATCTTTCAAGGCTTTAGTAATGATCCATTCCAGCTGTCCGTTGGTACTGCGGAACTCATCGGCAGCCCATTTCTCAACAGCAGCCATCACGTCACCGTCAATTCTCAGGGCAAATGTTTTCTTTTTAATCATCATTTACAGCTCCTTATCATTCTGTCTCCGCCGGAAGTGGTCACAACATTAAGGTCGCGACTCTAGTACAGGGTTCCTGTGTTCACAATCGGGGTAGTCTCTTTGTCGCCGCAAAGCACCACCATCAGGTTGCTGACCATAGAGGCCTTTTTATCCTCATCCAACTGTACAATATCCTTTTTGCTCAACTCTTCCAGGGCCATCTCCACCATGCTCACCGCACCCTCCACGATCTTAAACCGGGCGGCCACAATGGCTGCGGCCTGCTGACGCTTCAGCATAGCCTGGGCAATCTCCTGGGCATAAGCCAGATAGTTGATGCGGGCTTCCATCACCTCCACACCGGCAATCTGTAACCGCTCCCCCAACTCCTTCTCCAACTGTTCATTCACCTCTTCCCCGCCGCCACGGAGCGTGACCACCGCTTCATGATCCTCGAAATTGTCGTAAGGATAAATTCCAGCCAACTTGCGAATGGCCGCTTCGGTCTGAATGTTCACAAAATGCTCGTAATCATCTACCTGGAAGGCTGCCCTGAAGGTTTCCTGCACCCGCCAAACCAATACCACACCGATCATGATCGGGTTCCCGATCTTATCGTTCACCTTCAAAGGGTCCGAATCAAAATTCCTGGCCCGCAATGAAAACCTCTTCTTCGACAGAAAGGGATTCACCCAGTAAAAACCATTCTCCTTAACGCTCCCCTTGTAGGCTCCAAAAAGAACCAGCACCGAACTCTCATTCGGGTTGACAATCAGAAAACCAAAGGAGAGAAACAGAAACACCAGACCGGCCACTACCGCGGGAAGAACCATCCCCCTCATCATAGCCATGATTGTAACGATCAGAAGCACAAGCTCCACAAGAACCATCAAATAACCCGACACGGGCGAAAACTTCTTTTCCATAGCGTTTAAATTTTGATATTAATTTGATATCACAAATATATCACAATAAATTTTATTCATCCAAATTTTTTTCAGGTTATTTTCAGGTTATTTAAAAAAAAGCGCCAGTGTTTACACAAAAAAAATCCCGGGGGGTTTCCCCGGGATTTTTTAGTTCAGTAACCACTCCACTTTTCCCACCGATGTTGTGTCGGCCACTTCGTAGGAGCTGGCAAAGTCCAGCACAGCCCTGACGGAATGCTCAG
>CAYWUJ010000122.1:0-3977 GCA_964461455.1 uncultured Prolixibacteraceae bacterium | reverse complement strand
GGCTCACCAGCTCGCGCCCCACCATTCCTGTGGCGCCGATCACATTCACTACCTTTAATTTTTCCACGTAATTTTATAAGTTAAACAGTTACTTGACTTCCGCTGCATCGCTTTGCAAAAATCAGAAAATAAACCCATTCCTACAACCGGAATGAGGGTAATCCCAAAAATATCAGCGGAGTTGACCAATCATATGGCCAAACCGAGGGGAATTCCAGATTCCCGGCTATTTAAGCAGTCCGTCTTCCTTCAGCTGTTGCACATGGTCGGTGACGGTTTCCTCCATGGGGCGGAACTGAATGCCCAGTTCGCGGCGGATTCTGGCATTGTCGAAGAGCAGGTCGTACCCGAAGTTCTTCCTGATGAAAGAGGGGGAATAGCCGGCCAGGGGGCCGATGATGAAGAATACCCAGGTGGGCATATACCCTTTGGGCAGGGGAAGTGAGGGGTACTGGCTGCCGATGGCCCTGGCGATGTCGAGGAAGTCAATGCTGTGGGGCGCCGCGATATGACGGCCGCTGGCCTGCGGGGCGAAGGCGGCGCTGACATGGGCCCGTGCCACATCGCGCACGTCGACGATGGCCTGTTTACCGCGGGGAACCCCCAGACGGAAGAGTCCCGAGGTGATCTGCCGCATCAGCCGGACACTGGTGGCGTCGACGCGCCGTGACAGCGAAGGCCCCAGGATCAGTCCGGGATTGATCACCGCCAGTTCGGTTCCCGGCATCGCCCCTGCCAGTTTCCAGGCCTCTTTCTCGGCCAGGGTCTTGGAGTAGGAATAGGGCAGGTCGGTGAGCGACGACGTGGTGTTCCAGTGCGATTCGTTGAAGCGTCCCCCCTCGACCCCTTCCGCCTCCATGGCATTGCCGTAGATGGCGGCGATGCTGCTGGTGAGGACGATACGGCGCACCGTTCCGGCCCTGGCGATACTTCCGAAGAGATTGCGCACCCCTTCCACGGCAGGGGTGATCAGCTCCTTCTGCGGATCTTTCACCCCCGTAATCTTAAAGGGCGAGGCCGCATGGATGACGACGCTGCACCCGGCAACGGCCGCATCAAAGGAGCCCGGCTCCAACAGATCGGCTTCCAGGATCTCGAGCATTTCGGGATTATTGACGGCCAGAGCTGACAGATGTGCGGTTTTGCCCGTATCCTTCTTGTTGCGCACCGTGGTGCGCACATGATGCCCCTGTTCCAAAAGCAGTTTCACGATCCACGATGCCAGATATCCCGATCCTCCGGTGACCAGGACCTTGCCGGCGACGATTTCCTTTTCCATAAAGCTTTTTGATGTAATAACAGGCGAAGGCCGAAAGAGTTTTAAAAGTCTGCAATTTAACTTTTTTGTACTTTTAGCGGCTAAACAGATGGGTTTAGGTTTAAAACTTTCGTTATGTCCTTTTTTTCTTCGACCATTGGGTTGTACACCGACTATTACGAGCTGACGATGGCCTATGGCTACTTCCGGAAGGGAAGGGCTGAAGAGACCGCGGTGTTCGACTATTTTTTCCGTACCAGTCCCTTCCAGAACGGGTTTACCGTTTTTGCGGGATTGCGTGACTTTCTGGAGATGCTGGAGAGTTTCACCTATTCTGCGGATGATTTGGCCTATTTGGGAAGCTGTGGCTTTCCCGGTGATTTTCTGGAGTACCTCCGGAATTTCCGGTTCCGGGGGACCATTTACAGTGTGGAAGAGGGGGAGGTGGTCTTTCCCGGGGAGCCCCTGGTGCGTGTGGAGGGGAGTCTGGTCGAGACCCAGCTGGTGGAGTCGATGTTGCTGAATGTCCTCAATTTCGAGTCTCTGGTGGCCACCAAGGCCTTCAGGGTGCGACAGGCGGCGGGGCCGCGGCTGGTGTCGGAGTTCGGGTTGCGGCGTGCCCAGGGACTGGGGGCCATGATGGCCACGCGGGCTTCGGTGATCGGGGGTGCCGACAGCACTTCCAACACCCTGGCCGCCAAGAAGTACGATATTCCGGCTTCGGGAACCCAGGCCCACTCGTGGATCCAGAGTTTCGGCAGCGAGCTGGAAGCCTTCATGGCTTATGCCGAAGTGCACGGCAGCAAAACCACCCTTTTGGTGGACACCTACGACACCCTGCGGTCGGGCCTTCCCAACGCCATTCTCACCGCCAGAGCCATGGAAGAGCGGGGTGAGCGGCTCTGGGGTATCCGTCTCGACAGTGGTGACCTGGCCTATCTGGCCAAGAAAACACGCCGTATGCTCGACGATGCCGGACTTCCTTATGTGAAGATCGTGGCCTCGAACCAGCTGAACGAACATGTGATCATGAGCCTTCTGAACGAGCAGGAAGCCCCCATCGATGCCTTTGGCGTGGGCACCGAGCTGGTGTCGGCCAAGCCCGATGCGGCCCTCGACGGCGTCTACAAGCTGGCGGCAGTCGACGGTTCCCCGAGGATGAAAATCTCGGAAAATGTCGAAAAGGTCACCCTTCCGGGGGCCAAGTGCCTGGTGCGCTTTTTCGATGCCGACGGCTTTTTCTTCCGCGACGGCATTTTTCTGGAAGAGGAGTGCCTTTCCGGGGAAATGGTGATTTACAATCCCAAGTTCCCCGAGAAAATGACCGACGTGGCCGGACTCCGGTTCGAGCATTTGCTGAAGCCGGTCTATTCCGGAGAGAAGGTGCTGGTGGAGCCCATGACGCCCTTGCAGATCAACGGCTATCTGAAGGAGAGGGTGGCGTTGCTGCCCCCCGAACACCGCCGTTTTGTGCGGCCGCACATCTACAAGGTGGGGATTTCGGGCAAGCTCCTGCAACTCCGCACCGACCTGGTGCACCGCGCGCAGCGGTGATGATATTGAGGAAGAACTGGGCAAAAAGGCCCCTGAGTTCAATGCGATCAGGAGACGCAAGGTGACAGCACCGTAGAAGGTCTGTCGGCGGGTGCTGAAATAAGGGTAGCTGAAATAAGCCGGTACTGTTTAGAAAAATGATGAGTATGGATTATTTACAAAATTCCGTGGCAGCCGGATCAGGATTTCTGAACGGGTTGGAGATCACAAAGCCCACTTTTGTGGTGGATGAGGCGATTTGCCGGCGTAATATCGCCCGCATGGCTGCCAGGGCCCGGGAGGCCGGCGTGCGTTTCCGGCCCCATTTCAAGACCCACCAGAGTGCCGCCATCGGAGAGTGGTTCCGGGAGGAAGGAGTGACCGCCATCACGGTCTCCTCGGTTTCCATGGCCCGTTATTTCGCCGATGCCGGGTGGAAGGATATCACCATTGCCTTCCCGGTGAACATCAGGGAGATCAGGGAGATCAACCGGCTGGCGGGAGAGGTCAGGCTGGGGCTTTTGGTGGAGAACGAGGTCGCCATGGGGTTTCTGCTGAAGCATCTGACGGCGTCGGCGGATATATGGATCGAGATCGACACCGGGTACCACCGGTCGGGTGTCGACACGGTCAAGACCCGTATCATCGACCAGATGCTGGATGTGCTGAAGCGGAGTGATAAGATGGTCTTCCGGGGGTTCCTGAGCCATTCGGGCCAGACCTATGCAGCCCGGACGGTCGAGGATATACGCATTCGTCATGCCGATGTTTTGCTGCAGATGCGGTCGCTGAAGAACCACTACCTGCCTGAGTGGCCGGCAGTGGAGGTGAGTCTGGGCGACACCCCCGCCTGCTCGGTGTGTGACCGGTGGGAGGGCGTCGATGAAATGCGTCCCGGCAATTTTGTCTTTTATGACCTGATGCAGCTCCAGTTGGGGGTTTGCCGCCAGGAAGACATCGCCGTACGTGTGGTTTGTCCGGTCGTCTCACGCCAGATTATGCGCAATGAGGCCGTCATCTACGGGGGAGCCGTCCATCTCTCCAAGGAGCTGATGATCGGTGCGAATGGCAAAAAGTGGTATGGCGGGGTGGTGCTGCCCTTCCGGGGAGAAGGGAGTGTTTCCGGAGGAGAAGAAAAGAGGCTGAGCCTGCAGACGTGGGTGGCCGGGTTATCGCAGGAGCATGG
>CAYWUJ010000121.1:0-3993 GCA_964461455.1 uncultured Prolixibacteraceae bacterium | reverse complement strand
GAACTTTTAGGGGCCCATATGATAGGCGGAAATGTGACCGAGATGATCGCCGAACTGGTGGTCGCCAAAAAACTGGAAATCACAGGCCACGAACTTATCAAGGCCATCCATCCCCATCCCACCATGAGCGAAGCCATCATGGAAGCCGCAGCCGCAGCATACGGAGAAGTCATCCACATCTGACCCCTTCATCGGTTAATTACCTCGTGCCTGCACTTCGACGGCCCCGGGAACATTTGAATTTTTGCAGAATTCGTTCAAAAGTTTTATAAGGTATTGAAAATCAAGGCTGATATTTTGTGATATCATAATTAGTTCTACTTTTGCATCGTTAAAAAACTAAAAGATCCATTATGAAGAAATCTTTTCTGTTGACAGTGCTGGTTGTTGCCGCGGCGCTGACGACCCATGCAGGTGGTTTGGTCACTAACACGAACCAGAGTACACAGTTTGTGCGTATGCTCAGCCGTAATGCCTCGACTCAGATCGACGCCGTCTACTTCAATCCGGCGGGATTAACCAACCTGAACGATGGCTGGCACTTTGCGCTTCAAAACCAGACCATTTTCCAGGACAAGATTGTTAACAGTGGTTTTCCGCTGTTGAACGATGGTGAGTATATCGGAAAGGTCAAGGCTCCCTTGTTTCCCGATGTGTATGCCGTATACAAGATGGACCGTTGGGCGTTATCCTTTGGTTTCGGTCCTGTGGGTGGTGGCGGATCGGCAGAATTTGAAAGGGGTCTTCCCACCTTCGAGATTCCCCTGACCAAGCTGGTTCCCGGACTGGCAGCTCTCAAGCAGCTTCCTGCGCCTTACAATTACGATGTTTCGGGCTATGATGCCGAACTCTACTTTAATGGAAGTTCGGTATACTACGGTATCCAGTTGGGGGCTACCTACAAGATCAATGACATGTTATCGGGTTTTGCCGGTGTTCGCTATACTCCTGCCAAGAATTTCTATGAAGGTTCCATCAGGAATATCCAGCTCAATGTGAACGGAAGTTTTGTGAATGCCAGGGAATGGCTCACCGGCACGGCAGCGCCTGCCGTACAGGGTCTGGCCACGGCAGCCGGCGCCGCCTCGACACAGCTTGCCGGTGTGGCTACCAGTCTGCAGCCCCTGATTACCCAGGGAGCAGGCACCTTCACCCTTGCTCAGGTCCAGGGTGCCGGCTACATCTCCAGTGCCCAGAGGGCGCAGATTGAAGGAGGACTCCTCCAGCTCGGCCTCAGTGCTGCCCAGGTTGCGGCCATGAATGTCACCCAGGTCCAGGGTACCTATACCACGGCGGCCACCACCTACGGTGGACAGGCGACTCTTCTGAACGGCACTTCCGCCACCCTGGGAGCCACCGGAAACGGCCTGGCCGACAAGGAAGTGGAAACCACCCAGACTGGTGCAGGTTGGACTCCCATCCTCGGTGCCAACCTGAACTTAGGCGAACAACTGAACATCGGGGTGAAATATGAATTCAAAACCCTCCTGAAGCTGACCAACGACACCCCGGTCGATGACCTGGGAGCATTTCCCGACGGTCAGGAAGTCAATAATGATATCCCTGCCTTCCTGGCGGTGGGAGTGGGCTACAAACCCGCTGACTGGCTGGAAACCCAACTCTCTTACAACCTCTATTTCGACAAGGATGTGGATTGGGGCAACAATCTCAGGAGTGGCCTCAAACGTGAAATCGACAAGAACTATTACGAACTCGCCCTGGGACTGCAGTTCAACCTCAATGATGCCTTCTCCCTCAGCGTAGGGGGAATGACATCGCAGCCGGGCATTGCCGACAGCTACCAGAGCGACTTCAGTTACAGCAATCCCTCTTATACCCTTGGGGGTGGTCTTCAGTGGAAATTTGCCGAGAGGTTTATCCTTGACGCAGGGGTGATGAACACCTTCTACAAGGACCAGACCGTGAGCTTTACCGATCCTGATGTGGGCAACTACAACGAAACCCTGGGGAAAACCACCCTGGGACTGGCCGTCGGACTGACCTACTCGATTTTCTAGAAACGCAGGACTCTGTCTCCCTTTCAGAACAGAGCATAAAAAAAAGGCCGTCTCCATTCCGGAGGCGGCCTTTTTTAGGTTATTGCAAATAATCCCATGGTGTTGTCTACTTTTTCATCATGGGTCAGCAAACCCTGAAATACGGTTATTCCAGCCGGTAAAGATCGCTGGCGGCATGACGGTCGGTCAGTTTTACCTGCATGCGGCCATGAAGGGGTTCAAAAGCCGTAAAGGCCTTGCCGGGGGTGTTGTTTTCCTGGGAGAGATGGCTCAGAAAGAGGCATTCCAGCCCGGGATGGGCATGTTCCTGCACCAGCTGAAGGGCCTGAAGATTTGACAGGTGCCCCACGTCGGAGGCTACCCTTTGTTTTAAAGGCCACGGGTAAGACCCCTCCCACAGCATCTTCTCGTCATAATTGCTCTCCATGAAGACTGCCTGGCATTCCCCGAGTTCTTTTTTCACCCGGTCGCAGGGCATGCCGATATCGGTGAACACCCCGACACTCTTCTCCCCATGGCTGATACGGAAGGAACAGGGATCGGCGGCATCATGGTTTTTCAGAAAGGTGTGCACCCCGAAGGATCCGATGGTGACGGTTTCTCCCGGTTCGAAAAAACGGACCCATGGCGGTCTGTGGTAAACGGGCAGGGAGTTCCAGGTTTTTGCGGACATCCAGATATTCACCGACAGCCGCTTGCTCAGGACCTGGATCCCCCGGGAATGGTCGGAATGCTCATGCGTCAGGAAAACCGCTCTGATCTTATGAGGATCCAGTCCGCGGCTCTGCATGCGCAGAAAAAGCTGCTTGGTGGAAATCCCCGCATCGATCAGCAGGGCTTCCCATTCATTTCCTATGTAGTAGCTGTTGCCGTTGCTTCCCGACGCCAGCGCACAAATCTCTAACACACTATAAGAATCTTAAGTCTTGAAATCTTGAGTCTTAAATGAAGGGGTTATTTCACCAGTTGGGAGATTCCCTTGAATTCGGGTGCCGCCGAACTACGGGTCAGTTCAAAGAGAATCGATTCCGTGGAGGTCATCATGATGCCTTCGTGGCGGAACCTTTCCATGGCGAGGTCTTTGCTGGCGGGCTTTCGTGAGGTCATGGCATCGGCCACCACCACGGGGGTCAGGCCGGCGCCCTTCAGGTCAACGGCAGTCTGCAGGACGCAGACGTGGGCTTCTATGCCACAGAGGATAACCTGCCGGGCTCCCAGTGATAAGAGCTTTTCCATAACTGCCGGATCGTCACAACAGCTGAAATCCCTCTTCTCCAGATAGGTAAAGCCGGAAATGGCCTCCCTGATTCCGGGGATGGTTTCCCCCAGTCCGCGGGTGTACTGCTGGGTGACCACCAGGGGAATTCCCAACAACTGAAGACCCCTGATTAGTATCACCGTATTTTCCAGAAACTCCTCCCGGTCTGTCATCACCGGGAATAATTTCTCCTGGATATCGACCACCAGGCAGGCGGTATTTTCTTTTTTTAAGCGCATAAATCTTAATAATTGACGTAAATCTTGAGTCGTAAGTCTTAAGTGGTGCTTCGGCCATGCTTTAGAATCAGCGTAAACCTCAATATAGATCTCAATCTTAGCTTTTTTTCTGCGCCAGTGCCCGGGATTTGTCGCCCAGGTATCCGCCGTGGTGTCTTTTGGCATAGTCCTCACTGGTAAAGCCGATTTTTCTCATCATCAGGGCCATCAGGATGTCGCCGATAACGGTCATTGTCGTGGTGGAAGTACTCGGGGTGAGTCCCAGGGGGCACACTTCGGGGGGAGCTCCGGTAAAGAGAACGGCGTCGGCGATTCCGGCCAGTTCACTGTCGGGGTTCCCGGTAATCACAATCAGCGGAAGTCCGGGGTGTAGTCTTCCGGCCAGGTCGACCAGTTCCAGGATTTCCCGGGTTTTCCCGGAATTGGAGACCAGCAGGAGAAGGTCATTTTCCTGGATGACTCCCAGGTCGCCATGCTG
>CAYWUJ010000120.1:0-4084 GCA_964461455.1 uncultured Prolixibacteraceae bacterium | reverse complement strand
GGCATCAAACCCCGGAATGCGGAGCAGACCTTCAGCATTGATGTGCTGACGGATCCTGAGATCAGGCTGATAGCCCTGACGGGAAAGGCAGGGACCGGCAAGACCCTGCTGGCATTGGCAGCTGCCCTGGAACAACACCGCCAGTTTGAGCAGATCCTTCTGGCCCGCCCGATTGTGGCCCTGAGCAACCGCGACCTGGGATTCCTCCCCGGCGACGCCATGGAAAAAATCAACCCCTACATGCAACCCCTTTTCGATAACCTGGGGGTCATCAAGCATGTTTTCAACGCCCGCAGTTCCGAATACCAGAAAATCGAGGAGCTTCAGAAAGAAGACCGCCTGGTGATCACCCCGCTGGCCTATATCAGGGGACGAAGCCTGTCGAATGTCTTTTTCATCATCGATGAGGCCCAGAATCTGACGCCCCATGAGATCAAGACCATCATTACCCGGGCCGGGGAAGGCACCAAAATGATCTTCACCGGAGACCTTCAGCAGATCGACTCTCCCTACCTCGATATCAAGTCGAACGGACTGGCTTACCTGACCGAAAGGATGACCGGACAGGATATCTTTGCCCATATCAACCTGCTGAAGGGAGAGCGGAGTTTTCTGGCAGAACTGGCCAGTGACCTCCTCTGACGTTAAAAAATCATACCTTTGTGCCTGTAATTGTCAGGTATGAATTATCAGGGAAAGAAAGCAGCCTTCCAGACCCTGGGCTGCAAACTCAATTTTTCAGAAACCTCAGCGATTGCCCACACCCTGGCGCAGGCGGGTTTTGAACGTGTCGATTTTGAGGAAAAGGCCGATCTTTACGTGATCAATACCTGTTCGGTGACCAATGCCGGGGACAAGAGCAGCCGCAACGCCATTCGCCGGGCGATCCGCCGCAATCCTTCAGCGTTTATCGTGGTTATCGGCTGTTATGCCCAGCTCAGCCCGGAAGAGATCAGCTCCATCGAAGGTGTCGACCTGGTACTGGGAACCCGTGAAAAGTTCAACATTGTTCCTTTTCTCGGGGACCTCCGGAAACGGGAAAAGCCGGAAATGGCCACCAGCAGGCTTCAACAGATCACGGAATACCAGCCTGCCTTTTCCCGGGGCGACAGGACCCGCAGTTTCCTGAAGATTCAGGACGGGTGTGACTATTTCTGCACCTATTGCACGATCCCCTTTGCCAGGGGGCGCAGCCGCAACGCTTCCGTGGAGGATACCGTGGCCGGGGCCGCCAGTGCTGTGGCCGCGGGCTTCAGGGAGGTGGTGCTGACAGGGGTCAACATCGGCGATTTCGGCCGGTCGACCGATGAGAGCTTCCTGCAGCTTCTGGCCGCCCTGGAAAAGGTAATGGGACTGGAACGCCTCCGTATAGGATCGGTGGAACCCAACCTGCTCACCGATGAGGTGATTTCCATGGTCGCCGCCTCGACCGTGATCATGCCCCACTTTCACCTGCCCCTGCAGTCGGGATCTGATGAGGTGCTGGCCCTGATGCGGCGCAGATATACCACCGAGCTTTTTGCCGGCCGCATACGGAAAATCAGGGAGATACTTCCCGGCGCCTTCATTGGCGTCGACGTCATCGCCGGCACCAACGGAGAAACCGCCGGACTGTTCCGCCGTTCCTATGATTTCATCAACGGCCTGGAGGTTTCGCAGCTTCATGCCTTTCCCTATTCTGAGCGCAGCGGCACCCGCGCCCTGGAAATCCCCGGTAAGGTCCCTGTGGCTGAGCGTAAACTAAGAACACAACAGTATATCAACCTGTCAGAGAAGAAACTGAGGGCCTTTTACGCCAAAAACTGCGGAAGAATGACAAAGGTGCTTCTGGAAGAGGTTCTTCCCGATGGGATGATCACTGGTTTTTCTGAAAACTATATTCGAACGGTGCTGCCGTCACGCCCGCAGATGACCGGGGAGATCGCTTCCGTCAGGATGGTGTCTCTTCTTCCTGACGGAAGTATGCTGGGAGAGTGGTGAGAGGGAACCGGTTCCTGAAACCCGGATAGCACAGGAATGTGCCCTCTGGTAACTTTTCCCTGATGGGGTGCCGAAACTCAGTTGACAGGTATTAAATATTATAAAGAATGGACTATCAGATCATTGCAGGGGCGATGGAGCAGATCGCCAGGGAAGCAGGACGTTTCATTATGAGGGAGCGTAAGGCGCTGACCTCAAGCGATGTGGAGACCAAGAGCCAGGCCAGTCTGGTGACCTATGTCGATAAGCAGGCAGAGCTCTTGATCGTGGAGGGATTGCGCAAATTGATTCCCGCGGCGGGTTATGTCACCGAAGAAGGCACGGCAGGTGCTGCGGGGGAAGAACTGATGTGGATCATCGATCCCCTCGACGGAACAACCAATTACATTCACGGGATTTTTCCCTGTTCGGTCAGTATCGCTCTTTCTGAGCGGGGAGAGATGGTGGCGGGAGTGGTCTATGAAATGGGGCATGATGAGCTTTTCATGGCCTGGAAGGGGGGACCGGCACTCCTGAACGGAAAGGAGATCAGCGTGGCCCCATCATACCATTCGGTGGACACCCTCATCGGCACAGGATTTCCCTATTATGATTTCGACAGGATTGACCATTATATAGATGTCCTCAAGGAGCTCATGCGCACCACCCGGGGATTGCGCCGTATGGGGTCGGCAGCGGTAGACCTGTGTTATGTGGCGGCAGGGCGTTTCGATGCTTTTTTCGAGCACGCCCTTCATGCCTGGGATGTGGCTGCCGGTGCCTTCATCGTCAGACAGGCCGGCGGCAGGGTCACCGACTTCGACGGTGGCGACAACTGGCTCTCCGGCGGTGAGATCATCGCGGCCAGCAGTAACTATTTCCCGGAATTCTCAGGGATCATACGCCGGTACCTGGGGAGTCACGATAAATAAATATCTTTGTGTAAACCTTTCACTCCAAAGGGTGTTATTGGGAATGAAAAATCATTTTAACCGGAAAATATGAATTACGATGTATTGGTAATCGGAAGCGGCCCCGGCGGATATGTGGCTGCCATCAGGGCTTCCCAGCTGGGATTCAGCGTGGGCGTTGTTGAAAAGGAAAACCTGGGAGGCATATGCCTCAACTGGGGGTGTATTCCCACCAAATCGCTCCTCAAGAGCGCCCAGGCTTATGAGTATGCCCTTCACGCCGCCGATTACGGGGTGTCCATCACCGGCGAGGTGAAACCCGACTTCGAGGCCATGGTAAAAAGAAGCCGTGGCGTCGCCGCGGGAATGAGCAAGGGAATCGAATACCTCTTCAAAAAGAACAAGATAGAGACCATCACCGGCTTTGGTAAACTGGCCGGCAAGGGTAAGGTGGAAGTGACCGATGAGGCGGGAAACAAAAAGGAAATCACGGCGAAACACATTATCCTGGCAACGGGGGCACGCACCCGCCAGCTTCCCAACCTTCCCCTTGACTATGTCAAGGTGTTTGGATACCGGAAAGCCATGACCCTGCCCCATCAACCCAAATCCATGGTGGTGGTGGGTTCCGGTGCTATAGGCAGCGAATTCGCCTATTTTTACCAGTCGGTGGGAACCCGGGTCACCCTGGTGGAATTCATGCCCAACATCGTCCCCCTCGAAGATGAGGAAGTCTCCAAACAACTGGAGCGCTCCTTCAAGAAAATGGGGATGAAGGTGATGACCTCTTCGACTGTTGAAAGTGTGGACACTTCCGGAGATATGTGCATGGTGACCATCAAGACCAAAAAGGGCGAGGAAACGGTAGAAGCCGAGGTGGTCCTTTCCGCTGTCGGAATCACCCCCAACACCGAGGGGATCGGCCTGGAAGAGACGGGCGTTGCCGTGGAAAACGGCCGCATCAGGGTCGATGAATTCTACCGTACCAATGTCGAGGGGGTGTATGCCATCGGTGATATCATAGCCACACCGGCACTGGCCCATGTGGCTTCGGCCGAGGGCATCACCTGTGTCGAGAAAATCGCCGGGCTTACCCCGGAACCTATCGATTATAAGAATATTCCCGGATGCACCTATACCCAGCCTGAAGTCTCCTCGTTAGGTCTCACGGAAGCCAAAGCCAAAGAGGCCGGCTATGAGGTCAAGGTGGGCAA
>CAYWUJ010000119.1:0-4142 GCA_964461455.1 uncultured Prolixibacteraceae bacterium | reverse complement strand
CCAGCAACGGCATCCTCTTCAACCATGAAAGTCCGGTCAGGGGCGAGACCTTCGTTACCCGGAAGGTCACGCGGGCCCTCTCGCGCATCGCCATGGGCATGCAGGAGATATTCTACATCGGCAACCTCTCGAGCCGCCGCGACTGGGGCCATGCCAAGGACTACGTCAGGGCCATGTACCTGATCCTTCAGCAGGAAGAACCCGATGATTACGTGATCGCCACGGGCATCACCACCTCCATCAGGGAATTTATCATCAGGGCCGCTGCGGAAATAGGCCTCGAAGTGGCCTTCCGCGGTGAGGGCATCGACGAAAAGGGGTTTATTGTGGAAGTGGATGAGACACGGTTCTCCGAAAAAGTGGGAGCGAAATTCCTGCCGGGTATTTTAACCCGGGTCTCTCAGTCACTTAGTCCCACTGGCTCTAAGTCCCACACTCCCTCCCTCTCTCAGTCCCACGGTCACTTTTCCCCCATCGTGGCGGTCGATGCCGCCTATTTCCGCCCCACGGAAGTCGATCTGCTCATCGGCGACCCCACCAAAGCACACGAAAAACTGGGGTGGACCCCCGAATATGACCTCGACGGACTCATCAGGGAGATGATGGAGGGCGACGTGAAACTGATGCAGCGGGAGAGCTACCTGAAGGAGGGAGGCTTCCGCACCCTCAACTATTTCGAGTAAGGAATGAAATGATGGAAAAGAACAGTAAGATTTATGTGGCCGGTCACCGCGGATTGGTGGGTTCTGCCCTATGGAACAACCTCCTCTCGAAGGGCTATTCCCGGCTCATCGGGCGCACCATCGATGAACTCGACCTCCTCGACCAGCAAGCGGTCAACCGTTTCTTCGCGGAAGAAAAACCCGAATATGTCATCCTGGCCGCCGCCAAAGTCGGGGGTATCGTCGCCAACAACACCTATCGCGGACAGTTCATCTATGAGAACCTGCAGATCCAGAACAACGTGATCCACCATGCCTGGCTCCACGGCGTGAAAAAGCTGCTTTTCCTGGGCTCCACGTGCATCTACCCGCGGGAAGCCCCCCAACCCATGAAGGAGAACAGCCTCCTGACCGGCCCCCTCGAGTATACCAACGAGCCCTATGCGATGGCCAAAATCGCCGGACTCAAACTTTGCGAGAGTTACAACCTCCAGTATGGCACCGATTTCATTGCCGTCATGCCTACCAACCTCTATGGGCCCAACGATAACTTCGACCTCGGAAAGGCCCATGTCCTGCCGGCCCTTCTGCGTCGCATCACCCTCGCCAAATGGCTGGAAGAGGGTGACTGGCCGGCCGTCAGACGCGATCTGGACACGCGCCCGGTGGAGGATGTCACCGGGGAACATCCCGAAAGTGAGATCCTTGGGATGCTGGAGAAATATGGCATTAAAGGAGAAAAGTCAGCAGCCGGTCAGGTGATGAAAAATGTCGTGGTCGAAGTCTGGGGGACGGGCACGCCGATGCGGGAGTTCCTCTGGAGTGAGGAGATGGCCGATGCCTGCGTCTTTCTGCTGGAAAATGTCGGCTTCCGCGATCTGGTCCGCATCACCAACCCCGAAAAGGGAGAAATCAGAAACATCCACCTCAATATCGGCACCGGAAAGGAGATCTCCATCAGGGAGCTGGCTTTCCTGATAAAGGAAACCGTCGGTTTCAGGGGCAGTCTGGCCTTCGACCCGTCAAAACCCGACGGTACCCTGCGGAAACTCACCGACCCCTCGAAACTCCACACCCTGGGATGGCACCATAAAGTGGAGATCGAAGAAGGAATTCAAAGGCTGACGGAGTGGTACCTGGATCACTGATATGATATTACTTTTTCTCAGAATGAGATCCGGGATTTTGAATTAAATTTGCACAAAATGGAAATATCAGGAAACCGTTGAACTGAAGAATAATTTAATCAGAAACGGATGCCCGTCAAAATCCGGAGAATCTTTTAATCAAGACAGAGCGGTAACTGCTATACACCATATTTGAGTAATTATTCTTTATGCCTGAAAAAGTATTTGTCAGCGGATGTTATGATATGCTCCACAGCGGGCATGTGGCCTTTTTTGAGGAGGCCGCCAGCTATGGGGATCTTTATGTGGGGCTGGGCTCCGACCGCACCATTGCGGCGCTGAAGGCCCGCAAAACCGTCAATACCGAGCAGGAGCGGCTTTACATGGTGAAAGCCCTCAGGGTGGTCAGGGATGCCTGGATCAACAGCGGCACGGGCCATCTCGATTTCGAAAAGGAACTCCGGGAGCTCCGTCCCGATATCTTCTTTGTCAACGAAGACGGCTTCACCCCGGCCAAGCAGCAGTTGTGCAAAGAACTGGGCATCCGCCTGGTGGTGAGCAAGAGGATTCCCCGGAGCGGACTGCCTGCCCGCTCCACTACAGCCCTGCGCAACGAATGCCGCATTCCTTTCCGCCTCGACCTGGCCGGAGGATGGCTCGACCAGCCTTACGTCTCGAAACTCTGGCCCGGAGCGGTCATCACCATCTCCATAGAACCTGAAATTGACTTCAACGACCGCAGCGGCATGGCCAGCAGCACCCGCATCAAGGCCATGGAACTCTGGCATAACGACATCCCCGAAGGCAACCGCGAAAAACTGGCCCACACCCTCTTCTGCGTCGAGAACCCTCCCGGCTCGGGCTATGTCAGCGGATCACAGGACTCCATCGGAATCGTTTATCCCGGAGTCAACCGTCTCGACTATCCCCGCGGAAGCTATTGGCCCGGAAATATCACCCAAGTCACCGACGAGGAGGTCCTCTCCTTCATTGAGGAGCACCTCTGGTTCATCAACCTCTCACCGCGTGCCGAAGGTTTCGACGTGCTGGCGGGAACCCGCATCCACGAAGCAGGAGCCCGGGCCCTGGCACTGGCCGCAGAGGCAGCCTGGGAAGCCATCCTCCAAAGGGACCTCCGGAAGTTCGGACAGGCTTTCAGGGAGTCGTTCGAGGCCCAGGTGGCCATGTTCCCCGGAATGGTCAACCCGGTCATTCAGGAGACCATAGACCGGTATAAAAAGGAGGCCCTGGGATGGAAGATCTCGGGAGCAGGCGGCGGCGGATACCTCGTGCTGGTCTCCCCGAAACCGGTGGAAAACGCCATCCGCATCACCATCCGCCGGGGTGGGGCGGACTAGTCCTTATTTGCCGTAACCGATGGGGTAGACCATCCGGTTCTCCAGCCACCGGGGTGGGGCGGACTAACCCGGGGTCGGGGGTCACCATGGGCCCGATGATCCATTCCGCATCACCATAAGCCCCGGTGGGGCCCACTGGTCCTGAAAAACCACATCCTTCCCAACCTCTGTGAAACCCACGCGAAAGGAAGACCCCCCGGCCTTCCAACACCCGTGGTTCCCCGAATTATGGCTTAAAAAAACCCGCATGTCCCTTTTTTTTTCGTATATTAGGTAGAGAATGATTTAAAGGGACTGCACTATGCGCACTTTGTTGAAAAAACTGGCTGGCAGGGTTTTTCTTCCCCGCTGGATCATTTTTTTCTCAGATGTGGCCATTATCAGTGTGGTATTTCTGTTTACCACCTTGCTGCGTTACAACCTGGAAGCCTACTCGGTCGATCTGCCCACGTTGTCGTTGCAGCTTCTCCTGCTGTTACCCCTCTTTTTCCTGGGCGAATTCCTGTTCAAACCCTACCAGGGAATTCTCCGTCATTCGAGTCCCCTCGATGCCCTGGAAATCATCAAAACCCAGCTTTTCATTGCCGCAGGCATGGTGCTCTTCACCATGGTGGCGCACCGGTGGTGGCCGCAACTGGTTCTTTCCTTAACGGTAGTGATCTCCCAGTTCTTCATTTCAGTGGTGCTGCTGGTGGGGCTCAGGATGCTGGCCTCTTATATGTACCACCGGCTCGTCAAAACCGGCCGCCCCGGCGTGAACATGATGATCTTCGGGGCCGGGGAGATGGGAACACTCACCAAGAGCATTTTTGAAAAAGACCCCGCCCTGAATTACAGGGTGGTCGGCTTTATCGACGACAATCCCGGCCTCCGTCATAAAAAGGTGGAGGGGGTGATGGTCTATCCTCCCGGTCCTGTCAGCAACCGGATTGTGGAAGAGAAACAGGTCAGGGAGATCGTCATCTGCATCCACCCCGGGGGAATTACCAAAGAGC
>CAYWUJ010000118.1:0-4150 GCA_964461455.1 uncultured Prolixibacteraceae bacterium | reverse complement strand
TTTTCTTGTGATCCCGGAGGAATTCGAATCCCCAACCTTCTGATCCGTAGTCAGATGCTCTATCCAATTAAGCTACGGGACCATTCCTGCGTTTCCGCGGTGCAAATATAGGTTTTATTTACATTTCTCATCCGCCGACACGCAAATTTTCTTCAGTAAGTCGTCCCCCTTTACAGAGGGGGCGCCTCCGGGCTGAGAAGAGAGGCCGGCCGGCATATGCGAGGTAAACGGCGACCCTACCAGTTAAGGTTCGACTTCCAGATGGTCAGGACGTCGAGGTTGTCGTTTTCGATATCGAGGAAGTGCTTGAAGGTGCCCACTTTCAGTTCGTAGGTCGCGGCTTCGTCGCAGACGATCATGGCCCGGGGATGAAGCTGGAGGGCACTGCCGGTCCACATATGGTTCACTCCCTCTTCAATAATATGGTGGAGGGCCCGGGCCTTGTTATGGCCGTTGACCACGATGAGCACCTCTTTGGCATCCATGACGGTTCCCACGCCGACGGTCAGCGCCAGCCGGGGTACCTTGTTCACATCATTTCCGAAGAAGCGGGAATTTACCAGCCGGGTATCATAATTCAATTCCTTGCTGCGGGTGCGGCTCGCGAGCGAAGAACCCGGTTCATTAAAGGCGATATGGCCATCGACGCCGACACCTCCCAGGAAGAGATGGATGCCTCCGACCGCCTTGATTTTCTCCTCGTACCGGGCACATTCCGCCTTGATGTCTTCAGCCAGGCCATTGAGGATATTCACATTTTCCTTCTGAATATCGATGTGTCCGAAGAAATTGCTCCACATAAAGAAGTAGTAGCTCTGAGGATGGTCGGGTTCCAGGCCCACATACTCATCCATGTTGAAGGTCACCACATGCTTAAACGACACCTTACCCAGTTTGTATAGGGCGATCAGTTCACTGTAAACCCCCAGGGGTGAAGAGCCGGTAGGAAGTCCGAGGACAAAAGGCTTTTCGGCGGTGGGCCTGAAGAGTTCAATTTTACGCGCTATGTAACTGGCTGTCCATTTGGCCAGCTGATCGTAATCAGGTTGAATAATCAATCTCATAATTATATCAATTTTTGGGTTATGTCATTTGCCGGATCTCCCCGATCATTTTATCGGCAAGTTCGCTTTTTTTCCGGATATGTTCAAGGACCTCGGTAACAAAAGTATTGTTTTCGAAGGTTCCCCTGACCATCATGAAATCCTGTTCCTTGATTCTCTGGTCGCCATCCATCCCAAACCCTGTCTTGGCGCTGAGTTTAAACTCTTTCCGGGCGTCTTCGTAGAGCAGTTTATCGAGACCGGTCACGCAGGTTTTCCACTGTTCGATGAAGGTGACCAGGTCGTCACAGGTGATCTCCCCGAGTTTTTTACCCAGCGTTTCTTCCAGAAGCGAGGAGGCCCATGTCCACTCCATTTCATAATAATCCCTGTGCAGCGATTTCAGGGCGTTTTCCAGCTGGTGAAGGTCAGAGATCTCTCCCGACTCGGTCATCCTGATCAGTTGTTTGACCTCATTTTTCGGGGCGATCAGTCCGCAGGCGTCGATCCAGTCCCCCGATCCTCTTTCCGATTCGGGCCGCAACCACTGGATCAGTTCCTCTTTCGTAGAGCATTCTCCCTTCTGTATTCTGGAGATCAGGGAATTTCCGAGAAACTTGGTGATGGCCATGTCGTAGAGGTCGATACCCCGGAGCAGGGAATGGCGCGAGATAAAGGTGGTCTCCCAGGTGTAGGTCTCCGTAGTTTCTCCCGAAATCTGCCTGATTTGTCCGAGGATCTGTTTTCCCCTGACCATTCGCTGGATCGTAAAGGGGCTCAGCAGATTGAAGTTGATGGAGTCGAGAAGTTCGGCATCCTTTCTTTTATCGCGGCGCGGCCATTTCATGGCATCGCGGATGGTTCCCACACTTCTCAGGTTGATCGCGGGGACCAGCCAGCTGTCGTCCTTGCTTTCGATCAGGTAGGAGAAAGGCATATCGGAAGTGTCGCTGTTTTTGATGTGGCGGCCCATCACCAGGGTGAAGGGGCCAATGCGTGATGGCCAGAGGATGTAGGAGTCGCTGGTGGTTTTGGAGCCTCTTTCGACAATGCCATGATGGATGGGGCCCAGCTTGTACATATGGTTGCTCTGGTTGGAACCACTGCCGGCATTACAGAAGGAAAACAACCCGGCGATCAGCAGGGTCGACTTATGGTGCGATACGGTAAAGGGACCGGCGAAGACGCTGCAGGCTTCACCGTTGAAACCCTGGCAGTTGCTGAAGAACAGGGAATTGATGGCCGAGTAGTGCTTGCTCAGAATGCACCCCTGCCCGATGAAGCAGTTGGTGACCACGGCATGGTCGCTGACTTCGGTTCCCGAAGAGATGATAAACCTTTCGGCCACCACATTATTTCCTATAATGGCTCCGTCGTGGTCATTGCTGTTCACCGATCCTTCCTGCAAACGTGATGCTCCGGAGATAAGGGCGTGGCTTCCAATTCTGACGTTGATGATTTGTCCCGAATCGACAATCCTGGAATAGGCGCCGATGGTTCCCCGGGCCGACCTTACCGATAATGCATAATCCCGTATCAGGGCGGAGGCGATATCGAGGAAGTTGTGATAATGACGGTAAAAGGCCATCAGGTAGGCAGTATGGGCTGAAAGCTTATCGTAAATGAGCAGCTGTCGCCCGCCCGTCTCATCGAGGACATCGACCTGAACCCCGTTTCCGAAGGAAGACTCCCCATCCATGAAGATCCGGTCGCAACTCGCGATGATCACATGCTCCCCGATATCGTAGTGGGCAATGTATCCACGAATGTCGGTGATATAGGACTGGTCTCCCACCCTGCAGTTATGCAGCCAGGTGTTGTAGATGCCGGTTTTTTGCGTCACTCCCCCGGGCAGGGTGATTCCGTCGGTGAAAACACCGAGATAGTTCTTCCCCGAAAAACGGCACCTCTGCACCGAGGAGGCCAGGAAACCGGGGGCTACAAAGAGATCAGACCAATCGTCGGCAATGCATCCCTGGCGTTCCAGAAGAACGATCTCTTCCTGTTGAAGGTTTCTGAATTCAATCATGTGATGGGTATTGGTGGTTAGTACTTTTGGTCTATTGGTTTTTAATGTGTCTGCACTGGTTTGAAGTGCTTATAACAGGCTTAAAAATGGGTTCGACGGGTTTAGCATGAGTTTCACAAGGGTTTAAGGGGTGTCTCCTCAGGGCATGCTATACTTCAGCCAGTTTCAGCCGGGCCAGGTAATTGCCATTCTCGCCTTCGGTCTCGACTGTACATTGGTATCCGTGAGAAGTGGCCACCTCGCATAAGGTGTCGTAATCCACGAAGAGCCAGAAGAACTTGTCACTTCTGACGGTTTTATAAGTCACTTCGTAAATCATTTCCCCGAAGTAGTTTTTATTAGAGAGGTCGATCCAGACGGAACCGTCATCTTCGGAAAAGAGATAACTGATGTCGGAGGAGTCCAGCAGTATTTGTCCGCCGGGGGCCAGCAATCCGTGCAGATGATCGAGGAGCTTTCCCAGTCCTTCGAGAGTTCCGGCAATGCCTGTGCCGTTCATCAGGATCAGGATGGTGTTATAGTTTCCGTTTGAAACGTTAAAGATATCTTCGCAGACCACATCCTTCACGCCCTGAAGGCGCATCACCTCGGCAGCCAGTGCTGATTTTTCCACTGCGGTAACGCTGAAGCCTCTTTTCTGCAGTTCCAGCACATGGCAACCGGCGCCTGCGCCGATGTCCAGAACCCTTCCCTGACATAAATCCAGCGCTTTGAGCTCGATGGCAGGCATGACGTCGGTCGCCCGGAAGAAAACGGCAGGATCCATCTCCTCCCCTTCCGTATAATTGGAATCGACCAGTATGGTCTCGGCCTTTCCAAAATGGTAATAATCGTGTATGGCTTGTCCTATCGGATCCTTCATCTCCTGATTTTATTAACAAAATAAAGTAAAAACAAGGGTGTTTGGATAAAAAGGTGGGGTTTCACCGCCCTGAAGGTCAAAATCTTAATCTAAAAGTAAGAAAAGGCCGTTCCCTCCGGGGAACGGCCTTTTCTCAGAAGTTCTGAAAACCACTCAGAATCTGAATCCGAGGGTAAAAAGGAGTTTATTGGTCACATCGTCAAAAGAGGCCAGGGC
>CAYWUJ010000117.1:0-4234 GCA_964461455.1 uncultured Prolixibacteraceae bacterium | reverse complement strand
TTTGTTCCATTCCGAGGTGAGCTTGTTCCAGCTTTCGCTGGTGGAGATGTTGCCGATCAGCTTTTTATCGGTCGATTGTTTTATTTTGGGCTGGTACAGGGCGTACAATTGGTTGTAAGTGTTGGTCCTGAGGTATTCGGTGGCGGCAGTGTCGGGTCCCCTGAGTATGGAGAGTCCGTCGTTTATGGTCATGCCCGAGACTGCGGAAGCGAAGATGGGGAGGGCTTCTTTGGCGGCATCTTCGGCAGCGCGGTTGATCCTGATGATGACATCTTCCAGGAGTTTGTCCCCGCCGGGAATGCGGGAGAGGTTGTCGGTGATCACCTGCGCTTCAGGGGGAAGGAGGATCCTGATGGCGGCATCACGGTAGTAACCGTCGGTTTTTGAGATCCTCGAGAGCGAGGAGTCGGCGCCGATGGTCAGCGCCTGCTTGAGGCCGGCGATGATTTCAGCGGTGGTCAGCGGCTGCCCTGCCATCACCGTGCCCAGGATCTGTTGCAGTTCGGCACACCCGGTCAGCAAGACCGGGAAAATTAAAAGAATAATAAGTCGCTTCATTTCTTGATGTTGTTTAAATGGTTAACGGTATGGATCGCAATTTGTTACATTCACTATGTTATTGTAGGGACGGTGGAACAACGCGGTGATGACTGATTTTTATGCTGGCGTATGGCATGGGTCATGGCAGGATCACGTGGGTTTATTTTTTGATGGGTGCTGGTCCGAACAGGCGGGGAATCAGGTCGGGTTTTCCTATGTTCCTCAGTTCGTCGATAATGGCCTGGCGGAACTCCTTTTTATACCAGAAGAAGAACTGCCGTTGTTTTTTCTTCTCGTCGGCCGATCGTGCCGTAAAGACTTTTTCGAGGGTGTAGGGATGAACTCCTGAATAGTAAATTTCGGTAGCCAGGGTCATGGGGGTGGGGGTGAAATCCTGCACCTGCTCGAGCTGAAAGTCCAGTTCCCTTGTTTTTACGGCCAGGTCGGCCATGTTGCCGGGGTGGCTGGCCGGATGGCTCGAAATGAAATAGGGAATCAGCTGCTGTCTGAGGTTTTCCTCCTTGTTAATTCTCCGGAATTCCCGGTGGAGTTCTGTGAAGAGCCGGAACGAGGGTTTGCGCATCAGCCTGAGGACCTCATCGGAAGTGTGTTCCGGGGCGACTTTCAGGCGGCCTGAGACGTGGTGGCGGATCACCTCCCGCAAATAGGTGCGGTTGGCCTTGTCGGTCTCCTGTCGTCCTGTGGGGTGCATGAAAAGGTCATAGCGTATGCCGCTTCCGATGAAGGCCTTTTTGACCTTCGGGTGGGACCTGACCTGCCGGTAGAGATCGATAAGGGGCTGGTGATTGGTGTCCAGGTTTTTGCATACCGCGGGGAAGATGCAGGAGGGGCGTTTGCAGAGGGCGCAAATGGAGAGGTCGATACCTTTCATCTGGTACATGTTGGCAGAAGGACCTCCCACATCGGTGAGGGTACCCCGGAAATCTTCCATTTCCGTGATTTTCTCGACCTCGCGCATGACAGATTCCGGGGAGCGGCTGGCGACGAATTTTCCCTGGTGGGCCGAGATGGTGCAAAAGGCGCATCCTCCGAAGCAACCTCTGTGGATATTGACGGAGTGGCGGATCATCTCCCAGGCGGGAATCGCTCCCTTGCCATGGTACCGGGGATGGGGGAGGCGCGTAAAGGGAAGGTCCCACACGCGGTCCATCTCCCGGGTGGTGAGGGGCGGCCAGGGCGGGTTGATGACCACCGTGTGGCTGCCGGTATTCTGTGTCAGCTTCCGGGCGTTGAGTTTGTTGGATTCTTCCTCGATATGGCGGAAATTCAGGGCGTAGGTTTTTTTGTCGGCCAGGCACTCTTCGTGGGAGGCCAGTTCCAGTTCTTCCCATGCTGGCCGGGTGGCGTATGTCGTACCCGCGGGAACGAGGAATGCCGTTTGCGGAATGTTGGTGAGTTTATTCACCGGCACCCCTTTTTTGACCAATCTGACGAATTCGGAGAGTGATTTTTCGGCCATTCCGTAAAAGAGGAGGTCGGCAGCGGTGCCGGCGAGGATAGAGGGCATCAGCCGGTCTGACCAGTAGTCGTAGTGGGTGACCCTGCGCAGGGAGGCCTCGATGCCGCCGATGATCAGGGGCACGTCGGGGTATAGTTGTCTCAGGATTTGACAGTATACCGTGGTGGCGTAATCGGGGCGGAACCCGGCCTTTCCCCCGGGGGTATAGGCATCGTCGGAGCGGCGCCGCTTTCCGGCAGTGTAGTGGTTGACCATTGAGTCCATGTTTCCGCCGGTCACCGCGAAGAAGAGGTTGGGGCGTCCCAGTTTGCGGAAATCCCGCAGGTCATCCTGCCAGTTGGGTTGAGCTACCATGGCCACCCTGAGACCTTCCGACTCGAGGATCCTGCCGATAACGGCCGCCCCGAAGGAGGGATGGTCGACATAAGCATCCCCGGAAAACAGGATCACATCGGCACTCTCCCATCCCCTGAGATCCATCTCCTTTCGGGAGAGCGGCAGCCAGTTATTTATGTCAAATGTCCCGTTCATCCTTTTCTACCGTAAAGTAACAAATAAATATTATTTTTGAGTGGGAATTGTCCCGGGCTCACCGTTTTTAATCGTTTGCCGAAAGGATAAAATTGAGATGGATCTGATTAAACCAAAAGACCTCATTAAAGCCAACCCAGCACTCAACTATTTCGGGGGGGAGTTTTTTGCCCGTTTTTTGATGCATGTTCTCCGTTTTCGTAAGCTTAACCGTCTCTATTCCAGAATTGAGGATAAGGAGGGGCTGGAGTTCATAACGGAGATGATCTCTGTATTGGAGTTGAAGATGGAGGTGGAGGTGCAGGAACTGGGACGCATACCGGCGACGGGGGCTGCCATAGTGATCGCCAACCATCCGTTGGGAGGTCTCGACGGATTGCTGCTGATTCACATGATTTCCGGCATCAGGCAGGATGTCAGGATCCTGGCCAATCACCTGCTGAAGAAGATCGAACCGGTGTCTCAGTTTTTTGTCGAAACCGATCCTTTCGAAATCTCTTCCGAGGGCGATGAGAATGCCTTTCCCGGAATGAAGGAGGCCGTGACCCATATCAAAAACGGGGGCGTTCTCTGCATATTTCCTGCCGGGGAAACCAGTACTTATGATTCTTCCTACCTGGTCAATGACAAGATCTGGCGGATTCCCGTCATCAAGTTCATCAGGAAAATGGAAGTCCCTGTGATTCCTGTTCTCTTTCAGACCACCAACAGCAGGCTGTTCAGGATTATGGGGCAGATTCATCCGGTCATGAAGGAGGCCCGGCTGGCCTCGGAGATTTTCAGGAAAAGATCGAAGAAAATACGGATCAGGATCGGCAATCCCATCAAATTGCCTGACCAGGAACGTTTCAGTGATATTTACCAGTTCAGCCGTTACCTGCGCGCCCGCACCTATGGTATGGCCACTCCCATGGAGGTGAAGAAATTCTTCAATTACTCCCTGAAACCTCCGGTGAAGGTGAGCCCGGTCATCGACCCGGTGCCGAAGGAGAAAATTCTGAAAGAGATTCAGGAGATCAGGCACGAATTTCTGCTTTTCAAACTCAAGGAGTACAATATTTTTGCCGTTCCCAGCAGTAAGATTCCCGACATCCTGACAGAAATCGGCCGGTTGAGGGAGATCACTTTCAGGGAGGTAGGAGAAGGGACCAACCAGAGTATCGACATCGATGAGTTCGACCTCTATTACCACCAGCTGTTCATTTGGGATGAAAGTGAGGAGCGGATCGTGGGGGCTTACCGTGTCGGAATCGGTAAGGAGATCATGGAACAGTACGGAAAGCGGGGGTTCTACATCAACACTCTTTTCAGGATCGACGATGCCATTTCGGGGATTCTTTACCAGAGCCTGGAACTGGGCCGTTCCTTTGTCATCAGGGAGTACCAGAAGAAACCGATGCCCCTTTTCCTGCTGTGGAAGGGAATCCTCTATTTCCTGCTGCGCAGTCCCGAGTACCGTTACCTGCTGGGGCCTGTGAGCATCAGTAATAACTACTCGCGGACCAGCAAGGACCTGATCATCAGGTTTATCATGGAAAATCACTACGACTGGCACCTGTCGCAATACGTCAGACCCCGGAACAGTTACAAATTCCACAGTGAAGATCCCAACATCAACGTTTTGATGGAGAGTACGGGGCGCGACATCAACAAGCTCGACAAGACCATCGGTGATGTCGATGC
>CAYWUJ010000116.1:0-4245 GCA_964461455.1 uncultured Prolixibacteraceae bacterium | reverse complement strand
CATGGTGCAACCCGTTTATCTCACACATACCTTCCCCAATGGGATCAGGCTGATTCATCAGCCCGACGACTCCCCCGTGGCCCATCTGGGGGTGATCCTCAATACCGGATCGCGTGACGAAACCGCTCAGGAACACGGGATCGCCCATTTCATCGAACACTGCATTTTCAAGGGAACCCGCAAGCGGAAGGCCTACCATATTCTGAGCCGCATGGAGGATGTGGGAGGCGAACTTAATGCTTATACCACCAAGGAGGAGACGGCCCTTTACGCTACCTTCCTGTCAGAAGATTTTCTCAGGGCGGCGGAACTCTTAAGCGATATCCTTTTTAGCAGTGTCTTTCCCGAGAAGGAGCTGAAGCGGGAAAAGGAAGTCATCGCCGAAGAGATCAATTCCTACAAGGATTCTCCGGGGGAACTGATCTTTGATGATTTTGATGAGCTGGTGTTTGACGGCCATCCCATCGCCCGGAATATTCTGGGGACCTTTGAAAGCGTGAGAAGTTTTGGCCGTGATGATATTTTCCGGTTCATCGGCAACAACTACCATACCGACCAGATGGTGATCAGCTCAGTGGGCAATATCCCCTTCAAAAAGCTGGTCCATTTGTGTGACCGTTATTTCGGACAGGCGCCTGCCAGGGAGCGGCAGTTCCTGCGGGAGCGTTTTTCAGGCTATCGTCCCGGAGAGCGTTTCGCAAAAAAGGAGACCTTCCAGACCCACTGCATGGTGGGCAACATCGCCTATGATTCCAACCATCCCCGCCGCATTGTCATGATCCTGCTGAACAACCTGCTTGGCGGCCAGGGAATGAATTCGCGCCTTAACCTGGCCCTCAGGGAACGCGAGGGCATGGCTTACAATATCGAATCCTCCTACAATTCCTATTCCGACACGGGACTCTTCAGTGTTTACTTCGGTACCGACAATGAGAATTTTGAGAAGGCCCTGGACGTCGTTTTCCGGGAATTCAGGCTCCTCACAGAGAAAAAACTGGGGACCCTGCAGCTTTCGCGGGCGCAGAAGCAGCTGACGGGACAACTGGCCATCGCCGGTGAAAACCACGAAGAGCTGATGCTGACCATCGGGAAAACCTTTCTCTTTTATAACCAGGTGGACCCCTTCCCGGTAGTCTACAAAAAAATCGGAGCCATTACCGCAGAGCAGATCCTGGAGGTGGCCAATGAGATCCTGGATCCCGCGCTGATGAGCCGGCTGGTCTTCCGGTAGAGGCTTTTTCTGCTGCTCTTCCGGTAAATGCTTAACCTGCTGCTTTTCAGGGTGACGCTCTTGCGGTGACTCTTCCGGTTAATGCCGCAAATTACCTGCTGTTCTTTTTTGAGGACTTTCTGAAACCGTTATCTTTGCTGGGGTATGGCAGAAGAAAAAAAATATGCGGAGACGCCGCTGATGCGGCAGTATTATGCCATCAAGGCCAAGCACCCCGATGCGGTTTTGCTTTTCAGGGTGGGGGATTTTTACGAGACTTTCGGTGACGATGCCATCAAGGCTGCGGAAATCCTGGGCATTACCCTGACCCGCAGGGCCAACGGAGCCGCCAGTTATGTCGAACTCGCCGGATTTCCCTATCATGCGCTGGATACCTACCTCCCCAAGCTGGTCAGGGCCGGCCAGCGGGTGGCCATCTGCGAACAGCTCGAAGATCCCAAACTCACCAAAAAAATCGTCAAAAGGGGCATCACCGAACTGGTGACCCCCGGGGTCTCCATCAACGACCATATCCTCGAAAACAAAGAGAATAACTTCCTGGCATCGGTCCATTTCGACCGGAAAACCGCCGGCGTCTCATTCCTTGACATTTCGACAGGCGAATATATGGTCGCCCAGGGGAGTTTCGAATATGTCGACAAGCTGCTCAGCTCCTTCCAGCCCCGGGAGGTGCTTTACCAAAGGGGAAGGTCGCAGGAATTCAACGATATCTTCGGAACGCGCTATTTCACTTTCAACCTCGACGACTGGGTCTATACCACCGATGCGGCCTTTGACCGGCTGACGCGCCACTTTCAGGTGAAGTCGCTGAAAGGCTTCGGCGTCGACAATCTGCCCCTGGGAATCATCGCCGCAGGCGCCATCCTCTATTACCTCGATATCACCCAGCACAAGCAGGTCAGCCACATCAACAACCTGAGCCGCATCGAAGAGGAACACTATGTTTGGCTCGACCGTTTCACCATCCGGAACCTGGAGCTTTTTCATACCATGTATGAGGGGGCGCGGTCGCTCCATAACGTGCTCGACAAGACCATCTCCCCGATGGGGTCGCGGCTTCTGCACCGCTGGATGGCCCTTCCCCTCAAGGAGGTGGCCAGGGTCAACGAACGCCTCGATGTGGTGGAGACTTTTTTAAAGCATGACTCCCTGAATGAGAAGATCAGGGAGCACCTCAGGCTGGTCGGGGACCTGGAACGCCTGGTCTCCAAGGTGGCTGTGGGGCGTATCAACCCCCGCGAAGTCCAGCAGGTGAAAAATGCCCTCAACGCCCTGATCCCCATCAGAGAAGCCTGCCAGAACTCCAGCGATAAAACCCTTCTCCGTTTTGCAGATCAGCTCAACCCCTGCGACACCATCAGGGAGCGCATCGAAAGGGAAATCAGCGAAGACCCGCCCGTACTGATCAGCCGCGGTAAGGTGATCGCCGCCGGGGTGTCGGCACAACTCGACGAACTCCGCGAACTGGCCTTCTCGGGAAAAGATTACCTGGCCCGCATGCAGAAGGAACTCAGCGAAAAAACAGGGATCACCTCGCTGAAAATCAGCTTTAACAATGTCTTCGGATATTACATTGAGGTGCGGAATACCCACCGGGAGAAGGTCCCTTCCGAATGGATCAGGAAACAGACCCTCGTGGGTGCTGAACGTTATATCACCGAAGAACTCAAGGAGTACGAAACGAAAATTCTGGGTGCCGAGGAGAAAATCCAGGAGCTGGAGACCCGGCTTTTCAACGACCTGGTACTGGCTGTTTCAGACTATATTTCCGCCATGCAGCTCAATGCCTCGATCGTGGCCCGCATCGACTGTCTTCTCTCCTTTGCCACCTGTGCCCGGGAGTACAACTATGTCAGGCCTCTGGTCGATGACTCCACCTTTCTCGATATCAAAGAGGGACGCCATCCGGTCATTGAAAGACAACTTCCCCCCGGAGAAGGCTATATCGCCAATGACCTCTTCCTCGACCAGGAAGAACAACAAATCGTCATCATCACCGGTCCCAATATGGCGGGAAAGTCGGCCTTACTGCGCCAAACGGCCCTGATTGTCCTGATGGCCCAGATGGGCTGTTTCGTTCCGGCAGCCTCGGCGAAAATCGGCGTCGTCGACAAGATCTTTACCAGGGTGGGGGCCTCCGACAATATTTCCCTGGGGGAATCCACCTTTATGGTGGAAATGAATGAGGCCGCCAGCATTCTCAACAACGTCTCCGACCGGAGCCTTATCCTTCTCGACGAACTGGGAAGGGGAACGTCGACCTATGATGGCATTTCCATCGCCTGGTCCATTGTGGAATACCTCCATGAACATCCCCGGGCACATGCCAAAACCCTCTTTGCCACCCACTACCATGAGCTCAATGAAATGGCGGCCTCCTTTTCCCGGGTGAAAAATTACAACGTCTCTATCAAAGAGCTGGGTAACAAGGTGATTTTCCTCCGGAAACTGGTAAAGGGGGGGAGCAATCACAGTTTTGGGATCCATGTGGCTGCCATGGCCGGCATGCCCCCCAGCGTGGTCGAAAGGGCCGCCGAAATCCTTAAACAGCTCGAGAACAAAGAACCCCGGGAGAACCTGGCCAAACCCCTGGAAACCATCAGAACAAGCCGCGAAGGAATTCAGCTCAGCTTTTTCCAGCTCGACGACCCGGTGCTCAAGCAAATCCGCGACGAAATCAAAAACCTCAATATCAATAATCTCACCCCTCTGGAAGCCCTGAATAAACTGAACGACATCAAGAAACTGACCGGACTTAAATAGCCCTGAATTTTTTTTTGATTTTTTGGTGAGTAATAAAAATGGTTTATATTTGCATCGCGAAAGAAAAACGTTCTTTGCTCCCCGGTGCAAACCGGAAAACCTGCGGAAACAGCTCTTATAACGGAGTGCGGTCAGGTGGCCGGGCGGGGTCGCTAAGGGGCAAATGGTTTATAAAATGCGGGAATAGCTCAGTTGGTAGAGCACGACCTTGCCAAGGTCGGGGTCGCGAGTTCGAGTCTCGTTTCCCGCTC
>CAYWUJ010000115.1:0-4254 GCA_964461455.1 uncultured Prolixibacteraceae bacterium | reverse complement strand
CGACCTCATGATTATGAATCATGCGCTCTAACCAGCTGAGCTACCTCGCCATACTTTTTTCTGAACCCCGGGTGGCTGTCCCCTTTACTTCAAAGATTTCCGGAAAACCCACCGGCATCACCCGCTGCAGAATTCCGGGACAGCCCCTGTTTTCGCGGTGCAAATATACAATTATTTTCAAAAAGCGGGAATTTGTGGAAAAAATAGTATATTGGAAACCTGAATCAATAAGACATGTAATTTAAAACCTTACCGGGAGTCCGTGGAGTAACCGTTACAGATATGACGAAAAAGAACAAAATACAGCTTGAATATACCATCAATTGCTCGCCCAGGGTCCTCTTTGTCAGGCTGAGCACTCCCTCGGGACTCGCTGAATGGTTTGCCGACGATGTCAGAATGGATGGCAAGGAATTCACCTTTATCTGGAAAGGCTCCGAAGAACTGGCAGAACTCACCCTCTTCAAGGATAATAAACTGGTCCGCTTTACCTGGAAAGAGGACGAGCATACCTACTTCGAATTCCGCATATCTCAGGACGAACTGACCAATGATGTGGCCCTTATCATTACCGATTTCAGTAATGAAGACGAAAAAGAGGATATCATCAACCTCTGGAACAACCATGTCGCCACCCTTCGCTATGTTTTGGGCTCCTGACTCCCGCCTCTTCCTCCGGAATTCCCCGAAAAAGGTTAGATTTGCACTTCTATCAGGGTAACTGTCCGGCAGAACAGAAACACTCAGCCCGCCACTGACGGGCAAACCATTTTTTGACGGGTAGAACAAGCATCCTGATGAGAAAATGATCCATAAAAAAGTGTTATTTTGATCGGATGAAATACCCATGCATCATTTATGCACCAACCGGAATGAAATTGCGAAGCAATTCTTTGCGACCGCTGAAAAAGGAGAATAAACGCAAAAATAACCGCATGGGCATTACATGTGTTTCCGGTAATTTGCCAAATGAACGTTATAATCTAAATACATGAAACGTTTACACTGGTATGTGTTCAGGACTTTTATGGGGCCATTCTTCATGACCTTCTTCATCTGCGTCTTCATTCTGCTGATGCAGTTCCTCTGGAAATATGTCGACGACCTCGTGGGAAAAGGTCTGGACTGGGGAATCCTCGCGGAACTCCTCTTTTACGCCTCTTTCGGGCTTCTCCCCTTTGCCTTTCCCCTCTCCATGCTCCTGGCTTCCATCATGACCTTCGGGGAACTGGGTGAAAACTACGAACTGGTGGCCATGAAGTCTTCCGGCATCTCTCTCTTCAGGGTTATGAAACCCCTGATCGTCCTGGCCGTGATGATCACCTGCACCGCCTTCTTCTTTGCCAACTACATCCTGCCCCATACCAACCTCCGGTTTACCACCCTGCTCTGGAGCGTCAAGCAGCAACGCCCTGAAATGGTCCTGCAGGAAGGGGTCTTCACCAACGAAATCGACGGATACAGCATCAGGGTCGGCAAAGTCGACAACCACACCAACACCCTCCACGATATCCTGATCTACGACCATACCAACAATAAGACCAACGAGAGCGTCACCGTGGCAGACTCGGGATTTCTCAACATCACCGAAGATAAGAGCTATATGATCCTCACCCTGTTTAATGGCGAGAACTTCTCGGAGGAAAGCATGGAAAGCGGTAGAAAAAACTACCCCTTCAGGCGCGACCGCTTTCAGAAACAGGTCCTCAACGTCAGAGTGATGAATTTCGACTTTCAGCGAACCGATGAGAATGTCTTCAGAAACAGCTACCGGATGCTCAACATCAACCAGTTGAACTATGCCAAAGACTCCCTGAGCATCGACTACAAACTGAGGGTCCGCAATTTCGTCCTCAACACCCGCTACATGAGCTTCCTGAACCAGAGGCTCACAGCCCGGGTTATGGAAAACGACAGCCTGCTGCAAACTCATACTCCCGACTCCATAAAATATGCCGACCCCGCCCTGCTTCTTCCCGGACAGGAACGGTGGAACGGCCAGGAAGTATACCAGAATGCCATCTATACGGCACGCAACAACTTCCAGGAAATCAACAATATAGAGAACAATCTCTATGGACGCAAGCGAAGGATCAACCACCACAGCATGGAATTCCACCGGAAATTCACCCTTTCTTTTGCCGTCCTGATCTTCTTCTTCATCGGCGCTCCCCTGGGAGCCATCATCCGCAAAGGAGGACTCGGCATGCCCGTGGTCGTTTCGATTCTCCTGTTTATCCTCTATTACATCGTCTCCATGATGGGCGAGAAATCGGCCCGTGAAGACGTCTGGAACATGACCGCGGGAATGTGGTTCTCCTCCGGAATTTTCCTCCCTGTTGGCATCTGGCTGACCTACAAGGCGGTCAGGGATTCTGCCGTCATGTCGGCCGAGACCTACACCGCGCTCTTCAAAAAGCTGCTTCCCCGGTGGCTGATGAAAAAAGTGTTGAAAGATGAGAATCCTGCAGCTGACCAATAAGCCTCCATGGCCCGATAAGGACGGCGGCGCCATTGCCATGCTTAATCTCACCCGCGGCTTTTACCGTTTGGGACATGAGGTGACCGTTCTGTCGATGAATACCGGGAAACACACCACCCTTGCCGAAACCATCCCTCCGGAAATCAGAAAAATGGCCGACTTCCGCTTTGTTGAGGTCCCGGCACCCATCTCCCCGGCAGCTGCCCTGGCCAACCTGCTCTTCTCGCGCGACCCCTACAATGCCGTCAGGTTTATCTCCTCTGACTTCCGGAAGGCCCTCATCGCCCTTCTCGGGGAGAAGAAATTCGACGTCGTCCAGCTCGAGGGTCTCTACCTCTGCCCCTATATTCCGCTGATCAGGGAGCATTCCGGCGCCCTTACCGCCTACCGCGCACATAACATAGAGGCCGAAATATGGCAGCGCACCGCAGCCCTCACCTCCGGATTCCGCAGGTGGTACCTTCTCAATCTGGCCCGCCGCATCGCCAGGTTCGAAAAACACTGGCTCAACCAGTATGACCTCCTGGTCCCCATCACCGACCGCGACGATACCATGCTCCGCCAGATGGGAAACACCCGCCCGTCCATGGTCACCCCCTCGGGCATTGAGCCTCCGGAAACCGAAGCCGGCCTCAGGAAACCCGAATTCCCCTCCCTCTTTCACCTGGGATCGCTCGAATGGGCCCCCAACCAGGAAGGACTCCTCTGGTTCCTCAAAAACGTATGGGGCGACATCTCCCGGAAATTCCCTGACCTCAAGCTTTACATCGCCGGAAGAAACGCCCCTGAATGGCTGATTTCCCGCCTCCGGATTCCCGGAGTGGTCTACGTCGGGGAAGTCGAAAACGCCGCTTCCTTCATGCGCTCCAAAGCCGTCATGATCGTCCCCCTCCTCTCGGGAAGCGGCATGCGCGTAAAAATCGTCGAAGGCATGGCCCTGGGAAAAACCATCGTCTCCACCTCCATCGGCGCCGAAGGAGTCGGCGTCACCCACGGCTCCGACATCCTCATCGCCGACGACGCCCCCTCCTTCATCAAAGCCCTGGAAATGACCCTCCGGGACTATGAACTTTTTACCACCATCGGGAAAAATGCCGCGACTTTCGCCGCCGAAAATTTCGACAACCTGACCATCACGCGGAAACTGGCCGGCTTTTACCTTCAAAATATCGCCCTATGCTAGCCTTTCTCTTCTGGTTGATGCTGATCGTCCTCTTCTACAGCTATGCCGGGTACGGAGTGATTCTTTACCTTCTGGTGGCGGCCAAAAGGGCCCTGGGAAAGGCCGGAAAACCTGCCGTCACCCCCGGCTACGAACCCGATGTCTGCCTCTTTGTCACAGCCTTCAACGAGAAGAACTATGTCGCCGGCAAGGTGGAAAACTCCTTCGCCCTTGACTATCCCCACGATAAAGTCCAGTACATCTGGGTCACCGACGGCTCCGACGACGGCACCCCCGACATGCTCCGCCAATACCCCGGCATCGAGGTATATCACCAGCCCGAACGTAAAGGAAAGATCGACGCTATGAACAGGGGCATCGCCTTTGTCAGGGCACCCATTGTCATCTTTTCCGACGCCAACACCCGGCTGAGCAAAAACACCATCAGGGATATGGTGGCCTGTTTCAGCGATCCCCGCACCGGAAGTGTCGCCGGCGAAAAGAGGATCGCCGGCAAGGATGCCGACAACGCCTCGGGAGCGGGCGAAGGCCTTTACTGGAAATTCGAATCGCTGATCAAGCGGCTCGACGCCGAACTCAACACCGCCGT
>CAYWUJ010000114.1:0-4291 GCA_964461455.1 uncultured Prolixibacteraceae bacterium | reverse complement strand
AGGGGGGCAGATGGTGGCCGGATAATAAGGGGGGCAGATGGTGGCCGGGCAATAGGGGGGCGGATGGTGGCCGGGCAATAGGGGGGCGGATGTTAGCCGGGCAATAGGGGGAGGATGCTGATCCGGCAAAAAGCGGAAGGATAGTGACCGCGCAAAAAGGACGGCCTAAACATGTCGCCTTTTTTTTTGCTATCTTTGGCCCCCTAATTAACGGTTTCAGAAATACTTGACAGCCATGAGAAAACTCTTCCTGACCGCCGCACTGCTGATCTTCACTCTTCTAATTTCCGCTCAGGACAGTAACCGGTTTTTCCCCCCGTCGCAGCTGACCACCGTGGGGGCCTATTACTACCCCGAACACTGGGATTCATCGCAGTGGGAGAGGGATATCCAAAAAATGGCCGGCATGGGTTTTGAGTTTACCCATTTCGCGGAGTTTGCCTGGGCCCAGTTGGAGCCCGAAGAGGGCAGGTATGATTTTGCCTGGCTCGACAAGGCGGTGGCCCTGGCGGCCAAATACAACCTGGGGGTGGTCATGTGTACCTCCACGGCCACGCCTCCCGTGTGGCTGACCCGGAAACACCCGGAGATCCTGATGAAGAACGAGGACGGCACCCTGTACGACCACGGGGCCCGCCAGCATGCCACCTTCAGCAGCAACTACTACAGGAGCTATTCCCTGAAAATGGTGGAGGAGCTGGCCCGCCGCTACGGGCAGGATGCCCGCATCATCGGATGGCAGCTCGACAACGAGCCCCGGACATTTCATGATTACGGGGATGATGCCCACCAGCGCTTCCGCCTGTGGCTGAAAGAGAAATACAAAACCATCGACGCCCTGAACAAAGCCTGGGGAACCAGCTTCTGGAGCGCCGTGTACAGCAGTTTTGACCAGATTAACATCCCCCGGCCTTCCCAGTGGGGGACCAACTACCACCAAAGGCTCGACCACAGCCGTTTTGCCGACCGGGAGACCTCCTCTTTTCTGGATGACCAGGCACGCATCATCAGAAAGCATGCTTCAAAAGCCCAGTGGATCACCTCCAACTATATCCCCATGTATGATGTCGGATACATCGGCCAGAGCAGGGAACTCGACTTTGTCTCCTACACGCGCTATATGGTGTATGGGGGAGACCGCGGCATCGGACGGAAGGGATACCGCCTGGGTGAGTATACAAGGATTGGCATGGCCAATGACTTTTTCAGGCCGCTGAAGGGGTATTACGGGGTGATGGAATTGCAACCCGGACAGGTTAACTGGGGAACGGTCAACTCACAACCATTGCCGGGGGCCGTAGGCCTGTGGCTCTGGCATGTATTTGCGGGAGGAAGCAAATTTACCTGCACCTACCGTTTCAGAGCCCCCGTCTACGGTTACGAAATGTACCACTATGGCATCGTGGGGCCCGACGGGGTCACCCCCACACCGGGAGGACTCGAATTCTCCCTTTTTACCCGGGAGGTGGAAAAACTCCGGAAAAACTACGATCCCAAGGCCCGGCCGCCCGCACGCTATACCCAAAGAAAGGCCGCCCTTCTCTTTGATGCCGACAACGTGATGGCCATCAACCTGAACCCGCAAACCCGCGAATGGAACAGCGAAGGCCATTT
The DNA here is from genome assembly GCA_964461455.1 of uncultured Prolixibacteraceae bacterium. Taxonomy (GTDB): domain Bacteria; phylum Bacteroidota; class Bacteroidia; order Bacteroidales; family Prolixibacteraceae; genus UBA1413. The sequence continues at coordinate 2,677 of CAYWUJ010000114.1, read as the reverse complement.
TCTCAAATACTACAGAGCCCTGAAATCGTTTGGCGCGCCTGTCGATTTTGTCAGGGATACCGCCAGGTTTGAGGATTATCCTGTGCTGGTCGTTCCGGCCCTGCAGCAGGTGGACAGGACGGTCATTGAGAAGCTGAAGGCTTACGCCACCGGAGGTGGAAACCTGGTGATGACGGTGCGCACGGGGCACCAGGACAAGAACGGGCACTTCCCGGAGGCCCCTTTTGCCGCTGCTACCCGCGAACTCATGGGGGCGGAAATCGAATTTTACGACCTGCTGCCTTCCCACGCCCCCGATTCCGTGCTCTTCAACCAGGAGAAATATGCCTGGACCAGCTGGGGAGAAATCCTCATACCCCACAGCGGCACCGAAACCTGGGCCACCTTCAGCGGTGATTTCTATTCCGGAAAAGCTGCCGTGACCCACCGCCGCCTGGGCAAGGGAACCGTCACCTACATCGGCGTGGACAGCCGCAGCGGTGCGCTGGAAAAGGAACTGCTCCTGAAACTCTACGGCCAGATGAAGATTCCCGTGGAGAACTATCCTCCCGGAGTAACCGTGGAATACCGCGACGGCTTTGGCATAGCTCTTAACTACAGCGATAACCCCTATGAGATGAAACTGCGCGAACAGGCCGTTATCATGACCGGCACCCGGGTGATCAACTCAGGAGGTGTGCTGGTATGGAAAGAATAAAAATGAAGTAAATCCCTTCCTCATGGAAAAAAAAGAAAAAAGCCGCCGTTTTAAACCATCCCTGGATCCGGCATTCACCGTCAGCACTGCTTGTGAGCTGATGCCCTTTTTGCTGGAGCAGATGCCCCACAAGAACAGGGACAATATCAAAAGCTACCTCCGGAACAGGCAGGTGCTGGTCGACGGAAATCCGGTTTCCCAGTTCGACCTTCCCCTTCTCCCGGGACAGAAAGTGACCGTTTCGCGGAATAAAATATCTCCGGGAAAGAACTACCGCGGGATTACGATTATCTACGAGGACAGTGACATCATCGTGATAGACAAGCATGCGGGAGTTCTCTCGGTAGCCACCGGCAACAAGGAGAAGTTTACGGCTTACAGTCTGCTCTACGATCATGTGAAGAGCAACCAGCCCGATGGGAAGATTTTCATCGTTCACCGTTTGGACAGGGAGACTTCAGGGCTGCTGATATTCTCAAAGAGTGCCCGGGTGCAGAAAATCCTTCAGAAGTCGTGGAATGACATCATTTTGGAGAGGAGTTATGTGGCCGTGGCCGAGGGAGTCGTGGATCCTCCTTCGGGAGAAGTCACCTCTTACCTGAAGGAGAGCACTGCCCGCGTGGTGTATTCCTCACAGGAAGAGGGGGATGGCCGCTGGTCGGTGACCCATTATGAAACCCTGAAGCGGGTTCCGGGATACTCCCTGCTGAAGTGCACCTTGCGTACCGGCCGGAAAAACCAGATCAGAGTGCACCTCGCTGATATCGGGTACCCCGTGGCCGGAGATAAAAAATACGGGGCAGCCACCAATCCCCTGGGAAGGCTGGGACTTCACGCCTCGGTGCTGGCTTTCCTCCATCCGGTTTCCGGAAGGGAGATGCGTTTTGAATTACCGGTTCCCCGGAAATTTCATGAGGTGGTCTGAAAGCCCCGCATAAAGGAATGGCCGGGATGAGATGTGACAGGTGATCATAAAAAGTGTTGGGAAATGGAAATGGCAGAACCAGGAAGAGTGGTGGTGGTGACCGGCGGAGCCCAGGGTATCGGGCGGGTCGTGGCTGATACCCTTCTTGCAGAAGGTTTCATGGTGGCTGTATGGGAGCATGACCGGGAGGCTCTGGAGGAGGAGAAGCACAGGCATTCGGGTCATGGGGGTTATGTGGCCCTGCCGTGTGATGTCTCCTCTGAGGAAGAGGTGGAAAGGGCGTTGGCGGAGACGCTGGCGGCGCTGGGCAGGATAGATGTGCTGGTCAACAATGCCGCCATTCATGCCAACAAGCCCCTGGCTGACCTGCAACCGGCGGAGTGGCGACGTGTTCTGGAGGTCAACCTCACGGGGCCGTTTCTCACGGCAAGGGCCTGCCAGCAGGAACTCAGGAAACACCGGGGAGCCATCATCAACTTATGCTCCACGCGGGCTTTTCAGTCGGAAGCCCATACCGAAGCCTATTCAGCGTCCAAGGGGGGCGTCTACGCCCTCACCCATGCCCTGGCCATCAGCATGGGCCCCGGGATCAGGGTCAACGCCATATCCCCGGGGTGGATTGATGTCTCGGCCATCCGGAAAAGCACCGCGGCCCGCCAGGAACCACTGAGCCCCGAAGACCACGCCCAGCATCCCGCAGGTAGGGTGGGCAACGGTGACGACATCGCGCGCATGATCCTCTTCCTGTGCGACCCCAAAAATGACTTTATTACCGGTCAAAACTTCGTGATCGACGGAGGAATGACACGAAAAATGATCTACGTGTGAAGTTTAAAGGTGAAGTAAACGCGGGTGCCTATGCCTTCCGTGCTTTCGGCCCAGAGACGCCCTCCGGCAATCTTGACAAAATCACGGCATAGGATCAGACCAAAGCCGTTCCCATAATTCTCGGGAACCGTATGCCCGGGAATGGGCTTCTCTTCGGAAAAGAGAATCTCCACCTGCCGGCTGGTCATCCCCACGCCACTGTCGGTGATGCAAAACTCCCACTCCTG
>CAYWUJ010000113.1:0-4300 GCA_964461455.1 uncultured Prolixibacteraceae bacterium | reverse complement strand
GAACCCGCAGGCATTGCAGAAAATGATGTCGTCGCCCGACTTGTCAAATTTCTCGTACGTGCGCAGGGCCCCGTGGTACCTGACTTTGTCCCCCTTCCGGTAGTAGTTGTAGAGGGTGTCGTCGTCCTCGGTGCGGATCTCTTCGGTGGTTCCGTTTTCGCTTTTTATCAGGATGGTATAGACCATCCGCCATTCCTGTTCTCCGGGCCGGGCACTTTTTCTCCTTTCCTTCTTCACATTCTTACCGGTGACCACGCCATCCCATGAGGGGCGCACATTTTTGGACCTGGCTGCATACACGCCGATCAGCAGGAACATGCCCCCGATCACGAAGCCGATGGTTATCGCTTCGGGGTTTTCCATGTCACCCCCCGATTCCCCGTAGAGGTAAAAACCGGCGATGGCCACCAGCGCCAGTCCCAGGCCAAAGAGAAAACCGTAGTTTTTGCTGTTCTGCCGGTACCGCTCAAATGCGGGGTCGTGGATTTTCGTCGAGTAGGCCATAATTATTCTTTATTAAAAAAACCGGCTGCCGGATCGGGGGCGTTGTAATCCTTCAGGTCACCAAAGGAGCGCTCCACATCTCCGGCTACGTCGCCGATGTTGTCATATTCGAGCTGGTTGAGCTTGTTTCTTACCATATCCATGTATTCGGGTGTGGCATTGGCATCGACATGGGCATCCTCAATCACCTTCATGGCTTTCTGAAGATTCTCAGGAAGGTCTTTAATTTTCAGGTTCTGTTTATCATAACCTTCGCGCACCTCCTTCAGGGTCTTAACCGCTTTTTTTGCCTGGGCGTAGGCTTCGGGTTCGGTGCCGTTCTTCAGGGCATTCCCTACCTTGTTCTTATACATCCTGCCGGTCTCCTGGGCGTCGATCAGGGTGCCTTTTCCTTCTTTGACGCGGGTAATGTTGTTGGAGCTGATTTCGATTTCCCCGGTTTCGGGGTTGAAGACATGGTCGGAGTAGTCCTTTCCGGCTTCGGCGTCAAAGCGGTCGGTGGCTCTCTGTTGGTGTCGTTCGGCCCATTCCGTGGCATCGACGCCGTCGGGTTTATCGGTGACCTCGCCGAAGATTTCATACGATTTTTCCTGCCAGTTGCGGCGTTGCAGCTCGATCCAGTGTTCGCGGCCGTCGGCCCCTTTCACCTTCCTGAGTACCCGGTAGTCGCGGTCGGTGTTCACGGAGTTGCCCCCTTTGCCGGGCGTCCTGAAATCATGGATCTGGATTTCATCGGGTGGCAGCTTGTAGGTTTTCGCGATGTAATCTTTCAGACGGGCGTCGTGTTCGGTATAGATCTTATTGCGCGAACGCTCGAAGATTTTCTTCATTTCTGGTGTGCCATGTTTTTCGATGGTGCGTACTTTGGCGGGGTCGCGCATGATCTCCAGCACCTTTTTGGGGTCGACCACTTCCTGGCCGTTGACACTCTTCACCGATTTCATCATGTCGTTGAGGACCTCGTCGGGCGTGGAAACCGGAATATTCCTGCGCAACGCCTCCTTGTGGAGTTCTGCCGTCAGTTTTTTCATGATCAGCTCCTCGGTAATCTGCCGGCCTGTGATTTTGGCCGCTTCGACCACCGACTTGGTCTGGTAGAGGTTGTAGAGGAATTCACAACTGATGAAGATGGTCCAGGCCAGGGGTTTGTTTTTGCCTACGATCATCTCGATGTTTTCGATCGAGAGGATCCTTCCCTTGGCGGTATCCATGAGGAAAGGGACCAGACTTTCCATTTGGCGTGATTTGAATTCTTCCCAGCCTTTTTCGGGTTCGTAGATGTAAAAGCTGAGGGCTTCGATCATCTTGGCCTTGATAAGGCCTGCGGCTGTGGCGCCCACCCCTTTGAGGTAAAAGGCGGCCAGGGCATTGAAGGCCATGTCGCCGGCCCATTCTGTAATTTCCAGAGTGACGGTGATGGCATTGGCCCAGGCGGCTTCCGACTTATAGCCTTCGGCCCCTTCGGCGAGGATCAGGTTGGAGGCCACCTTCCAGATGCGGTTCCGCAATTCGGTGAGCCCCTCGGCACCCAGGGTCATCTTCCGCATTTCCAGGAGGTCGGTCAGCTTGATGGTCGGCTCCCCCGCAGGAACGTACTTGCGGATGATGTATTTGCACTCTTCGTAGGCCTTTACCCAGTCGGGGAACTCCTCGCCGATGCCATAGGTCTTCACCCTGAGGGTGAGGGTCTGTTCGAAGAGTTCGGGATGGAGGGCATCGCCGGCCGGTGCCCTGAGCAGATACCTGAGGGTGTAAACGGTGCCGGTGCCGGGAATCTCCTCTTTGGTGGTGAAGTGGTACCTTCCGTAGGGGATGTTGGTGACCAGTCCGGTAAATTCAAAGTCGGGCAGCAGGACCGAGGCCAGGTTGACAATTTCCGGTTCCTCCTCCTGGAGTTCGAATTCGATGGCGGCGAGCCCTTCCTTGTCGACGGTGATCTGGTTGGTCTCCTGGTCGTAACGGTAAAGGGCCAGGTCGAGGTTGGACTCGTAGGGTTTGTCGGCGAGGATGCTGATGTGGTTCTTTTTGTCGGCGCCGTTTTTGAGGAAGAGGCCTTCGCGCGATACCATGATGTTAAGGTGGCGCTCCAGGGGTTCTTCATCACCCTGGACGGCAGAAATGACCAGGGTTTTGCTGATGATCTGCTCTTCACCCGTGAGCCTGATCAGCGGTCCGGTGAGGGTCACTGTGGCGCGGGTTTCCCCTTTGGGGGCGATGGCGATGGTGGTGAGCGGATCGGTGGGATCAACGCCATGGCGGTATTCCCCGCTGAAGCTCCAGCCGGTCTCCTCCTCCCCGTTTTCGATCCAGGTCTCAAAGGTGATTTCACTCGTCTCTCCGGAATCGGGGAAGGAGGCCTCTTCGATGTCGGTTTCGAGGTGGCAGTCGGCCAGGCGGATTTCCAGGTCGTGTTGCAGCGGGGGTTCTCCCTCCGGAACGTCATCCATGAAGAGGGTGAGGACCACCGAGGGGGGAACGGAGCTTTTGCCCCCTCCCGGCGATGGGTTGGTGGCCCCCATGTTAAGGGCTATGGAGGGCTCGTCGGGGACCGCTTCCGAGAGGTCGATCCAGTCGCTTTTGGGCTTGAAGACGATCTGTTCCGTAAGTTCGGGAATGTCCTTTCCCCCGGGACCGGTGACCATGGCCCTGACGGTCAGCACCTGGAAAGTGTCGGGCCGGAGGGAGCGTTTGTTGCCGGGAAGGGTCTCCACGGCGATTTTCATGGTGGTGTCGGCAGTGATGGTGATATTGCGGCGGATCAGGTGACCGCGGGCTTCCGCCGTGACTTCCAGGGGAAATTCGGGTTCCCGGGGTTCCTTGTCAAGGAGCAGGGAGGCGGTGAGCCTCCCGGTGGCGGCGGCGGGTTTCACCTTCAGGGCCTGGTCGGGGGTGGTCACCTTAATGTCGGCGGGGAATTCTTCCGACCCGCGGGAGGTGACCCGGTAAACCACGACTTCCAGGGTGTCGGGTTCTCCGGGCTTCAGCAAGAACCGGTTACGGTTGATGTTGAGGATGTACTTTTCCTCTTCTTCCTCTTCTTCTTCCTCCTCTTCTTTCTTTTTCCGGGACTGGCTTTTCTTTTCAGGTTGTTTGGATGCGGGTTTCTTTTTAAAGAGTTTGCGGACCAGTGCGGCGGCCCCGCCAGCACCGATCAGGCCGATGATCACCTCCCAGGGAATTTCTTCTTCTCCCGCGGAAGAGCCCGGAGCGGCCGGTGGTGACGAAGCCGTTTCCGCACCGGAAAGTTCAAAGGTGAGGCCGTTGAGGTGGTCGTACATCATCTGTTCGTACTGGGCGAAGGAGTAAGGACTCGGAGCAAACGAGCCCTCGTCGAAATAGTTGACCTTCGAGAGTATGGAAACACCGTACTGGTCGGTCAGGAATACATAGATGAAATAGTTGACCCGCCGGCTTTTATCCCGGGTGTCATCGCCGGAATCATCTTTTGTATAGAGGATGGCGTCATGTCCTGCAATTCTTATCCTTCTGCTTCCGGGGATATTTCCGTCGGGGTATCTGCTCAGGAAATAGTCCGCCTGGTCGATCATCCCTTGTCCGGCCGCCAGCCTGGCCTGGTTGGCTTCCAGAAATCCAGAGTACTCATTATCATTGACCCAGGTGTGGTAATAGGAGCTTAGGGTGCTGCCTCTGGCACCAATAGCGATGCCTCCCGGTCCACCCATTTGGGAAAGGAAAAGCTGTGAGTTGATTTCGGTTGAGGAGGTGGGTTTGGCCGTCAGGTAGATCGAGTAATGTTCCACACGGTCGGAACCTGACCCTTCGGAAAAGGTCCATT
>CAYWUJ010000112.1:0-4303 GCA_964461455.1 uncultured Prolixibacteraceae bacterium | reverse complement strand
CCGAAATTGATTTTCTGGAGGCCCGCCCGCACTTCGAACTGACGGCCCGAGAAGCGCACCCATACGCGGTAAGGCTTAAGTTTCCCTTCGGAAGAAAAGGTATCGAAGGACGACATGCCCAGCGATCCTCCCAGGTTCAGGGAGGCTTCGGCATCGAGGAGGGTGCGCCCTGTCTTCACCTCGTAATTAGCCTGGGAAATAACCCTTCCGCCCAGCCAGACCGGCAGTTCCAGATCCCCGTTCACGGCGCCCCAGGCCGACAGCTGTCCGCGGAACGTAAGGGTGTCCTGCGCCGGCAAAAACGTCACCGACCAGCAGACCAGCAATATGGCCATTACAGGAAATTTCATCCTGGATGGGGAAAGAAGCCTGAGAAACCGGTTATTCATCCTGGAGGAGCATCAGCGGTTGGTCCAAGGTATAGTGCCTGTTGAACCATTAAATATAAGGCCATTTTTTGAAAATCCGTTTCTCTCCCCCGTGGCAATGATCAAAATATAACTTATCTACCACTGTTTCCGGGCGCTTTGACCCGAAAATCGTTCAGTACATCGTTAAAAGGGTTAATTTTGTGGGTAAATAAACCTATAATGAAAAAAGAAATCGTGATATCGCTACTGGCAGTGGTCATTCTGGCCGGATGCCAGCCCGGACCCTCCAAACAGGCGGAAGGTAAAATGGCGGCAGAGTATGCCTCAGTGCGGCAGGTGGAGAGCGGAAAGCCGGTCAATGTCATGCTGACCAGTTACAGCACCACACTGCGGGCCACCGGCAGCGACCAAACGCTGATGCGCCTCACGCTGGCCGACAGTCTGGGCAGGGAGATCCTTTCCGCCAGGGACACCATCATGGTATCCCTCGACGGGGAAGGGAGATTTACGGGAGCCCATGGTGAGGAGCTGGAGCTCACCACCGACACGGCAGGCCGAAGGACGGCCCAATTCATTCTGGAGGACGGCGAAGCCACATTCCTCTATGTGACTGGCACCACCCCGGGGAATGTCAAAATAGAAGCCACTGCGGGAAAGCTGTGGCCCGGTGCCCATGAGCTGCACATCGTTCCGGGCGATTTTGTGATGATGACTCCCGACGACAGCCAGCTGCCCGCCACCACCAAACCCATTGGCCGGATGATCGGCGCCGACATCTCCTGGCTTCCCGAAATGGAAGCCCAGGGCCGCAAACTCCTGGATAACGGCGTCGAGAAAGACGGCATCCTCCTGTTGCGTGACCATGGCTTCAACACCATCAGACTGCGGATATTCGTCAACCCGGAAAACGAAAAGGGCTATTCCCCGGGAAAGGGATACTGCGGACTCCCTTACACCCTGGCCATGGCCAAGCGGGTCAAGGATGCCGGAATGGAGTTGTTGCTCGATTTTCACTACAGCGACTACTGGGCCGACCCGCAGCAGCAGAACAAGCCGCAGGCATGGGCCGATAAGGATTTCGAGGCTCTGAAGGATTCCCTCTTTGCCCATACCGTCAACGTGTTAAACGCCCTGAAGGCGCAGGGGACAATGCCCGACATGGTGCAGGTAGGCAATGAGATCAACCACGGCATGCTCTGGCCCGACGGACACATCGGGAACCCCGACAATCTGGCGGCCCTGCTTCGTGCCGGCGTGGAAGCCGTGGAATCGGTAGACCCCGCGATCCCCGTCATGATGCACATCGCCCTCGGGGGACAGCATGACGAGTCGGTCTTCTGGCTCGACAACATGATCGCCCGGGGCGTGCGGTTCGACATTATCGGCCTCTCCTACTATCCGCGGTGGCACGGCACCCTCGACGACCTGAAAGCCAACCTGCTGGCCCTCGCCGACCGTTATCACAAACCCCTCAACGTGGTGGAATACTCATGGTACAAAAAGGAAGTCCACGACATCGTCTTCAGCCTTCCCGGCGACATGGGTAAAGGCGCCTGCATCTGGGAACCCTTCCGCTGGGGCGAGACCGCCACCAGCCGCCAGGGAGAAGTCAACGAATTGCTGAAGGGATATAACGACCTGGCCGCCAAATACCTGGTTCCCTGATCCGGCGAAAATCCAGCGACAAAGACTGGCGCAACAGAGCGTCTGAGAACCGTTTTGATTGAAATTAAAGAATAACATAATTCGCAAACTATGAAGAAACTTTGGCTCCTGGTGGTCATCACTCTTATTATGGCCTCCTGTTCCCGGAAAGGTTGGGAAAAAACCGAAAACGGAGTGGTCATCGGCCTGAAAGCTGTGGCTGAATCTCCTGCCACCCTTTTAAAAGTCAGCGTAGTCAATGACCAGGTCATCAGGGTGACGGCCGTTCCGGGGAAAAAATTCTCCGACGCCAAAAGCCTGGTCGTCATCGACCAGAAAACGGTGCCGTCGTTTACGGTTCTCGAAGAGGAAGGATATATCACGGTAGCTGCCGCGCGGGTGAAAGCCAGGGTGGCGCTGGCCACCGGACAGGTCACCTTTACCGATGAAAATGGAAACCTGCTGTTGCAGGAACGCGAAGGAGGCCGCCATTTCACCCCCATCGAGGTGGAAGGCACCAGCGGATTCACCATGCAGCAGGTGTGGGAATCGCCCCAAGATGAGGCTTTCTTCGGACTGGGACAACACCAGAGTGACGAATTCAACTACAAAGGACGCAATGAGGAGCTCTTCCAGTACAATACCAAGGTGTCGCTGCCTGTGGTGGTTTCCGACCGGAATTACGGCATCCTCTGGGACAACTACTCACTTTCGCGCTTTGGCGACCCGCGGGAATACGCCGATCTCTCCATTTTCAAGCTCTACAATGCCAGGGGAGAAGAGGGCGGACTCACGGCCTCTTACCTCACCAATTCCGAACCCGGGAACATTGTTGTGGAAAGGAAGGAAACTGCTATTGATTACGAAAACCTGGAAACAATAAAGAATTTCCCCGAAGGCTTCCGTTTCAACAACTCCACGATCGTGTGGGAAGGCGAGATGGAACCCGCCGAAAGCGGCCTTTTCCACTTCAAACTCTACTATGCCGGCTATACCAAAGTGTGGCTCGACGGGGAGCTGGTGGTTCCCGAGCGGTGGCGTACGGCCTGGAATCCGAACAGTTACAAATTCAAAAAGGAGATGGAAGCCGGCAGGCGTTACCCCGTGAAGGTGGAGTGGCAACCCGACGGCGGGATCTCCTATATCGGGCTGAAGGTGCTGAGTCCGCGCCCTGCCGAAGAGCAGAACGCCCTCTCCCTCTGGTCGGAAATGGGAGACCAGATCGATTATTATTTCATCAGGGGCAACAACAGCGACGAGGTGGTCAGCGGATACCGCGCCATCACCGGGAAGGCGCAGATCATGCCGCGGTGGGCCATGGGTTACTGGCAGAGCCGTGAACGCTACAAGACCAGCGATGAGCTGCTGGAAGCCATCAACGAATACCGCCGGCGCAACATCCCCCTCGACAACATCGTCCTCGACTGGTTTTACTGGCCCGAGGATTCCTGGGGATCCCACCAGTTCGACGCCGCCCGTTTCCCCGACCCCACGGCCATGGTCGACAGTGTCCACCGCCTCAACACCCGCATCATGATTTCGGTATGGCCGAAATTTTACCACACCACCGACCACTACAAGGCCTTCGACGAAAAGGGATGGATGTTCCGCCAGGCCACGCAGGACAGCATCCGCGACTGGGTAGGCCGCGGATACATCGGCTCCTTCTACGACGCCTACAATGCCGACGCCCGCAAGCTCTTCTGGAACCAGATGAAGGAAAACCTCTACCCCAAGGGCTTCGACGCCTGGTGGATGGATGCCTCGGAACCCGACATCCTCTCGAATGCCAGCATCGAATACCGCAAGGCACTGATGACCCCCACCGCCCTGGGACCCTCCACGAAATTCTTCAACGCCTACGCGCTGATGAATGCCGAAGCCATCTACGACGGACAACGGGAAGCCGACCCCGACCGCAGGGTCTTCCTGCTCACCCGCTCGGGATTCCCCGGATTGCAGCGTTATTCCACCGCCACCTGGAGCGGCGACATCGGCACCCGCTGGGAAGACATGAAAGCCCAGATCTCTGCCGGCCTCAATTTTGCCATCTCGGGCATTCCTTACTGGACCATGGACATCGGCGGTTTCTGCGTCGAAAACCGCTACACCCGGGCACAGGAAGGCTCTGAAGACCTCGAAGAGTGGCGCGAACTAAACGCCCGCTGGCACCAGTTCGGGGCCTTCTGTCCCCTCTACCGGAGCCACGGTCAGTTTCCCTTCCGCGAAATCTACAACATCGCCCCCGAGAACCATCCCGCCTACAAGACCATGGTATGGTACAACAA
>CAYWUJ010000111.1:0-4356 GCA_964461455.1 uncultured Prolixibacteraceae bacterium | reverse complement strand
GAATTTACTATATTGCGGCTTTTCCGGGGAACCGTCACTGCCGGCGGCAGGTCCCGGGTATAGCCAGCAAATCCCGATGTTATTTTATGAGTGGTAAAGGTCGTCAATTGGAAATCCAATGGGTCAGGAACCTGAAAAAAGGGGATGCCCTGGCGTTTGAAGAGCTTTTCCACCTCTATGGAAAACGGCTCTACCATTTTTCCCTCGGCTATCTCAAGTCAAAACCCGACGCCGAAGAGATCGTCCAGGAGGTCTTCCTCAAGATCTGGCACCTCCGCACTGCTCTAGATCCCGATCTCTCCTTCAATGCCTATCTTTTCAGGATCGCCTACCGGCAGATCATGGAGCGCTTCCGGAAAACCAGTCTGGAACGCCGTTATCTTGCCGACCTCTCCGCAGAAGTGGTCCTCTTTACCGATGAGATGAATGAGCGCGCCGACTACCACTCCCTGCTTGAGCTGGTTCAGAAATCGATCGACAGGCTGCCGCCACGGCAGAAGGAAGTCCTTCTCATGCGGCGTTCCGCAGGAATGGCCGTGGCCGACATCGCCGAAAAACTGGGCATATCCCCGAAAACCGTAGAACACCACCTCACCGAAGCCCTGAAGAACATCAAAGCGTGCCTCAACAGCGATAACGCCGCCGCCATGCTCTTCTTCTGCCTCTTCCTCTCTGACTCCACCTTCCCGCACAAGCAATGAAGGGGTAAGGTAAAGTCAGGGATAGAGATCCGTTTTTTTTTTTTTTTTTTTTCACTTCCGGCTAAGGGTTTTGCCCTTCCCGTTCCTATATAGTTAAGCAGACAAACCAAAAACCACTTGACCTATGATGCCGAACCTGCTTTTTGCCGCTCCGGGAAGCCACCCCTCCGCTCCTCAATGGTATACCTTAACCTGCCGTTGATCCATGGAACAGGCTGACCACCCGCTGAAAAGGTTCTTCCGGGGAAACTATTCCCGGAAAGACTACCTCGCCGTCATGGATCTGGTCTCTGATCCTGCCCGTGAAGCTGAACTCAGGCAACTGATGACGACCCACTGGTCGGAATTGGGCGAAGAAATCCTTCCCGATGCCGGTGTGGAGCTTCTCCTCTCCCGCATTCAGCACAGAATCATGACCGAAGAACGGCAGGTCCGGAAGAAATTCAGGTTTCTTGCCACCCTCCAGCGTGTGGCCGCCATTCTTTTTCTTCCCCTGCTGCTGGGATCGCTGGCCTGGTTTTATTTTTCCGGAGACCGCTCCCTGCCTTCCGCTGGTTTCGCAGAAATAGAATGCCCCGAAGGGGTGCGCACCCGCTTCACCCTCCCCGACGGTACCACCGGACATATCAACAGCGGATCCCTCCTCGGGTATAGCCTCGATTTTTCCAAAAACCGCACCGTCACTCTCTCAGGTGAGGCTTTTTTCCAGGTGAAGGAAGACCACAAGTTCCCCTTCACGGTCAACACGCCCCATCTGGCCATCAAGGTCACCGGCACCGCCTTCGATGTCATCTCCTATCCCGGCGAAACCACAGAAGAGGTCATCCTCCAGTCGGGAAACCTGGAGGTCAGTCATGCCGCCGGCCAGGCCATCACCACCATGCAGGCCAACCAGAAACTGAAAATGGACCTCAGCGACGGCTCCTGCACCCGGAGTGAGGTCATCGCCTCGCAATACACAGGCTGGACCGAAGGAAAACTGGTCTTCCGAAACGAGGAGATGGGGCAGGTCGCCCAACGCCTCAGCCGCTGGTACAATGCCGATATCATCATCACCGACCGGAGGCTCCTCGACTACACCTTCTACGCCACCTTCCAGGATGAACAACTCGACGAGGTCCTCAAACTGCTGGCCATCACCACACCCATCCTCTACGAGGAGAAAGAGAGGCTCCCCCTCGAAGACGGCACTGTTCCGAAGCGGAAGATCACCCTGCGCCTCAACCCGGCGAAAATGAAACAGTTCAAATAAAAAACAGGAGAGTGGTGCAACACCCTCCTGTAAATCATAAGCAGCTACTTAACCAATAATTATTAACTACTTAATGTTCAAATGTATGAAAAAAAAGTGGATTCGGTACACGGACCCTTTTCCGTGTTTGACTAAAACTTGCAGAATTATGCGCTTAAGTTTGTTTTTCCTATTACTTATGACCGCCCAGGGGTGGGCACTTGACAGTTATTCCCAGGTGACCCGTCTCTCCCTGGCCCTCAAGGACACCCGCGTGATCGACGTCCTTCAGGAAATTGAACAAAAATCGGAATTTTATTTTCTCTTTAACCAGAAGCTCGTCGATGTGGAACGCCGCGTTGACCTGGAAGTCAAAAACAAATCCATTGAAGATGTCCTTTCGGAACTCTTCACAGGTACCAACGTGAATTACATGGTCATGAACCGCCAGATCGTTCTGACTACCGCACAGTTGGAAACCCTTACCACCCAGCAACAACCCGCGGTGCTCACCGGCAAGGTGACCGACACTTCCGGAGGTGCTCTTCCCGGCGTGGCAGTATCCATAAAGGGGACCACCACCGGCACCGTCACCAATACCGATGGGATCTTCTCCATGGCCAATGTCTCCCCTGATGCCACCCTGGTCTTCTCCTTCGTGGGCATGAAAACCCTGGAAATTCTGGTGGGTAACCAGACTGCTGTGAGTGTCGTTCTGGAGGAGGAGTTCTTCGGTGTCGATGAAGTGGTCGTGGTGGGTTATGGTATCCAGAAGAAAAAACTGGTCACCGGCGCCACCCTGCAGGTCAAGGGCGAGAACATTGAAAAACTCAACTCCTCCAGTGTGCTGGGCGCTCTGCAGAGCCAGTCCCCGGGGGTTTACATCACCCAAAGTTCCGGGCAGGTCGGCGAAGGGTATAACATCAACATCCGCGGTTTGGGAACCACGGGCAATTCGGCTCCCCTGTATGTGATCGACGGGGTAGCTGGTGGTTCCATCAACTCCCTGAACCCCGGCGACATCGAGTCTATCGACATCCTCAAGGATGCGGCCTCGGCAGCTATTTATGGCGCCAGGGCTGCCAACGGGGTCGTACTGGTCACCACCAAACGCGGAAAGGCCGGTAAACTGAAAACCACCTATGACGCTTACTACGGTATCCAGAATCCCATGACCAATGGTGTCACCCCGCTGAATGCCAAACAGTACATGGAAATCATCAATCAGGTACTGATGACCCAGGATCCTTCAGGAAGCCTGTTGTACAAGTGGGAAGAGGAGCTTCCTGCTGCCATGCTCACCTCCATCAATAACGGCACCTGGGCGGGGACCAACTGGCTGGAAGAGGGGACCAACAAGAACGCTCCCATTACCAGCCACGCCGTCAACCTTACCGGCGGTTCCGAACAGTCGCGCTTTGCCATGGGCTTCTCCTACCTCATGCAGGAGGGAACCATCGGCTATCCCGCCACACCCTACTATGACCGCTATACCGCACGTATCAACTCCGACCACTCGCTCCTGAAGAAGAACGGCCGCGACATCATCAAATTCGGTGAAAACCTCATCTTCTCGAATTACAGCAAATCAGGGGTCAGCATCGGCGCCATGTACAGCAATAACGTCCGTAACCTGATGAAGGCCACCCCCCTGCTGCCCGCCTACAACGCCGATGGCAGTTACTACCTCTACAACAATATGGTAGCCGACGGATGGAATTTCGACCAGGGCAATGTCAACCCACTGGCACAGCTTGACTATACCCGCAAAAACCGCAATTCCATCACCAACCGGCTGCAGTCGAACGTCTTCCTTGAAATTTCCCCCCTCAGGGAAATCGTCTTCCGCAGCAGCCTGGGCTACGACTTCTACCAGAACTCCTACCGCTACTACGTTCCCAAATACGTCCTTTCGTCACGCACGACCAACGACACCGACGACATCACGCAGGGACAGTCGTGGAGTACCAACTGGACCTGGGAAAATACCCTGAACTTCACCAAAAAACTGGGGGACCACGCCTTTGACCTGCTCGTGGGTCAGTCGGTCGAGAAATGGGGCTACGGTGAAGGACTCTCTATCAAGAATTCCAACTCTCTCTTCCCGGGGTCTTATGACCACGCCTATATCGATAACTCCCAGGGCCTCGACAATACCAACACCTCCATTGAGGGGGCACCTTCCGATGCCGGGCGTCTCGCTTCCTTCTTCGGACGAATGAACTACAACTACATGGAAAAATACATGGCTTCGGTGGTATTGCGTGCTGACGGCTCCTCCAACTTCGCCCGTGGAAAACGGTGGGGTTACTTCCCCTCGGTATCGGCAGGGTGGGTCATCACTCAGGAACCGTTTATGGAAGGGGTGATCCCGGCGCTCGATTTTCTGAAACTTCGCGGAAGCTGGGGACAGAACGGGAACTG
>CAYWUJ010000110.1:0-4367 GCA_964461455.1 uncultured Prolixibacteraceae bacterium | reverse complement strand
AATGCGGCTGCTGGCGCAATACCCCCCACGAGGTCTTCCTGGCCTGGTTCGGCGACGTCCTCGATATCCTCACCCATGCAGGCATCGGCTTTGGCCTCTGGAACTTCCGCGGCGAATTCGGAATCCTCGATTCAGGCCGGAAAGATGTGCCCTATGAAGATTGGCACGGTCATCAGCTCGACCGTAAACTCCTTACCCTGCTGCAGAAGTACTGATATGAGCCTTTTAACCATTATTAACCTGAAAAATAGATAATGGCCTGATGAACTTCCGTAACTTTGAGATAGAACATAATGCATTTGTCTATGAAAACCGGAAGAATCACCAGTTTACTGGCCCTTGTCCTGCTCCTGGCAGGATGCTTCGTAGCCTCTTTCTACCCCTTGTACACCGATGCCGACCTGCACCCCGACACCCTCATGGCCGGGGCTTGGTTGGATAAGGACTCCACCCTCTGGAATTTTGAATACATCACGTTGCGGGAAAGCGATAAGCCCATGGTTACCGACAGTACGGGGTATTATCTGACTTTTCAGGAGAATGGGGAAGAAAGGGGTAAATCCTCCCTGGAAATCAGGGTGGTCCGCCTCGGAGGAATTTTTTTTCTTGATTTTTTCATCAACGATATCAAGAGTGAGGATTTTCCCGACTTTTTTATGCTCCATACCATACCCATCCATACCTTCGCCATGGTCACCCGGCAGGGGGATTCTATTACGCTGACCTGGTTGGGTGAGGAATGGGTAAAGGAGCAGGCCCGTCAGAAAAAGCTGGAGATTTCCCATCTGGAAAGGAATGATGAGGTCTTGCTGACCGCGCGCACCCCTGATCTGCAGAAATTCATGGTGAAGTGCGCCGCCATTCCGGAGGCGTGGGAAAAAGGAACCACAATTGTCCTGCACCGGTAAAATTGCCGCGAGGGATCGGGTCGCGGGGTTCTTGTCCCTGTCCACTAAAACTGCTGTTAGGCCGGGGACCCTCCTGAGGCTTATGATCTGAGCGCCGTGAAGTGGTGCTCCTCCAGTTTCATGATGGCCTGGTATCCGATCCCGAACATTTCGTCGGCGTGGGAGACACTCAACACTTCAAAGGCGGTGAGTTCCGGCGGCTCGATGTAGAGGTCGGCATGGTCGCGGGCGATATGGACCCGCGAGTGAATGCTCATCAGGAAGGTGCGGACAATCACATGAATCAGGTTGCTGATCTGTGCGGGTTTCTGCAGGGGACTGATGTTGGAAACGACAATTTTCCGGCATCTTCCGATCAGCGGTTCCACGGGTATATTGTTGAGAAGTCCGCCGTCGGCAAACTGATCCCCGTCGAGTTCCACAGGTGAAAAGAGAATAGGGATAGAGGCGGAAGCCAGGATGGTTTTTCCCAGGGGGCCGCTGTTGCGGTATTCCATTTCTCCGGTGGTGAGGTTTGCAGTACCCACAATAAGAGGGGTGGGAAGATCTTCAATTTTGCCGTAGGGAATTTCTTTCCTGATCATCTTCAGAAGTCCGTCGAGCCGCATGAGCCCGTCGTGGGGAATTTGGATTTTTGTGTATTTGAAGAGACCCCCGATTTTGAGAATTTCAAAAGTTTCGCGGGGAGTTTTTCCGCTGGCCAGGAAGGCCCCGGCAATGGCACCCGCACTGACTCCCGAGAAGATGTCGGGGACGATGCCTCTTTCCCGCAAGCCTTCGGCGATCCCCAGGTGGGCGAAGCCCCGGGCCCCGCCACCACTCAGCACCAGGCCGATATTGAATTTTTTATCCTCAGACAACACCTGTGAAATATTTGATGATTAAAATATCGAGTGACTTGACCTTAACTTTTTAACCCCGGTCTTTCCCCTGGCTTATTCTATTCCAGCCTGAACCACTTCTCCATGAGGTGGTTGTACTTACCGGCGTCATCCTCTTTATGCCTGAAGTTGTTTTCATGGGCATCGTAGATGTACTGTTCCCTGAGGGAGGCGATGTTGCCGGTGATGGTACGCAGGGTGCCGGTCATCAGGTCCACTTCGGCATCGGTGGTGGTGGGGTGGAGAGACCAGCGGACCCATCCCGGTTTTTCCGAAAGATCGCCATGGTTGATCTTCCAGGTGATCTCCTTTGATTTTTCGTGGGTCACTTCCAGGAGAAGGTGGCCGTATGTTCCTGCACAGGCGCATCCTCCGCGTACCTGGATGCCCGCAAGGTCATTGAGAAGCCTGACCACCAGGTTGTAGTGAATTCCTTCGATGTAAAATGAGATGATGCCCATGCGGTCACGAATGTTGTCGGCCAGGATCTTCAATCCGGGAATGGTGTCGAGGCCGGCAAACGCCCTGCGGAGCAGTTCCTCTTCCCTTTGGCGGATTTTGTCACTCCCCATCTCTTCCTTCAGGCGGAAACAGAGGGCAGTCTTGATCGACTGGAGGAATCCGGGGGTTCCCCCGTCCTCGCGGATCTCTATATTGTCGACATATTTGTAATCCCCCCAGGGATTGGTCCAGTCGACGGTCCCGCCACCCGGCTGGTCGGGGACGTCATTGTGGTACATGGAAGAGTCGAAGATGAGGACTCCCGAAGATCCGGGGCCTCCCAGAAATTTGTGGGGTGAGAACATGACGGCGTCGAGTTTCTCACGGGGATCGGCGGGGTGCATGTCGATGGGATCATAGGGGGCCGAGGCGGCAAAATCGATGAAACAGACCCCTCCGTACTCATGCATGAGAGCCGCCAGTTGTGGGTATGGGGTTCTTACTCCCGTGACATTGGAACAGGCGGAAAAGGAGCCGATCTTGAAAGGCCGCTCTTTGTATTTCTCCAGCTCTTTCCTCAGATTTTCGGGGAATACTTCCAGGTTGGGCCCCGGTTCCACGATGACCACATCGGCATTGGTTTCGTACCACGAGGTGTGGTTGGAGTGATGCTCCATATGGGTGATGAACACCACGGGGCGGTCGCGTTCGGCCATACAGTTGCGGCGTGACAGCTTTCCGCAGTATTTGAGTCCCAGGATACGCTGGAATTTGTTGATCACCGTGGTCATTCCCGATCCTGCCGTGATGATCACATCGCTGGGACCGGCATTGCAGTATTCTTTAATCAGCTGGTGGGACCGGTGGTAGGCGCGCGTCATCAGCACCCCGGTTTCGCTGGTCTCGGAATGGGTGTTGCCCACAAAAGGAGCGAAGGCCTCCAGGATCTTCTCTTCAATGGGGCCATATAACCTCCCGCTGGCAATCCAGTCGGCATATGAGATTACCTTTTCCCCGAAAGGCGTGGTGAAAACCTGGCCGATCCCGATAATCCCTTTCCTGAATTGTCTAAAGTAGCGTTCCAGTTCACTCATGAGTTGCTGAATTATAACTGCAAATTAAGCACCTTTCAGCGAATCAAACCATGATTCACCGCAGGAAAATGAAGGAAGGCCCCAGATGGTGACAAATCGTCAGTTTTGCTTCAATGGCACAGGGTTTGCCTGCACAATTGCCGGTAAATCGATCTAAAAAAATAAAAATTGAGCAATATGTCGAAAGGAACTATCGGGGTAACCAGTGAAAACCTGTTCCCCATTATCAAGAAATTTCTTTACTCTGATCACGACATTTTCCTTCGTGAGATTGTCTCCAACGCTATTGATGCCACGCAGAAGCTAAAGACCCTGGCATCGAAGGGTGATTACAAGGGAGATATGGCAGAGGCCAGGGTGCGTATAACCCTGAACAAAAAGAAAAAGACCATCACGGTGTCGGACGAGGGTATCGGCATGACCGCCGAAGAGGTGGAAAAGTACATCAACCAGATCGCCTTTTCGGGGGCCAATGAATTCCTGGAGAAGTACAAGGATGATGTCAACGCCATTATTGGTCATTTCGGACTGGGATTCTACTCTTCGTTTATGATATCCTCGAAGGTGGAGATCATTACCCGTTCCTGGCAGGAGGGTGCCCAGGCCGTCAGGTGGAGCTGTAAAGGAAGCCCTGAGTATACCCTCGAACCGGCCACCAGGGAGAGTGTGGGCACCGACGTGATCATGCATGTCAACGATGAATCGGAAGAATTCCTCGAAGAGGGCAAGATCACCGAAATCCTCGAAAAATACTGCAAGTTCCTGCCCGTTCCGGTGGTTTTCGGCAAGAAAAAGACCTGGAAAGACGGAAAAGAGGTGGAAACCGACGAGGAAAACCAGATCAATGATACCAACCCCGCCTGGACCCGCAAGCCTGCCGATCTTACCGACGAGGATTACCTCAGTTTCTACCGCAGGCTTTACCCGATGGGCGATGAACCCCTCTTCAACATCCATCTCAATGTCGATTATCCTTTCAATCTGACCGGGATCCTTTACTTCCCCAGGATCAAGAATAACCTGGAGGTGCAGAAGAACAAAAT
>CAYWUJ010000109.1:0-4414 GCA_964461455.1 uncultured Prolixibacteraceae bacterium | reverse complement strand
GAGCTTTTCCCTGATCGCCGTGATCAGCTGGTCATAATTTCCCCCCGGAAGGTCGGTACGGCCGATGCTCCCGCGGAACAACACATCACCCGAGAGCAGAAAGGCCCCTTCGCCGGAATAGAGGACCACATGGCCCGGAGAATGCCCCGGCACATGAATCACTTCCAGCGTGGAATTCCCGAAGCGTAACTGCTCCCCGTCGGTGATGGTGCGGTCGGCAGGAGACACCTCGTCTATCCGGAAGCCAAAAGCCCCGGCCTGCATCACCGCACGCGACAGCCAGAAGAGATCCTCCTGATGGCACACAAAGGGAATCTGGTAACTCTTCCTGAGCTTCTCCACCGCCCAGAGGTGGTCAAAATGACAGTGCGTGTTGACCAATGCCACCGGCCGCAGCCCCTCCCTGCTGAGGGTGGCCGTCAGCTCCTCCATCTCCCCGCCGGTGTAAAAACCGGCATCCACAATAATGCACTCCCCTGAATCATCGTAAAGAAGATAACTGTTTTCCTGTAACGGGTTAACTATAAATCTCTTAATCGTAATCATTCCACTCAGCTATTAGTTGACGATGCCCCGCAAAAGGGGAACAAAGATAAAAGCTCCATGCTTCTCGGTGACAAAATCCTCTTCCCCGGTGCGGATGACCACCACCATCTCCTGTTGATGTTCCGCCCCCACGGGAATCACCATCCGCCCGCCAATCACCAGCTGGGACTTCAATTCCGGAGGAATCACAGAGGCCCCGGCAGTAACGATGATCCGGTCGAAGGGTCCGTAGGTGGGAAGTCCCCGGAAGCCGTCACCGAAGTGAAAAGCCGGATGATAACCGAGTTCCTGGAGAAGTTGTTGTGCCTTGATATAGAGCTCTTTCTGCCTCTCGATGGTATACACCTTGGCCCCCATTTCGCAGAGCACCGCGGCCTGATAGCCCGAACCGGTACCTACCTCCAGAACCTTGCTCATGGGCTCCACCATCAGCAGACAGGTCTGTATCGCCACCGTATAAGGTTGTGAGATGGTCTGCCCTGCCCCGATGGGAAAGGCCTGGTCCTTATAGGCAAAATTGAGAAAGGTGCTCTCCAGAAAAGCATGGCGGGGAACCTTCCCGATGGCGGCCAACACCCGCTCATCCCTGATTCCCTTGATCTTTAGTGCATCTATGAGGCGCCGGCGTAATCCCTGATGGCGCGGAGTATCTTCCCAGGTCATTCAAAACGGTTTGTCGCAAATGTAATGGAAAAATACGGCCACAAAACCCCTCTCTCCCTTCAATATTAACATCACGGGTTAATAAGTTATTCCCCCCAAAGTCAGGGGAAAAGCTTTTATGGCTATTTTTGTCTCTATGCTAAAAGTAGGTATGATCGGCAGCGTGGCGTCAATGCTCACCCACACCCGCAGTCTCAAAAATAACAGGGAAGTGGGCATCATCGGCAAATCATCGGTGGGCCTGATCGGGCAAGAGGAATCCCGGGTGCTCTCCTTTCCCGAATATAACCGGCGGGAACTGGTCGATGTCGCCGACCTCCTCCTGGTTGACCGCTCATCACTCCTCCTCCCCGACCTCCTGAAACTGGCCGTCAGACAAAACAAACACCTCTACATCACCGATTTCCCGGATATCACCCCCGAACAGTGCGCCGACCTCCTGAAACTCGCCGACGAAGCGGAAACCGTCGTCAAAATCAAAAATCCCCTGCTCTGCGAGCCCGTCACCGGGTACATCGCCTCCCACTGGCAGGAACCGGCATCGCTGCACATCTTCGAATCTCTCCCCGACCTGCCCCACAGAAACAACCTGCTCCTCCGGTACCTCTATTATTCCCTCTCCCTGTTCAACAGCCTGCCCCAGAAAATGAGAATCAGCGGCATCCCGCAGGAGGGAGACGGCAACTTTTTCATCAATATCCGCCTCGACTACCCTTCCTATTCCACCTTCAACATCGACCTTCTCTTTCAGGCACCAGCCTCCCGGCAGGTCAGGGCCGCCTTCCCCGGTGCTTTCATCGACGGAAACGGCTTCTCTGGAAAAGCCCTGCTGAACCACCGCGAAATCAACGCCATGCCCCCGGCCGACAAAGGCGCCGCCGATTTCACGGCCCTCATCGGCCAGCCCGACAGGTACCGCCATTCCGACCTGGAGAAGTTTTCCACAGCCCTGAACCTCCTCCATGAACTGCTCCGTAAAATAGAACTCTACACCCCCTGGCATTAACGATAAAGTTTTACTTTTGCGGCAATATTTTCAGACAGGTTCCGTTTTACGAAAAATACCGGCTGTGAACAGTGTAAGAGATGGGACCTAACCTGACTTCATGTCATGAATAAGAAAAAACAAGCCGCTAAATATCTTCTGTTTGATTTCCTGGCAGCAGCCATCAGTTGGACGCTCTTTTACATCTACCGGAAAGAAGTCATTGAACCCATCAAGTTCGGGTATGACATCCCCCTTGAGTTTACACGACAATACTATATCGGACTGCTGCTGATCCCTTCGGCATGGCTCCTCTTCTACTTCATTACCGGCTTCTACAACAACATCTACCGCCGTTCACGCCTTCTGGAACTGGGACAGACCATCCTCACCTCGGTGATTGGCGTCACGGCCATCTTCTTCGTCCTTCTGCTCGATGATACGGTCTATTCCTACAAGAATTACTACCAGCTCTTCTTCAACCTGCTGCTGCTCCACTTCTCGTTCACCTATTTCTGCCGCCTGATCCTCACCTCGCAAACCATCAGAAAAATTCACAGGCGCAAAATCGGCTTCAAGACCCTGATCATCGGGAATAATGACAAGGCCCTGAAGATCTATAACGAGATGATTACCCAACCGCGGCCTGCCGGAAACCTCTTCTGCGGGTATGTGGCCACCGGCGAAAACCACAAAGGCCTCCTCGACCAGCACCTCCCCTTCTCGGGTGAACTCTCACAACTGGAAAATATCATCCAGAAAGAAGCTATCGAAGAGGTGATCATCGCCCTGGAAGCCGAACAGCACCATATGCTGAGCGATATCCTGACCATCGTCGAAAACCGCGACATCATCATCTGGGGGATCCCCGACCTCTATGACTTCCTCTCGGGATCGGTCAGAATCAACACCATATACAGCTCTCCCCTGATCAAGATCTCGAACGGACTGATGCCCGCATGGCAGGAGAATGCCAAACGGCTTATCGACGTGGTGGCTTCGCTCATTGCCATGACTATCCTCGCCCCTGCATACCTCGCCCTGACCATCGTCATTAAAGCCACCAGCAGGGGACCGGTCATCTATAGCCAGGAAAGAGTGGGAAAATTCGGGAAACCCTTTACCATATACAAGTTCAGAAGTATGTATGACGGCTCCGAAACAAACGGCCCCGCCCTCTCTTCCCATAACGACAGCCGCATCACCCCCGTAGGACGGTTTATCCGCAAAACCCACCTCGACGAAATCCCCCAGTTTTTCAATGTCCTTACCGGAGATATGTCGCTGGTAGGCCCCCGCCCCGAAAGGGAATATTATATCAGTCAGATCGTCAAAAAAGCCCCCCACTATAAACTGCTGCACAAACTCCGCCCCGGAATCACCTCGTGGGGACAGGTCAAATACGGGTATGCCTCGAATGTGGAAGAGATGCTCGAAAGGCTCCCCTATGACATGATCTACCTCAAGAACATCTCCCTCTACCTCGACTTTAAGATCCTCATATACACCATGATCAACGTATTCCACGGAAAGGGAAAGTAAATACCGGAGCCTGGAAGAGGAGCAGATACGACCACACCACTACGCGGCTATGCTTGGGGTTATCACCATGCGCGGTTAACCAGGCCTCCACTTCCTCATGCGTTCAAACAATCTGTCGGTTAACCACACGCATGGGCCGGCCGTAACTTCACCCCGCGGTTAAACAGGGTGTCACATAACCACTTTGATAAACAGGCCATCACATCACTTTGCCGGCTTCCCTGATTTTCCGGTCCCTGATACGCCCCAGCACCTGCCCAATGAACAGCCCTGCCATCAGTCCGCCAGTGAGCAGCCAATACCACTCGGCCAACGGGGAGATTCTCTCCAGCAGGTACCCCACCGCCAATCCCAGGAAAATACCCCAAATGGAATAGCGGAAGCTGAAATGATAGGTGGGATAATAGCCATGGTCTTTCATCATATGGTTGGAGAGGCGAAAGATTAACCGGTCGAGTTCACGCCGTTCTTCCCCGGGGACCGATACCGCCTCGCCGATGCGGCTGGCCATCGCCTCCGCTTCAGGAAAAAAAAGCCCGCACTCCTCACACCCGGGGGAATGGGCCCCCAGCCTGCTGACATTCCGCGTTAACTCATCGAGCCTGAAAAAACGGAGCTTCTCCTCCGCAGTGCCCTCCAGCTGCTGCTCCATGATCCTGAGGATCTCTTCTGACCTGC
>CAYWUJ010000108.1:0-4425 GCA_964461455.1 uncultured Prolixibacteraceae bacterium | reverse complement strand
CCTGAGGTTTTTCCAGTAGACCTTGATGCCGCCCCCGTCGTGGATCTGAAGGGCGATGGCCCCTTTACCCTCTGCGATTTTGGCATCGGTGAGGTCTACCATGGGTTTGCCGTTAAGCCAGGTCTGCACCCTGCCGTCGACCGCTTTTATGCGCAGGGTATTCCATTTCCCCATTTTCAGGATGTTCTCCTGCTCATCGGGGATCTGCACCAGCCATCCGCGGCCATAGGATTCATAAATCCCGCCGGTATCGTGGTTGGGGGGAGCCACCTCCACCTGCCACCCCGATACTTTGGTCCCTTCAAAGGTGGAGCGGAAAAAGACCCCGCTATTCCCGTCGGCCGTCTGCCGGAACTGTACCTCCAGCTCAAAATTGTAATAATCCTTTACCGTGGAGAGATAGCCGTACTGCTTGTCGGGACCGCTTTCACACACCAGCAATCCCTTCTCCACATACCACTTCTCGGTACCGTGGATCACCCAGCCATCCAGGTTCTTCCCGTTGAAAATCCTTGTAAATCCCTTTCCCGCACCTTCGGCGGAGAGGGTAACCACAAGCAGCATGGCTGCGGTCAGCAATAAAAATGATCTCTTCATATGTTCGTCGTTTTAAAGTTCCGCCTTGTAAAGAAACCGATTTTTTAGTTATCCGAGGTCACCGGGCAGGTTTTGACAATGAAATACCCATGCAATATTTATGCACCAACCGGTATGATTAACCACTTTAAACAGATAAAACCCTCATGGCCGTTAGTTTTTAGTTTCAGTGGCCCGGCCACAAAAGGGCAAGGTATTTGCTTAATCAGGTTCCAGGAGAGCTTAATATAGCATTGATATATCTATTATTTGTTTTATTTTTTGCATATTAAAGCTGATTTATCTATATTTACAAGAAAATATAATTAACAATGCTTGGTGAGATCTATGAAAAGCCAGGAAGTGATTTGATCAGGGAACTGGGGAAAAGGTATCGTGACTACCGGAAACGGATGGGGTTCACTCAGAAGGAAATTGCCTTGAAATCAGGACTGAGTCTTTTTACGATCAGCTCTTTTGAAAACGGTTCTTTTACCGGAATCACCCTGGCTTCATTGATCCGGTTGCTTCGGGCTGTTGACCATTTGGAAGAAATTGAAAAACTATTGCCGGAATTGCCGGAGAGTCCGCGCGCTTTATATAAGAGACAAATCAGGAGATAGACGATGGAAACGAATGTGGTAAAGGTGACGCTTTGGGGAATGGAGGTGGGATATTTGTCATGGGATAAGAGAACGGGCGTGGCTGTTTTCGAATATGAGCCCTCCTTTCTGGAGCAAGGTTTGGATATTGCTCCCTTGACGATGCCGGTTGGATCACCCCGCAGCCGTAAAAAACTGCCCTGGAGAGGCTCAAAAGATAAGCTTTACCATGGACTTCCGCCTCTTATTGCCGACTCCTTGCCCGACCGGTGGGGAAATGCGCTTTTCATGGCCTGGCTGCGGGACCACCGTATTCCTGCAGGGCAGACAACCCCGGTCGATCATCTTTCGTTTATCGGGTGCCGGGCCATGGGAGCACTGGAATACGAACCTGCATATCAACTGGGAGATAACGCAGCCTTTTCGGTCGATGTGCAGAGATTGTATGATTTTGCCAGAAAAGTATTAAACGAGAAGGAGACCACCGTGCTTAATCAGGAAAACGCGGTTTTATGGCAGGATTTGGTAAAAGTAAGCTCATCACCAGGAGGAAAACGCCCGAAGGCGATAATTGCCATAAATCAGGCTACTGGGGAGGCCATCTCAGGCCAGGGATCCATCCCGGAAGGATTCCGCCATTTTATTCTGAAGTATGATGATCATCCAGCCTATCCCTATGCCAGACTTGAGTACATTTTTTACCGGATGGCTCTGGAAGCCGGAATAGAAATGATGCCCTCAGAACTTCGGACCTTCAATGGAGTTACCCATTTTCTTACCCGGCGTTTTGACCGCGAAGGAAATCATAAGATACATACCCAAACCCTGGCGGCTATGTCTCCCGGAAGCGATTGCTATGAGGATATTTTTGGCCTCATCAGACGGCTGAATCTTCCCTACCACGATAGCCGCCAGCAATACCTGCGAATGGTGTTTAATGTGATCGCACGGAATGTGGACGACCATTCCAAGAACTTTTCCTTCTGCATGAACCGTGAAGGCATCTGGCGTTTGTCCCCCGCGTATGATTTGACTTATAGCGCTGACCTCTCAGCCCCCGCATACGCCAACAGACACTCCTTGCCTGTGAACGGGAAAGACGAGGGCATTACCCGTCAAGACCTGGAAGTTGTGGGTCAGAAAAACGACATACAGGATATCAAGACCCTGATCGACACCGTTGCCCACGCCATCTCCAAATTTGGGGAATTTGCAAAGGAACTGGATATTGACAAAGCATTGGCCGAAAGCATCAGTGCTGATTTTGTAAAAGTCTGATTAACCTGTTATCTTCAACTCTTGAAAACCATAAGATCTAAATAATTTAAACACATGAATAAGATTTCTGCAGTTCTTTTGATTCTTCTTCTGGCCGGATGCGGTCCACGACCATCTACGGACCTGACTCCCCTGAATGTCACCGAACAGTGGGCCTTTGCCACGGGTGACGATACCCTGTGGGCGCAGCCCTCCTTTGATGATGCAGCATGGGCCCGGATATCGGTCACCAAAACCTGGGAAGAGCAGGGATTTCCGGGATACGACGGCTTCGGGTGGTACCGGCAGACCATCGACATTCCGGCGTCTTTCAGCACACCGGTGGCCGACAATGGCGGACTGGTCATCAGTTACGCCAATGCCGACGATGCCGACGAATTGTGGTTCAACGGGACCCTGATCGGATCCACGGGCTCCTTACCCCCCGACTATGTCAGCAAGTACGGGGTGAAACGGCGGTATGTGGTTCCGGCGGAACTTGTGAAACCGGGTGAGAAAAACCTCGTCGCGATTCGCGTTTTTGACGGCGGTGGCGGTGGCGGCGTAGTTTCAGAAGCGCTTTCCATCCATCCCATGTCGGAAGTGTACCAGCTTCCACTGACCGTGCGCATTGCCGATGAGGACTGGGTCTTTGTGGGAGCACCCAAAGCGACCATCGGGTTGGCCACGGAAAACCAATTGGGCAAGAATGTCAGAATTACCGTGGGACTGAAAATGACTACCGACGACTACCAGCCGGTTTCCGAAACTTCAAAGGTTCTGAAAATCAAACATGACCAGAGCGGACTGGTCCTCTTCGACATCGACCTCCCGGCACCCGGATTTTACCGCTGTACCGCCTGGGCTGAAAAAGAGGGCATCAAGGGAGAAGAGGTGAAATTCAACATCGGCTACGAACCCGAAAAAATCGTCAGTCCCGTCGATACCCTCCCCGGATTTGCAGAATTCTGGAAAACCACCCGTGCCGAACTCGACCAGGTGAAACCCGACTTCCGGATGACCCTACTGAAGGAAAAATCGGGCAGCGTGCGCGACCTGTACCAGGTGACGATGCAGTCATTCGGGAATGTCACCATTGAAGGTTTTTATGCGGTGCCCAAGGTTCCGGGGAAATACCCGGTGATCATCAGCTATATGGGATATGGGTCGGATCCCTGGCTTCCCGGAGGGGACTATAATCCCGATTTTGCAGAATTTGTCCTCTCGACACGCGGACAGGGCATCCAGAAAGCTGCCAACACCTATGGCGACTGGATCCTGCATGGACTGGACAGCAAAGAGAATTACTATTACCGGGGAGCTTTCATGGACCTGGTGCGGGCCATCGATTTTGTGGTTTCCCGGCCGGAAGTAGATCCTGAAAAAATCGTGGCCGAAGGGGGCAGTCAGGGAGGGGCCTTCACCCTGGCCGCCTGTGCCCTCGACCACCGCATCAAGGCCGCGGCACCCACCATCCCCTTTCTGAGCGATTATCCCGACTACTTTAAAATCGCCCCCTGGCCTGCCAGCGCCTTTGTCGGTTACCTGAAAGAACATCCTGAAAAGACCTGGGATGAGATCTACCCGCTGCTCTCTTTCTTTGACGTGAAAAACCTGGCCCCCATGATCCGGTGCCCCATCCTGATGGCCGCAGGATTACAGGACGACGTTTGTCCGCCCCATACCAACTTCGCCGCTTATAACCAGATCACTTCTGAGAAGAAATACTATGTCTTTCCCGACCAGGGCCATAGCGTGCCCCAGACCTGGAACGACATCAGGATGGCCTTCTTCAGGGAAAAACTGGGACTCCCCCAACTTTAGGTATCCTGCCGACCATAAATATTTGGAACAACTGACCTGACAAAGCCAGTCCTTTTAGCACGATACCAGGTTGCCACTTGCCTGACGCTCTGTTATCCGACGACACCCAACTGGATACAATTATTGGGAAACCAAGGTCGCGAGACACACAAAATGTAACACTACC
>CAYWUJ010000107.1:0-4456 GCA_964461455.1 uncultured Prolixibacteraceae bacterium | reverse complement strand
AAGCGCTTTAGAAGATTTTAGTGGATAAAACCGAGCCTCTCAAGGGACTCGAACCCTCGACCTGCGCATTACGAATGCGCTGCTCTACCAACTGAGCTAAAGAGGCTTTATCAATACGGCGGCAAATTTAACTATTTCTGGCTTTCTCCACCATCCCTTCCCAAATATTTCGCTGTTCCTCCAGGGCCTTCACCTTGTCGGCAGGGTCGGTGCGGCATTCGAGCAGCACCCAACCCCTGTACTCCATGGCGACCAGTTCATTCATCAGCTCCTGATAGGGGTAGGAGGGGTCTTCGAGTTCCCTGACGTGGACGGTATCTCCCAGGCGGTCCTGCAAAAGGCGGAAATTGGCCTGAAGTCCCGGCCCATGGAGGTCTTCGGGGTTGCTGTTCCAGCACACCGTGGCGTTGGGGTGGTCGGCCACGTCCATGATGGCTTTGATATTTTCGATTTCCTGGGTTTCAGTGCCGTGAACCTCCAGCCTGATCTGCTGTCCGTAGTCGGCTCCATAGCGGGCCAGCTGACTGATGGATTTGCCGATCTGCTCGACGGTACGTGATTTGGGAACCCCGGCATGAAACTGGTTGGGTTTGACTTTAACTCCCGTTCCGCCGATATCGGCACTCAGCCTGATGTACTCCTTGGTCATATCAATCGATTCCAGGAGTTCCCGGCGGTCGGGAAAATCATACTGCTGGTTGGTGCCGATGCCCACCACTTCGATACCGCTGCGCTTGAATTGTTTCCTGATTTCCTTGCGCTGGTTTTTATCCAGCGCAGGGGTCACGCCGTGGGCATGGTCGACGCGGAGCTCCACGCCGTAAATACCTGCGGCGTTGAGGTTGTTGATGATGGCGGGTATATCCCAGGAGGCTCCCCAGTTATAGGTCACCATCCCCAGTTTCATCCTGATTTTTTTGGGTTTGGAGGAGGCCGCCATTCCTCTTCCCGGCAATAATAACAGCCCCGAAATCAGGGAGATATCCCTGATAAAGATCCTTCGGCTCACCGGATTTGAAAAATAGCTCATGATGATAAATTTATTCCATAAAATTACGTCAAAACGGGATACCCGGGGGTTTTCCCGTAAGAAATTTATGTTAACATTTTTGTGCTTCTCAGTCGGTCTTTAATTCCCCGTGGGGAGCCAAACGACCATTTCCCCCTTTCCGCGGTGTGACCATTCATAGTACGGAATCGCTGTAATCACGGCTGATTCCCGTACTTTGCCCTCTTCCTTTCCGGAAAGCGACCATCCGTTGAGGGAGAGGGTCATGGCCGGACCGGGGAGTTGATCATTCCAGCTCACGGCGGGGGTATCCTCCTGTGCTATCATAAGATCAAAAACCGTGCCTTTCGGCTGGTCGGCATATTCGGCACAGTAGACCAGGGGTCCTCTTTGGAGGGCCATCTTCCCGTGGTTGCCGGAAATCGCAGGATGGGAGGTGATTTTTCTCACCCCAAAGGGGAGGTCGATGGTGGCGATATCTCCGTTTTTCCATTTTCTGTCGATGACGGCATAGCCTTTGATCATTTCATAGCGGACGGGGGCGCCGTTAACGGCGACGGTGATTTCTTTGTCAGGCGGGTTGCCCCAGGCGTAAAGGTCGCCGGGGAAAGGAGCGGAAGTGGCCCAGTGGGGGATGCGCAGGTGAAGGCGGGCCCTGACGGGATGTTTGGCCTGCAGGGTGATGGTTGTCCTGCCCTCCCACGGCATTTTGCTCTGTTGCTCCAGGGTGAGGGTGTCGCCGTCCACCGGAATTTGTGCGCTCCCGGGGATGTAAAGGTTGACGAAGAGGTCATGATCGTCGGAGGCATAGATATACCCGGGCATGGAGGGGATAAAGCGGCAGATATTGGAGGGGCAGCAGGCGCAGCCGAACCATTCACTACGGGCATGGCGGCCATCCGATTCCAGGGGATTGGGATAGAAGAAATGGTCCCCGCTGAGGGAGACTCCCGAGAGGACGTTGTTGTAAAGCGATCTTTCCAGGGCGTCGATGTATTTTGATTCGCCGGTCATCAGGAACATGCGGTGGTTCCAGAAGACGTTGGCGATGGCCGCGCAGGTCTCACAATAGGCACGGGCATTGGGGAGCTCATAGGGGCCTCCGAAACCTTCATGGCCTCCTTCGGCGCCGATGCCTCCCGTGATGTAAAACTTCTTATGGACCACATCCTCCCATATGCGGCTGATAGCATCAATGTATGCAGAATCGCCGGTGAGGGCGGCCACGTCAGCCATCCCGCTCCACATGTAGGCGGCTCTCACCGAGTGGCCCACCGCTTCACCCTGTTGGGTGACGGGAAGGTGGGACTGGTTGTAAGTGTTGGGATTCCCTGTTCCCCGTCCGCGGATGTCGAGAAAGAATTTGGCCAGGTCGAGATATTTCTTTTCTCCCGTCATGCGGAAGAGCTTCACCAGGCCAATCTCTATTTCCTGGTGACCGGGCCAGTTCTCGATCTTCCCGGGTCCGAAATCCCTGTCCACCAGTTCCGCACTTTTTATGGCGATATCCAGGATTTCCCGTTTTCCGGTGGCTTGGGCCCAGGCAGTGGCTGCCTCGTAGAAATGTCCCAGGTTATAGAGCTCATGACTCAGGTCATCGACCAGTTCCCACCGTTTGCTCCCTGCCCAGGGATGGCTCTTGTCCCCCATGATCGTCCGGTTGGTGTAAAGATAACCGTCCTCCTCCTGGGCCAGTCCGATCAGCGTCACCAATGTGTCGATGGTGGCTTCCAGGGCTGGGTCGGGAAACATCTGGAGGGAATAGGCCGCACCCTCGATGATTTTGTAGATGTCGGAATCATCAAAGGGGTAGATGGTCCGGAATTCTCCGTCGAGCAGTCCCGCGGCGACTTTGAAGTTGTCGATCCTTCCGGTTTCCCTGCTTTTCTGCAGGGCAATGGGAATGGTCACCCGGTGGTTGGTTTCAATGCGCCGGGCCCAGAAATCATCGGTCACTTCCACCCGGGTAAAGGGAACCGGCTGGATGGGATACTCGTTTTCGGGGGGTGCGGACTCTTTCTTTCCGCAGGAGAGGAGGAAAACCAGGATGGCGAGGAGGCTGAGGTGCTTCATGTCTTTCAGTAATTAAAAACAAGCACAGAGAACAGGAAAGTGAACGGGTCACTCCCTGTGCTCTGTGCGTATTATGGTTAAGAAACGGTATAGGTTACCATAGCGGGAACCCTCCCGGGCGGGGTGTTATGCCGGCATATCGGGCAGTGACCACGGTTTCCGGTAGGTATGTTTGATCAGTTCAGCGGCGAAATCGGCAGCCGGCACCGGGTCGGTCCAATCCTTGTTGAAGGTCGGGTGCCCGTCGTGTATGGCGAAGCCGTCTTTGACCACGGTTCTGATTTGTTCGGTGCCAATGTTGGTGAATTTCATGTTGAGGCCATCCCATTCCAGCTCCTTGTTGAGGTTCTGGAGGCGGACAGCCAGGACGCCCATGACCACCATTTCGTTGAAGGGACCGGCCTCGCTGAAGTCGGAAGCTGTCTTGACGCGGTTTTCGGGACTTTCCTTACATGCGCGGACCCAGTCCATTTCATGGCCACCCTGGGTGGCTTTTTCGATGCGGCGGCGGAATTCGGGGGCTGCGGGCACGCGGCCTGAGAGAAGCCACGGGTTGACGCCATAGCATCCGCAAATCAGCTTGTCTTTGGTGCCGTGGAAGATCACCCCGCCACCGGCGTCATTCATGTTGCGACCTGCGGGCCATCCTTCGGGTTTCATGGGCTGAAGGCCGCCATCGTACCAGGTCACTTCCACCTCTTTGAGGGGGGCGTTCTTTTTCATGCCTTTCCAGGGGCGTTTGGCTGCGCGGGCCGGGAAGGTCAGCTTGACCATCTGGGCATTGGGGGCGCAGTCGTTAAGCAGCAGGGTGGAGCTTCCCTGGGCTTTGGTAGGGTATCCCAGTTCGAGACCCACGAAAACCGGGTGGAGGATATGGCAGGCCATATCGCCGAGGGCGCCAGTGCCAAAATCCCACCATCCGCGCCAGTTCCAGGGCGTGTAGAGGGAGTGGTAGGGACGCATGGGAGCCGGTCCGATGAAAAGATCCCAGTCCAACGTGTCGGGAACCCACTGTCCCGGTTCGGGACGGTTAAGACCCTGCGGCCAGATGGGACGGTCGGTGAAAGCTTCCACTTTGGTGACTTCCCCGATTTCCCCGTTGGCGAGCCATTCGCAGACCAGATTGACCCCTTCGCCCGAAGAACCCTGGTTCCCCATTTGGGTGGCGAGCTGGTATTTGTCGGCCAGCTTGGTGAGTAACCGTGATTCGTACACCGTGTGGGTCAATGGTTTCTGAACATAGACATGCTTGCCCATGGTCATGGCGTGGGCAGCCGAGATGGCATGGGTGTGGTCGGCGGTGGCAATCACCACTCCGTCGATCGACTTGCCCATTTCATCATACATCTTACGCCAGTCCTTGTACCATTTGGC
>CAYWUJ010000106.1:0-4495 GCA_964461455.1 uncultured Prolixibacteraceae bacterium | reverse complement strand
ACGCCCCTGCGACACATATGGCTCAACCGGCTGACCTGGGAATACCTCCATCCCCGGACCCGCGAAAACGCGTATGACACCCTCTACCTTCTGCGGTCAACGGCCCTGGCCCCCGGCCTTTCATCACCCCACCCCGGGTCACGGCAAAACGAAGAACATGCGTTAACAAAATCCCTGGAATAACGGAATCACGGCCCTGAAACGCAGAAAGGGGTTCCGTACGGAACCCCTTTCTTAAGAAGTTATGGCTCAAGGGTGATTATTTCACCTCTTCAAAGTCTACATCGGTCACTTCGCCGTCCTGTTTGTTCTGGCTGTTGCCCTGATCCTGCTGGGGCTGACCGCCGTCATATCCCCCCTGGGGACCCGCGGCACCTCCCTGGGCACCAGCGGCGTTGTACATCTCCTGCGATGCTGCCTGGAAGACATTGTTCAGCTCGGCCATGGCGGTATCGATAGCGGCCAGGTCCTGGTTCTTGTGGGCTTCCTTGAGTTTGGCCAGCGCCGCCTCAATGGGCTGTTTCTTATCGGCAGGAATCTTGTCCCCGAATTCCTTCAGCTGCTTCTCGGTTTGGAAGATCAGGCTGTCGGCCTGGTTGATCTTCTCCACCTTTTCCTTGGCCTGGCGGTCCGATTCGGCATTCGCGGCAGCCTCTTCCTTCATCCTGCGGATCTCGGCATCCGAAAGTCCCGAGGAAGCCTCTATCCTGATCGACTGGGTCTTTCCGGTGGCCTTGTCACGGGCGGTGACATGCAGGATTCCGTTGGCGTCGATATCAAAGGTCACTTCGATTTGGGGAATGCCCCGGGGCGCCGGCGGTATGCCGTCGAGATGGAATTTGCCAATTGTTTTGTTGCCCGTGGCCATGGGCCTCTCCCCCTGCAGCACGTGGATCTCCACGGAAGGCTGGCTGTCGGAAGCCGTGGTGAAAGTCTCGGTTTTCTTGGTGGGAATGGTGGTGTTGGATTCGATCAGGCGGGTCATCACCCCTCCCATGGTCTCAATACCCAGCGATAACGGGGTAACATCAAGGAGAAGGACATCCTTCACCTCGCCGGTCAGCACCCCTCCCTGAATGGCAGCACCCACGGCCACCACCTCGTCGGGGTTCACTCCCTTGGAAGGTTTTTTGCCGAAGAACTCTTCCACTTTCTGCTGTACGGCAGGAATACGCGTCGAACCGCCCACCAGAATCACCTCATCGATGTCGGCATTCGTTAACCCGGCATTTTTCATGGCCTTGCGGCAGGGCTCTATGGTGGCATTGATCAGCTGGTCGGCCAGCTGTTCGAATTTTGCCCGCGTCAGCGTCTTCACCAGGTGCTTGGGGATGCCGTTCACCGGCATGATGTAGGGAAGATTGATCTCTGACTGCGTGGTGCTCGACAGTTCAATCTTTGCCTTTTCGGCAGCCTCCTTCAGACGCTGAAGAGCCATGGGATCCTTGCGCAGGTCAACACCCTCCTCACTCTGGAATTCGGCGGCCAGCCAGTCGATGATCGTCTGGTCAAAATCATCACCACCCAAATGGGTATCCCCATCGGTCGATTTCACCTCAAATACACCGTCACCCAACTCCAGAATGGAGATATCAAAAGTTCCCCCTCCCAGGTCGAAGACGGCGATCTTCATATCCTTGTGCATTTTGTCAAGACCGTAAGCCAGGGAAGCGGCCGTGGGCTCGTTGATGATCCTGCGAACGGTCAGTCCGGCAATTTCACCGGCCTCCTTGGTGGCCTGACGCTGCGAATCGTTGAAATAGGCAGGAACCGTAATCACGGCTTCCGTCACCTCCTGGCCCAGGTAATCCTCGGCCGTCTTTTTCATCTTCTGAAGAATCATGGCCGAAATCTCCTGGGGAGAATATTTGCGGTCGTCGATCTGCACACGCGGAGTATTATTGTCCCCCTTGACCACATTATAGGTCACCCGCTGAACCTCCTTCTGGACACGGTCAAAGCTCTCGCCCATCAACCGCTTGATGGAGTATACCGTCTTCCTGGGGTTGGTAATCGCCTGCCGCTTGGCAGGATCACCGATCTTCCTTTCACCATTCTCCACAAACGCCACAATAGAGGGAGTGGTCCTTTTCCCTTCACTGTTGGGTATAACCACAGGCTCGTTGCCCTCCATCACAGATACGCATGAATTGGTGGTCCCTAAATCAATACCAATTATTTTTCCCATTCTATTCTATATTTAAGATTTTTATTTCTTGAAAACATCCTGACTTCTTCAATCATTATGCCATTTCCGAAATTGGGAAGTTGCTGGCAATTATGGCATAACCAGCCCCCTGCCAACCGCAGGCATGTCACGAGTTCTGCCAAAACGACAGACCCACAGGGAGCGGAAAGCCTGAATTTTTCGTACCTTGCAGGGCCCGATGGGCGGGAAATCTTACTTTTGCCACGGATGAAAGTCATTTTTGAAGATAACCACATTATCGCCGTCAACAAGGAGTGCGGGGAGATTGTCATGGTCGACCAAACGGGAGACACGCCGCTGGTCGATGCCGTCAAGGCTTACCTGAAGGAGAAATATAACAAACCCGGAGAGGTATTCCTGGGACTTCCGCATCGTATTGACCGTCCTACCAGCGGGATTGTCCTGATGGCGCGGACCAGCAAGACCCTGGCGCGCTTCAACAAGATGTTCCAGAGCAGGGAGGAGATCAGGAAGATATATTGGGCCGTGGTCGACCATCTCCCCGAACCCCGCCAGGGCACCCTGGAGCACTGGATCTCACGCAGTACCGAAAAAAACAAGTCGTACGCCCACACCTTCAGGGCTTTCGATTCCAAGCATGCCCTCCTGAACTACCGCACCCTGGCCAGTTCTGACAACTACCACCTGCTGGAAGTTGAACTGCTGACCGGCCGCCACCACCAAATCAGGGCTCAGCTGGCCAAAATAGGGGTGCACATCAAGGGAGACCTGAAATATGGATTTCCGCGTTCCAATCCCGACGGGGGAATTCACCTCCACGCCCGCAGGGTGGAGTTTCTGCATCCGGTACGGCGGGAACACGTGGTCATCACGGCCGCCCCTCCCGATGATCCGTTGTGGAATGCCTTTCTGAGCCTTATCCCTGAAGGGATGCCGGCTTGAAGCTGAAGGGAAGCAGGTCGTCGGTACCCCCGAAGAGGAGAATCCGGCTTTTTCCGTCGAGGATAATCTTTATGGGTTGCCCTGAACGGGCTTCCATCTCCAGGAGCACCTGACGGCAGCTGCCGCAGGGTTTCACCGGCTCATTGACGCGGCCGCGGGCATTGGCGGCGGAAATCGCCATTGCCGTCACCGGGGTGTCGGGATAATTGGCACTGGCATAAAACAAGGCCGTGCGCTCGGCACATAACCCCGAAGGATAGGCGGCATTCTCCTGGTTATTTCCGGTGATAACCGTACCATCGGCCAGCAAAAGAGCTGCCCCCACCCGGAATCCTGAATAGGGAGAATAGGCATGATCAGATATCGCCCGGGCAGCCTCTACCAACCGCACATATTCCCTGGGCAACTCTTCCGTCCCGGTATATTCCCAGTATTCAATCCTCAGTTCTCTACCGATCATGGTCCGATTTTTTCCTAAAAGTACAATATTTCGGGTAAGAAAATTATATTTACCTGAAATTTTGACAATTGTAGCGGTATGACTTTACGGAAACTGACCATAGCTCTTCTTCTTCTGACCATCACCTTCTTCTCCTATTCACAGCGTCTTACACGTGCCGAATACATCCGGAAATACCAGTTGCTGGCCATCAGTGAGATGAACCGCAGCGGTATTCCGGCCAGTGTCAAGATGGCGCAGGCCTGTCTGGAGTCGGCCGATGGCAACAGCGAAATGGCGCGCAAGGCCAACAACCACTTCGGCATCAAGTGCAAGTCGAACTGGACAGGCGCCCGGTCGTACCACGACGACGACGAAAAAAACGAATGTTTCCGGAAGTATAAAAGAGTGGAAGACTCGTTTATCGACCACACCAATTTCCTGATGGGCAATCCCCGCTATGCTTCCCTCTTCGGGCTCGAAACCACCGACTTCGCCGGTTGGGCCAGGGGACTCAAAAAAGCCGGCTATGCCACTGATCCCCGGTATGCCGAGAAGGTGATTGAAATCATCGAGCTTAACCAGCTCTGGAGACTGGACCACAAAATGACCCGTGACGAAATGGCCCAGGTCGAAAAGATGAGAAGGGGCGAAAACTTCAATAAGCAGATATTCATCAATCCCTACAGCACCCGGGAGATCACCCTCCACAACGGACTCCGCTCGGCCATCACCCGCCAAGGCGACAATTTTGAACTGCTGGCCCAGGAGTTCGGCCTCAAAGAGTGGGAAATCAGAAAATTCAACGACTACCCCGAAGGGTATGAGCCCCTGGCCGGTGAAATCCTCTACCTGCAGAACAAGAAACCACGGGCACAGGGTATGTATGAACTTCACAGGGTGGCCGAAGGTGAGTCGATGCATTACATCTCCCAGTATTATGG
>CAYWUJ010000105.1:0-4558 GCA_964461455.1 uncultured Prolixibacteraceae bacterium | reverse complement strand
ACCTCTGTAATCAATTAATTATTAGATGATTACAGAGGTTTTTATCTTTTGTTAAAATCCTATGGGTCTTTTACGATTCTGAAGCTGAGACCAGCGCCGCTGGTACCGGGAGGATCCCCTGCCCGGCATGCATACCGGCATTTCCATGAAGGCGCCCCGAAACCTCCACCATGGGCTATTTGGGATAAATGTATTTCTGCAGGTTCTTTACATAAGCCTCAAAAGCTTTTCTACCCTTGTCTGTAATGGAAATAATTGTATTCGGGTAATTGTTTTTAAATGTTTTTTCCACTTCAATATAACCGGCCTCCTGCAATTTGCTGATCTGGATGCTTACATTTCCTGCCGCAGCTTTAGTGGTGTCCTTGATAAAGCTGAAATTGGCCTCTTCAACCGTCAACAGTATGGAAACGATGGATAACCGGAGTTGCGAATGCAACAGGGGATCTAAATCGTTAAACATCTTTCTCCTTTTTTAGCTTTGTTGAGTAGCATTCCCGGTATAATCAATCCAACCACTGCACCCAGCATCAAGCTGAATCCATGATATTCCGTACCAACTAAGAAAGTACCTAAACCAATTAAATTCAATAAAATACCGCCAATTATAATTGGTTTAAATTTAATGGATACTCCGATTACAATAATAGAGAAAGCGAGAAATATTAAAAAAATTGGTGCCAGGGCATTGCCAAGATGATCATGAAAAAGAAAACCCAATATCATCAGGTTCATACCAACCACCCAACCCATTGTTCCGAATAATCTTCCAAGGATAGTCTTGGGTATCTGATTCTTCTTTACCTTTCCCCTTGCATAAATAAATGTATAGATTGCCCCAAGAGGAAATAACATAGTAGTCCAGATGATATCAAATTTCTTGTACCATCCTATTAGAGAGAAAAAATACTGAAGAAAAAATACTAAAAATGTTATACTGCCCCACAAAACAATGATGTGGCCATTCTCCTGAAATCTTTGTTTGGTCTCTTCAATGGTTCTGGCGATCAACAGGAGACTTTCTTCGGGTGTAAATTTCTGTTCATTCATTTGATCTGTTATTAATGTTGTTAAATTGTCACAAATATAAAGTAGTTAATCTTATTAACCAAATAATTTTTACTTTTTTTTGGGAATTCTTTTTTTAACAAAAAACAATCAAAAATGCTTTCTGATCTTAGGACCACTGGTTAATACGGTCACTTTTGCGACAGCAGATCCTCGAAGTAGGCGATGGTGTTGGTAAGTCCTTCCCGCAGGGGGACCACCGGTTCCCAGCCGCCCAGTTTTTCACGGGCCAGCGAGATGTCGGGTTGACGCTGTGCCGGATCATCTTCCGGCAGCGGCAGAAATACCAGTTTGGACCGCGAGCCGGTGAGATCAAGGATGGTCTTGGCCAGTTCCAGCATGGTGAACTCTCCGGGATTTCCGATGTTCACCGGACCGGTGAATTCGTCAGGAGTGGCCATCATTCTGATCATTCCTTCGAGCAGGTCGGTCACATACTGGAAACTGCGGGTTTGGGTGCCGTCGCCAAAGATGGTGATATCGCGGTTTTGCAATGCCTGAACAATAAAATTAGAGACCACCCTGCCGTCGTCGGGTTCCATCCGCGGCCCATAGGTATTGAAAATTCTGATGATTTTGATGCGCACGTTGTTCTGTGCCCGGTAATTGATGAAGAGCGACTCGGCACACCGTTTTCCCTCATCATAGCAGGAGCGGATCCCGATGGGGTTGACATGTCCCCAGTACTCCTCGGGCTGAGGATGCACGGTGGGGTCGCCATACACCTCACTGGTCGACGCCTGCAGGATCTTCGCCTTCACCCGCTTGGCCAATCCCAGCATATTGATGGCTCCCATCACTGAGGTCTTGATGGTCTTGATCGGATTGAACTGGTAATGCACGGGCGAGGCGGGGCACGCCAGGTTATAGATCTCGTCGACCTCAATGAAATAGGGCATCGTCACATCGTGCCTGATCAGTTCAAAATAGGGATCGTCGAGGAGGTGGAGGATCTTCCCCTTTTTTCCGGTAAAGAAGTTATCGAGACAAAAAACCTCGTTGCCCTGGTTAAGCAGCCGCTCGCACAGGTGAGAGCCCACAAAGCCGGCCCCGCCGGTGACCAGAATCCTTTTCATGCTTTTGGTTTTGAGATGATGACCGGTTTGCGGCCTATACTGTAATAGTCAAATTTCAGCTCCTGCATTTCCTCAGGGTCGTAAATATTCCGCCCGTCAAAAATGGTCTTGTTTTTCAGCAGTTTTTCCATTACCCTGAAATTGGGGGTGCGGAATTCGGGCCATTCGGTGACGATAATAAGGGCATCGGCGTCGATGCAGGCGTCATAGGCATCCTTGGCATAGGAAATACGGTCGCCCAGAATTTGACGGGTTTCCTCCATGGCCACGGGATCATAGGCGGTCACATCAGCTCCCTCTTCCAACAGGTGGTTGATGATGGTCAGCGATGGCGCTTCGCGCATATCGTCGGTTTTCGGTTTGAAGGACAATCCCCAGAGGGCAAACCGCATTCCTTCGAGGCTTGCGCCAAAATGGCCCCTGATTTTTGCCGGCAGCACCTCTTTCTGGCGGTAATTGACCCTCTCTACGGCTTTGAGGATTTCCAGGGAGTGGCCCTTTTCATCGGCGGTGCGGATCAACGCCTGCACATCCTTGGGAAAACAGGAGCCTCCGTATCCGGTGCCGGCATAGATGAACTTGCTCCCTATGCGGGGATCACTGCCGATTCCCCGGCGCACCATGCCCACATCGGCACCCACGATTTCACAGAGGTTGGCAATGTCATTCATGAAACTGATGCGGGTGGCCAGCATGGCATTGGCAGCATATTTGGTCATTTCCGAAGAAGCGATGTCCATAAAGAGGATCGGATGGCCATTCAGGAGGAAGGGCTGGTAGAGACGCTTCATGCTCTTCTCGGCTTCCGGTGTTTCTACACCAACCACAATACGGTCGGGTTTCAGGAAGTCATCCACGGCACTCCCCTCCTTCAGAAATTCGGGATTGGAAGCCACGTCAAAATCCAGCTCTGCACCACGCTTCTGTAACTCTTCCCGCACGGCCGCTTTTACCTTATGGGAAGTGCCCACGGGGACGGTGCTCTTGGTCACCACCACCAGGTAGTGGTCCATGCAACGGCCGATCTCCCTGGCGGCCTCCACCACGTACTGAAGGTCGGCGCTTCCGTCCTCGCCCGGAGGTGTTCCCACGGCGATGAAAACCACTTCGGCACCCCGAAGGCTTTCGCCGATGCTGGTGGTGAAGGTCAGTCTCCCTTTGGCCACATTCCTCTGGAAGATGTCATTGAGCCCGGGTTCATAAATGGGGATTTTTCCATCCCTGAGCATGTTCACCTTGCGCTCATCGACATCAACGCACACTACGTCCACCCCGGTTTCAGCAAAGCAGGTCCCGCTGACCAGCCCCACATACCCTGTTCCTATTACCGATATCTTCATCAGCCTGATTTTAACGTAAGAAAAACCGTTTCAACAACGGAATTCAAAATTACGATTTTATCCATACATATGGGTTCACCATACCGATAAGTTGGGAAATGACAACGGCACGTCGGGTCCTGATCCTTTTCAAATTCCTTCCGGGTTTCTCAAAATGAGAAAAGAGGACACCGGGGAAGGGGCCCCGCTTCACGGGTGCCCGTAATAACGAAGCCGTACGACAGAATTATTGCGGTGCCAGGGGAAGCCAATCCATCAGTTGACGGGTCTCCTCCAGAATCATTTCAGCTCCCGCCTTCAGCAGTTCCCTTTCTGTTCCGAAGCCACAGAGCACCCCAACGGGAATGGCGCCCGCAGCCACCGCTGATTTCATATCGGGAGTGGTATCCCCCACCATCAGGCATTTTCCGGGTTCGGCGCCCAGCTGACGGGCAGCAACCAGTACAGGTTCAGGATGGGGCTTCAGCCGCCTGACGGAACTCCGGGTGACCACAACGTCAAAGAACCCAGTGATCCCGTTTTCGGCCATAAACCGTTCCGCCTCTTCCTGGCTGTTGGAAGTCACCAGTCCCAGCTTGAATTTTCCCTTCAGCGAGCTGAGCATCTCCCCCACCCCCACCATCATGGGATGTGGAGGTCGGGCCGTCTTACCCTGAACCTTTTTTCCCCTCCGGAAAAGCGCCATGACAGCCCTGTCCACGCCCAAACGGTCAAAAAGGGTGATCAATCCGTTGACCGGAGTCTCTGCCTGCATCACTATCCGCCGTGACAGCCGCACAGGATTCCGCAGCCGCAGCCGG
The DNA here is from genome assembly GCA_964461455.1 of uncultured Prolixibacteraceae bacterium. Taxonomy (GTDB): domain Bacteria; phylum Bacteroidota; class Bacteroidia; order Bacteroidales; family Prolixibacteraceae; genus UBA1413. Next base: position 274 of record CAYWUJ010000105.1, on the reverse strand, counting down.
GAGAGCACCGCGGCCAAACGGGCGACCATATGGTCATCGGTCTCCATGAGCGTTCCGTCAAGGTCAAACAAGACGGCCTCAATGGTTCCGGAAAGGAGATTGTTTTCCATATTCTTCTTTGACTATCAGTTAGAGTTTTGACCACCTCATTACAGCCTGCCGGCCGCATTTTGCCGGCCATGCCTGTCCGGTCTCACGTCATCCACAGGGTGACCAGGGCAGCAGGGATCACTTGCATGGTCAGGTTATCCCAGCCGTGGGGTGTCAATGCCTC
>CAYWUJ010000104.1:0-4570 GCA_964461455.1 uncultured Prolixibacteraceae bacterium | reverse complement strand
AAATGGGGCAGGATGGTGATGATGGGCGAAGGAGGAACCGTGGAATTCAACCCCAGTCCCGATATCATCCATGACCAGATCACCATCTACGGCTCCTGGGTGACCAACCTCTGGCGCATGGAAGAACTGGTGGAGCGGCTGGTAAGATGGGGCATCCATCCCGGTGACCTGGTGACCCATCGTTTTACCCTGGACCAGGCCGCCGAGGCCTACCACCTGATGGACGAAGGCAAGTGCGGCAAAGTGGCCGTCGTTTTTGACGAGGAGATGTAAATCGCGGTAATGGGACCGACCTGTGCGTTCTGCAAGAACCCGGTGCGTTCCGCATGTAACATGGAAGTAAATTTATAAACATAATACCAAACAAGATGAGAAGATTAGCCAGGCTGTTTTTATTCCTGACCGGTTGCTTTGCGATAATGGCGTTTATGCCAGAGAGTAAAAAAGCGACAAAACCCATTTATCTCAACACGGCTTATTCTTTTAAAGAGAGGGCGGCTGACCTGGTGTCACGCATGACCCCCGAGGAGAAGCAAAGTCTGCTGGGCAATACCATGGCTCCCATTCCCCGTCTGGGCGTTGGGGGGTACAACGTGTGGGGCGAAGCGCTGCACGGAGTGATGGGCCGGAATAACAACAGCGGAATGACGGCCACGTCGTTCCCCAACAGTGTTGCCGTGGGATCGACCTGGGACCCTGACCTGGTCAAACGGGAGACTTCGGTCGTCGCCGATGAGGCGAGAGGTTTTAACCATGATCTCATTTTCACCCTCACCTACTGGTCTCCGGTCATCGAGCCCGCCCGCGACCCCCGATGGGGAAGAACGGCAGAGACCTTCGGGGAGGACCCCTTCCTGGTCTCGGAAATCGGAAAAGGCTTTATCCAGGGGATGATGGGTGACGATCCGGTCTATCTGAAGACGGTCCCCTGCGGAAAGCACTACCTGGCCAACAATACCGAGTTTAACCGCCACTCGGGAAGTTCCGACATGGACGACCGCGATATGCGGGAGTTTTATCTGGCCCCCTACCGGAAGCTGATCAGGGATTATAAATTGCCTTCGATCATGTCGGCCTATAATTCGGTGAACGGCATTCCGGTGTCGGCCAGCAAATTCCTGATTGACACCATCGCCCGCAAGACCTATGGTCTGGACGGCTACGTCACCGGCGATTGCGGCGCCATTGACGATATGGTGCGGGGGCATAGCTTTGCCAAAAGCAACGAAGAAGCCACGGCACTGGGTCTTCTTGCGGGCGTGGACAACGATTGCGGAGGCGTATACCAGGGACATGCCCTCGACGCCCTGGAACAGGGAATCCTCACCCAGGGGGCCATCGACAGGGCGCTGGTGAATATCTTCACCATCAGAATGCGGATGGGGGAATTCGATCCTCCTCAGATGGTGCCCTATGCCGGCATAAAACCCACTGTCATCAACGATCCTTCGCATCACGACCTGGCACTTGAAATCGCCACTAAAACGCCGGTTCTGCTGAAGAATGAAGTCGTTGTAAAAACCGGCAAAAAAGCATTGCCCCTCGATCTGAAGCAGATAAAGAGAGTGGCGGTATTGGGAACGCAGGCCGACAAGGTGGAACTGGGCGATTATTCGGGACCCGTGGAACCGGAACTGCGGATCTCTCCGCTGCTGGGAATCAGGAATTATATCAAAGAGCATAATCTGAATACGGAAGTCGTCACCCGTTCCGCAGGAAATACGGAGAGAAGGAGTGATTTCTTTACCATGAGCGGATTTACCACCGTCACGACCTCGGGAGAAGTGCAGCGCCACGATGCCACCAAATACGATTCCTCGGCCAGGGGGCTCATCGTGTCAGGAGGATTCGGACCCCCCGCGGTCAGGGGCATCAAAGACGGGGACTGGACTGCCTACAACAGCATTGATATCACCCATTTGGATTCCATCAGGTTTCACATGACGGTTACGGGAGACGGCGGACTTCTGGAGGTAAGGGTGGACTCGCCGACCGGGAATTTGCTGGCTTCCGAAAAAATCGCCGGCAGTCAGGCCGATGGTGGCTTCCGGGGTTTTGGGCGGACACGCACGGTACCCGTAAAAATGAAGACCCTGGGCATCACCGGACCGCAGACCCTTGTTTTTGTGTACCGTGAGCCGGAAGTGGCGGCCACCGACAGGGAAACGCTGGAGCTGGCCGCATCCGCCGATGTGGCGATCATTTTTGTGGGCACCGACCAGAGCACCGGGCGGGAAGAATCGGACCGCTTTTCCCTCGCCCTGCCGGGAAACCAGAATGAACTCATCAAGGCCGTGGCGGCGGTGAACCCGAATACCATCGTGGTCATGCAAACCATGGGAATGGTGGAGGTGGAACAGTTCAAAAGCGACCCCAACATCCCCGGAATGATCTGGACGGGTTACAACGGCCAGGCACAGGGTGCCGCCATGGCGAAGATCCTGTTCGGCGAGGTGAATCCCGGAGGCAAGCTGAATGTGACCTGGCATAAGTCGGTGAAGGACCTTCCCGAATTCAACGATTATACCCTCAGGGGCGATGGCACCAACGGCAGAACCTACTGGTACTACGATAAGGAGGTTTCCTATGAATTCGGATACGGCATATCCTACACCACCTTTGAATACGGCAACTTCAGCATCAGCAGGAAGGAGATCACGCCCAACGATAAAGTCACCGTTTCTGTCGATGTCAGAAATTCGGGCGATGTGGACGGCGATGAGGTGGTGCAGGTCTATGTGAAGACTCCTGACAGCCGGGCTTCCCTGGAAAGGCCTCTCAAACGGCTGAAGGGATTTCAACGGGTCACCATTCCGATGGGACAGACCCGGAGGGTTTCCATCGACATCGACTGCGCCGATTTGTGGTTCTGGGATGCCGGAGAGGGAAGGATCACCTTTGACCCCGGCAGGGTTGTGTTTGAAGTCGGGGCTTCTTCACGGGATATCAGGGGAAGTGTGGAGGCTGTTATGAACGGCAGCTATCACCCTGTTTTGACGACGGTGGTGGCGGAAACCGGTCTGGTGGTGCTGAAGCCGGGGGAGACGACCCTGACCAGTGTTACAGCCAGCATGTCGGATGATCGTTTTTGTGATTTGACCAAGGCGAAGGTGACGTATACGAGCAACAACCCGGCGGTGGTTGCCGTGGATGAAAACGGAAAGGTGACGGCCACCGGAGTCGGCGTGGCCACGGTATTTGCCGCGGTGACGGTCGACGGAAAAACGGTTTCCGGCAGTTATCCCCTGAAGGTGATGCCCGATCTCACGCCGAAATCGATCACCGTGAACGGGAAGAGCATCTCGGGGTTTGACCAGGCGGTAAAAGCCTACAGCACCCTTCTGAAAAACAACGCCAGGATTCCCGTGGTCGCCGCTTCCGCCCTCGGTGAGGGGATCACGGTTGACATTGAGCAGGCCAAAGCGGTTCCCGGAACGGCGGTCGTTCAGTTCATCGACAACATTACGCTCGAAAAGAACAGCTATTATTTGAATTTTGATGTCAAATCGGGGATTGATGAGTTCAATGAGGCCTCGGTGGGTCCGCAGTGGGAATGGATCAGGAAGAATCCGCAGGCCGTCAGCCTGTCGAAAGTCGCCGGATCGCTGACCCTTACCAGCGAGGCGGGCGATGTGTCAGAGGGAACGAACAATGCCCGGAACCTGTTGTTGCAGAGTGCCAACAGCGACTGGACTATAGAAACAAAACTCTTCGGCTCGAGAATTCCCTCGCAGCCTGAAAATGCCGGGATTCTGGCCTACCAGGATGATCACAATTTTGTGAAGCTGATGTTCAGGGCCGTGATCAAGACGAACAGAGGCGGGTCACCGGTTTCTCCGAATCAATCGGGTACCGTTGACCTGATCATGGAGGAGAACGATATTACCAAATCGGTGGGTTCCTTCAACCTCAGGGAGGAGATCACCGGGGATCGTCCTTTATTCCTCAGGCTCGAGAAAAAGGGGAGCCTCTATACGGCGTTCTATTCCCTCGACGGCGCCACTTTTGAAAAACTGGGGACCGCCGACATGCTGCTGAAGGATGTCAGGGCCGGATTGATTGTTTGTGACGGGGTGGTGACGCAGAACATGAAAAGCACCTTCTGGTTCGACTCCGACACCACCAAACCGCCCACTCCCTGGGATGTCTCATTTGACTATTTCCGGATCGTGAACAGCGGGCTGAAGCCCTGAAGCAAATTCCGGTGCGTGCAATCCCGTCGCGCCCCAGGCGGGACGGGATAAGCGAGGCCAGAGAGGTCCGCTAAGGAACCGGATTCCTCGTCCGCTCAGCGGAGGGGAGTTTCAATGGTTCCAGTCGATACGAGGCCCAGTCAAGGATGTTCTTGAAAGCGGCAATATCGCTGCCGTTGTGCTCTGCCAATGGAATGATGATAAAACCAGCTGTTGACTCAATGATTTCCACCTGCTCAATCAACAGTTACACCATCAGCCATTTTATACATATCAGGCAAGTCTTTGCTGAACAGGGTAATCGGGCTTTTATGAAATTCTGTAAAATCAGGAGCAGAGGCATGTCCTGACCATGGACCATAATAATGATACCCGGT
>CAYWUJ010000103.1:1834-4665 GCA_964461455.1 uncultured Prolixibacteraceae bacterium | reverse complement strand
TCCAGTTATCGGTGGTCATAAAGAGGCCCCCCTGGTAGTAGATGTCGGTTTTGTCGGATGTCGAGGGATAGTCGGCCAGGAGAAAGCGGTTCATGCAGGCCACGGCGGTATCTCCGCTATTCCGGAGACCGTTGAAATCGAGCAGGTCATGGGGAAATTCCGTTTCGGGCACCGTCAGCGCCGTCCAGGTCACCCCCTTGTCGGCCGTGCCCAGTAACGTCTGCCCCAATCCGATCAGCAGGGCATGGCTGGCATCAAAAACCTCCATCTTGTGGATGTTGTTGTCAGGACTCACCGTCTGGCTCACCCACGTCATAGTGCCGGCATTCAGATCGACCAGACTGATTTTAAGGATATCGGATTTTGCCAGCACCACCAGGGAGTCGTTGAAGATGCCCCCCACTTCCCAGAGCGTGGTGGAGGAAAGTCCGGCATCGCTCCAGGTGGCCCCGCCATCGTTCGAAACCTTCGATTTTCCCGAACCGGCAGCCATAAACAGGGTGTTGTCGTCAACCTTGTAAATGTCATTGCCCCCGGTGACGCCGGCGAATTTCTCAAACGTAGCGCCCCCGTCGGCGGACTTGAAGACCCCGTGGGAAACGGTGATCACGTATAACTCACTGTCGCTGACGACGTGGAGATCGTTGATGTAACCATTTCCCGAGCTGTTCAGGTTGGGAAAAATGCTGGTCAGCACGTCGCTGTTAACGCTCATTTTGTAAAGCTCTTTGTTGCCGGCGATATAGCATGCGGTGTCGCCGAAGAGGATGGTCGAGATTACCATGCTGCCCAGGTCGCCGCTCAGGTTTTTCCAGGTGGCTCCTTTATCGGAGGTCTTGAAAATGGCACTGTGGCTTTTATACCGCAATGTCGCCGTGGCGTCATATTCCATCCAGCGGGCAAAGGTCACGACCACACTGTCGTTGGCACATCCCACCGACTGGAAGTCCACCCCGAAATTGGGGAGCGCCAGGGGATTGAGCGCCGGATCATCACCCGTCCCCAGTCCCGTCAATGGCACGTTGGTCCACGTAACCCCGGCATCACCGGTGGTCAGTATGATTCCGTTGGAATAGGAATCGGGCAGGCCATCGGCGATCTTGTTGCGGTTTGACACCAGGTATCCCGTGTTTCCGCAGAAACTCATGTCGAGAAAGCCATATTCCGGATAAAGGAGGCCAATATCGTGCCAGGTGGCGCCGTTATCTTCCGACTGGACAAAGGTGCGGCCAAATCCTGCCACCACCGCCCGGTCGCCCGAAACAGTCATCTTCTGCAGGTTGTTCTTGGGACTGATTTCATCAGAACTCCAGTTAAACACCGGTTGCGCCGCCAGGGCTCCGGCAAGAAGAAAAGCCATAAAAAGAAGGTAAAATTTTTTCATATCTTTCTGTTTTAATGTGACTTATACAATTCTCGACAAAGAACTTATTCTATCGTTTTCAGGCCTGCCGTTCCTGCGTTGCATGGGCAGTAACCCGCCATGGGCCCTCCCCAGAGCCCGGCAACCACATCAGATCCTATTTTTTAACGACCTCTCCCTCTTCCGTGAAGCTGAACATGTTGCTGAGCACCCTGACCGAGCCGTTGCTGTAGGTCACCTGCAGGGAATCGGCGTTCAGGGCCTTGAAAATATTGCCCCCGTTGGTGAGGCTGTCGACGAAGAGGATATGGGCGACTTCCCGGTCGAGGGAATCGAGAAGGGTCCGGAATTCCACGATGCCGTCGTCGTTCGAAAGATGACTCACCAGAAAGGCGAAGCGGCTCCGGAGTCCCGCATTTTTGCCCATGGCGATCTCATACACGCTCAGCACATCATCGCTGTAATTCTCCCGGTCGTTGAAGTCCTGGGCAAAGGCCTGGAACAGCATGCCGATGTAATCCTTCCGGCTTCGCTTTTCATAGGTCAGGTCAGAAACCACCTCGTAGTTGAGCGTCACGGTATTCCGGGTTCCGTTGGTCTCATAGGTAAACTTCTCGCTCTCGAGTATTTCCTTTAACGCCGTCTCCTCCGGAACGGCATTGGCGGGGAAGCAGATCTTCACCACGGGAGGACATCCGAATTCCGACATCAGGCCCACCGCAGCCGTCTTGTCGGCCAGCAGACGGTTGAGATAGGTGAAATCGAGGGGATCAAAGAAATTTTCCAGACTCATGGTCACGATGGTGACGCTGTCGACATCCCTGGCGATGGGCCTGACGGCCGCCTTGGCGGGAGTGAAGATCGCCTCCTGTATCTTCTCGGGATTCAGGCGTGCAGGATCGTACCACACCTTGATGCGGTGCTCTTTGACATAGGTGGCCACCCCCATGACGCCTTCCACCTTCCGCATCTGGTTGGCGAAAGCCGAGGAACTGCCGAAACACTTGATGTTCTTGAGTCCCGCCTGTTCAAACACCTCAGCGCTCTTCAGGGTCTCCTTGTCGGCCCATTTCTGTTCGATGGTGGGAAGTTCCCAAAGGGACCCCAGGCTAAGGCCCGCAGCCACGAGGATCACCGTGGCGATGGGGGAAATCCACTTCAGGCTGTTACGGCGGTTGATCTGCAGGGTGTCCTTCACCGGACAGGCCAGCACACAGTCGCCACAGAGGTTGCAGTCGACATGACGGACCACGTCGACCTTGTCGACATCAATGGCCTGAGGGCATTTTTTGGCGCACTTGCCGCAGTCGATGCAACTGGAGGCGTTGCGCGTGATCTTCACCACAGGGACAAACCAGCTCTTCAGACGGGTGACCTCGATGAGGAAACCTCCGACACAGAGAATCGCCAACGGCCACACATAGCTGATCCCGGCCCCTGCCGCTACGGCGATCAGGTAAAGGGCCAT
>CAYWUJ010000103.1:0-1734 GCA_964461455.1 uncultured Prolixibacteraceae bacterium | reverse complement strand
GGCTTCCTCGCGGGTCTGAAAAAGGTCATCCTCGGTCTCCCACCATATCTCACCACGGCTAATGCCCATCTTGGTGCACCCCTTGGCCTCGGCCAGATTCACCTTCTCCAGCGCCTTCATTTTGATGCTGTCCTTTAAGATGGTGGTCACCTTGGACTTTACCGGCAAGCCGGTGACCATGCGCCCGTGACTGTCGATGCCCACCACCAGGCCGTAACAGACCATCCCCTCGGTGAGCCAGGGCAGTGCGGGATGCTTCACCCCCAGGGGCTGAACCTCACCGTCCTCCATGTAAGCATAGTTTTTGACAACTTCTGATTTCTTCTTAGAATTGCAGCCGGTGAAAAACAGGGATAATACAATCACCAGCAGAAGGGGGGTTCCTGCGAAAAATCGTTTCCAGCCCATCGTGATCAGGTTTTAATTTCTGGTATTCTCCAGGTAAAAATACCCAAATTCCTGTGAAAAAAAAAGCAATGCCGCAGCATTGCCTTAATTATTTCACAAGTAATAATTAATTAACATATTAATATCAACACCCGCCCCTGACGGTCACCACTTCCCGCTTGACGGGGGCGGTGCGGGCCTTCATGGCGGTTTCCATTTCCAGCATCCTGCGGGCGGCGTCGGTACGGAAATTCCAGATGTTCAGCAGGCTCTTGTCGGCACCCGGCGCCAGGGTATCGGCTTCAAAGAATAACTTTTTGAATTCCATGGCGCTTTCGCGAAGAATCATGTTGTCGGAGTTCCCGGCGAATTTGGCCTTCAGGCAGGCCATGCGCACCAGGGTGTCATCGTCGGCATAAAAAATATTGGTGCGCAGTTGCTGGTTGAAAATGGGAATATTCTGTCTTTCCAGCATCTGGTCAAAGGGGATATTGATGGCCAGGGGAAGATGCCAGGCTTCGAACTCCTCGGGGGTGCGCACATCGATCAGGTTAAGCGAGTAAAAGTTATTGACGATGTCGTTGGCCAGCCGGTCGGCGGGGACCTCTTTGAAGACGCAGGTCTGCTGCCTTTTGGCCCGGGCAATCTGCATATTGATGATATCCTCCTTTCCCGGCAGGAAAGCCACAATGGCCAACACCACAAAGAGGGCGCCCACAGCCAGGGCATACTTGTTCTTCACTCCCTTTTCCAGTTCCGGTTTCCTGTTATTGACCCGGTTTTCGATCATCCAGGTGCCCACGAAGGCACCCACGGCCACCACCGACAGAAGAATTCCGAAGAGGATATCGCTCATCCCCAGGTATTCCGAAATCCTGATCTGACCCAGGTTGTTGGCCAGGTACATTTTCTCGAGTCCCGGGAAGAACTCAATAAAAGCGAAGACCCCCAGGAAGATCCCCCCCACGAAGGCCATGGCGTCGATCTTGCCGATGGCTGCGGCACAAACGCCGGTGCCCGGACAGAAGCCGCCGATGATGAATCCCACGCCCATGATGGCCCCGCCGATCAGGGCCGAGTTGATAAAGGCCGGATTGACATAAATAACGCTGGTGTCGAGCATACCGTAATGCCCCAACAGGAGAACCCCCGCCATGGCGGTGATGCCGGCGGTGAAGAAGACCCTCAAAACCGTGAAGTCGTAACCGTAAAAGAGGCCTACCAGCTTTTTGGTGGAGGAAAACCCTCCCTGCTCGAGGACAAACCCAAAGGCAACGCCGATGGCCAGGGCGATGACCAGCCCGAATTCCTCACTGATGATATAAGGTACTAATGGTCCCATGGCGT
>CAYWUJ010000102.1:0-4716 GCA_964461455.1 uncultured Prolixibacteraceae bacterium | reverse complement strand
ATGTTTAACATCTCGACCCGTTTTTCGGCGCGGCTGTCGGGGTGGGAGATGGGCAAAGCGCGGGGCAGTGCCTTTGTGGAGGTGGATTTCACGGGGGGAGACGCCGCCAACAGCCTCAGGCTCAGGCATGCCTATACGCGGTTCGACTGGGAGAAGACTTCCCTGCTGTTTGGGCGCACCTGGCACCCTACCTTTATCGAAAAGGTTTTTCCGGGAGTGATGGCCCTCAACACCGGGGTCCCCTTCCAGGTGTTCAACCGGAGTCCCCAGTTGCGGCTCACCCACCATCTCACCACACACCTTGATCTGATTGCTGCCGCGGTATACCAGATCAACTATATCAGTTACGGTCCCGACCCGGTCACAGGAATGCCGGTGGCCTCTTCGCGCTACCAGCGCGATGCCCTGCTCCCCAACCTGCACCTGCAGCTGCAGTATTTCGATGACCATTGGGTGGCAGGTGCCGGGGTGGACTGGAAGACCCTGCAACCCCGCAGTTATACCACCGGAAGTGACGGCACGAGACATGTGACCCGCGAAAAGCTCCCCACCGTGGCGGCCCTGGCCTATGTGAAATTTACGTATGGCCTTCTCGAAATCAAGGGAAAATCGATGTACGGCCAGAATGTCGCCGAAAGCCTCCTCCCCGGAGGTTACGCCGTGGCTTCCCATGATCCCGTTACCGGATTTGAAACCTATACGCCTACCAACCATATTTTCAGTTTTGTCAACATCATTTACGGTGAAACATGGAAGGCCGGATTCTTTGCCGGGTATATGAAAAACCTGGGGACTTCAGAGAATCCCGTGGGTCCCTTTTATGCCCGCGGTGCCGATGTGGGGGAGTGTACCCGCTTCTCGCCCCTGATCAGCTGGCAGCAGAAAAACCTGATGGTCTCCTTCGAGCCGGAAATCACCACCGTCACCTACGGGACCATTGATGTTAACGACAAAGCGAGGATCAGGGGTGGCGAAGCGGTCACCAACTACCGGAATCTTTTAACCCTCTTTTATTTTTTCTGATATGCAATACTGGGAACAGGAGTTAGAGACGATCTCACAGGCCGGGTTGGCCAGGCTCCAGGTGGAGCGCTTCAACAGGACCCTGGAGGCCGCCAGGCGTTCTCCCTACTACGGGGAGCTGGCACAGAAGAACAGTGCCTTCAGGGAGAGTATCGGCCATGTGGAAGAGATCAGGGACTTTCCCTTCACCACAAAGCAGGACCTCAGGGACCATTTTCCTGATGGGTTCCTGGGGCTGCCCAAAAAGGAACTGATCAGGTTGCACAGTTCCAGCGGAACTACCGGTAATCCAACGGTCATTTACCACAACCGTCATGATATAGAGTCGTGGGCCAACCTGATGGCGCGGTCGCTGTTTTGCGCCGGCGTCAGGGAAACCGATGTCTTCCAGAACATCGTAGGCTACGGGCTTTTCACAGGGGGATTGGGTTTTCAGTATGGTATTGAGCGGTTGGGAGCGTTGAGCATACCTGCCGGAGCGGGGAACTCCCTTCGCCAGATCAAGCTGATGCGCGATTACGGCACCACGGTCATCCACGCCATTCCCAGTTACCTGGGGCGTCTCTTTGATATTTTCAGGGAGGAAGGGCTCGACCCACGCACCGACACCTCACTGCGGATGCTGGTGATCGGCGCTGAACCCCATACCGGTGAACAGAGGCAGCGGATCCAGGAGATGTTTGGCGTGAAAGCCTATAACTCCTTCGGTCTCTCCGAAATGAACGGTCCCGGTGTGGCCTTTGAATGTCCCTGGCAAAACGGACTGCATATCTGGGAGGATGCCTACATCGTGGAAATCATCGATCCCGACACCCTGGAACCGGTTCCCGAAGGGGAGTATGGGGAACTGGTGATGACCACCCTTGACCGGGAGGCCAACCCCCTGATCCGCTACCGCACACGTGATATCACCCGGATTATCCCCGGCGAATGCCCCTGTGGCCGCACCCACCGCCGCATCGACCGTATCACCGGCCGCAGTGATGACATGTTCATCATCAAGGGATGCAATATTTTCCCCATGCAGATTGAAGGGGTTCTGCTGAAAATCCCCGAAGTGGGCGACGACTACCGCATTACCATCGATACCATTGGCGGACAAGATGAAATGATGGTCGAGGTGGAGGTGAAAAGGGGGTGGTTCCGCGGCGATCTGGAGTTCCTCGATAAACTGCAGCGCAGGATCACCCACCTGATCAGGGATGAGGTTTTGGTCACCCCGGTGGTGAAACTCGTGGAACCCGGGTCGGTTCCCAAGTCCGAGGGAAAGGCAGTCAGGGTTTTTGACAAGAGGAAAAGATAATGATTATCTTTATATCTGACAACGGTTGTTCTGATCCCTGACAGTCTGGTTCCCATCACTCCTGTCACTGTCACTCTAGTCTGTGTCATTCTGACCTCTGTCAGTTTAAGCAATTTTGAATTAGCATCTTTAGGTCTAACCTCTTTATTTTTTTACCATGGCTTACCAGGTTTCGGTTTTTCTTGAGAACAAGCTGGGTCACCTTGAGAAGGTGACCGACGTGTTAAAGAGTGCGGGCATCAACATCCGTAACATCAATCTGAACCACACGGCCAGTGGCTGGGGAATTCTCAATCTGGTGGTCTCCTATCCTGAGCTGGCCTGTAATCTCCTGAATCAGAATGGAATATCGGCAGCGTTGCGGAAGATTGCCGTGTTGAAGATGGTGGACAAGGCCGGGGGCCTTGACCAGCTGTTGAAGAGCATCGCCAAGGCGGGGGTGAATTTCACCAATGCCCACGGGATGGTCCTCGAAGAGGGGAAGATCGCCTTTTTTGCCATCGATATCGAAGACATTCCCGAAGCCAAAGAGCGGCTTGAGAGGGTCGGACTGGAGATCATGCCCGACAATTATGTCTACGGCACCCGTTTTTTGTGAGGGCAGGGGAAGGATTCACATCAACGGAACTGAAAGATAAATAAGCGATTTGCGATACCTGAATAATAACTAAATGATTTTTGAAACGGGGCTTATGAAAAAGAGTGATGTTATGTTTATCGGGCTGGTGCTGGTGATTTTCCTGCCCTTTTTTATTTTGCAGCCACTATATGAGGCTTACAACAGCTTTAACGGGGGTCATCCCTTTATCCTGGGATTTCTGAAGTTTGCCCTTTTGGCCACCATGGGGGAGGCGCTGGGGCTGAGGCTCCGCGAAGGGGTTTACAACAAGCCGGGTTTCGGGTTGCTGCCCCGTGCGATCGTTTGGGGATTCCTGGGAGTCACCATTGTGGCGGCTTTTAAGATCTTCTCGGCAGGAGGCCCTGCACTGCTGAAGACCCTGGGCATTGCCGGCGCAGCGGAGTCCCTTGCCGGTCCCATGAGCTGGCTGAGGCTGCTCACGGCATTCACCATCAGTTTCACCCTTAACACCATATACGCCCCGGTGATGATGACCCTGCACAAAATTACCGATACCCATATCATGAAGACCGGGGGTTCTGTGGCAGGGCTCCTGAAGCCCCCCGACATGGGCGAAATCATGTCGGGCCTTAACTGGAGGGTGCAGTGGAATTTCATCTTTAAGAAGACCATCCCCTTTTTCTGGATTCCCGCCCATACCATTACATTTCTCCTCCCCGTGCAGTTCCAGGTGCTGTTTGCCGCCCTGCTGGGAGTGGCCCTGGGCGTTATCCTGGCCATAGGGATCAACAAAAGCAGGAAGTAAGGAGCAGAGGCATGTGTTTCGTGTTCCCGCCCAAAATTGGGGGGATCTGTAAATTCAACAGTACCATTTAGGAAAATAAGGAATGATTTGGAATGAATCGGTAGAGTGTGCCCCCCGCGGGGAGCTTCAGCGCATCCAGTCGGAGAGGCTGGTGGAGACGGTGCAGCGGGTATACCACTCGGTGCCGGCATACCGGCACAAGATGCAGGAAGCGGGGCTGGTCCCCGGTGATATCAGGGATGTCGGCGACCTGCGAAAGCTCCCCTTCACGACCAAGGGGGATCTGCGTGACAACTATCCCTTCGGCATGTTCACGGTGCCCATGAGTGAAATCGTGAGGGTCCACGCCTCTTCGGGAACCACGGGGAAGCCCACGGTGGTGGGGTACACGCGTAAGGACCTCCATACCTGGGCCGAAGTGGTGTCCCGTTCCCTCTGCATGGCGGGGGTCCACCGTAATGATGTGGTCCAGGTGGCCTATGGGTATGGGTTGTTTACGGGCGGACTGGGGTTGCATTATGGTACCGAGAACCTGGGGGCTACGGTGATTCCCATTTCCGGAGGAAATACCGAAAAACAGATCATGCTGATGCAGGATTTCGGGACTACCGTGATTGCCTGCACCCCATCGTATGCCCTCTTTCTGGCCGAGGTGATGCGCGACATGGGGATAGCCCCCGGCAGCCTGAAACTTAAGACCGGTATTTTCGGTGCGGAACCCTGGAGCGAGAACATGCGACGGGAAATTGAGCAAAAACTGGGACTCAAGGCCATCGACATATACGGACTGAGTGAAATCATCGGTCCGGGAGTCTCCTGCGAATGTGAAGAGCAGGCGGGCATGCACATCAATGAGGATCATTTTCTGCCCGAAATCATTGATCCGCAAACCCTGGAGCCTCTGCCGCCCGGGGAACGGGGGGAGCTGGTCTTCACGACGATCACCAAGGAGGGGATTCCCCTGATCCGTTACCGGACCCGCGACCTCACACGGCTCACCTATGA
>CAYWUJ010000101.1:0-4842 GCA_964461455.1 uncultured Prolixibacteraceae bacterium | reverse complement strand
TTACTCTTTTAAATGGTCATTAAATGGGATTCTGGTCAGCAGTGGCATCCATATTCGGATTTCCGTCGAACTCCTTCTGCGGAATAGTAAGGATAAACTCCTTGCTGTCTACCTGACGGGTATTGAAGTTGAGCTTCTGCGAATGGTTCGATCCCGGAGCGTTCCGGTCAAAACCGGTTTTCAGCCTGAGAACGTCGAAGATACGCTCTGACTCACCCCAGAGTTCGATACGACGCTGCAACATGATCATATCCATCAGGGTGGTGTTGGCCCCGAAAGAGGTGTAGGAAAGGTCGGCTGAATTGGTCAGACCGGCCAGCTGTTCTGTGTAACCACCAGGGTTGCGGAGTTTCATCAGCGATTCCAGGGTGGTCTTGGCTTCCCCGAATTTGCCGGCATGGGCCTGCGCTTCGGCTTTCAGCAATACCATCTCCTCGGCACGCATGTAGATGTAGTCTCCCAGGTATTTGGCCTTGTCAGAGAAGAAGTATTTGAACTGGTTATAACTCTGGTTCGGCCCGGAACTCTGCACCTGAGCGTCGGGAAGTTTGGGATTCCACCACGCCTTCCGTTTGTCGGTAGCGGGAATCTGGTCGTAAAGCCAGTTGTAGATACATTTGCGGGAAGATTCACCATACATGTCGGCTTCTGAATCCATATGGCTGTAGAAAGAGGCATAGATGGTCGCCTGGTCGGCAATCACTTCTGATCCCCACATCACGCCGGTCAGGTTGCGGTTGTTGAAACCCGAATAGAGGTCATTATCGGAAGAGATCATGGTAAGTCCCGGTTTCAGCAAGGCCTCGTTGGCAAATTTCTCGGCATCGGGCCAGTTGTTCATGACCAGAGAAACCCTGGCTTTGATGGCATTGGCAATGTAATAGTCAATGTGGGACTTGTGGGTTTGGATGCTCTTGTCTTCCGCAAAAAGGGCGATGGCATCGGTGAGGTCCTTGTTGATCTGGTCGTAAACTTCCTGCACTGTTCCGCGGCCTTTACCTTCCGACTGGGCGGTAGTGGGCTCGGTATAGAGCGGCACCCCGGGAGAGCTCTCATGTCCCTTGTAGGTCTGCTGGAAACTCTGGATCAGCTGGAAATACGCATATGCCCGCATGGTCAATGCCTGGGCTATCAGATTGTTGACCTGAACAGGATCTCCTGCGATGGTCTCCTTCTGCGGAATGATGTAATTCACGTTGTTGATCAATGTGTAGTAGAAGTTCCAGGTAGCATAAGATCTCCAGTTGGTGGAGGTGTACCTGCTGCGCACATCGTAACGGTAGTCAAAGTAGAACCAACCGTTCCCCATCTGATCCTGCAGGAAATCCTCAGCCATCAGGGAGGTGTACATGTTGGTGGACAGAATTCCGAAGTTCTGGTGGGTATTGCCATCGGTCCAGCCCGAGACGAACAATAACCGGTATACCCCATCCATGGCCACCTGGGCACTGTTGATGTCGGCAAAAATCGTCGGTCCGGTCACCCTTTCCGTAGGCGCTGTCTCCAGCAAATCCTGATCACAGGAGGTCAGTCCCGCGATAACAGGCAAAAACATCAGTATAGCTAATATCTTTTTCATGTGTCGAATAGATTAAAATTTAACATTGATACCTGCAGAAATAATCCTGTTCGGTGTGTATGCGAAGTCAGTACTTCCCGAGAAGTTATACTGGGGGTTCATTCCCTGCCTGTGGCTGAAGAGGTAAAGGTTGTCACCCTGCACAAAGATCCTGGCTGATTCAAGTCCCAGGGTTCTGAGGTTTCGGAAGGTATATCCCAAAGCAACGTTCTTGATGGAGAGATAAGAAGCATCAATCAGGGACCTGTCGGTCAGCGTGAAGGTCTGGTCTTTCTGGACCCTCGGCACGTCGGTGACATCACCGGGCTGTTTCCAGGCCCTGAGGACGTCGCGGACATAGTTGTTACCCATATAGAGCGGGTTCATATAGTTGTACCCGATATAGTCATAGATTTTCCCGCCGATCGAGTAAGTGGTCAGGATGGAAAAGTCAAAATTGTAGAAATTGAGGTTGGTACCCACGGAACCGTAAAGATCGGGGATACGGCTGCCCAGGATCACCCTGCTGGCGGCGGCTTTTGTTTTGTCGGCCGAGATGTAGGGTTCTCCGGGATTGCCTTCGGTATCCTTGTCAAACACCCAGTAAAGCTGGGCACCGTTGGAGGGATCCACACCGGCGCTGCGTGCCATGTAGAAGGAATTCAGGGTCTCGCCCACTCTGATGATGGTGGTACCGCCAATGATCTCATCCTGCTCGTCGGTGAGTTTCAGCACTTCATTTTTGACGGTCGATCCCATGGCATTGATGTTCCAGAGGAAGTTCTTGGTTTTGATGACATCATAAGATGCGGAAAGATCAAAACCCGAGTTTCTCATGTCGCCGACGTTGTCATAGAAACCGTTAAAGCCGAGCGAAGTGGCCATCGGGCGGTAAAGAAGCATGTCGGTGGTGGTACGGGTGTACCATTCAATGCCCAGGTTGAGACGATCGAAGAAGCGGCCTTCGAGACCGACGTTCAGGTTTTCGTTTTTCTCCCATGAAACCTCTTTGTTTTCGAGTGAGGTCACCACGGCACCGTTTAGTCCGGCATTGTTGTAAGTCAGGTCATAGAACGACTGCCAGGCATAGAGACCCACGGCGTTGTTCCCCTGGGTACCGAAGCTGGCTTTCACCGTCAGGTTATTCACCCAGGTCAGGGGATCCATGAAGGCCTCTTCCGAAACCCTCCAGGAAGCTCCTACCGACCAGAAATCACCCCAGCGGAAATCCTTGTTGAAGTGAGAGGAACCGTCGGTACGGTAACTTGCCGATAAGTAGTAACGGTCGGCAAAATCGTAATTCAACCTGGTGAAGTATGATTCCAGGGCATCGTTGTTTTCATAGGAATTGGCGTCAGCGATGGTAGAACCTGAAGCCAGTTCATACAACTTGCCAAAGGGGAATCCGGTCTTCTGGGCAGTGAGATAGTTGTATTTGTAATGGTAGTATTCATGACCGCCCATCAGATCGAAGCTGTGCGAACCGAAGCTCCTGGCCCAGGAAAGAATCTGGTTGAAGGTATAAGAGAAGGTCCTTCCGTAAGACTTGGACAAACGTCCTTTGACATCACCCGAAGCATTCCCGAAATAGGGATTGTAATAAGTGGTGGCGTATGAACCCACATAGTCAAAACCCAGGTTCATGGCGAAGGTAAATCCCTGTAAGAGACCGTATTTCTCGTTATTGGTATTGAATTCCAGCACGGAACGACCGCTGATGTTGTCGCTGTTGCTCAGATATTTGTCATCATAGAGCACGGCAATGGAGTTGAAGTTCTGCTGGGCACCGGCGGCACGGCTTTTGCCGTAGTCAAACAGCGGCACGCCCAAGGCGTCTTTGATCAGGCCACCGTTGGCATCCCTTTCCCAGATGGGATAGATGGGAGCCATTTGCTCGGCGGAATACCAGATGTTGGAAGTGGCCGAACCGGTAGCTCCGAGGAGGTTGGTTTTGGCCAGGGCAAAGTTGGCCGACATCCCCATTTTGAACCAATCGGTGGTTTTGTGGTCAACACTCAAACGACCGGTCATACGGTCAAAAGAGGTGGTTTTCAGAAGACCGTCTTCCTTCAGGTAGTTGACAGAAGCCAGAGCCTTGGTCTTCAGGTTACCCCCCGAAACATCGAGCTGGTACTCCTGACGCAGCGGATTTTCTGCGGTGACCTCATCGAGCCAGTTGTCGGTCCATTTCAGTTGTGCGGAAGGATTCACCTTGCCGGTCACAGGATCGATCAATTCAGCCAGGGGCATGTTATAAGGATTGTACTGCTCAGCGACACCGAGAATTCCGTCGATGTTCCCCCGCATGCGGGTGATGGCGTTAATTCCGGCCTGTGCTTCAGGAACCCCCTTGGCAAAGACTTCATCGTTTTTAAATGCCTGGAAGGCAGTTTCCAGATACTCGGACTGGTTCATCACATCGTAGCGTGGGATGGCCCTTGAACTGACCCCTACCGTAGCCTTGAAATTGGCCGAAATCTTCCCTGAGGTATCTTTCCCTGATTTGGTGGTGATCATCACCACCCCGTTGGCACCCCTCGATCCGTAAAGAGCCCCTGCGGAAGCGTCCTTCAGAATGGTGAGGCTTTCAATATCATTGGGGTTAATGGCATTCAGGTTACCATCGTAGGGAACACCGTCGACAACGTACAAAGGAGTCGTAGTGGCATTAATGGAGCCAAAACCACGGATCACGATCGAGGCGCCGGAACCGGGCTGGCCACTTCCAAGAGTGGACTGCACCCCGGGAACAATCCCGTCAAGTGCCTTGCTGATCGATGCTACCGACCTGGTTTCCAGTTTATCAGAACCTACCGAGGATGCAGATCCTGTAAATGAACTCTTTTTGGCCGTACCATAAGCCACGGAAATCACTTCATCGATCATCCGGGTGTCTGATTCCAAAAGTACATTTACCTGTGCACTTACCGGAACCTCCTGGGTTACCATACCCACAAAGGAGATCACCAGCGTCTGCGCATTCTGCGGAACATTCAGGGAAAAGTTCCCGTCTGCATTCGTCACCGTTCCTATGGTCGTCCCTTTCACCACAACGGATGCACCGGGAACAGGAGAACGGTCCTCCGCCGATGTCACATTACCGGTTACCAACCGGGTCTGTGCAACAACAACCTGCAAACCCGCAATAAACAGGAGAGCAAGCAATAAAGACAATTTTCTCATAATTCAATTTTAAATTTGTAATTTCAAATAGTCTAAAGTTTATATGTCAACGTTGCGAAACTATAAAAATAATTTGAAAAATTAACATGTTTTAAGACTTT
>CAYWUJ010000100.1:0-5005 GCA_964461455.1 uncultured Prolixibacteraceae bacterium | reverse complement strand
CGTAGGTTTCGGTGCGGCCGCCAAATCCGACTTCCACGGCATCTTCGGGACGGGCTATTTCCCAGGGGTTCCCGTAGTGAAGCCATAAATCGCTGATTTCTGCCTGCCAGCCATCGCGGATCTCCTGGTCAAAGATGCCGAATTCATAACGGATTCCATATCCCAGGGCGGGGATTTGCAGGGAAGCCAGCGAGTCGATATAGCAGGCGGCCAGGCGGCCCAGACCCCCGTTGCCCAATCCGGGCTCCTGTTCCCAGGCAATCACCTTCTCCAGGTCATAGCCGAGTGCAGAAACCGCCTCTTTTATCTCTCCGGTGATGTTCAGGTCGATCAGGTTGACGCCCAACTGCGGCCCCATGAGGAATTCGGCGGAGAGATAACTGACCAGCCTCACCTTTTCATTTTTGAGCACCGTGTCGATGGTCCGGAGGCCCCGTTTGATCAGCCGGTCGCGCACGCTGTACGACACCGCCAGGTACATATCATTGAGGGAGGCTGTCTCCGCCGTTTTTCCCAGCCTGTAAAAAAGATGCTCCTCAATGGCCATCTTCAGGGAGGCTGCGTCCATGCCGGTGCGCACATCACAACGGGGCTTTTCTTTATTCCCTTTTGAGGTGACGGAAACGGATTCTCGAGCGGCCATGTACCTCTTTTTTACACTGCCGGACTCCTTTGTGGTTTTTGCCATGGTGGTCAGAATTTGAATTTTAATATGGTGATCTGCACCAAAGTTATTAATGTTTTTCTGATGCACAAAACCAGCTCTTCTCCTTTACCATTCAGGGTAACGAGATTTCGGAGCCTTTGGAGCGACCGTGGAAAAGCGGGTCGCGGGAATTTTTTCCCCTTACCGTTTCTTCAGTTCGAAGAGGTCTTTGCGCCTGTCCTGCAGGTTGCGAACGCTTCCGAAGCGGTTGAGTTCACGGAGCAGGTCAATGTCAACATCCGAAATCAGGATCATTTCGGTGTTGGGGGTGGCTTCCGCCTTGATGCCGTTGGTGGGGAAGGCGAAATCACAGGGGGTGAATACCATGGACTGGGCGAACTGAATGTCCATGTTGTGGACATTGGGAAGGTTGCCCACGCTTCCTGCAATGGCGACGTAGCACTCATTCTCGATGGCCCGGGCCTGGGCACAGTATCTGACGCGCGAATAGCCGTTCTGGGTGTCGGTGAGAAACGGGACGAAGAGGATGTCCATGCCATCATCGGCGAGCAAACGGCTCAGTTCCGGAAATTCGGAATCGTAACAGATGAGAACACCAATTTTTCCACAATCGGTATCGAACACCCTGATCTGGTTTCCGCCCTGCATGCCCCATATTTTCACTTCATCGGGGGTGACATGAATCTTTTCATACCTTTCGACCGATCCGTCGCGCTTACAGAGGTAGCCGGCATTGTAGAGCTTGTCGTCCCTGATCTCAGGCATGCTCCCGGTGATGATGTTGATGTTGTAGGAGATAGAGAGTTCCGAGAATTTCTGCACGATGTCGCCGGTGAGTTTCGCCAGTTCCCTGATGGCTTCGGGTTCCGAAAGATGGTTGTTTTCGGCCATCAGCGGGGCGTTGAAAAATTCGGGAAAGAGGGCGAAGTCGGCACGGTAGCCTGATACGGCATCGACGAAAAACTCAGCCTGCTGCATCAGCTGCTCCAGAGAATCATAGAGCCGCATCTGCCATTGGATCAGGCCGAGTCTGACCACCTTTTTTTTGGTGGCGGCTTTTGTGGTCGGCCGCTCATAGTAAATGTTGTCCCATTTCAGCAATACCGCATACTCATTCGAGGCGTTGTCGCCCTCGAGGTAACCCCTGAGGACTTTCGAGGGTCGGAAATCGTTGGAGAGCTGAAAATTAAGGACAGGATCGTGGATTTCCTTCTCCCTGACTTTCCTGATGTACTCTTTCGGGGTGAGTTCCGCGGAATATTTGTGGTAAAAGGGAATTCTTCCACCAAAGGCGATTCCCTTCAGGTTCAGCTTTTCACACAGCTCTTTCCGGTAGTCGTATAAACGGCGGCCCAGCCGCAATCCCCGGTATTCCGGCTTGATGAAAATGTCGATCCCGTACAGGGTATCCCCTTTTTCGGAATGTGTGCTGAAGGTGTAGTTTCCGGTGATCTCCCGGTAGGTATGGCTGTCGGAGAACAGGTCATAGTCGACGATGATCGACAGGGCGCAACCGGCCAGTTCCCCGTTGATTTTTATGACAGCCTGGCCTTCCGGAAATAACCGGATCAGGGTTCTGATGTGATGCTCCTTCCAGAATGCATCGGGCATGGTAGGGTAGGAAGAGATCATCACCTCTTTGAGCGCCGGATAATCGTCGGGCGTCAGATACTGGAGTTCTATATTGTCAATGTTGCTGATATCCATGTTGTGTGCAGCTTCTATTTTTGTTGGTGCAGATGGATGGCCATCTGGGGAAAGGGGATGTTCAGTTTGTAGTCAGCGAAACGGTTGTACACCTTTTCATTCAAGTCGAAAAAGACGCCCCAGTAATCGGCGCTGTTGACCCATACCCTGACGGTGAATTTGACAGAACTGTCGGCCAGTTCCGAAAGGGCGATAAAGGGAGGTTCGTCCTTCATGATCCTTTCGTCTTCGGCGATAAAGTCAAGGATGGCCTTTTTGAAGTTCTCGGCGTCGTTGCCATAGGCGATTCCCAGTTTCCACTCCACACGCCGGAGAGGTTCCGCCGAAAAATTGGTGAGAGGACCAGTGGAGAGGGGCCCGTTGGGGATGATGATCAGTTTGTTGTCGAGGGTGTTGACAAAGGTGTTAAAAATTGAGATTTTCTTCACGGTGCCGAGGAATCCCTGGGCTTCGATGACTTCTCCCACTTTAAAGGGACGCAGGATGAGGATGATCACCCCTCCTGCAAAGTTCTGGAGAGTTCCCGACAACGCCATTCCCACGGCCAGTCCGACGGCACCCAAAATCGCAATGAAGGAGGTCATCTGGATGCCCACCATGCCCAACACGCTGATGACCAGCAATACCTTTAGCAGAATGCTGATCAGGCTCTTGATGAAGGGGGCCAGCGTGGCGTCTACATCGCGTGATACTATGACTTTTTTGATCCATTTATTGATGTGGCTGATGATCCAGAGTCCGAGGACCAGCACTACGATGCCGCCAATCAACTTTAATCCCCACTGTGCCGCCAGGTCGAAGATTGTATCGATATGCCCGGCCAGAATGCCTTTTGCTTCTTCCATAAAATAATATTCTGTCTAAAATTAATAAATGTTCGTACGAAAAATAATTCATACGGTTCGTTTGTACCTTCACAGGTGGTAGATATTGGTTTGTTTGGTGGTTGCGTTCCGGCAGCCTTCAGTCTGGATGAACTGTTACTTCCGGTTAATGAGGGCGTCGAGCGAAAAGCGGCCGGGACCGAATATGAGGATAGTAAGGAATCCCAGAAGATACAGCAGGCCCATCTCCTTTTTCTGGAAGGGGTCGATTCCGTGGACCACAAAGACGGCCACCACCATGGTGACAATAGCGGGAATGACGGCCAGGCGGGTTCCCAGACCCAGAATAACCAGTACAGGGGCCACCACCTCTCCCAGCACCGCCAGAATCAGAGAGAGGTTATTCCCAATTCCGAAGGGATCAGGAAATTGCGCCCCGTTACCCTCCAAAAGCATGTTGAGCTTACCCGTTCCGTGGGTAAGGAAAAAAACGGAAAGCAATACCCTGAAAATGAGCAGCCAGAGCTGGTTAACATTATTGTCAGAACAGGTTGAGAATATCTTCTTCATATCTTATGAGATTTGTCCCAATAAGACAAATTTCCGGAGAAAATGTTCAGCGTCGGCTTTTACATGCCGATGGTCCCGCTTTTACTGTCGCTCTCGATTTCCACCTTGCGCCCCAGTTTTTTTACGCTTCTGCCCTTGGTGAACCGGTAAGAGTAGGAGAACTGGATGAAATTGGCGGCGTCGAACCGCGTGATGTTGGTGGAGGTAAAGGCAGGGGTTTCGGTCTCGGCCTTGTTGAGGTCGATCTCCCCCGAGAAGGGCAGAAGCCAGAAAACTCCGAGGGTGTGGTTCTTCAGCTGTTTCTGACCGCCAAAACCATACAAGGGAAGGGTATAGGTTTTGGTCTGGGAGCTCATGTTCACCCCATTGTAGCTTAAATAGGCGAATACCGTCAGGGTCTTCTTTTTGTCGAGCTGCCTGAAGGCGGTTCCTGTTACGCTTGATGAATAGTAGTCGGTGGCAGGGATAAAGGCCGACGGACTCTTGAATTCATTAAAGTGCCCCTTGTAGAGACGTGCGCTAATGTTGAAGAACCAGAGCATGGCATTGACGCCGCCGCCGGTCTCATAGCCGTCGATCAGGTTATAGGGCTTGGTGAGGGTGGTCAGGTTATTGGTGACCGGTGATATCGTCACCCCTATCTGCCTTCCGATCCTGTCGGAATAAAGCTCATGGTAAACGTAGGGTGAGAAATAGTTACTGCCGAAATTCCAGGTGTAGGTCATCTGCAGACGGTCACGGTAGTCGGGTTTCAGGTCGGGATTTCCCTGGGTAATGTCGTAATTCTCGCTGATTTTAAAATTTGGATTCATGTCGTAAATGCCCGGCCGGTTGATCCTACGGTTGTAGGTGAGTTTCAGGTTGTGCGACGATGAAAATTTATACTGCAGGTTGACGGAAGGGAGATAGCAGGTATAATCGGGATTGGAGACCGAATCGGCCTTGATATGGCTGTTCTCGACCCTCAGGATAGCCTGAAAGCCTACCTTTTTCAGGTTCAGGGTGACTCCCCCGTATACCGAATGGCGCATCTCGGCATATTCAAACAGGTTGTCGGCCTGTTGTTTGTTGATGGTGAAGTCATAGTCCAGGTTCTGGTAATAGAGCTGATAACCCGTTTCGATTTTCGCATTCATGCCTATCGGGTGAACATAGTTGAGCTTTCCCGAGAAGTAGAGCCTCTCGTTCAGGTCATCTTCGAAACGGCTGTAGTTGTTGACGATGGAATCGCTGCTCC
>CAYWUJ010000099.1:2167-5055 GCA_964461455.1 uncultured Prolixibacteraceae bacterium | reverse complement strand
GGTTATTGCCTTCATTTCATTTTTTTCCTACTTTTAAGCCTTGTCAGGCGGAGGAAAGCCATCCCCGGCAAAATGAAAAAGTGAGAGTTATGGAAAAAAAGAAAGCCTCGAAAAAGAGTCTGGCCACTTTGGGAAGCCTGGTTCTCGGCGCCCTTTTCCTGATGTCGCCGGCACCTCCGCCCCTAAAGCCCGCTTCATTCTCCGATACCCCCACCCCACCGGAGGAGTACCATCAGCGGGGTCTCTTCGAATACCGCCTCCCCCCCGGATGGTCTGTCGCCGAGGAGCATACCAATGCCGAATACCTCTCTTTCAGCCAGGTGGTGGAGGGAGAACTCCGCTACAATGTACGCATCCGCACCAAGGGATTTCCCATTGCGAACGACGGGGAATTCCGGAAGATCATAGCCGCCCTGACCAAAAACTACGCTGAAAAAAACAACCACATCGATCTGGTCGAGGAACAGAGCCGTTGCACGACCTTCGGCATCGAAAAGTGCTTTATGCTCTCCTACTTCGCTCCCGACTTCAACCACCGGGGATTCCTCTTCTGTCCGATCGTCAACGGCAAACTTTATTATGTCGCCGTCTTTGACAAGAGACCGCAGAAAAAGGAGTTGCGTCCCGATGCAGCCGATTTCATCGCCGGACTGTGGCTGAAGGGCACTCGCCCCGAGGAGACACCGCAGCTCCTGGCCGCCGGCACTTCCGCGGGCTCCCGGGCACCCCTTGAAATAGAGGGGGAGACCATCCCCGCGGCACAGCCAATTCCCTTCCCCGATATTAAAACTATCACCGCCAGTCAGTGGGACGGTGCGGTCGCCGGCGCCATGGAGGGAATGCGCCTCGTCTACGGCGTGATGAATGAGGCCGAAGAGGCGGAATTCATGAAGGCCTGGGCCCCTCTGCGGCAGACCCCCTTCCGCGAAGCCGTCGACTACATGAACAAGTTCAATCCCCTGCTGGGGGAATTTCTCGTATACAGAACCGCGGTGGTCCAGACCAGCCAGCTTCTCGAGGAGGCCGTCCGCAATGCCGGATATGCCGCCGAATTCGACGACCCCGGGGGTGTCAGGAATTACATGGAGCTGGCCTCCCGCTACCAGGCCCTCCTCCTCTCACGCCAGAAAAGACTCGACCAGGTGGCCAAAGCCCTCGTCGACCTGGGAAACCCTCCCGACGGCCGGGCCCTTATGGCACAGCGCCAAAATCGCTATAAACAGGAAAAGGAATTCCTGGAATCCCTCCTCAACGACTTCACCCCCGAGGGATGCTGGGCAGGCACCCAGAACCAGTTCTACGATCCCGACTATAAATTCGGGGAGGTGTGGTTTCCCCGGTATTTCTACATCTACAAAATCGACACCCCCGACGGTGAGAAATACTATGACATTGAGCTCTGCGGTGAGTGCAACTACTCCTCCCTTCCCGGGAAAAGCACCGTCAAAGGCAGCATGGGCGACCGCTTCATCCGCAGGGAACTGACCACCCCCGACTATTACGGCCGCGGGGTCGGCGGCGCTAACGACGGGAAAATCGTCCATCACTTCGTCCGGTTCGACTACCCCGCCATCCCTTCCTTCCCTGAAACTTCCAGCTCCCGGTATAGTGAACTGATCGACATCGGCGAAAAGGTGAAAATCACGCTGTTCAACGGAACCTTCACCAAACAGATGGCCATCAACAGCATGGCCGCCGCTTTTTTCAGGACAGCCATCAGGTGGACCGAAGAAGAGCGGTGGGATGACTATGCCCATGACCCGGAATCGGTTTTCATCACCGACGAACTTAGAAAAGCCTTTGCCACAGAAATGGCCGGGGGTGGGCCTTCCGCCACATTGGCCGCCCAAACTCCGGCCAAAAAGCCTGAAACACCGGCTGCCCAGCCTGCCGGAAAGAGAACCGCCGAAGATATCGCCGAAGAACGCCGGAAAATCACCGATGAGACCATCGCCTTCCACAAAACCAACCTGGAGATCATCGGAAAGAACATGACCCGCGACAGGGAAGAACTGAAAGGAGAAAAAGATCCCCGCCGCCGTGAGGCCCTGCAACTCAGGATCCTGGGGGCCCAGGCCGACCTTCAGGCCGAAAAAGACCGCATCGCCACCATCCAGACCGGCGAGATTGTCCACTCCCGCTCCCCGTGGGATGAGTATGCCAGGGCCGGATTCATCCAGAACATCGCCAAAAACCAGCAACGCCTGGAAAACATCAGCCGCAGCGTCCGCAAAGCCTATGAGATGGCCGACAAACTCCCCGAGGAGCAGGCCAGGGAGGCCAGGGAGATCATCGGCAGCAAATTCCGCGGCGAAATGGTCGGCAACCTCGATGAGGCCGGAGTCATGGCCATCGTCGAAGAGGCCAACAACGTCGGAAGGAAATATTACGAAGAGAAAATGGCCGTTGACAGGGCTGCCAACAAGGAGGCTGTGGCCGACGCCGAATGGGCCGACGCCTGCCTCCAGACCGCCCAGGTGGTCAAAACCGCCGCCGACGGCAGCATGACGGTGCTCTCACTCTTCGGCGGACAATATGTCAACAACGTCTACCAGGGAGTCACCGGATATATCGAAGGGGGGCCCAAAGAGGCCTTCCTGCGGGTGGCAGGATCTTACAACACCGTGACCGGAATAGCCGTGGATGGCTTCCGTGGCTTTGAAGCCGCCGTGAACAACGGTGGCGATTTCATGGATGGCCTCAAAGGGGCCACAGGCGAGGCCGTCAAGGGCTATATCACCAGCAAGGCCCTCTCCTATGGCGCTGGCAAAATCTCCTCGGCCTACGCCCGTCCCAACGGCCCCCTGCCCGACCTCGACAATCCCGGCGCCAGAAAGAGCAGTACCTCCCCGGCGGCTAAAAGCGGCTCCCCAGCGGCTAAAAGCGGC
>CAYWUJ010000099.1:0-2067 GCA_964461455.1 uncultured Prolixibacteraceae bacterium | reverse complement strand
CCTCCCCTGATGCCCCCACACAGGTCCGGGCCAAAGGCAAACCCGCCATCGACGCCGACGACTTCAAACGCCCCCTCTCCCAGCAGGAGATGGCGGTTTACCGGGAACAGGTGGCCGATGGACGCATCAGGGTGACCTCCTACAAAAAGACCTACGAGAAACTGGAGGCCGCCCGTCAGGCCGGGGCTCCCCCTTCGGAAATCAAAAAAATCCTGGTCGAACTCGACGACCGCTCCGCGAAGATACACAGCTCGCCACAGGCCAAAATGATGATGAAAATCCTCCAGAAAGATCCCAAAAACCTGGACCTCATCAAACGCTACAGCAATTCGATGGACCGGGTCCACCAGAAGGTCGAAAAACGGTACCAACAGGAGATGGATGAACGGGGATGGAGCCGCGAGGAGCTGGAAGCCATCCGCAACAGGCCCGACCCCGCTGATCTGCAGCGGGCCCGCGAAAAACAGGCACGGGGAGAGACCGTGCAGCCTGAAGACCTCCTGGGCAGCAAAACCGTTAACATGGACTACGACGCCGGCCGGAAAGCCAGAACAGGCCCCGACGGACGCCCCCTGCCTCCGGTGAAGAAAGGAGAGCCCACCTCCGTGGAGGCCTGGCACACCGACGCCCAGCAGGCCTGGGAAAAAGCTTTCCATGCGGAAACCGGACAAAACGCAGCCCACTCCTGGGAGAACATCACCCATTCCAAGGTGGGCGACGCCTATGCCGACCTCAACGTACTCCAGAAAAACGGCATCCTCCACGCCAACAAGGCATGGGCCGGACAAACAGCCGACGTCACCTATTTCAAGGGAGAACATATCAGGCAGTCGCCCGAATTCCAGAAGGTGGAAAAATATGTCGAAATCGCCCGGGGTACCGCCAAGGACTACCGCACCAAGATGAACCCCCTCATGGAAAGTAAAAAGCCCCAGCCGGGAACGGCTTCCCATGAGGCGTGGCAAAAACACAAAGACTACTGGGACTCCGTTAACGGGGTCATGGAACAGATGGGCACCGGCCGCAAGGACCCGATGACCGCCGACCGGGAAATCCGCGAAATCACCGGCGGCAAAAGCCTCCTGGAAGTGACCTTCGACTTGCGTAACTTCATGGAATCCCTCATGAAGTTGTAATCCGGGTGTATCAATGGGATCCTACTTTAATGTCCTCAGAGTGCTGGGACTTCATGAAGATTTTCTGAAGCTGGCAGCCGACGATGAATACGGCAGAAAACTTCAGGACCTGGCATTACTTTGCATGAAACCAAAAAAACTTACTGAGGGGAACAAGTCTGAATGCAGTCAAGACTCTTTCAACTAAAGCTAATCGCTACCTGAACTGGTCGGCGGCGGCCAGGAGCAGGTACAGCATGCGTGGTGCCAAAGCGAACCACCCTGAACTGGTCGGCGGCGGCCAGCGGCAGTAAGCAAATAAGGGCCGGAAGGGACAGCCTGTCTGAATTGAAACTTCAAACCAGCTCGTGGTTCCGCTGCTTGAAGCCCGCCTGAAGGGACAGCCTGTCTTAATTATTTTCCACTCCTGTTTTTCATTATTTTTCGATATATACTTTTTTATATACCTTTTGTATATATTTTCGTATATATCTCCAAAACCTCAAAAAACATGAAATCGATTTTTTTTAATTTGGATGAAGAGATTTTCAGTGAAACGGAACGGATTCTCTCCACATTGAAAACTACCCGGAACAAGTACATCAATGACGCCCTGGATTTTTACAATAAATACCAGAGGAAAAAAATGATGGAATCAAGAGTGATCATCGAATCTGAATTGGTCAGAAAAGAATCACTTTCGGTTTTAAAGGAATTTGAAGACCTGGAAAATAAGGACTAAAAGAGCGGTAAGATGTTGATCAGAAATTCGGAAATCTGGATGGCATACCTGAGCACCAGGATAGAGAGTAAGCCAGTTTTAACCAGACCCGTCCTGGTTGTTCAGTCCAATTTACTGAACAATGCCTACCATCCGACCACCATAATTTGCCCGTTAACGGCCAACATCCAAAAGGATGCAGAAATCCTCAGGGTCAATATTCCTCTGGGT
>CAYWUJ010000098.1:0-5161 GCA_964461455.1 uncultured Prolixibacteraceae bacterium | reverse complement strand
TCAGGGGGGCACTAAGGCCCAGGTTCACCCCGATGGTGCCGTCAGCATCGGAACAGGAAGCCACCGCCGAAGGAGTGACGCTTCCGAAGGAGTAAGTATCATAGAGGTTAACCTGGAGCGAAATGATGCTTCCGGAACACAAACACCCCTGGGTTGTGGAAAAGGACAGGGTGGCTGCCCCGCCGGGAAGCGGGGTGCCCGTAAAGGTATAGGGCACATCGGTATGCCACTCACCAGCCGGAATGGTCACCTCCATCACCTGATCCTGCAGGGTGTGGTTTGTAAAGTTGAAGTGGGTGCCGCAGACCGCCGTTCCGCCCACCGTGACGGGCACCGTTACCGCTTCGGAGAGATCCCCCGGCGAATCACGCCTGATCCTGAGAAAAGCCCCGCTGCATGAGGTGAACAGGTTGTTGGTGTTCTGGTTCCTGTCGTTGAAATTTTCAAAACCAACCTCCGATTCGGCACCGAAGCTTCCCCCTTCCAGAAAGACCCAGGAGTCCCATTTGGAATCATAGACATCGCCGATGACAAATTTCATGGTATAGGTGGAACAGGGCTCGAGACCACTGATAACCGCCGTTAGGGGCACCGTGCGGCCGTCGGCTTCTATGGAGAGTTCCCCGGGGGGAATAGAAACAAAAAGGGTGTCGTGGGCGTCATCACAGCATCCCGAATCAGGCACCCTGCAGTCGGTGTCGGTGGCCAGCAGGTCATAACCGTTGACACGGATGGTGTGAATCTCCACCGTTTCGCCGTCGGAAAGGAGGGCGATGTTCTGTCGCGCGATCCCCGGTCCGCTGATGAAAAATCCGAAGGCGTCGTTGTATGCGCTGCATGCCCATTCGGGGTACTCTTCTGAGGCGAAGATATAGTTGAAGCTCACCGATTCGGCATTGGGTACAAAATCGACCGACAGGCTCGCCGCATCATATGAAATGGTGCCCCCCAGGTCAGTAATATCGGGGTCTCCGGGCGACCCCAGCTGTGTGGTTTTGCTGTCGCTGGTGTTGGGCCCGGCGGCATCGGTTACCTGGCCTGTTGACAATACGATGCCCCTTTCAAAGGGGAAATCGGGATTGTCGGCGCGGCGTTCGAAATAACCAATGGCCCTGTCGTCCCCGGAAAAGCTGACATTGGATACCGCGATGCACCCCTTGAAGACCTCGGCGGCCAGCTGGCTGGCATTTCCGAAAGAGGGAATCTGATAGCCGAACCTGACATTGGGGCGCCGGATGCTGCTGCCGTCCCTCGCGGGGGAGGCCGCACCGCCATAACCATAGATGACCCTTTCCTCGGGATAGTCACCGGCCAGCACCGCCCTTGGCGAGGTGCCGCTGGTGACCGGTCCCCAGTAAATCTCCACGATCAGGTTATCGGTGCCGTTATATACAAAACCGGAGGTGAAGTTAACCTTCATCCAGGTAAAATCGTTGTTGGGAGGAGAACCGCAGGTCCCGCTGCCCGACGGAATGATGTACCCATCGGTATCGTTGAGGACGGTCTGCGCCCCAGTCATGTCGGCATATCCCGAAGGCACCTCACTGAAGTTTCCAATGGAGGTGTGCTTCAACCTGACGGTGAAATTGGTCACCGTACTGCTGCCCGTGACCTTTCGGGCAAGCTCAAGATAATTCAGGGTTTTTGGAGCGGGCCCCAACTCACTGGCCAGAAAGAGCATCTGCGTCCTCTCATACTCTATGGAAGAGTTGACCGTATTGAAAGGATAAGCAGTAACACACTCATAATCAGGATTAAAAACTACTCCTGCAAAAATGACAAACTGGTTAGTGATCCCTTTAATGTCAAGGGCCGACTTATTGGTGAGGTTTCCGCTTTTCAGGGTCACCTCAGGCAACGGATAAGGCACATTAAAGCGGTCCCTCGAAGTGGCCGCAACCCCGCCATCGGGCAGGCCATCCCTCACCTCCTGCCCCGGATCATTGCCTTCAAGCATCAAGCGGGAATCCATCACCGCAGGAAGGGGATTTTCGTCTTCCATCACCCGGGGGATGTTTTTGTCTTCCAGCACTACCCGGCGGGAGTCATTCCCCCCTATCACTACAGGTGTTCCGGGAGATTGTGCCCCCAGAGAAAAGGAAAACAACAAAGCCGGACCCATCAGGCTGAAGAACCATACAGGATGGCGGCCCTTCAGCCTCGCCGGTTCACGCAAACGACGGTCCATGACCTCCCCGCTCACGCCAGATTTACATAAAAATTTACTTATCATATATTTCATTTTAAAAATTCAAAAAATGACCTGACCACCGTAAGGCTGCAGAATCAATCTACTATTGACCCAGAATGATGACCGGTTCACTGATTACCGCCTTACCCGTTTCGATGCGGAGGATGACCAGCCCGGGTGCGATTCCGTTCAGGTCGATAGAATGGCTGACAGCGCCATCGAGGAGCTCCTGTTTCAGCAGCTGGCCTGCCGGCGTGAAAAGGGTAACCCTGATGGGCTCCTCCGGAACTTCCGAGGCCAGAAGCGTTATCTTGTTCCTGGCCGGATTGGGATATACGGTGAAGCGAAGGTCACGCAAATCCAGCCGCCCTTCCGGCCCGGAAACCAAGTCCACGCCGTCTGTTCTGAGAAGATCGGGGATTATGCTGTTTTTACAGCCGCTGATGACCACATCGTCGAGATACACCCTATCGTCATCGGCAGAAGCGTCACAACGGAACCTCAGTCTTACGGAGGAGGTAAAGGGTCCGGGAATGACCACGGCATCATTGTAACGTCGGTTATTGACAAACTCACCGTTGAAATTCCACTCCTCCACGGTGGTATAGGTGGTACCCCCGTTGGTGGAAATCTGCAGCCAGAAGTCCTCGGTGGAACTGTCGAAACTGTAGGGATAATAGGAGAAACTGACGGTGATCTCGGAATATGCCGACAGGTTGAGGGTTCCCGTGGTAACCAGGGATGTGGTGGTATTGTCGCGGAGCTGCAGGCTGTATCTCCCCGAGTTGGGATAGTAGGTACTGCGGGCACAGTCGGTGCCTCCGTCGATCCAGATCCCCATTCCGGCGTCAAAATTCTGGGAATGGATGGTTTCGTAGACACACAAGGGAGCAGTCACCTCCAGGGTACAGGCCGCGGAGAAACCCCCGTCGGCAGTAACGGCGGTGATGACGGCGTTTCCGGCTCCCAGTGCCACGACCACTCCGGAAGAATTCACGGTGACCACCGAGGCATCAGAAGTGGACCAGCTGACCATTTTATTGGTGGCATTTTCGGGCAGAAGGGTGGCCGTAAGCGGAAGGCTTTCCCCGGCTTCCAGAGTGGCAAAAGCGGGATCCACGGCAATCCCTGTCACCGGCTCAATAATGGTGACAGAGTTGGTTTTCACCGTTGTAAACAAACCGTTGACCGTCAGGGAGATTGATTTTTGGCCGGTGGTGGCGTAGCTGACCTGGTGGGGTCCCTGGGTCGATGCCGCAGCGGGGGTGGCCCCTTCTCCGAAATTCCAGTTCCAGCTGGTGATGTCCCCTCCCGACGAAAGATCGGAGAAGGTAATGGGTTCTCCCGCAAGGGCTGTTGTGGTGGTAGCGGAGAAATCAGCGATAATCTGGGGCTGGTTGACGTCGAAGGTATGGGGATCGGGCCGGCCGATCAGGGGATGGTTTTCCCGCTTCCCGGCATGGTCGACGGCATAGAGATAATAGGAGACCTGCGTTTCTCCGGGGTTCACCGGAAGCATCGCCCCGTATTGCGTGCCCCCCGTATTCACCAGCTGAAGGGTGTCCCAGCTGCGGGCGTTGGTCTGATAGATCAGGAACAGCGAGTCGCTCTTCAGCGGTTGTCCGCTCAGGGGCAGGATCTCCGCCGTGATGCCGTATTCCGGCTGATAGGGTTTCACTCCGGTCAGCGGCTGATGTTTGATATAGAGCATCTGACGGTCGGCCATTCCCATGGCCCGGCAGTGCAGGGCGTCGGTGCTTTGCCAGCTGCTGTAGTAAATCCCCGTCACCGTGTACCCCGGCATCGCCTGACGGTACACCTCCAGGGCGGCATTGTCGGTCGACGAGGCCGGCGAACTCTTGATGGGGACGTACACCCTGTCGTTGACGATCAGTGAATTGGTATAGGGCTGACCGCTGGGGGAGTAAACCCTGAACACCTGGTAGGGCGTCCCGTAGGCGCTGGTCTGGCTGGCAAAATAGGTGGCCACCTGTTCATACTTCGAATAATTGGCATTGGTGGTGGGCACCTGGGTGATCAGCACCTTGTCAACATCGAGGAACTTGCCCCAGCAGTCGATGTGCTTGATGTAATCGCCCAAAGGGTCGATGGTCACATGGTAGGTGTCCACCCCCAGGTAGGCGTTCATCTGCTGGTTGACCCAGGCCACATCGTTGCTGTTTTCCTCGTACACCAGGTCGGTCGAGGCGCTGATCCCCCATCCGTCGGTCATGTAGTTCCCCCCGGTATGGACCACCGGCATGTTGTAGACCGGAATGTTCAGGTAAGTACCGACGATGCCGTTCACGGCGTCGTCATTGGCGCGCGGACGGTCATAGGGGAAGTCGACGATGCACATCTGGTTGCTCTCATTCATCACGTACCAGGGGCCGTAGTCGCGTGTCCAGTAAGAATCGGTGGCGGCCATGATGAACTTGCAGTTGGTCAGGGTGGCTCCGGCGCTCTGGTAGGCGCTGCGGGCGCTGTTCTCGTTGGTGGTGCTGCTGACCAGGGTGTAGACCACCGTGTGCTTCGACATGGCAGCGATAAAACTGGTGGGCAGTCCGAGCGGATAGCGCACCAGCACCCCCTCCATACGTTCAAATTCCGCCACATTGCGGACTTCCCCGGTCAGGGCGGCCGATTTCAGGAAATTCCGGCCAATCTCATCCTTGCGGCCTTCCTCCTCCGGAGTCATCCAGATCGGCAGGCTGTTGGGATCGTTCCATTTCGGATGTTGGGCTTTGGCCGGGGTGATGTAAAAAACCACGACCAGGAGCATTAACAGGGTTTGTAAATAGCGTCTCATTTTTGGTATTATTAAGTTAAACGGGTTTGCTGATTGAGGATATTTTTATTGTGAGAAGAAGTCGATTTTTTCGGAATCCGAGTTATTCTTCCCTGCTGCGTCACTATCACTTCCCTGGCCGATCTGGATGGTAATGGTATAGGTCCCCTTGGTATTTCCGG
>CAYWUJ010000097.1:0-5183 GCA_964461455.1 uncultured Prolixibacteraceae bacterium | reverse complement strand
CCGCAGGTCAGGATCGGCGATCCACTCCAGTTCGGGCCATAAACTGTACATATTGTTGATGTCCATTGGTTTGTTGTTAGTTAAAATTGTTTTTCAGTACATCGATTTTGTATTTTATTTGCATATGCTCATTTAAGTTTTTTGAATCCTGCATTATGCAGGAGAGATTTCATCTGATTAATGGCGATATGATTAAGTTGTACGAGCCGCATACTTTGAGTCAACCCCTGATGGATTAGTACAGAATTTATACTTTCCAGATTGGAGAGTACCACCAATTGTTCCAATGTCGTATAATCACGTAGATTTCCTTCTTTTTCAGGATTTTCTGTCCGCCATTGCCAGGCTGTTTTACCAAAAAGAGCCACATTGAGAAGGTCAGCTTCACTGGCATAGATGTCGTTAATCTGTTGCCTGTTTAATTCTAAGGGAATAAGATTTTCTTTTATAGCATCGGTGTGTATGCGATAGTTTACTTTGGCCAAAGTACGCTGCAAATTCCATTCGAGTTGTAACCTGTTGCTTTCTTCCTCTTTTAGGCGTTTAAATTCTTTTATCAGGTAAATTTTAAATTCCGCACTAATCCACATTCCAAATTCGAAGGCAATGTCCACGTGGGCATAAGTACCCCCATAACGGCCTGCACTTGCCTTTAGTCCTACTGCATTTGTTTTCAATATCCATTCCTTAACGGAAATCTTATAGTTATTCAAGCCTGCCTGACTTTTAATTATGGCGAATTCGCCATAATTAAATTCCGGATTGTTTATTGACTCCCAGATGCCTAAAAACTCCACAGTATTTCTGTTCCGCAACCAATCTGAAATAAAGAAATCACCATCCTTAGCTTTAATCATATCTGTCAATGAAATAAAGTCCCCACTGGATTCTATAAGTATGGTAATTTGCGTTCCTTTTACTGTTATTCTTTTACTCCTGACCATTTTTCGCAAATAAAGTATACCCTAATTTCTTAAATCCTTAAATAACTGCAAAGTGCAGCTTCTAGCCTGATAACTTCGTCTGTAACCTCTTTTTGAAGTGGCAATTACAAATCTAACTGGTGGATGATCGCATCGGTCATTTGTTGGGTGGAGGCGGCGCCCTGGGTAAGGACGGCGGGGCTTCCGGTGAGTTTCATCATGTCATAGGTGCGGACTTTGCCTTCGGCGATCACCCGGGCGATCGCCTTGCGGATGCGTTGGGCTTTTTCCTGTTCCCCCAGGTAGTCGAGCATCATGCAGGCCGACTCGATCATGGCGATGGGGTTGACGATTGAAACCGGATAGCCGGCATATTTGGGCGCCGAACCATGGGTGGGTTCAAACACCGCTATACCGTTATCCGGATTGAACTGGGCGCTGCAGGCAAACCCCAACCCCCCGATCAATCCCGCAAAAGCGTCGGAGACGATATCGCCGAACATGTTGCCGGCGACGATGACCCCGTAATCCTCGGGATTCTTGGTGAGCCACATCATCTGGGCGTCGATGTTGGTATTCCTGAGTTCGATCTGCGGGAATTCCGATTTCTGCATCTCCTGGGCCATTTTGTACATCATGCCCGAGGTTTCCCTGATGACATTGGGCTTCTCACAGAGGGTCACCGAGCGGTAGCCGTATTGGGCGGCATGGGTAAAGGCGGCATGGAGTATCCGGTGGGTCATCTTTTTGGTGAAGATGCGCGTGGAGACGGAAACTTCCTCCCTGGGGGCCCAGGCGAAGTTCTGCCGGAATTTGGGATGGGTCATCAGTGCGTCGTAGACCTGCTGCGGAGGATTTGACCACTCCACGCCTCCATACAGTCCCTCGGTATTTTGTCGGAAAATGGCCACATCCACCACCGGCTCTTCGATGTTCCCGGAAGCTCCCCGGCGGATGAAGTTCAGGGGATTCCCGGGATAGGACTTGCAGGGGCGCAGGCAGATGTCGAGGCCGAAAAGCTGGCGCAGGCTCACGATCGGACTGGCATAGACGAGGTTTTTAGCCTGAAGTTCCGGGGCCAGTTCCGCGAAGGCGGCATCCTTGGGTTTGGAGGTGATGGCTCCGAAGAGGGCTACTTTGTGTTTTTCCAGCAGATCGATGGTCCTTTGCGGAAGGGGATCTCCTTCGCGGCACCAGAACTCCCAGCCGATATCACCTTCGATGTATTCCGCAGCAAATCCTGCCGCATCAAGCATCCTGATCGCTTCTTCCAGCACCACCCGGCCTATTCCGTCGCCGGGGAGGGTCACTATGGTTCTTGTGGTCATGTTTTTTAGTTGTTAAAGTATTGTTTGCTATTTAAATTGTGCAATCGGTATTCGGTGATCAGTATTCAGTAAGTCAGTATTTTTATGGTTGTTTTTTTTGATAATCTCAAGTCATCGGTTAAGGAGTCCACCGATTACCGGCGAAGCACCGATCACCGATTACTATTTTTTTTGTCGGCTACCTGTCTGACCACATCGATGACCGTTCCGTCGACCCATTTGATGGCGGCGACGATATTGTCGGTAAAGCGGGGTTTGTCGGGTTTTCCGCAGATGGCTTCGGCTTCATCTTTCAGCTCGTGAATGGTCTTCACCGGCAATCCCGATCCTTTGACCTTTTCCAGAAGGTCGGTCCGCAGGGGATTGATGGCGATGCCCCGTTCGGTGACGATCACGTCGATGAGTTCCCCGGGTCCGCAGAGGGTGGTCACCTCGTCGACAATGACGGGGATGCGGTCGCGGAAGAGGGGCAGGGCGATGATCGTGTTTTTGGCAAAGAGGCAGTTCTGCCATCCGCCGATGCCGTGGAGGAGCAGCCCGTCGGAGTGGGTCACCACATTTCCGTTGAAGTGGACGTCGATTTCCGTGGCGCCCAGGGAGACCACATCGATGAGTTGGGCGAAGTTACCCTTGGCGTGATAATTATAGATGTTGTTGATGGTGAATGGCATGTGATTCCGGTTTTCGTTGAGGGAGCGTATGGCCTCGGTATCGAAAACCTGGGCGTCGAGGATGTATTCCATGGTGCCGTCTTCAAGCATGCCGGTCATGTAGCGGGTGGTTCCGCCGAAGCCCACCCTGATCTTCCAGCCGTTGCGTTTCATGATCTGGTGCATGTATTCGGCGATGGCCAGGGAGATTCCTCCTGCGCCGGCCTGGACCACGCAGCCGTTGTAAATGATGCCGGTAGCCTCGCAGAAGCGGGCGGTGAGTTCGGCAATGATGAGTCGGTCGGGACTGCGGGTGATCTGGGTGGTGCCGCTAATGATTTTCTCGGGAAGACCCAGTTTGTCAACCTGCACCACGGAATCGACATAGTTCCCTTCGATCTGCATGGGCAGACAGGGGAAGGGGACCAGGTTGTCGGTGACCACGATGACATGGGCGGCGTAGCGTACGTCCATGTCGGCATAACCGAGCACCCCGGTGGCCGAGGGGCCCGTCAGTCCGTTGGCATTGCCAAATTTGTCGGCCGTGGGGGCGGCGATGACGGCAATGTCGATTTTCACTTCTCCGTCCTGGATGGCCTGTACCCGTCCCCCGTGGGAGCGGAGGACCGCCGTCTTCCGCATCTTCCCGCGGGAGGTGAATTCCCCGAGCGGACCGTTCATGCTTCCCTCGATATGGCTGATTGTGCCGTCTTCGAGGTAGGGGATGAGGTGGTTGTTGCAGGGAAAGGAGGCCGAGGGAAACCAGCGCAGATCCTTCACCCCCATTTCTTGGGCGAGGTCAAAGATCAAGTTAGCCACGAAATCCCCGTCGCGCAGGTGGTGGTGGGTCGAGATGGTCATGCCGTCGCGGAGTCCGGCCTTTACCAATGCCTCTTTCAGGGAGGGCACCACCTTGTTGCCGTCGGAGGGATAGAGGGCGCAGGAAGGAAGGGGCGGTGCGTATTTGTGGCCGAGGGGGATATATTTCCCTACGCCCTGGTAGGGGATGACCGGTTCCCCGTTGATTTCGAGGGGGACCCATCGGCCGGCTTCGTTTTGTACCAGTTTATCCTTCATCATTTTCTCTCCAGTCAGGGTTCAACAATCCGTTTTGTTCGGCGGTGCGGATGGTCCGCAGGGCCCGTTTGACCACCGGGGTGTCGATCATTTTGGTGCCCAGGGCGATGACCCCGATGCCCTCCTTTTCGGCCGCTTCGAAGGCTTTGACGATCTTTTTGGCTTTGGCGATCTCCTTTTCCCCGGGATTGAAACATTCGTGGATGATGGCGATCTGGGCGGGGTGGATCGACCCCATGCCTTCGAAACCCATGGCCCGGGAAGTGCGGGCGACATTGCGCAGGGCTTCCATATCTTCAAATCCGGAGAATACGGAATCGATGGGCTGGATGCCGGCGGCACGGGCGGCGTTAACCACGGCACTGCGGGCATAATACGACTCCGTCCCTTCGGTGCTCCTTTCGGCGCCGATATCGGCCGTATAGTCTTCCAGTCCGATGGCCAGGGCCACCACATTGGGGGAGGCTGAGGCAATTTCATAAGCGTGGAGGACTCCCCGGGCACTTTCGATGATGGGCATCAGCCAGATGTTTCGACGAGGGTCCTGCTTCAGCCGGTTGATCTCCTCGTCAACGGCTTTCACTTCTGCGACTGATTCACATTTGGGAATGAGCACCAGGTTTAAGGGGTGGGGCACGATGAAGGAGAGGTCGCGGAGTCCCTCCGGAAGCTGGTTGATGCGGACCATCAGCTCAGCACCCCGGAAGTCATTGTTTCGCAAGGCGTTGCGAACCAGGTAGCGGGCTTCTTCCTTTTTGGAGGGGGCCACGGCATCTTCCAGGTCGAGGATGATGCCGTCGGCGCCATACAGTCCGGCGTTGATCATCAGCTTGGGCTGGTCGCCGGGGAGGTATAGGCGGGAGCGGCGGATGCGGTCGCGCGGGGTTTCGGAAATACTTCCGGGGAGTACCGGCAGCAGGAACTCTTCGGTGGCGGGAAGAAGCTGTTTCACGGCGGCTTCCAGGCGGGCGGCCATCACATAGGGCAGGGCCCCCGAATCTTCCACCCGGACTGAAGCATTCTCTATTCCGTAGAAGTGCAGTACCTCATTGACCAGTTCCTCCATATGACGGGAAAAGAGTACCCGTACCTTGCTCGTGATTTCAGTGGTAATTCCCCCTGAGGCAGTCAGCGAAACTGAGACGTGGCAGTCGGAGCGCACCGAAGGCCCCCGGTTTCCGGAAGTCCCTTCCATATTTCCAGGT
>CAYWUJ010000096.1:0-5512 GCA_964461455.1 uncultured Prolixibacteraceae bacterium | reverse complement strand
GAGCGCATATCCCATCGGCGCTGCCGCGGGGAGTGGTAATTTCAGCTTTCCCCCAGTACCTTTTTCATCCGCATCAGCGCCTCTACATAGTAGTAATCGGCATAACTCAGGGGAACATCAACCTCTGTACCGTTGGGCATGTGGCCTACGCCGTGCATGAGGATGAAATTCCCGTTTTTCCCTTCTTCTGCACGGTAGGCAGGGCTGCTGAGGGTACGCAGTTGTCTCTCTGCCACGTCAAGATATTCCTTTTGCTTTCCGGGGGCAACATATCCGCTTAGTTCGATCAGTGCCGAGCAGATGATGGCCCCGGCAGAAGCATCCCTGAGGGCATGCGGAATATCGGGGGCGTTGAAATCCCAGTAGGGGATCTTGTCTTCCGGCAGGTTGGGGTGATGAAGGATGAAGTCGGCAATGCCCTCAGCCTGGCGAAGATAAGCCTCGTCGCCCGTTTCCCGGTACATCATGGTGAAGCCGTAAAGCCCCCATGCCTGTCCGCGCCCCCATGCCGATGTATCGGAGTATCCCTGTGACGTGTTCTTCACCTGCACATTTCCTGTCAGGGTATCGTAGGAAACCACATGCACACTGCTGAAGTCTTCACGGAAATGGTTGCGGATGGTGGTGTTGGCATGGGTGCGGGCCACATGGCTGAAGGTGGTGTCCCCGAAGGCTTTGGCCGACCATTCCAAAAGTTCCAGGTTCATCATATTATCAATAATCACCGCGTATTGCCAGTCAGAGTTCCAGGGCGCCGCATCCCAGGAGCGGATGCACCCCGTTACGGGATTGAAACGGGTGATCAGTGATTGGGAGGCCGTTCTGATCACCTCCCTGTATAGGGTGTCACCGGTAAGCCGGTAGCCGTTCCCGAAACTGCAGAAAATGATAAATCCCACGTCGTGGTTGTCGGTGGTGTATTTCTGGTTTTCCACGCGTCCCGAAAAGTGTGCCGCCCACTCCTTCAGAGGGTCGGTGGGGTTGTTTTCATAAAGATACCAGAGCACCCCCGGGAAAAAACCACTCACCCACCACGCCGGATCACAGGTTTCCAGTTCCCCCGCCGGGGTGAGGCTCTTGGGCAGCCTTCCGGGCATATCCTTCAGCGATTCGGCCATCTTCAGGCTCTGACGTTCGGCAAAGACCAGCGATTCATCGATAACCTGCTCCAGGGGTTCCCCCTTTTTCCCGGGAACCCCGCAACTGCCCAGAAAAAGGGACAGCACAAGCATGAATAAAATAGTATTTTGCATCTTCATGGAATATTTGGTTATTAAGTTATTCCTCCCTGAAATGGTCAAACGGTGAACCTGACTTTTTCCCGGCAGCCCTGGTCAGCAAAAAGCGCATCGCTGATTTTTCCTGCCGGTTCTGCAAATATAGCTGAATTGAGCTTTTCCATGCCGGGATTCCCATTTCTTTAAGGACCACCGATTTAGTTTGCATTTACCCATGGTGAATTCCCGAAAATTTCGTAAATTGTATTGATAAACCTGATTATAATCAACTTTAAATCAGAAGGTAATATGGCAAACAAAGAAGAAAACGGGGGTTCCTCATGGACCCATGAGCAGATCATTCAACTGGTCAAGGAGGTGGTCACAGCCATCCTGGGAATTCTGATCCTGCTCTTCACCCTGGTCCTTATTATCAGGACCTTTGGATTGATCGGGAATCCTGACAAAACACAACTGGCAGCGGGCAAGGATATCCTGCAGATATTGCTGGGTCTTGCCGGGGTGGTGGTGGGGTACTATTTCGGGAAGGTTCCCGCCGATGCCCAGGCGGCCCGGGCCCGTGACGAAGCCAATGACGCCAATGAACGTTCCCTGACGGTGACCCATCGCGCTGGGGATCTGGCCGAAGAGCTGGACGCCATTCTGGATGAGGCTGCCGGAGTGCGGACCAGTGACAGGGCGCTCCACGTGCAGGATCCCGGCTTCCACGGAAAAGCGGAAAAAGTACGCGATGAGCTGCGCGCCCTCTCCCGGATGGGCTACCGGAACTGACCAGCCCCGCCGGGGCTGCGCTCTTCCATCACCCTGCGGTTTTGTGATTCCTTCCGTATAAGCTCCCCTTCCGTGCGGGGAGGTGACTCCCCGTAACCGGGGGAACGGTTTTTTATTCCGCCAGGTCGATTTTCATGTGTCCGTTACCGGCATAAAAGGCTTTGTACCCGTAATCGCTCTGCAGGCGGTCGTTTGACCATACCGTGCCGGCATCGTGGCTGTAGTTGAAGTACAAGGCGGTGTCGCCCACCGTATGGACGAGGATGCGGGCGATCCCTTCCCTGTCGGGGTGGCCGTGTTTCCTGCCGTTGGTGGAGACCATAAAGCTGCGGCAGCTGAAAGCTTCAAACAGCTCGTTGCTGTTGTTATTGCGGCTTCCGTGGTGTGGAACCTTGAAGGCGGTCAGCGGCAGCTTCTCGCCGGCAGGAATGATGCGGCGGATGCCCTTTACGATGTCTCCGGGAAAGGCGTCCCCGGTGAGAAGAATGCTCTCTTCACCATAATCGGCCAGCATGACGATGCTGCTGCCGTTCGAAGGGGAGTCATCCTGGGTAAACCCCGACCGGGCCAGCTCTTCCACAAAAATATCCTCTGTCTCGCCGGCTGAAGGGAAGCCCTCTTCCGGAAAAAGATCCCTTTTTTCTTCCGGAAGGGGCACCATTTGCGCCTCTCTGACCACCTTGTCCCACTCTTTGAAGAGCTCCGCAATTCCTTTCGAGGTAGGCCC
Source organism: uncultured Prolixibacteraceae bacterium (assembly GCA_964461455.1). Taxonomy (GTDB): domain Bacteria; phylum Bacteroidota; class Bacteroidia; order Bacteroidales; family Prolixibacteraceae; genus UBA1413. Next base: position 2,776 of record CAYWUJ010000096.1, on the reverse strand, counting down.
CAGAACGGTCATTTTCATCCCTCCCCTGAGGGTTACCGTCTTCGGAACGCCCGTATCGGGGAGCATCACGGCCTTCCGCCGGAAGGGCTTGTTCCAGAATTTTTTCTTTTCCCTGTTCTCCCATTCCCCAAGCAGGGTGCTGAGTTCTATTCCCTGGGCTATCCCCTTGGTTCCCGGGGGTTTGATCTGGTCATAACCGTTGAACCAGAAGGTGTCACAGCTGAAACCCTCCGGGATGTTACGGAGCAGGTTGATCATGCCGTTGATATGGTCGGTGTCGATGTGGGTGACCACGATCAGGTCAAAGCGTCTTTCCTCGGGGGGAAGCGCCTTGATTCTCTTGCGCAGGACCTTCCCGCACTCCGCCAGTCCGCCGTCGACCAGCACCCGGTAGGTCCTTCCCCCGGGCTTCCCGTATTCTATCCAGAGGCAATCCCCATACTCTGCAGGCAGCATCTCTATCCGGAACATGTCGTTTTTTTTTAGGTGAATACTTTTCCGCAAAGAAATCAGTGACAGATAAGTTACGGAAAATTTTCCGGATAGAAAGAAAAATGCCAATGAATTATCAGACAATTCATTGGCATTAAATAAAGTATAAACTGGAAATTGATTGATTACAGGGGTAGCGGATATCCTTTAAGGACTTCAAGATTTTTGGCGATCTCTTCTTCCGGATATTCATAGTCGGTCAGCTGTCCGGTCATGTACTTTTCATACCCCACGAGGTCCAGCAGGCCATGTCCGGTAAAGTTGAAAACGATAACCTTTTCTTTTCCCTCTTCTTTGGCCAGGTTGGCTTCCCTGATGGCGCCGGCGATGGCATGGGTGGTTTCGGGAGCGGGGATGATCCCTTCGGTTTTGGCAAAGAGAAGTCCGGCTTCGAAACACTCGCTCTGGTGGACGGCCTGGGCTTCCATGAGTCCGTCGCGCAGGGCGGCGCTCACCAGCGGGGCCATTCCGTGGTACCGGAGGCCTCCGGCATGGATGGGCGCGGGAATAAAGTTGTGACCGAGGCTATACATGGGAAGCAGCGGGGTCATTTTGGCCACATCACCATGGTCATAAAGAAAGGGTGCCTTGGTCAGGGTGGGGCATGAATAGGGTTCTATTCCCACGATTTTGATGTCGGCGCCATTAACCTTGTCATACATGAAGGGGAAGGAGATCCCGGCAAAGTTGCTGCCTCCGCCGCAACATCCCACCACCACATCGGGTTTTTTAATACCCACCTTGGCCAGCTGTTTTTTTGTTTCCAGCCCAATGATGCTCTGGTGGAGCATTACATGGTTCAAAACGGAACCCAGGGAATAGCGGGTCTCCCCTTTCGGATCCATAACAGCCTGTTCGATGGCTTCGCTGATGGCGATGCCCAGGCTCCCCGGGGTGTCGGGAAATTCAGCCAGAATATTGCGGCCGGCCTGGGTTTCGGTGCTCGGACTCGGCACACAGGTAGCTCCCCAGGTGTTCATCATCATCTTGCGGTAAGGCTTCTGGTTAAAGCTGACGCGCACCATGAAAACCTTGCATTCCAGGCCTATCAGGGCCGAGGCGTAGGCCAGGGCGCTGCCCCACTGGCCGGCTCCCGTTTCGGTGGTCAGCCGCTTGATGCCGAATTGCTTGTTATACCACGCCTGGGCAATCGCCGTGTTCCCCTTGTGGCTTCCTACCGGAGAAATACTTTCGTTCTTGTAATAGATCTTGGCCGGGGTGCCCAGAGCTTTCTCCAAGGCGTAAGCCCTGACCAGCGGAACCGGCCGGTAAGCAGCCAGCATCTCCCTGATGGGCTCCGGAATGTCAATCCACCGCTCCTGGCTCACTTCCTGTTCTATCAGGTTCATCGGAAATACCGGCGCCAGCATCTCGGGGGTGATGGGCTTCCCGTCGGGACCCAACGGGGGATTTAACGGCGTGGGAAGATCAGGTGTTAAGTTGTACCATTGCTTCGGTAACTCTGAATCTTCCAGCATGATTTTTTTCTGTAGTGTCATCTTTTTAGTTTTTATGTGGTTATAATAATTTGGTCGGGACGAAGAAATGCACTGTCGGCCTGTGCTCTGTCAGAACCGTTGAAAAAGAACGTAAAAAAAGAAGAGGGACTTGCTGCGTAAACAACAAATCCCTCTTCCTCAGGTATTCTCAGTACGGACGAATTGTTTACGGTGCCATCACATCGCTGTGCCACCACCACCAATTGCCGTTGTGAATAATCGAACTGTTCATACCTTTTTTAGCGTTGGCCAAATGTAAATTGATTTGATTTAATCTCCAACACTTTTATTTTAAAATATATTAATTTAAAATGCTTCCGGATTGATACCAGGTTCCCTGTCGGGCGTAATTCTCTCCCTTTCAGGAATTTTGTGTGGAAAGGCCAATTTTACAGGGCTCCATTGAAATAGCCTGCCAGCTCCTCGCCGGGGGTATAATGGATGGTCCTGAGGCCCATTTCTCTGGCGGCCACGGCATTTTCCTCGAAATCATCGATAAACAGGGTCTCCTCCAGGCGCATATTCCCCAGGGCCAGCACCTTTTCGAAGCTCGAGTGAAGGGGTTTGCGGTCCCTGATCTCGTGGGAATAAAAACTCTGCTCAAAAAGGGACTCCAGGTTGTAGCCATACGCCTTTTCAAACCGCTCCAGGAAATAGGTGATGTGGATGACATTGGTGTTGCTGAAGAGAAACAGACGGTAGCCGGCCGCCAGTTTTTTGATCAGGGCGATTTTTTCCGGGGGGATGATATCCATCATGCTGCACCAGGCGGCGTCAATCTGCTG
>CAYWUJ010000095.1:3321-5643 GCA_964461455.1 uncultured Prolixibacteraceae bacterium | reverse complement strand
AAGGAGACCTGTGAGTTGTACCGCACCCCGATTCTGCAGCAGACGGCCTATTGGTCCGATGTGAAAAACCGTCTGGGAGTGACCTCCCTGGCCATTGATTTCAGGTCAGACCGTTCAGGCTTGTTTTCCGCTTCCGGGGAAAAGGGACACATCCATTCCGACCTGTTGGTGCTGATCAGGCAACTGGGCAACGGGGACTCCCTGGCCTACGTGCCTTATGGTCCGGAGCTGGAACCCGACGAAGAGGCGCAGGGTCCTTTTCTGGAAGAGCTGTCAGAGAGCCTCCGTTCGTATCTTCCGGCCAATTGCATCATGATCAGGTATGACCTCTTCTGGGAGTCTTACTGGGCCAAGGAGAGCGATAATTATGACGAAAAGGGGTACTGGATGGGAGAGCCCGACCCGAGGTTCCGGGAGTTGCGCTTCAATTTCAACACCGTCGGGAGGAATTTCCGGAAGGCGCAAACCAACATCCTGCCCGCCAACACGATTTTTATCGATTTGCAGCCCGAAACGGATATCATTCTGGGCAGGATGAAGCCCAAGACGCGCTACAATATCGGACTGGCTACCCGGAAGGGGATCACCGTGCGGTCGGCGGGATTGGAAAGCATGGACACGTGGTACCGGCTGTACCAGGAAACGGCCTTGCGGAATCGCCTGACGCTGAACGATATGAAATATTTCGAGGCGGTCCTGACTGCCCGGGCTGAAAGCACCAGTTCCCCCGCCGAGGTCCATCTGCTCATTGCCGAGGAAGGCCATATCCCGCTGGCAGCGCTTTTTCTGATCATTTCGGAGAAACGGGGCTACTATCTTTACGGGGCTTCCTCAGATGCCGGCCGGAACAAAATGGCCACCTATGCCCTGCAGTGGGAAGCCATCAGGATTGCCCGGGAACGCGGTTGCACGGGTTACGACATGTTCGGCGTGTCGCCCAATCCCGATCCCTCGCACCCGCTTTACGGATTGTACAAGTTCAAGTCGGGTTTCGGCGGTGATGTGTATCACAGTATGGGCTGTTGGGACTATCCCCTTGATGAGGAGAAGTACACCCGCTTCCTCCATACCGAACTCTACAGCCAGGGGTACCACATCAACTGATGGCCTTCAGGCTTGTGTCCACTCCGCCTGTCCCGGGGTGGAGGCTACGCTGATGCACCTGAAATGTTCAGGAAAAACAGCCTTTCATGGTGTAAATATCTATTTTTTGAAAGGTTTAACCTAAAAATGCAAGGCCATAAGAAAAGGTGTTCCTATATTTATCCGGTACAAAAAAGAACGGAGTATTCACATTCAAAAAAATAGGATTATTATGCTGTTAACGATTTTCATGGCCATGTTTTCATTCGCGTCAATGGGTGACAACGGCGCAGGAGTGGGGGAAAAGGCCACCAACACCCCGGTATTTTCACATTTTGTGTATCAGGGCAACGATCAGGTGTACAATGATTTTCCGCTTCAACCCGGAGAGTTTTATAACCCGATTCTGCAGGGGTGTTATCCCGACCCGAGCATCACCCGGAAGGGCGATGACTACTATGTGGTCTGTTCCTCCTTTGCCATGTTCCCGGGGGTTCCTATTTTTCATTCGAAAGATCTGGTGAACTGGAAACAAGTCGGCCATGTCCTTGACCGCACTACCCAGTTGCAGGTGCACGACTGCGGCATCAGCGCCGGCATTTATGCGCCCCAGATCATATACAATCCCTTCAACGACACCTTTTATATGATCACCACCCAGTTCTCGGGGGGCTTTGGGAACATGGTCGTGAAAACCAAGGATCCCTGGAAAGGATGGAGTGACCCCATCAAGCTGGCATTTAACGGAATTGATCCCTCCCTCTTTTTTGATGAAGATGGGAAAGGCTATGTGATTCATAACGATGCCCCCGACCCCGGAAAGGAGTTGTATAACGGCCACAGGGTCATCAAAATATGGGATTATGATGTGGAGAACGACCAGGTCATCCCCGGAACCGATAAGATTATTGTGGATGGTGGCGTTGATCTTTCGAAGAAACCGATCTGGATTGAGGCGCCGCATATCTACAAGAAATACGGGAAGTATTACCTGATGTGTGCCGAAGGAGGTACCGGAGGATGGCACAGCGAGGTGATCTTCATCAGTGATGATCCCAGGGGTCCCTATACCCCGGCTCCCAGTAACCCGATTCTGACGCAGCGCCATTTCCCCAGGGAGCGTGCCAACAAAGTGGATTGGGCCGGCCATGCCGATTTGGTCCCGGGTCCCGACAACCAAAAGTATTACGGGGTCTTCCTGGCCGTCCGCCCCAATGATAAGCAGCGGGTCAACACCGG
>CAYWUJ010000095.1:0-3221 GCA_964461455.1 uncultured Prolixibacteraceae bacterium | reverse complement strand
ATTACGGGGTCTTCCTGGCCGTCCGCCCCAATGATAAGCAGCGGGTCAACACCGGACGCGAAACGTTTATACTGCCGGTCGATTGGTCGGGCGAATTTCCGGTTTTTGAAAACGGCCTGGTCCCCCTGGAACCCAAACTGAAAATGCCGGCAGGAATCAAGGAGAATAAGACCGGAAAAGAGGGTTTCTTTCCGAACGGAAATTTCACCTTTACCGATGATTTTACTTCTGAAAAGCTGGATTACCGCTGGATCGGCCTGCGCGGTCCCCGCGAAGATTTTGTGTCGGTTTCAAAGAACGGATTGGAGATCAATCCCTTTGCCACGAACCTCAAAGAGGTCAAGCCCACTTCCACGCTTTTCCACCGTCAGATGCACAATACCTTTACCACTGCCGTGACGATGAACTACAAACCCGCCTCGGAAAAGGAACTGGCAGGTATTGTGGCCTTGCAGAGTGAATCTTTCCATTATATCTTCGGAGTTACCCGGAAGGGCGATGACTACTATTTGTTGCTGGAACGGACCCAGAGGAAGTTCAGAAGCCGTGATGTGGAATCAAAGATCGTGGCCAGCACCAAAATAGATCTGAGCCAGCCTGTCAGGTTGCAGGTGTCGGCAAAGGGTGATGACTATGAGTTCAGCTATTCGGTTGACGGAAGTACCTTTGTGAATCTTGGGGGTGTCGTTTCGGGCGATATCCTTTCGACCGACGTGGCCGGAGGGTTCACCGGCTGCCTGCTGGGATTGTACGCCACCACCGCCAACACGTCCATTCCTGAATAGGTCTCACTGACCCCGGACCGGATTTGGGCAAATCGGCCCCAGGGGGAACCCGGAGAACATGCTAAACAGAGGAAACGAGCGTGGTGCTTCGACCACAAAAGGGCATGTATACTATCTCCATGCGAGTTCCACGGGCGTGAAGAGCAGATCTGGCATGACTATGATATATAATTGAAGAAAAATACATTAAGTAGCAATTATAGTAGTGAATTAACGGGGCAGCATGCAGTCGTGCCCTTAGAACCAATAACTATGATCATGATTCGGTATTTATTCTCCATTTTCCTCCTCCTGGTGGTCACTATAACCGTCAGGGCTGGTGAGGGCCAGGTGACCAGTCCCGATGGCCGGCTGGTGGTGTCGGTGACTGCCGGAAATGGGATGCCTGCCTACACCCTCGACTTCGGGGGGAAGAGATTTCTGGAAAACTCACCCCTGGGGTTGATCACCAACGTGGGTGATTTTTCCCAAGGTTTGTCGCTCATTCCCAATGGGGTAGTCACCATGATCGAAGAAACCTACGAGCTCCCCAATATAAAAAATAGCAGGGTACACTATGTGGCCCATGAAGGGGTATTCTCCTTTTCCAAGGAGGGAAAGCCGGCATTTGATGTCATTTTCAGGGTCAGTAACCACGATGTGGCCTTTAAATACATCCTCCATTCGCAGGGCGAGCATAAAAGCTGTGTGGTGAATGAGGAAATGACGGGATTTCTTTTTCCCGGGGGGACCACCACTTTTCTGAGTGCCCAGAGCCAGGCGATGGTAGGTTTCGCCAGGAGCATGCCGAGTTATGAAATTCCCTATAAAACCGATGCCCCGATGGGTGAAAACGGCCAGGGGAACGGATATACCTTTCCGTGTCTCTTCAGGGTGAACGATGCCGGGTGGGTCCTGGTTTCGGAAACCGGGGTCGACAGCCGGTATTGCGGCAGCAGGCTCATCGGGCGTCAATCGGGACTCTACACCATCGGTTTTCCCATGGAAGAGGAAAATAATGGCAACGGGACCTCTTCTCCGGGGATTATGCTTCCGGGGGAGACGCCCTGGCGGACGGTCACGGTAGGGGAGACCCTGGCGCCGATCATGGAGACTACCGTGCCTTTCGATGTGGTTCAACCACGGTATGAGGCGTCTCAGAAATTTGAGTATACCAAAGGATCGTGGAGCTGGATCATAAAAATGGACCAGTCCACAGTTTTTGAAGTGCAGAAGGAGTATGTCGATTTCAGTGCAGCCATGGGATTCGGAACCATCCTGGTCGATGCCCTCTGGGATACGCAGATAGGTCGTGAGAAAATCGAAGAGCTGGCCAGGTACGGGGCCGGCAAGGGAGTGTCGCTCTATATGTGGTACAACTCCAATGGCTACTGGAACGATGCCCCCCAGGGCCCGCGGGGGATCATGGACAATCCCATTTCCCGCCGCCGTGAGATGGCCTGGATGAAAAGCATAGGCGTGAAAGGCATCAAGGTCGATTTTTTTGGCGGGGACAAGCAGATGACCATGAAACTCTACGAGGATATTCTCTACGATGCCAATGATTTTGGGTTACTGGTGATTTTCCACGGATGCACGCTTCCCCGTGGCTGGGAGCGCATGTACCCCAACTATGCGGCAAGTGAGGCGGTACTGGCCAGTGAAAACCTCCATTTTTCGCAGAGAAGCTGCGATGCCGAGGCTTTTAACGCCTGCCTTCACCCTTTTATACGGAACAGTGTGGGAAGCATGGACTTTGGCGGAAGCGCCCTGAACAAGTTCTATAATGGCACAAATATCCCCGGCCGTGGATCCAAAAGGATGACCTCCGATGTTTTTGCATTGGCCACGGCGGTCATGTTCCAAAGCCCGGTACAGCATTTTGCCCTCGCCCCCAACAACCTGTATGACGCTCCTGCATGGGCCATCGGTTTCATGAAAGAAGTTCCCACCACCTGGGACGAAGTCCGGTTTATCGACGGTTACCCGGGGAAATATGTCGTCATGGCCCGCCGGAAAGGGGAGAAATGGTATGTCGCCGGCGTCAATGCACAAAAGGAAACCCTGAAGACCACCGTGCACCTGCCAATGATCGCGGCCGGCGCTGAAATGGAGGTTTACAGCGATGATGAGCTGCTGAACGGAAAAGTCACCCGGATAAAACTGGGGAAAAATCAAACCATCGACATGACCATCCCCTGCAACGGGGGAATCCTGATCGTGGAGTAACTGCCCGATCGCACAATTTATCTCACAGGAACAGCATTAAATACTTTAACCTCAAAAGGTTCCAATAAGACCCGAATAGTCTGGCCCTGGCCATAGAACTCCTGGCCATTCTCTGATCTGACATCAAAAAACTTATATTCACTAATTTCATTGTCAGGAAGTTCAAATACTTTGATCACATTAACTTCGAATATTTGCTTTTCCCTTGATGGATTACGGAGTGTTAAA
>CAYWUJ010000094.1:4294-5865 GCA_964461455.1 uncultured Prolixibacteraceae bacterium | reverse complement strand
CCGACGGCTACTTCGGCCCCTCGGCCGACTATCCCCCCGAAAAGGGACTCCAGCGTAACAACAGCCGCGACTGGTGGCCCAAAATGGTGATGCTCAAGATCCTGAAACAGTACTACCAGGCCACGGGCGATCCCCGGGTTATCGACCACCTCACCGCCTATTTCCGTTATCAGTTGGAGAACCTGCCCAAGACGCCCCTGGGGCACTGGACCTTCTGGGGAGAGTTCCGGGCTGCCGATAACCTGATGGTGGTTTACTGGCTTTACAACCTTACAGGGGAAACTTTTCTGTTGGAACTGGCCGATCTGCTTCATCAGCAGTCCTTCGACTTCACCGGCGCCTTCCTTGCCGGAAATCACCTCTCCACCCCCGGAAGTCTTCATTGCGTCAACCTGGCCCAGGGATTCAAACTCCCCCTGGTGATCTATCAGCAGCACCCCGACGAGAAATATCCCGAAGCCACCCATAAAGCTTTCAGTGATTTGCGGCAGAACTTCGGACAACCCCACGGCCTTTACGGGGGCGACGAGGCCCTTCATTCTGCCGACCCCACCCAAGGCTCGGAGCTCTGTTCCGCCGTGGAGATGATGTTTTCGCTGGAGACCATGCTGGCCATCACCGGAGATATCCAATATGCCGACCATCTCGAGAAGATCGCCTTCAACGCCCTGCCCGCACAGGTCAGCGACGACTTCCTGCGGCGCCAGTATTTCCAGCAGGCCAACCAGGTGATGATCACCCGCCAGATGCGTAACTTCGACGTCAACCACGACGGCACCGACATCTGCTTCGGCCTCCTCACCGGCTACCCCTGCTGCACCTCCAACATGCACCAGGGATGGCCTAAGTTCACCCAGAACCTCTTCTACGCCACCCCTGACCGGGGGGTCGCCGCCCTGGTCTATGCCCCGGCACAGGTCAGGCTGAAGGTGGCCGGCGGTGAGGAGATCCTCATCAGGGAAGAGACCAACTATCCTTTTGAAGAAGAAATCACCTTCCATTTTGGGCTGCCAGAGGACGCCGGCCCCCTCATGTTTCCCTTCAGGCTGCGAATCCCGGGATGGTGTGCCCAGCCTACCCTGCTGGTTAATGGTCAGAAAATAGAAATTACCCCTGCGGACGGAGAGATCAAGGGGATTACTTCCGGGGACCTGGAAGCAACTGAGGCAATTCTTGCGAACGGACTGGTCACCCTCAACAGAAACTGGCAGGATGGTGACAGTGTAGAGCTGACCCTTCCCATGGAGATCACCCTTTCCACCTGGCATGAAAACAGCCGTGCCGTGGAACGGGGCCCCCTGGTCTACGCCCTGAAAATCGAATCGGAAAAACGGGTGGTCACCAATACAAAGGATCCTGAAACCTACGGAACGGAATACGAGGAGTATCTTCCCCTTTCCCCCTGGAATTACGGACTGACGGAATCGGAGGTGGCTGATCCGGCCGCGAAAATGGAGGTGACCACTAAAACCCCGAACAACTATCCCTGGACCGCAGAAAATGCCCCGGTGGAGATCAGGGCACACGGCATCCGCATCCCCTCCTGGCAGCTATACAACGGCAGCGCCGGT
>CAYWUJ010000094.1:0-4194 GCA_964461455.1 uncultured Prolixibacteraceae bacterium | reverse complement strand
AAGAGGGGGTGTAGATCAATTCTCCGGTGCGGGAGTCGGCATGGACGGGGGCGAAACAGAAATTGCCCACATGGTTCGGGCCTCCCGTCTCATCCAACAGGATATTCCAGTCGGTCCACCCCACCGTGCCGTTGTTGAAGTCGTTGATCATGGAACGTCCGTACCTCTCCCCATTAGGCCAGTACTGATAGCGGGCCGTGTCGAATTTCTCGACGCACCCCTCGGTAAACATCAGCTTCTTGTCGGGATAGGCTTCATGGACCTTTCTGACGTTCTCAAACATGGGATCTCCGCCCGTCCAGGTTTCATACCAGTGGAATCCCAGCCCCCAGGCATAGTTTGCCGCCTCGGGATCGTCAAAGATCACGTTGGCCCGGTAATTCATCAGGTCGCGGTTGTGGTCCCACACGATAATGTTCTTATTGCCAAGACCTTCGCGTTCCATGGTGGGCCCCAGGTAGGTCTTCAGGAAGTCGCGCTCCTCCTCGGCGGTATATATGCATGATTCCCAGGTTTGGGTGGCCATGGGCTCATTCTGGACCGAGATGCCCCAGATGGGCATCCCTTCAGCCTCATAAGCCTTTATAAATTTTACATAATAGTTTGCCCAGGCCTGGGCAAAGTCGGGCAGCAGCTTGCCGCCCCGCAGCATGTTGTTGTTGTCCTTCATGAAGGCGGGAGGGCTCCACGGACTGGCATAAAGCATCAGGGTGCCCCCGGCGGTTTCCGTAGCCGCTTTGATCAGCGGAATCCGGAACTGCCGGTCATGGTCAATGTTAAAGGTGGTCAGTGCCGAGTCCCCCTCCTCGATATAGGTATAGCTGCCGCTGCTGAAATCACTGCTGTGGATGGTGGTCCGCATCAACGAATAGCCGATGCCCTTCTCCCGGTCATAATATGCCGTGAGGAACTCCTTCTGCTTTTCAGGCGAAAGGCGGGCGAACACCTCGGCGCTGGCATCCGTGATGGCTCCCCCGATGCCCAGGAATTCCTGGAAGGTGACTACAGGATTTACGAAGATACAAATCTCGGTTTCCTTTGGCTGCTGTGCCGGGGAAAAAGTAAGCGTTCCCGTGGGGGTCAGCCGCAATTCACTGCTGTCGGCCGTCGTGAAAACTTCCACACTTTTGCCTTCGGCAGAATAGGACGCCACCCGTGGCTGTTTATTTACATTCTGTGCGCAACCCACCAGAAGAAGCGCCGAAAATACAAAGGATAGAGACTTGCCCATAAGATTCCATTATTGGTTAAAGAGATAAAACCAAAAGTAATCACTCCATGTGATTTCAGCAAGAGCCGTGGAAATAAAGTTTCCTGTTTCCGCACAAACACCGGGGATGCCGGCAAGGGCACCATGCCTGTAAAACAGCCCATTGGTAAAACAGGAACGTACTGTCCGGGATGGCACTGCGCGATCTTCCAAAACAGAATTTGGCATTTCTCTGTGAATTCCCTATTTTTAGCGTCTGCCGGAGAGCGCCCAACTGTTGGGATCACACGGTTATTGTGAACCCGGCGGGCAGGACCCGCAGAGTGCTCCGGACAGCTGATGAATTGATTTAAAACCCATCTAACCATGAGACAGCATGTTGTGATTGTATTGCTTCTGGTTTCCCTTGCGGCTTCCGGAAATCTCCCCTGGCAGCCTGCCGGTGACCGCATCAAGACCCCCTGGGCAGAGCAGGTAGATCCCTCCAACCCTCTTCCCGAATATCCGCGGCCACAGATGGTCCGCGACGAATGGCAAAACCTCAACGGTTTGTGGGATTATGCCATTCTCCCCAAGGGAAAATTCATCCCTGCGGCCTTTGACGGGAAGATTCTGGTTCCCTTTGCCATCGAGTCGAGCCTCTCGGGAGTCGGAAAAATGGTGGGAGAATATAAGGAATTGTGGTACCACCGCTCCTTCACCGTACCTGCTGCCTGGAAAAACAAAAGGATCCTTCTCCACTTCGGTGCGGTGGACTGGAAGAGTGATGTTTGGGTCAACGACATCAGGGTGGGTTCCCATTCCGGGGGGTATACGCCTTTTTCTTTCGACATTACCCCCTTCCTGGAAAAATCAGGCGTCCAGAAGCTGGTGGTTCGCGTGTGGGATCCCTCAGACCGGGGATTTCAGCCCCGTGGCAAGCAGGTTGAGAAACCCCAGGGGATCTGGTACACCTCCGTCACCGGCATCTGGCAGACCGTATGGCTGGAGCCGGTAGGGGAAGCCAGGATTGCTGACATCCATAACCTTCCCGATATCGACGCGGGCACGGTCACGCTAAAGGCTGAGGTCTGCGGTGCCCTTTCCGGAGATATCATGGAAGTGAAAGTGCTGGAACAGGGCAAAGTGGTCGGAAGCGGAAAGGCAGCCGCCGGACTGGAAGTTTTGGTCCCCGTTCCGGAAGCCCGCCTGTGGAGCCCGGAAACCCCCTTCCTCTACGACCTGGAAGTCACCCTTCTGCGCAAAGGGAGCGCCATCGACCAGGTAAAGGGCTATTTCGGCATGAGGAAGATTTCCACACACCGCGATGAAAACGGCATCGTCAGGCTCCAGCTCAACAACCACGACTATTTCCAGTTCGGCCCCCTCGACCAGGGATGGTGGCCCGACGGCCTCTATACCGCACCGACCGATGAGGCTCTCCTCTTCGACATCAAAAAGACCAAAGATCTGGGATTTAATATGATCCGTAAACATGTGAAGGTGGAACCGGCACGGTGGTATTACCATGCCGACAGGGAGGGCATCCTGGTATGGCAGGATATGCCCAGCGGAGACCGCTCGCCGCAATGGCAAACGCGCAACTACTTCAACGGACTGGAATTTAAGCGAAGTGCCGAATCAGAGGAGAACTTCCGCAAGGAATGGAAGGAGATCATTGACCTGGTTCGCCCCCACCCCTCTGTGGTGGTGTGGGTCCCCTTCAATGAAGCCTGGGGACAGTTTAAAACCGTAGAAATCACGGAGTGGACCAGGAACTATGATCGCACCAGGCTGGTGAACCCCGCCAGCGGAGGAAACCACTACGATACCGGCGACATGCTCGATATGCATAACTATCCCGACCCGGTCATGGGACTCTTCGACTCGAAAAGAAGCTGCGTGCTGGGGGAATACGGCGGCATTGGGCTGGTCATGGAAAATCACCTGTGGGAAAAAGAGCGCAACTGGGGATATGTGCAATACAAGACCACCCAGGAAGCCACCGATGCCTATGTGGCGTTGGCCGAAAAACTGAAAAAACTGATTCCCGCAGGGTATTCCGCAGCGGTATATACCCAGACAACGGATGTGGAGGTTGAAGTAAACGGACTGATGACCTATGACCGGAAAGTGATTAAACTCGACGAAAACCGCCTCCGGAATATCAATCAGGAGGTGATCAGGTCACTCTAGAACTTTTTCATTTTGGAAAATTGCGACAAATAACGGGCACGGGCTTTCCCGGCATCTTGTCCAATGGGAATATATATCCTTGTTCTGAGGTCAATAACAACTTCCTGCATCTGCCTTAAGTCGGGTGATTTGATAACATTGGGTTTCTTCTCTATCATTTAGTATCCTTTCATATTACGGAAATGAGGCACCTCTTTTACTGATGGCGTGGCTGTGAAAATCCGGGAATTACATATAAAGTCTCTGGCCGGGCCTTCTCCAGAAACCTGAAATGAAAGGATTTTATCCTGACAGTTTATATCTTGACAGTCACAAACAGTCAAATATAGTCAAAATATATTAATTTTCAGCTTTTTACGTTTAAAAAAACTGAATTAAGAAGAAGATTTAACATGCGGGCGGCGATTCCGGCGAAACAGCCAGGAGTTGCATTTTAGAAGAACCCGAGTTCCAGGCGGGCTTCCTCGCTCATCATGGATTTTTCCCAGGGGGGGTCGAAGGTAAGCTCGACCTGGGTATCCCTGACCCCCTCCACCTTCATGGCGGCCAAGCGGGTCTCTTCGAGGAGCATATCGGCCACCGGACAGCCGGGAGCGGTCAGGGTCATAATGATATGGGCCGTATCGTTATCGTCGACATCGACGTTGTAGATCAACCCCAGGTCGTAAATATTCACCGGAATTTCGGGATCATATACATCCTTCAGGTTGGCTATTATCTGATCTATTCGCTTATCCATTTTCGTCTTTGCTTTTGCTGATCTGTTTGTAAGCAACAGCGTAAAGCCTGATTTGTTTAACCATGGAGAG
>CAYWUJ010000093.1:0-5900 GCA_964461455.1 uncultured Prolixibacteraceae bacterium | reverse complement strand
AAATAGCCGATTTGTCCGGTATTGTGGACATGCGTCCCCCCGCAGAGCTCGATCGACTCCCCGAAGCGGATCACCCGCACGGTATCTCCGTATTTCTCGCCGAAGAGGGCGATGGCTCCCATCTGTGCCGCCTCTCCGAAGGGCACGTCGTCGAGGGCTTCCTGCGGGAAATTGCCGCGGATCATCGCGTTCACGCGTTTCTGCACTGCGGTGACTTCTTCAGGGGTCATCTTTCCGAAGTGTGAGAAGTCAAAACGCAGATAGTCGGGGTGCACCAGCGATCCCTTCTGCTCCACGTGGGTGCCCAGCACTTCGCGCAGGGCATGGTCGAGCAGGTGGGTGGCCGTATGGTTGCAGGCGGTGCGGCGCCGCTGACTCTCGTGGACCACCGCCTTCACCGGTGCCTCCACACGGGCAGGCAGCTCCTCCATGATATGGACGATCAGGTTGTTCTCCTTGCGGGTGTCGGTCACACGGACCTGCTGCCCTTCGCTCTCGAGATACCCGGTGTCTCCTACCTGTCCGCCCGACTCGGCATAAAAGGGGGTCTTCTCCAGCACCACCTGGTAGAATTGCTTGTTTTTCTGGTTGACCCGGCGGTAACGGGCCATCCGCGTTCCGGAGACAGTCTCGCGATATCCCGTGAATTCCACATTCCTGACAGGATAGACCTCGACCCAGTCGTCGGTCTCCTGGACCGCCGCATTGCGTGAACGCTCCTTCTGGACCTGCATCTCCCGGTCAAAACCCGCCGCATCAACCGTCATCCCGTTTTCGCGGGCGATGAGCTGTGTCAGGTCCAGGGGAAATCCATAGGTGTCATAAAGCAGGAAGGCGTCCTTTCCGGAAATCTCCGCGGTTCCTTCTGCGGAAGCCCTGGCCATCAGCTGTTCCAGCAGCCTGATGCCGGTATCGAGGGTGCGCAGGAAAGAATCCTCTTCCTCGCGGATCACCCTTTCGATCAACGACTGCTGGGCGCTCAGCTCGGGGAAGGCCTCTCCCATGGTCTCCTTCAGCACCTCCACCAGGCGGCAGAGGAAGGGCTCCCGGAAATTCAGGAAGGTATAGCCGTAACGTACCGCACGGCGCAGGATCCTGCGGATCACATACCCCGCCTTGTTGTTCGACGGAAGCTGTCCGTCGGCAATGGCAAAGGTGACCGCCCGCAAATGGTCGGCGATCACCCGCATGGCAATGTCCTCCTTCGGGTCATTCCCATACCGGCGGCCACTCAGCACGGCAATTTCAGCAATGATATTCTGGAAAATATCGGTATCGTAATTCGATTTTTTTCCCTGGACGACCATGCAGAGCCTTTCGAAGCCCATGCCCGTGTCGACATGGCTCGCCGGCAACGGCTCCAGCTGTCCGCTGGCCTTGCGGTTGTACTGAATGAACACCAGATTCCAGATCTCTATCACCTGCGGATGGTCGCGGTTCACCAGCGTATGCCCGGGAACCTTCGCCCGCTCTTCATCATCACGGATATCGACATGGATTTCGGAACAGGGACCACAGGGTCCGCTGTCGCCCATCTCCCAGAAATTGTCCTTTTTGTTGCCGTTCAGGATCCTTCCCACAGGGAGATACTGCTCCCAGAGGTGCGCCGCCTCGTCATCGCGTTGCAGAGCCTCGGAGGCATCACCCTCGAATACCGTGGCATAGAGCCGGTCGGCGGGGATATGCAGCCTTCCGTGAAGCAGCTCCCAGGCCCAATCAATGGCTTCCTTCTTGAAATAGTCGCCGAACGACCAGTTTCCCAGCATCTCGAACATGGTATGGTGATAGGTGTCGAGTCCGACCTCTTCCAAATCGTTGTGCTTCCCCGAGACCCGGAGGCACTTCTGGGTATCGGCGACCCGCGGCCACTTCGCCGGTTCATTCCCCAGAAAGATGTCCTTGAACTGGTTCATCCCCGCATTGGTGAACATCAGCGTGGGATCATTCTTCACCACCATGGGCGCCGATGGCACCACCTGATGCCCCTTCTCAGCGAAAAATTGGAGAAATGCCGACCGTATTTCCTTGGATGTCATCATATTATATTCCTCTCGTTGACCTAAAGTTTGTTAAAAAAGATTAAACGACTGCTGCAAAATTAGAATTCAAAACCATAATCATTACATTTGCAGGCTGATTGCACCATATTTTAAGAAAAATTGTGCAAATTTAGGCGAAATATTCATTCTGCCCGAAGGGGGATTGGATAAAATACTTAAACCTTTATATGGCCAAAAGAAAGTACCGTTTTAATCCTGAGAGTCTCAGTTACGAAGAACACGGGGTCTCTCTGAAAGAACAGTTGACCCGCTTTTTAGCCTATTTATCCAGCAGCATGGCCTTTGCCGTGGTGTTGGTGATCGTCATCATCAATTTCTATGAGACTCCGCAGTCGAAAGCACTCAAACGGGAAAACCAGCGCCTGATCACCCAATATAAGCTCATGCAGAAGGATTTGGAGAACATCGACAAGGTGCTCTCCGAAATGCAACAGCGCGACGACAATATCTACAGGGTGATCTTCGAAACCGACCCCATTCCCGCCTCCATCCGAAATGCGGGGTTCGGAGGGGTCAACAAATATGCCCACCTCGAAAACATGGACAACAACGAACTGGTGGTCACCACCGCGCGCCGCCTCGACATTCTGGCAAAAAAAGCCTACGTACAGTCCAAGTCGTATGACGAGGTGATGACCCTGGCCCTCGACAAAGAGAAAATGCTGGCCGCCATCCCCTCCATCCAGCCCATTTCCAACAAGGATCTTAAAAATACCGCATCGGGATGGGGGTATCGCATCCACCCGGTTTACAAAATCAAGAAATTCCACTACGGCATGGACTTTACCGCTCCTACGGGCACCGAGATCTATGCCACCGGCGACGGGACCGTCGAAGAAGCCACCAATGGCCATTCAGGATACGGCAACATGATCACCATCGACCATGGGTATGGCTACAAAACAGTATATGCCCACATGACCAGGTTTAACATCAGGGCCGGACAAAAGGTGAAACGGGGCGAGGTCATCGGTTTCGTCGGAAGTACCGGTATCTCCACAGCCCCCCACCTCCACTACGAAGTCCACAAAAACGGAGAACCCGTCAATCCGCAATACTTCTACTACATGGACCTCACACCACAGGAGTACGAACAGATGATCGCCATCTCTTCTAACATGGGACAGAGCTTCGACTAACCGTGCCATACAAGGAACCCAAAATAGAAAAGATATTTTTCACCATCAGTGAGGTCGCCGCCCAACTGGGGGTGAGTACCTCCCTGATCCGCTTCTGGGATAAGGAGTTCACCATCATCAAGCTGCAAAAGAACAAGAAGGGAAACCGCATGTTCACCAAAGAGAATATCCAGCAGCTCAAGGTGATCTACCACCTGGTCAAGGAAAAGGGAATGACCCTGAAAGGCGCCGAAGCCCTGCTCCTGAAAAACCGGGAGGGTACCTCCCGCACCGGAGAGGTGGTGGAACGACTGATCCTCATTCGCCAGCAACTCGAAGATATTCAGAAAGAACTGGGAGAACCGGGGAGTTAAGAGACGGTGAGACCTAAGTATGCAATCACCCATCGCTATATCGGAAGTTTTAAAAACCCTGGAACTGCTGGCGCCGCCGGCACTCCAGGAAAGCTACGACAACGCAGGCATCCAGTGCGGCGATCCCTCGGCACCCCTCACCTCCATCCTTATCACCCTTGATATCACTCCGGAAGTGGTCGACGAGGCCATCGCCCGGGGGTGTAACCTCATCGTGGGCCACCATCCCGTGATCTTCGGAGGAATCAAAAAAATCACCGGGGCCACCGCCACGGGAAGGGTGTTGATGAAAGCCATCAGCCACGGGATCACCCTGTATGCCGCACATACCAATCTCGACAATGTGACCGGGGGCGTCAATTCCATGATCGCCCGGAAACTGGGACTGGAGAATACCGCCATTCTGCAGCCCCTGCGGGGAAAACTGCGCAAACTGGTCACCTTCGTTCCCCCCTCGCACCTCATGCAGGTCAGGGAAGCCCTCTTTAACGCGGGGGCCGGACAAATCGGCAAATATGACCAGTGCAGCTTCAACGCCGAAGGATACGGCACCTTCCGGGGAGACGAGGACACCCATCCCTTCGCCGGAGTGCCCGGAACCCTCCATCAGGAGAGCGAAACCCGCACCGAGACCATCTTTCCCGCATGGCGGGAGAGCGCCGTCGTGGCAGCCCTGCTGGCCAGCCATCCCTACGAAGAGGTGGCCTACGACATCTACCCCCTCGATAACGCGCACCCCGCCATCGGCGCCGGCATCTCCGGCACCCTGCCCGTGGCCGTCACAGAAACAGAATTCCTGGCACACCTGAAGGAGGTCTTCTCCATCCCGGTCATCCGCCACTCCCCGCTTCTGGACAAGAAAGTCCATAAAGTGGCCCTCTGCGGAGGGGCGGGATCTTTCCTGCTGAAGGAGGCCATCGCCAGCGGCGCCGGCTTCTTCCTCACCGGCGACATCAAATACCACCAGTTCGCAGAACCCGACGGCCGTATCGTCATGGCCGACATCGGACATTTTGAAAGTGAGCAGTTTACCAAACAACTTTTTCTTGAATATCTTATAAAAAAATTCCCTACATTTGCAGTCCGTTTATCGGAGGTAAATACCAATCCGGTTGGTTATTACCTGTAAAAGTGCAATTAACTGAAATTCAACCCGTAATAATTATGAATACTCCATTTACCAGAGTAGACGAAAAAGAGGTTTCGATCGAAGAAAAGCTGCGCGCCCTGTTTGACCTTCAGAGTGTGGTCTCAGCCATCGACAAGATCAAGGTGCTCCGCGGAGAACTCCCCCTGGAAGTCCAGGACCTTGAGGATGAGATCGCCGGACTCAAGACCCGCTTACACAACTTCGACGACGAGAACAAAGAGATTGAAGTGGCCATCAGCAATAAGAAAATCGCCATCCGCGAATCACAGAACCTGATCGTCAAATATACCGAACAGCAGAACAACGTCCGCAATAACCGTGAATTCGACTCACTGGCCAAGGAAATAGAATTCCAGAACCTCGAAATCCAGCTCTCTGAAAAGAAAATCAGGGAATTCACCGCCGACCTGGAAGCCAAAAAAGAGGCCATCGAGAGCTCTAAACTCCTGCTTTCCGAAAGACTCGAAGACCTCGACCGGAAAAACAAGGAATTGGAAGAAATCACCGAAGAGACCCGCATCGAAGAGGAAAAACTCAAGGGTAGGGCCGAGAAAATCGAGTTCTTTATAGAACCCCGACTCCTGACCGCTTTCAAGAGGATCCGCAAGAATGCCCGCAACGGCCTGGCCGTGGTGACCATCCAGCGCGACGCCTGCGGCGGATGCTTCAACAAAATCCCCCCGCAGCGCCAGCTCGACATCGCCAGCCGCAAGAAAATCATCGTCTGCGAATACTGCGGACGTATTCTGGTCGACGAAAAAATCAACCAGCTTCCCGACGAAGTTTAAAACCACGCGTGGTGACCATGATCACCGCCGTCAACACTATAAAAATGCACTGTGGACCAGTGCATTTTCATTGTTACCAACCATCACAACTAATTAAAACCGTTTAAAAACAAGTACACATGAAGAAAGTAGTTTTCATACTCACCGCTTTGGCTTTCTTTTCTTCTGCCTACGGCCAGGATGTGAAAGATACCACCACCTGGAAGCGCAATGGCGACTTCACCCTCAACTTCAGCCAGGTCTCCTTTTCGAACTGGTCGGCCGGAGGAAAAAACTCCGTGTCGGGTGTGGGCCTCTTCAACTATGCCGCCAATTACCTCAAAGACCGCATGTCATGGGACAACAGCCTTAACATGGGCTACGGCCTCCTCAAGGAAGGCTCCGCCGACCTGATCAAATCGGAAGATAAA
>CAYWUJ010000092.1:0-6317 GCA_964461455.1 uncultured Prolixibacteraceae bacterium | reverse complement strand
CCGGCAGCGGTACCCTCTCCGGCTTCCGCCGTTTCCCGCGGTGGTGCAGCGACGTCCGTCATCCCCGCACCGGGCTCTGCTGCTGCAGCTGATCCTCCCGTCAGAAAAAGTGACGGAGCGTCGGCCGGAACCACCAGCCGCATCATTATCTTCCACGACGACAGGAGTTTTACGGAGTATTTCCCGCGATAATTCCCTCCGCCGCGTCTTCATTACGGGGCGATCCCTTTGGGGGGGGTATCGGGCGCATGCAAAACTTATTTATCTTTACCCCAAAACACGGATTCATGCAAAAAGCGGTCACCGGTTTTACCGTTATCAGCAATCAGGCCCTGAATGCCACCAACCATCTGTTGCGGCTTCGCACCGGGGGAGCCTTGCTGCCTGTAGTGCCCGGACAGTTTGTGAATGTGGAGATCCCGGGGAGCAGTGAGGTTTTTCTCCGTCGTCCTTTTTCGGTTTTTGATGCCGATCCCGGCCAGGGGGAACTCTCCCTGCTGGTGAAAATCCTGGGCCGGGGATCCCGCACCCTTTGCGGGGTATCGCCGGGGAGCACCCTAAGCCTGATCTATCCCCTGGGAAGGGGGTATACCCTTCCGGGAAAGGAAGAGCGGGTGCTGGCCGTGGGTGGTGGCAGCGGGGTGGCTCCCCTGCTGTTTCTGGCCTCGCGGGCGGCCTTGGAACCTGAACGGATGCAGGTTATCCTGGGGGCAAAAACCGCTGCCGATCATATTCCCGCCGGGAATTACTCCTCCGTGGCCACTCTCGCGCATACCACAGAAGATGGTTCGCTGGGAGAAAAGGGCTTCGTGACCGACCACTCCCTTTTCAGGGATCTCTCCCGTTTTACCCGGATCTATGCCTGTGGTCCCCTTCCCATGATGAAAGCCGTGGCTGCCCGGGCCGCAGCCTCCGATATCCCCTGTGAAGTGTCACTTGAAAATTTAATGGCTTGTGGTTTTGGGGTTTGCCTGTGCTGTATTGAACCAACGGTAAAGGGAAACCTCACGGTGTGTACCCATGGTCCTGTCTTTTCTTCAAAAGAACTGTTATGGTGAACCTTGCTGTGACCATTGGCGGAGTCCGCCTGAAAAATCCGGTCCTTACCGCCTCGGGCTGCTCCGGATTCGGTATGGAGCTGTCCGATTTTTACGACCCTTCCCTTCTGGGGGGGATCCTGCTCAAGGGGATCACACCCCGCAACAGGGACGGCAATCCCTATCCCCGGATGGCAGAAACAGCCTCAGGGATGCTCAATGCCGTGGGGTTGCAGAACAAAGGGGTGGATTACTTCATTGAGTCCATCTATCCAGAAATCAGAAATTACGATACTGCTCTGATCGTGAATGTGAACGGCTCCACAGTTGAAGAATATGTTGAAGTGACCGGGAAGATAGCCACGCTGGAGCATGTTGCAGCCATGGAACTGAACATCTCCTGTCCCAACGTCAAGGAGGGGGGCATGGCCTTCGGGGTGACCTGTCCGGGTGCTGCCGCCGTCACCCGGGCGGTGCGTAAGGTCTATCCCAAAACGCTGATGGTCAAACTCTCGCCCAATGTCACCGACATTACTGAGATTGCCAGGGCGGTGGAAGCCGAAGGAGCCGATGCGGTGAGCCTGGTGAATACCTTTTTGGGGATGGCCATTGACGCCGAAACACGCAGACCACTCCTCTCCACGGTTACCGGAGGCCTTTCAGGACCCGCTATTAAGCCTATCGCCCTCAGGATGGTATGGCAGGTCAGTCACGCCGTTAAAATCCCCGTCATCGGCCTGGGAGGGATCATGAACGCCACCGATGCCATCGAGTTCTTCCTTGCCGGAGCTTCCGCCATCCAGGTGGGCACCGCCCTCTTCAAGGATCCCTTCATCCCCCTCAACATTACCCGGGGAATCGCCGAATACCTCGAAAGACACCATTTTACGGACATTTCTGAAATTATCGGACAATTACAAATGTAATCATACCGCATCCTTGAGGATGCACTATTGTAATCTGCCGGAATATATAAATGTAACCCCGTGAAGTGACAAATGTATGGTCTCCTAAATGCCATGAAATGAGAATCAGGTTCTCCATTCCGTGGGGGTTGGCCGCTGCTCTATAAAACACTGCTGTTTTTTAATTCCTTGATTTTGATCATATGCCGGGGAAAAGCTGTAACTTTTAGAGGAATTTCATTCTGTAATGTGAACATTTCAATAACAGGCGTGTTTCTATATCTGAATATTGCAAAAATTAATGTACATAAAAAATGGCTGAATTTAAAGTTATTATGCCCAAACTGGGCGAGAGCATCCAGGAGGCCACCATTACCAAATGGTTCATCAAGGAAGGAGACACGGTAGCCGAAGATGATCTGTTGCTGGAAGTGGCCACCGATAAGGTGGATTCAGAGATACCCTCTCCTGTCGAGGGTAAGATCCTGAAGATCCTCTTTCCCGAGAACACGCTTCTTCCTGTGGGAGAGGTGATTGCGTTGATACAAATGGTCGATGACGAGGAGGGGGAACCGGAATCAGCACCGGCTGCCGCCACTTCCGGAACTGCCGTGGAGGAGAGTGCGGAAGAAATGTCAGAATCTGATTCTGCTGAGGGTACGGAGGTCACTTCTGCCGGACTGAGAGAGTTGAGTAATCGTTTTTACTCTCCGTTGGTGCGTAAAATAGCAGAAGAAGAGAAGGTTACGCTGCAGGAGCTGGAGGCGATCTCCGGTACGGGCAGTGGTGGCCGGGTGCAAAAGAGGGATATCATGGGTTATCTGGCTTCCCGTGGTGCAGTTGGCGGAACCCGTCAGTCCGCGGCCGAACCGGCAAAAACAGAGTCGGCAGTGGCGGCAAAGACGGCGGCGGCACCTGCGGCCATCCAGGTTCCGGGGACCGGAAAACCCAAGGTGCAGGTTTCAGCAGGTGCTGAGGATCAGATTATTGAGATGGACCGTGTGCGCAAACTGATTGCCGATCACATGATCATGTCGAAGCAGGTATCGGCCCATGTGACCTCTGTGGTCGAAGCCGATGTCACCACCCTGGTGCTGTGGCGCAATAGAGTCAAGGATCAGTTCATGGCCAAGTACGGTGAGAAACTCACCTACATGCCGGCCTTCATCGAAGCCACGGCAAGAGCCCTGGCCGAGTTCCCCATGGTCAATGCTTCGGTCGATGAGAACCGCATTATCCTGCGTAAACATATTAATATAGGTATCGCCGTGGCCAAACCCGATGGCAACCTGATTGTTCCCGTGATTAAAAATGCAGAGGAGAAAAACCTGGTGGGCATCACCAAAAGTCTGAACGGTCTGGCCGACGCGGCCCGCAAGAACAAACTGTCGCCCGACGACATCCAGGGAGGTTCATTTAGCATAACTAACTTCGGATCCTTCCGGAATTTGATAGGAACCCCGATCATTAACCAACCGCAGGTAGCCATACTCGCTACGGGAAGCATCGAAAAGAAGCCTGCCGTGATCGAACTGCCCGAGGGTGACGTGATCGCCATCAGGCATAAGATGTTCCTTTCCCTCTCGTATGATCACCGGATTGTCGACGGAGCCCTGGGAGGTGCCTTCCTGCGCAGGATCGCTGACATTCTGGAAGAGTTTGACATTAACAGGCCTGTATGACCGGGTCATCATTCATCAAAGAGATCATCACTGAATCCATCACCACATCCCCCAAAAGGGAAATAAGAAGATAAAAAATGAAGAACACAGAAATACCCGAAATTTATTCGATCAAGAGCACTCCCCGGGAGACGCTGGTTAACTGGTACCGTCTGTTGGCGGTTGGCCGGACGATAGACGAGAAGGCTCCCAATTATCTGAAGCAGGCCATCGGATGGTCCTATCACGGTCCTTATGCCGGGCATGACGGCATTCAGCTGGCCATCGGACAGTCGTTCGAGAAGAACAAAGACCATTTGTTCCTCTACTACCGTGATATGCTGAGCGCCCTATCGGCGGGGATGACCGCCGAGGAGCTGATCCTGAACGGAATTTCCAAGGCCACGGACCCGGGTACCGGCGGCCGGCACATGTCGAACCACTTTTCCAAGCCCGAGTGGAATATCCACAATGTCTCCTCCCTGACCGGCAACCACACCCTGCATGCCGTGGGTGCCGCCCGTGCCATTAAATATTACGGCGAGAAGGCCGTGGCTATCAGCAGCCAGGGGGAATCTTCGGTGAGCGAGGGATACGTATACGAGGCCATCAACGGGGCCACCCGGGAACAACTGCCTGTGATTTTCGTGTTCCAGGACAATGGGTACGGCATTTCGGTACCCAAGATGGACCAGACGGCCAACCGGAAGGTGGCCAATAACTTTTCGGGATTCAAGAACCTGAAGATTATCCACTGTAATGGAAAGGATGTCTTCGATTCTATGAATGCCATGGCCGAGGCCAAAAGGGTAGCTTTGGAGGATGGCCATCCGGTCATCGTGCAGGCCAACTGCGTGCGTATCCATTCCCACAGCAACTCCGACAAGCATGAGCTCTACCGCAATGAGAATGAGCGCAACTACGTGCAGGAGTATGATCCGTTTGCCAAATTCCGCAGGTTGCTGATCCGTTACAACCGGTTTACCGAAGAGGAGCTGAAGGAGATGGACGAGGCCGCAGCCCTGGAGATTAAGAAGGCCCACAAAGCGGCGCTGAAAGCTCCCGATCCCGATCCCGCCACCATTCACGACTTCGTCATTCCCGAGCCTTATATTTCTGAGAAATATCCCGATGGGACCCATAGCGAAACGGGTGAAAAGAAAAAACTGATCACCGCGCTGAACGAAACGCTGAAGGCAGAATTCCGCCACAATCCCGAAACCTTTATCTGGGGACAGGATATGGCCAACAAGGACAAAGGGGGTGTTTTCAACGTGTCGAAGGGTATGCAGAAGGAGTTTGGGAAGAAGAGGGTTTTCAATGCTCCCATTGCCGAGGATTTCATTGTGGGCACCGCCAATGGGATGTCGCGTTACAGCGAGAAGATCCGCATTGTGATTGAGGGGGCCGAATTTGCCGATTATTTCTGGCCGGCCATGGAGCAGTATGTCGATTCGAGTCATGACTATTGGCGTTCCAACGGGAAGTTCACCCCCAATGTGACCATCCGTCTGGCCTCAGGAGGTTATATCGGCGGTGGTCTTTATCACTCCCAGAACCTTGAAGGATCCCTGGCCGCCATTCCCGGGGTGCGTATTGTCTACCCGTCGTTTGCCGACGATGCGGCGGGACTGCTCCGTACGGCCATGCGTTCGCGGGGGATGACCATGTTCATGGAGCCCAAGGCCCTATACCAGGATCCCCGGGCGGCCACCGTGATCCCCGATGACTTTGAAGTTCCCTTTGGTAAGGCCCGCATACGCAGGGAGGGAAGCGATCTGACCCTGATCACCTACGGAAATACCACCCATATGTCGCTCGAGGCGGCAGAGAAGCTGGCGCAGGAGGGATTCGACGTCGAGGTGATCGACCTCAGGTCGCTGATTCCCCTGGACAGGGAGACCATCCTCGGTTCCGTGAAAAAGACCAACCGGGCTTTGGTCGTCCATGAGGACAAGGTCCATGGCGGTTTCGGCGGCGAAGTGGCGTCTATACTGATGGAAGAAGCCTTCCAGTGGCTCGACGCTCCCATCCGCAGGGTAGGGTCCACCTTTACCCCCGTGGGTTTCCACAAGGAACTGGAAAAGGCCATTCTGCCCAATACCGATAAGATATACGCCGCCGCAAAAGAACTATTAACTTATTAATACCACTGAAAATGTCAAAGATCGGATTGTTTTACAGTTTCAACTCACATAAAACCAAGAAGATAGGCGAAATGATCGCTGAAATGCTCGGCGAAGGAGCCACAGAATCGGTCAATGCCGAGACCGTCGACGGGGAGCAGTTCCTGAAATACGACCGCCTGATTCTGGGAGTGCCCACGTGGTTCGACGGCGAGTTGCCCAATTACTGGGATGAGTTTGTGCCTGCCCTGGAAGAACTCGACCTCACCGGGAAGAAAATAGCCATTTACGGATTGGCCGACCAGGTGGGGTATCCCGAGAATTTCGGGGATGCCGTGGGACTGATGGCCAGGTTGCTGAAGAGCCTGGGAGCCGAGATAGTAGGGGAGACCTCTCCCGAAGGGTACAGTTATGAATCCTCCAGGGCCCTGGAGAATGGCAGGTTTCTGGGACTGATTCTCGACCAGGAGAACCAGGGAAGGCTCACTGAAAAGCGGTTACGGAACTGGCTGGAAAATATTAAAGCCTCCATGTAGATTAATTTTTCGTATTCAATGAAAGGCCGGCCCACCATAGCCGGCCTTTCTG
>CAYWUJ010000091.1:0-6548 GCA_964461455.1 uncultured Prolixibacteraceae bacterium | reverse complement strand
CCACCTGGGGAATATCGCCTACAAAACCGGGCGCCGGTTAACCTGGGACAATGCGACCAATCGCTTCCACAACGACCAGGAAGCCAACAACTACCTTACCCCTATCTACCGGAAACCTTGGGAACTGCCCCGGGTATAACCTGAAAACCGATAGACGCCACAGTAGTGTACCACTTGTTGAAAACAAAACAACCACCATTAAATCATTATTTTTATGTACGAAGCTTGCAGCAAGAGATATGACACCATGACTTATAACCGCTGTGGAACCTGGGGGCTGAAGCTTCCTGCGGTATCGCTGGGGTTATGGCACAATTTCGGAGGTGTCGATGTTTTAGAGAATGGCAGGGCCCTGCTCCACAGGGCCTTTGACCTGGGAATCACCCACTTCGACCTGGCCAACAATTATGGTCCCCCTCCCGGATCCGCCGAGGAGAATTTCGGCAAACTGTTTAAACAGGATTTTCTGCCCTACCGTGATGAACTGATCATCTCGACCAAGGCCGGCTATCTGATGTGGCCGGGCCCTTATGGGGAGTGGGGCAGCCGCAAATACCTGGTGGCCAGTCTCGACCAGAGCCTGAAACGCATGGGCCTTGATTATGTCGACATTTTCTATTCCCACCGCCCCGATCCCGACACCCCGCTCGAAGAGACCATGATGGCCCTCGACCAAATCGTCCGCTCCGGAAAAGCCCTGTATGTGGGACTTTCCAACTATCCGGCCGACATGACACGGGAAGCCGCCTCCATTCTGTGGGACCTGGGTACCCCCTGCCTCATCCACCAGCCTAAATATTCGATGTTCGAACGCTGGGTGGAAGCTGAACTACTCGACGTACTCGATGAAGAGGGCATCGGCTGCATTCCCTTCTCCCCCCTGGCCCAGGGACTCCTCACCGATAAATACCTGATGGGCATCCCTGAGGGATCGCGTGCCGCCAAATCATGGGGATTCCTGAAACCCGAACAGGTCGGACCGGCCCTGGAAAAAATCAAAAAACTCAACCTCCTGGCCCGGGAACGGGGACAATCACTGGCCCAGATGGCCCTGGCCTGGATCCTGAAAGACAAAAGAATCACCTCCGTCCTGATCGGCGCCAGCTCTGTGAAACAAATTGAGGATAACGTAGAAACGCTGCGAAACCTGATATTTTCAGATGAAGAGATTAACGCTATAGAGTCCATTCTGCAATAGAAAAAAGGATACCCACCCCCTCCCCCTGTTATTGTCGGTTTTTGCCCTATTGGGCAAGGACTGTTGTCTCTGTATCTCCCCTGTATCCCTGGCTAAAAAAAAGCCGGGTAAATCACGCATTGATTTAAAAAAAGCATTAAATTTAATAGCGCTTTTGCTTAATAGAAGAAAGGGCTGATTTTCTTGTGTAGTCCTCCTCGAATTATATATCCTTCATATAATCAATCGATTATAATGTTAATACAATTGGATTTATGAAAACACTACTGAGGGTTTTTGCGTTGTTTTTCATTTTTAGTGTGGCCATTAACGCCAGCGGCCAGGTTAAGGTCGATCTGAAGAAGAAAGTTGAGAACCAGACCAACAGCCGGGCAAACCAAAAAGCCAATCAGGCGGTAGACAAGGGGCTTGACAAAGTAGAAGAGGGCATCAAGGGTGTATTCAAAAAGAAAGATAAGAATCAATCTGCGGAGGACAAAGCCCAGGAGGCTGTTCCTGAGCAGGATCAGGGTCAGAATAAACCTGCAGGTCAGGACCAGGCCAAACAGTCTCAGGGCCAGCCCGGTTTGCAAAGTTTTTCGGCTTATGATTTTATCCCCGGGGATCAGGTATTGTTATTTGAAGACTTCAGCCAGGATGCCGTGGGTGATTTCCCTGCCCTATGGACGACCAATAAATCGGGAGAAATCAACACATTAAGCGTGGCCCCCGGTAACTGGCTGAACCTGAATGCCACCGATGGTAATTGGTGGCTGTTGAAACCAGTTGACTTTCCCGGAAATTTCATTTTCGAATTCGATATAGTCCCCAAAAAGGGAGCCCCCCGATATGCAGTAGGCGTGGCATTGTATGGTGAGAATACGTATAAGGAAATGAGTGATCCATTTGCCTGCAAAACCGGATTGATCGTGAATGTGGCAAAAACAGGATGGGAAACACAGGGGTTAAAAGCCGGAAATCCCAAAATAACGGGAAATTCATCAGTAAATCCCGTTGAAGAAGAGAAAGTTAATCATGTAATTATGTGGGTTCAAAAAAGGCGGGTTCGTATTTATCATAAAGGGGCGAAAGTGCTGGATATGCCCACCAACCTTTATGATGACAGCAAATTTACGCGGGTAGGGTTTTTGCTTTACAGAGGGGCGTCCTCCGGTTCGTATGTCACCAATATTAAAATCACTACTGCATCTCCCGATACCCGCAACAAACTGCTTACCGAAGGCAAACTCGTCACCTATGGTATTTATTTCGATGTAAACAAGGATGTTGTGAAGCCTGAATCTTACGGTACACTGAACGACATTGCCAAGGTACTGAACGAAGTACCCGATGTGAAGGTGAAAATCATGGGACACACCGATGCCGACGGGCAGGATGCCTCCAACCTCGATCTGTCAAAAAGGCGTGCTGCCTCGGTAAAAGCCGAATTGGTCAAATCATTCGGCGTCAATGGTGACCGGCTGGTGACCGACGGTATGGGCGAAGGGCAGCCCGTGGCCCCCAACGATACCCCGGCCAACAAAGCCCTGAACCGCAGGGTGGAGTTTATAAAGCTCTGACCGCCTGCCTGCCGAACCCATGGCCTTTGCCGCACCTCTTCGCCACTGAATTCACATGAGCGTTCCCGGCGCCTCCCGAGTGATGAGCAGGGCCGGTAACCAGCCGATAAAGGCGGAATTTTTAAATTTTCGCAGGTTCGCTCTTTTCCGGTGAAAAGAGAGCTGAACGAGAGATGTAATTCGCTAACTTTACATAGTATTTCTATTAAAAAATTGAACCAATGAGAACTACGCTGATTTTAACCATTTTCTCGCTGATGCTCTTTTCCTGCAACCGTAAACCTGCTCCTGCCACGCAGGAGGGAGAAGCAGCCGCAATGGGTGACAAGGCTGCTGTGACAGGCAAGTACGAGCTGAAATCGGCCATCGTGGAGTATAAATCCGACATGATGGGCTTTGAAGCCAGCCAGATCCTCTATTTTGACGATCATGGCCAGAAGGAAGCCACAGAAACTTCCATGGAGATCATGGGGAACAAAACCCGGAACGTGAGTGTGACAGTAGATGGCCAGACCGTTAATTTTGACCCTGAGAACAAGACCGGTTTCAAGGCTCCTGCCATGCAGGGATCGGGCCAGCTCAACTTCCGCCAGCTGACCGATGAGATCACCCGGCAGTGGAACCTGAAGGAAAAGGGCACGGAGACCTTCCTCGGGAAGGAGTGCACCCGTTATTCCGTCGATAACAAGGAATACAACATGAAGGGTGAATACTGGGTATGGAAGGGAATTCCCCTGAAAATGGAACTGGAAATGGCCACCTCCAGAATGGTGATGGAAGCGGTCAGCGTGACTGAAAATGCCGATATCCCCGCCGACAGGTTTGAAATTCCCGGGGACATCGTTTTCAATTGATATTTATACGGTCGCATTAACATTGCTGGTTGAATATCTAAGCATACCGAAATGAAGAAAGCAGCTGTTTTTATGACCCTTACCCTGTTTCTGACGGGATTGGGTACGGCCAGTCATGCCCAGCTGGGGGGACTGATGAACAAGGTGAAAAGCAAGATTGTGGAGAAAGCCCTGGGCATTGAAGGGGAGGAGGACCAGGGATCTCCCGGTGCCGCAGGTAAAGGAACTTCCTGTGCCAGCGAGTCAGACCAGGTGGTTTTTGAATTTGGCAAGAATATCAAACTGGCGGCCAATGAGGTCACAGTGCAGATCAATGACGGAAACATTCTCCTTTACGATAAACTTCAGGGGAAGTATTACATCAAAAAGAGTGGCGGCGGGGCCCCTGAAGGACCTTACAAAGGCGACCACCCTGCCGTGAAAAACTTCGGCGCCCTTCCCTCAGGCGGGGGATGGGGTGAAGAGGAACTGCTGGCAGTTTACCCTGAGTACATCAGCCGTAAAGGCGACAAGTACACCCTTAGCTTCGGCGGAAAGAGCTACGGCTCTTTTGCAGGCATCCACAACTTTGTGGTCAATGACTCCCGTACCGGGTTCGCCGCCATGGTGGTGCATGATTCCTATGACGGGGATTCCGGAATGGAAGAGATCGCCAAAAAAATGGAAAATGCCAAAACTGACCAGGAGAGGATGCAGATTGCCATGGCCCACCAGGCGATAATTGCTGAGAAAGCCCAGGAAATTTCCAGCCTTGACATGATGCCCCGGCTGGTGACCAACCTGGCAGGAGCCCGGGAAGAGATCCCCATGGGCGGGGAGCTTTCCTCAACGGTCAAAAAAGGGGAAATCGTTTGGGTGACCCCCAACGCTGTGGTCGATATGACTGGCAGAAAACTCTTCGAACTGGCCAACCTCACCAGCTTTTATGATATCTACAACTTCTGGATCTCTGATGACAATAAACAATATGCCTCATATGACAATGGTCGGCTCAAATTCGGTGACGGCAGAGAGTGCAGTGAGGTCTTTTCCCCTTTCAGGGATGTGGTGGACGGAAAGCCGGTGATCGGGTTTTTCTATTTTTCTTCTGCAAAAAATGCGATCATGAGCTCATCGCATCCTTTCTGACCTTTCATTCATGAAAGTCGGGAAACGGGTATTCTGGCCATTGGTTTTCCTTTTTCTGCCATGGTTTTGGCTGGTTGCCGGTCATGCCGGAAGTCAGGTTCCGGGAAAGGAGAGGGATTTCGCTGTTTATTACGGTAAAAGCTGGGAGAATGCCCGTTCCTTTGTGGCTGAGAACAGCAACTGGATGGCCTCGTTGGCCCGGGAAGCCGGTGTAGATCCCGCCCTGGCAGTGGCGGTCGTTTTCCCCGAACTGGTACGCTATGACGCCCTGCGTGACAGGATGGAGCTTACCCTGCTTAAGACCCTCTATGCCCATTATGGCCGGGAATATGCCGATTTTTCGGTGGGCCGGTTCCAGATGAAGCCCTCCTGTGCCGAAGATATCCTCAGGGAGCTTCGTTATGGGAGACCCCGGAAACTGGAACGTCAACTGCGCCATCTTCACCGGGGAACATCAGATCACACCTTAAGAACGGCCATCCTCCGCGATTTGGAGGATCCCCGCACCCAGTTTCTTTATGTTGTGGCGCTCATCACCATTATCGACCGGAGGTTTCCTCATTTAAGTCAACAGGAAAATGCCGTTAAAATTCCTTTTTATGCCACCGCTTATAACTGTGGATTCATGAATAGTGAGGATTATATCCTGAAGCAGATGGGAGAGAGGAACTTCCACACCAGACTGATGAGACCGGCACAGTGCACTTCCTATGCCGCCATCGCCGAAGCCTATGCCCGGGAGGCCGCAGGTTCAGGCCATTCTCGTAACCCGTAGGAATCGCTGGTAAGGGAAATGGTTATAATCTTTTCAGTTTGAAGAAGGGGAGGTAGGGGGAGCCTTTACTGACGTTGCCTCCGATTTGGCGGCTCGATTTGCCGTAACCTTCCTTCAGGGTATACACCACCCCAAAGGTGATCTTCCCGATTTGGGTGCGGGTGGTGAAAGGCTCCAGTTTTCCCCGGAGATCTTCTGTGCCGTAAGTCCACTCGTAATTGGGATCAAAGTCAGGGTTTTCCTCATTCCATTCCGGGTTATCTTTCCAGTCGAAATTGGGTTTTCCATCGAGGATATTGGAGTTGACCAGGCGGTAGGAGCCGTCGGCATAAAGGGCAATGCGGTCGGTCACCTGTAATTCAAAGCCTATACCGGCCCCCAGCACCAATGCCGCTTCCCGCCCCTTGGGAGATCCACTGGTTCCCCGGGAAAAGAGAACCATGGGGAAAGGAGGTGTTTCTTCATCCAAAGTTCCAGGAACCTGGGGGGGGACTTTCAGGGAAAGTTCAGTGGCAATCAGCGACATCCCGCCACTGACCTTGATAAAGGGTCTGAACCGTCCGCCAGGAGCTGGGTATACCCGTAAGTTCCCGATAAAGTTGAGCATATTGGTGTTGTATCGCAATGGAGCCTGCGTCAACAGGTAGTTTATCACCGTCTGGTCCATATCTTCAACTTTCTCGAAAAGTTGCAACTGGTCCGTAAACTGAAAATTGTAAAGTCCCGGGGTATCATTGTCTCCCGAAAAATGGTCCTGTCCCACTTCAAACCCCACATATACCTTTTCGGAAAGCGACATCATCAGTTCCGCCTCAAACCCCAGCTCCCTCTTATGGGTGAATTGGGTGACGGTACTGGTTCCTCCTATAAGGAGATTGTCAATGTCGGGATGAGGGATCTCATCGCCCTGGGGTTCGTTCATAAACCGTGTGGAATTGCCGCTGATCCTCAGTTTCAGGGTATTCTGGCCTTGCATCATCAAGGGCAGGGCCAGCAGTAAAACCATCACGGTGCCGGTGGTCAGTATTCTTTTC
>CAYWUJ010000090.1:0-6568 GCA_964461455.1 uncultured Prolixibacteraceae bacterium | reverse complement strand
TGAGTCACCTTGGGTCACCTTGAGTCACTTTAAGTCCCCTTGGGTCACTTTAAGTCACAATGAGTCACCTTGGGTCACCTTGGGTCACTTTAAGTCACAATGAGTCACCTTTGGTCACTTTAAGAGACATCAGGTCATTAATGATATGGTCCTAGTTTCCGCCGAAATAGTTGACCACTTCGGAGTCGGAGTTGTTGGAGGCGCGGCTGTCGCTTCCGCTCCCCGGGATGATCTGGGTGGTGATGGTGCTGATTCCCTTGGTGCTTCCGGGGTCAAAGACCGCTTCGATACCGAAAGCACGGAAGCTGTTCCCGGCAATGCTCGCGGCCGTTCTGAAAATGTGGTTGTTGGGATTGGTCCCATCATAACTCCAAACAGAATTGTCGACTTCCTGTCCGGCGATTTCGGTCATGGTGGTCGACCAGAAAAACATCCACCGGGAATCGCGCGGGATCACCAGGGTGATCTCTCCCTGCGAGTCGGTACCGCTGATCTCCGTTACCTTGACGAGCAGACTGAAATTGGTCTTTCCGTTCATGATACCGGGCGTGGCCGTCAGGCTGGTCGTCAGATCGCATTCTGCCGTAAGGATCTCTTCTTCCACGATATTTGTGAAATCCTGCCATTGAACCGCCGCCCGGTATGCTGCCAGCGACCCTGTGGGGACATAAAGAAGGCAGGTGCCGGTATCCACACCGTAGAAAACCCCCTCTGAAGAGCTCAGGTCAAGGGGGACTTCTGACAGCGTGTGTATGGCCTCCAGATTGGTGCAGTAATAGAAGGCGTAGTCGCCGATTCCCGTCACCGTGGAGGGTATAGTGATTTCCGTCAGGTAATAACACGATGCAAAAGCCCATGGCATGATGATGTGCACCCCCTCGGGAATGGAATAACTTCCTCTCTTTGTCAAGGGGCAGTGAAGCAGCCTGTAAAGGGTTTTGTCGTAGAGAACGCCATCAAGGGAGGTAAAAAATGTATTGGCAGGATCCACGACGATATATCCACTGTTGATGAAGAAGGCGTCCTCCCCGATATAGGTGACCGAGGGGGGGATGATGATGGTGTCGAGTTGTGTGCAATAAGATAATGCGTTGATTTCTATGTCGGTGACTGTACCGGGCAGGGTGAGCGTACCTGTTTTGGACTGTGGGCAGAAGATCAGGAGGCTTCCGGCCTTGTTGTAAAGGAGTCCCTCATGCGAGGAATAGGCGGTGTTGGCCGGGTCGACATCGATCATGGTACTGCTGGAGATGAAGGCATACCACCCGATGGAGGTCACAGTGGCGGGAATGCGCAGGCTCCCCATTCCTGTGCAGTTGCGGAAGGCATAAGATCCGATGGCGCTCAGCGACGGGGGCAGTTCCACTGACGACAGGTCGTAGAGATTGGAGAAGGCCATGGTGGGAATGGCATTGGCAGGGTAATTAACGTTGTAACTCCCGCCTGTTCCTTCCGTTCCGCTATAGGCGACGATGGTCACCCCACGGAGGTCCAGCGATTGCAGCTGGGGCATCTCATCGCGCATGGTCTTGAAGTCGCGGGCATCGATGGTCCCCGTCAGGGTGAGATGGGTGATGGTGCCCAGCTCCCCGGCCAGCAGGTTTTTGAGGTTCCCGGCTGTCACGGCGGTTTTCTTTTGTTGTTCCACGGTGATGACCTGGCTGCTATGGCCGCTGGCTGCTATGGTGACGGTAGCCGTGCGGAGGGTTCCCGTGTTGTTGTCGGGTGCGGAAACCACCAATGGGGTCACCCCAGCGCTCCCTGATGCCGGGTAAACGGTCAACCAGGGCTGATCGGTGGTGGCGCTCCAGTCGACGGTGGCGGTGAGGGTCACCGTGTCTGAGGTCGCTAATCCCGATAGGGTGAGGGCCTGGGGTGTGACGTGGATCCCCGGAGTGCCCCCGGGCAGTCCGGCAGGGTAGACCCCGGTGACGGCCCCCTGGTCTTCGCTGAAATCGATGCTTCCGAGGTAGAAATAGCCATCGTAATAACCTCCCCATCCCCAGTTGATGTGGAAATAGTCGTCGCCTTCAAATCCGTCGAGGATGAAGGCATGGCCTCCCGCCGGACCGCTACCGCGGTAGAGCACCGGCCTCAGGCTGTTCAGTTCTGACTTCATCAGAGCGGTCCATTCCGTATCGGAATAGTCTTCCCTGAATACATAGCGTCCATCGGGGGAATACCCGAAGTTGGTGACCAGGGCGTCAGGGGAGAGGATGGCTGCGGAACTCGAGGCGCCATAATACATATGCACCGCCACCCCGCAGTGATAGAGAAGGGTAGCCACCGCCGTGTTGTCGCTGCTGAGGGACACCGGCATGTCGTTCCACCGGTACACGGTGCTTCCGAAATCGGCCGACAATGTTCCATAGGTGGGATGGATGTAGGAGTTACTGCCCGTTCCCGTGGCCGGGTAATTCCAGTATTTCATGACCTGGGCCATGGCCGTGGCCACACATCCCGTGACCGCATGACCACAGGGACCCCCGGCATCGGCCGGACAGGAGGCATTGTAGTAGCAGGTCTGGTCCCAGGTGGTCTGCACCAGGGGCCCTACTGCAGGAAAAGAAGCCCCGGAGGCCTCTGCTGCCGCTGTGAAGGCGATGGCCTCAAGCGATTGTGCAGACCACGGGGTGGGATGGGAAGAGTACAATGAGTCCTCTCCCCCGGGGACAGCTCCCCCTGAGGTGTTGATTTGTGGTTCCGTCTCAGCCAGTAAGGCCTCCCATTCGGCAGAAGGAGGAGACGGAGAAAGGGCTCGCTTCAGCCGGCCAATCTCATTTTTACGGCTTTCCAGCCAGGCCTTCAGGGCCGGAGGCACCTTCCCGGGGTCATACAACCCCCCGCGGGAATACCCCAATACAGGCCGTGAAGCTTTGTCGGCAGCCACAATGACAAAACTGCGGCTCACCGAATCGTTCAACACATAAAACAGGGTGTCGCGGTTCTCAAGGGCCACCGCGACCGCTGTGAACCGGGACTGCTCCCTGGTGGCGGATTTCAACCTGTGGGGTTGGACCTTTTTGAGATAATTGCCGGCGACTCTGCCGGCCATTTCGGGACTCACCTTGCGAAGGGAGCCCTTTCCCCCTGATGACGGCAGGGGAGTACCGTTGACCCATGTCAGGGTTGCCGATGCCATCAACAAGGCAAAGGCCATCAGAAATCTTCTCATAACACTGGTTTAATCAATCAGGAGATTTCCCATTTTCCCGGGGGAAAGGAAATCCCCACTTGCGAAAATAAAAAAAAGGATGGAGAATTGATTCCCCATCCTTTTAAATTTATCATAACTTCATTTCTCTAGTTTCCGCCGAAATAGTTGACCACTTCGGAGTCGGAGTTGTTGGAGGCGCGGCTGTCGCTTCCGCTCCCCGGGATGATCTGGGTGGTGATGGTGCTGATTCCCTTGGTGCTTCCGGGGTCAAAGACCGCCTTAATGCCAAATAGCAGGGAGCTGCCTCCGGGGACCACGGCAGTGGTCGAGAAGATATGGACGCTTACGTCGGTTCCGTTGTAACTCCATGCCGAATTATTGACGGCTATCCCGCCGGCTTCCGTCAGAGCAGGATTCCAGGAAAAGGTCCACCGTGAATCGCGGGGGATGACCACCCTGATTTCCCCTTCCGAATCGGCCTGGTTTAACTCGGTGATCCTGATGACCTGGTCGAAATTGGTCTTTCCGTCCATTGAGTTGGGCGTGACCGTCAGGGTGGGGGTGATGTCGGTATTTGCGCTGGCGGCGACAAAGGCGCTTTCTCCCGGGCTATAGGGCACCGCGGCAATCACTTCCTGGCTGGTGTTGTAAAATACCAGGGTCACGATGCTGTATTCCCGTGCGGCGCTGCTGTCCCAGAATCTGAGGGTGATGGGATTTCCGGAGGTGAAGCCGTTGGCTTCATTAATGTCGGCCATGGAAGCCCTCAAAACACCCGGGGAAGTGGGGCTTTCTGTTCCGGCCAGGGTGAGCACGGCACAGCAGATGGCCCCGTCAAAGGCGGCAATCTCATCGCCGGCTCCCAGGGGAACGCCCGATACTTCCGCGGAAATTATATAAATGTTCATGTGGTCCTGTCCGTTTCCCTCAAAGGCAGGAACAAAATGGGTTTGTCCTGACAGGAAAAGGGCGGTCAGGGCCAAGACCAGTGTAAACGCCAGTTTCTTCATGGTCGGTGGGTGTTAGTCAGATCAAATTTAAGCCTTTTTGTCAAAATTCCTTCACTTTTTGCTTACCTGAGGGTAATTTTTTCTGTTAAGCTGTTGTGGCCACAGGTGACCCTGACATAATAGAGCCCGGGAGCGTTCCCCGACAGGTCGATTTCGCCCGGGTTGGTCTTCAGGACGGTGTCGAGGACCTTCTGTCCGGCCGGGTTCATCACGAGCACTTCTGTTCTGGTTTCCCCACCTCCGGAAGTGGTGATGGTGATTTTTCCGCTGGTGGGATTGGGATAGAGGCGCAGGGTTTCCTGGCCCGGAAGGATGGCCGGGGTCATGGCGTACTTTTCGAGGCTGGCAAAGAGGGATTCGTTTTTCCGGAAGGAAGAGCTGCCCTTGATGATTTCGGGTTCCAGGGTCAGGAGTTCTCCGGTGGAGGCTTTCCAGAGCTGAAGGAGGATGGGGTTGCCCTCGGTGAACCCGGGGTTATCGCCGCGATCGGCGGCAGAGGCGGGAATGGACACCAGGCGGGCATCGAGGTGGCGGGGCAGCAGGGTGACGGCGCCCACACACACTCCCCCGTCGAAGAGGCCGATTTCGTCACCCGGACTGAGGAAGCCTGCCGGCAATCCCACCAGGTTGACGTTCATGTGGTCGACGCCATTACCGCGGAAGGCGGGAATGAAATGACGCGGCGCCACTTCCGTCAGCGGAACTTCCGCCGATTTATAAATGAGGGCCGGAAGATTCAGCACATCGGGAGCGTTGACCCTTACCTTATACCCCTTGCCGGGCTGGAAGGATCCTATGTTGTTGATCCAGCCTCCGTAAGAACCGTAATCCTCAATGGAGCGGCCGGTTTCATCCTGCACCTTGATGAGGGTGCCCCGGGTGATGAGCTGCTGCATGATGTCCATGGCATTGACGCTCCACGGATAGGGAAAACCGATGATGTTCCACCCTATGGTCAGCGGGATATCCATGGGCAGGGGGGCCGATTCGCCTTCGAGGTTCAGCCGGCAGTCGGTGGTGACCTTGACCTTGTACCCCTCGGTGAGGGCCAGATCGCCGATGCTGTTTTGCCAACCTCCGAAATTGCCCAGGTCCTCGAGGGTGTTTCCGGCCTCATCCATCACCTTCACCAGCCAGCTTTGGCTGATCAACGGCCAGAAAATCACCTCCATATCGGGCTCTGCGGAGGTGACATTGGAGGAGATCAGGTTCCACCCTTCCCTGAGGCTCAGGGTCAGCAGACTGGTCGATTCCCCGTTCAGGGCGGCAAAGGCGGTGGCCCCGGCTTCAAAGGTGCCGCTGGTGCTCCATGCGGGGTTTTCATCGTCGTAGGCGGCGGTGACCTGGGGCACCTCACGGCTGGCACTCAGATCGAAATAGCGGAAAGCGATGGGATGCCCCGGGGTATAGCCGTTACCGGTCCCATCGTTACGCGAGACCACCAGGGTCAGCAGATTGCCGGAAGTGATGGTTTGGTCAACCACCCCGGCACCCACACAGAGTTCCCCGTCAAAGACGCCGATTTCGTCGCCGTGTTCCAGGTCAAGACCGTCGAGCAGGGCGCTATAAATGTTGATGTTCATCTGGTCGACCCCATTGCCGCTCCATACCGGCACGAAGTGGGGCAGCAGATCGCCCAGGGTGGCCATGACGGAGGTGGTCCCTCCATTGTTGATGACCGGGAAAGGCCCGAATTCCGTGGCCATGCCGGCAATTCCGCTGATGGTGACGCTGTTTTCCTTCAGCACACTCAGACAGTTGAAGTTGTTCGCCCCGGTGGGCACCGTTTTGATCCACTGGTAGTCGCCGTCGTTGGTGAACTTCATCAGGTAAAGGTCATTGGTGGTTTGTGGTTTGAACTGATGTCCCTGAACTTCAATGGAATCTTTGAAGTGGCCGCCCACATAGATATTGCCGTTGGCGTCGAGGTCAAGCATGTCGCCATAGTTAAAGCCGTACTTTTTTTCCAGGATCACCGTGCCCCATACCAGGTCGCCCTCAGGATTTATCTTTGCCAGGTACTTGTTCCACACTGACCCGGCATAGGGATTCGTAAAGGTGGCGGTTCCGAAGGTAGCCGCGTTAAAGCACCATCCCCACAGGTAGCAGTTCCCCTGGGCGTCGGTTTTTACGTCGGTGGGCCACCCGCTGACTTCGGGATCGAGTGCTGACCCTGCAAAGGTGCGCACCCACAGGGCTGTTCCCGTGGGGTCGATTTTCGCCAGTACCGTTCCCCCGTCATCGGGGCCCTGGGGTGTAGAAACACTTCCGAAGGTGACGGTCCCTGAGTTACTGTAGAACTCACAGGCGACGTAAATGTTACCATCCCCGTCGACGGCCGGCATGGCCAGATAGATCAGATCGCCAGGATACGACTGGGCCCACAGCACATTTCCCTGGT
>CAYWUJ010000089.1:0-6579 GCA_964461455.1 uncultured Prolixibacteraceae bacterium | reverse complement strand
TTTTCCTTTCCGTTTCGCTGTAAATCCTCTCTCCCGCAGGTTTCAGGGAGTTCCCTGAAAGCGGGGGATTCTGGTCAAAACCGGGACTGAGGGGATAGCCGTTCATTTTTTCCGCCGGAAAGATGGAGAGCATCCCCAGGATGTCACTCAGGTGACTGGAAGAGCGCAGCCAGGGGATTTCTCTTCCCCGGGGAATAATGACGGGCATCCTGGTTGCCGGCAACCGGTGGAGAAGGTCATTCCCGGGTACCGTAATCAGGGCAAAACCACGGATTTCGGCTTTCGTGACAGGATGAATCCAAACATCGTACACCCCGGCCATACCAAAGGGGCGGTCCTGGTCCCTGAGGTAAACGAGCCAGGGCTGCTTCCCGGCTGCCGGCCATACCACAAAGGCGTCGGCGATGACCACACAACGTTGCGTAAACAAAGGCTTCTTAAAGGCGGACTTCATGAAGATGGCCGGGCTCCCGCTGTATAACGGATCATTCCTCCGGTTCTTTTCCCCTTCGGCCCGGGCATGGAGCAAGCCCCACGGTTCTTTTACCCCGGCGGGGGTATACCCGAACCGCATCAGGGCCAGCTCCCGGGGCTCCTGCTGCGTGATGACCAGCGTCTCTTCACCCGCACTGACCACCACCCGCGGCACCCACTCCAGCCTCC
The DNA here is from genome assembly GCA_964461455.1 of uncultured Prolixibacteraceae bacterium. Lineage (GTDB taxonomy): Bacteria > Bacteroidota > Bacteroidia > Bacteroidales > Prolixibacteraceae > UBA1413. The sequence goes on along the minus strand of CAYWUJ010000089.1, from coordinate 5,916 downwards.
CCGGCATCCTCACCGTGAAGCGCTTCTCTATGGTTTCCAGACTACTGGCCAATACTAACTTCCCACACATGATTATATTTTGATCACTTCAGTGATTACAATATAATCCTTCTATAACACTTTTCTCCTGTTTCGGTTTTTATTCTGTCAGTAACGCCCTGACTGAAACAAACGGTTCCGGCGTCTACGCCAACAAAAGGTGGGGATGAAGGGAAGGCTATTTTTTGATCACCTTCTTCACGGCAACCCTGCCATCAGGAGTTTCAACACGCACCAGGTAAATCCCCGCCTTCAGTCCGCCCATGGAAAGATGAAGGGTATTCACTCCCCCGCCAGTACTCTGGTTCCCGAAAGCCCGCACCACGACTCCTGCAGCATTAAAGAGGGATACCCGGCAGAACCCGGCATGCTCCGAGGAGAGGGTCATATGAAGAAGTTCCCGCACGGGATTGGGCCAGACAGCCATTACAGGATCAGTGGTTGGGGTGAGGGCGGGGGTGGCGGTATACCCCTGGGAGGGCAATTCAGCGCCCTTGGGACGGAGCTGCCCCTCTTTACCAGCCAGGTATATACGGGTCCATTCGGGCCGGTCAGGCAGATTATCCTGCCACACCAAATGCTCCCACTCCTGGTCGGTCATCCTTTTAAAGTTATCGGTCACCGTCTCATAACAGGAAAGCAGAGGTCCGGCAAATGCGGTCAGGACACCGGGGTTATCGGGGTGGCTGGCCAGGAAAACGCCCAGGTTGACCTTTCCCGTGCCCATGTGCAACACATGGCCGACGACATGCCCCGTTTCATCGGTGGGCTGGGTGTGCACATCCACGATGGTGTGGTCCCATTCGGAAGCATCCCAGACATCAAAGAAAAGGTCGGCATACCACCCTGAATAGGGAGGTTCCCCGCTCATGCTGTGATGGAATAGCATAGCCCCCAGCCACTCCCTCTCCGCCGCGGTGAAAGGCTCCCCGGCCAGTTCCTTTGCAGCCAGGATTTCCAGTTTGCCCATCACCTCCCCGAAATGGGGGAAGAACGCGATGACCTTGTTGAGTTGGGGAGAAGCGGCCTGAATAGTCCCGAAAAAGAGGGCGGCATCCCCTGCGAACTCCCTTAGCCGGCGGTAAAAGAGGGGATAGGGTTCCACATAGGAGACAGGAAAGGAACAGCCGGTTCCTCCCGTATAGGATTGTTTGGCATACAACAGGTTGTCATGGCGCAACTGGGACCATCCGGCCAGCTGGGTATTGATCTTTTCCTGGTGCCACGCGGCTGTCTGCATAAAAAGGGGAAGTTCTTCCTCGCCCTCACCGGGATTCAGGTCACGGAGGGCATTGAGCCATACATTGTAGAGGCTCCCCTGCCAGAAAGTCTCAGGCCGGGCGTCGGTGAGATACCTGAGGTTGGCCAGTTGTCCGGCATAGGGGTATTTGTCGAGTTCGTCACGCAGCAGGGGCAGGGCATCGTTGTTACCCAGCACAAACAAGGCATCGAGGGGAGAGGGCATCATCCGCATCACCTTCTGTCCGTTATACATTACCCTGTCAAAGACCACGTTTCCCAGGATATAAGCATCTATGATAAACCGTTGGCCCGACAGCCGCCAGGAAACGGGCAGCAACCCCGGCTCTTCAGCCCAGGGATCCATGAGAAAGAAATCACTCAGGATTTGCTGGGCCAGGCGGGGATCTTTCCCCAGCGTTTGCTGCAATTCCCGCGAAAGAGAAAGGTCGTCAAGCTGCACCGCAGAGGTGATCCCCATCCCTGCCAGCACCTTTCCGAACGCCTCCGGGGTGATGTTGTCACACGCCCCCACCAGAAAGGTGATGACCCTTTCATTCCAGTCGAGGAGTTCCTTTTCCGGGGTGAGCCGGCAGAGTTCGTTGAGCAGAAAGGCCCCCTGGTGCATCCTTTGGATCTCCGGGTCGGTCCAGGGAACCTCCCAGGGATTTTCCGGCGGGGGCGTGAGCAGAAAATCGGTGCGGCCCAGCCACATCATGGCCCGGAAATAGGGTTCCAGCGACTTGAGGCCCATCCACTTGTCCTGTTCCGTATACACATAATGACCGCGCACCGTAAACTGACTGAAATCGAGTTTCCGGGATCGCTCCGGAAAGGTGAACAGGGGCATCTCCGTCAACTTTTCGCTTTTGATGGCGTCCCATACCCGGCCTATATCCTCCGATGAGGCCACGTGACCCTCCTTCAGGGTACCCGACATCAGGGAATGGGCGATCGTCACGTAAAGGTCGGCATCGGCAAGAGCGCCGGCAAGGGCCTTGTTGCCGCCGTATTTGGCGGTAAGGAGATGAAAATTCTGATAGAGCGCTCCCAGACATTTTTCCAGGTTCACCGACATCACCTCCCTTTCCAGAGTTTTCAGGATCTGGTCGTACGACATGTGCAGGGCGTGCAGGATGGCGTCGGTGGTCACGAAAACGGGAAGATCGTGGTTATACACCGTATGGAAAGCATGACCGAAGGCAGTGTAGGAGAGCCTTTCGGAGACCATAAACAGATTGCGCCGTAAAAGAGCCTCTTCGTCACGGGTAAGCTCCAGGGCAGCGGTCATCTCATCGAGGTAAATCACCTTGCTGAAGTCAATGCTTTTATCAAAGTCCCTGAGATAAAACTCCGCAGGCCTGCTGTAGTGGTTTTCAAGCTCTGCAGCGGTAAGGTCCCTGTTCCGCTCCCGTACTTCAAGGAAGTCATCGGGCTGAAAGGCCTGGCCGCGACCCGGAAAGGGAACCAGAAAGAGCATTGCGGCCATCAGGCAACCCACACGTCCCATCTTTACTGTTTTTATCTTGTAGACTGATTTTAAGGTAAAAAGGTTGCGTCGCAACCGACAATTTTAAAAGGGAGGGATCATCTCTCCAAAGTCCATCCCGGGTTGTTCAGGATACCGGCTTCTCCTATGGTTACCTGGGAAGCGGCGTGACGCTGTCGATGGTCAGCGTGTCAGCGGCAGCCATCTTCACCCTGTAACCCTTACCGGGCACAAACGTTCCGATCATATTTCTCCACCCCCCCAGTTCACCCAGATCCTCGATGGCCGAACCTGTTTCATCCTGAACCTTCACCAGCGTCTGGCGGTCGATCAGCTGTTGCACGACCTGCAGGCCATCTCTCATTTCCTGACAGGGGAAACCCATGAAGTTCCATCCGGCCTGCAGGGGGATTCTGACGGGATATTCAGCCTTCATGCCCATGATGTCTACCCCGGAGGAAGCCGTCACCTTCATTTTGTATCCTTCCGTGAAACTGATATTCCCGATATTGTTCCGCCACCCTTCGGGTTCGCCCTGGTCCTCCAGGGTATTTCCCGATTCATCCACGATCCTGACCAGCTGTTCCTGGGTGATCAGGGTATCGAAGAGGAGTTTCAGGTCGGGGGTGTCGGGAATCACATTGATTGCGAAAAGGTTCCAGCCGGGAATCAGGTGCAGGGACAAGGTATCGGGGGCATCCCTGACACACCTGATGCTGTGGCCGCCATTTTTATATTCATAATAACGCTGCACCGCATTTATGTCGTAATTCAGCCTGCGCTTCCAGGCCTGGTGGGCTGAATATTCCGAGGCCGACCACCAGTGCCCCACGCCTCCCAGGCTGCTAAAAGTACCACCACCCTGCACCCCTCCCGGGAGCGCCGTGAAACCACTGGAATTGGTGCCATTTCCCAGGTTGCTCCACCCCTCCGTCGCTTTCATCTGGGTTCCCTGGTTGGTACCCCGCCAGCCGATGGCGTCGGCCTGCACACTGGTCAACCCCAGAAAGATCTCCAATTGTTTCCATTCGGCATCGCCGGGAAGATGCCAGCCTGTCGGACAAGCCCCCTGTACTCCTGAAGGGTTCGCATCGCTGCCCGGAGCTCCCCCCGTGGCAGCCGGCCAGTTGTATAAAACACCGTAGGTCGCATAATTATCCGTGGCCCTGGCTTCATCCACATCAGCCCCAAGGTATCCATAGACATAATAATATGGAATGGTTTCCGATCCAGCTTGGGGCGGGCTCACAGCCGGCAGCCAGGCCAGATTTTCGGCAAACCACCACTGGTCACCGATCTTCACGGTCGCATAACTTTTCCCATCGCGGGAATCGGTATAACTTCCCGTTTCGGAAGTTGTTACCTGTGCTGTCACCCCACAAACGGCACAACTGAAAACCATCACCAAACAGGCAATGGAGTTGATCGCATCCTTCATCGGTCTGGTTTTAGTGAACCCTCAAAGCAGTAACTACGCTAATGAGTCGCATCACATCAGCTTCATCCTTTCCGGAACAACTAAATATACTCATTTTTAGGCAAATAACCATCAAATAACCCCAAAAAAAACACGTCAGGTTTCCCCGGAACCAGGGCATGATATCCGGGAATCATACGGAAACAGGTGGTTTTGGAGCCCATAAGAGACGGAAATCACGAAAACATGGGGAGAGGAAAAGCAAAAGGGGGACTGACCAATCAGAAGCCTAAGGTCACCCCCAGGAAGCCATTTCGCGGCATGCCGGGGTAATAATAGCGGGGTTCTGCCTGGGGGGCGGCAAGGGCATTGACGACGATCATAGAGGCATATCGGGTATCGGACAGGTTATTCACTCCGCCATGGACAGTGAGAACCTTTCCCTTGCCGGTGGCCACCCTGGCCGTACTTTTTATGTTTGCCAGGAAATAGCCGGGTTGTTCCGCACTGTTGGCGTCATTGAGGTATTGGCGGCCCGTTTGGGAGAGGTGAACCTGCATTTCCAGGAAGGGAAAGGGCTTCCAGAACAACTGGCCCTGCACCGAAGTTCCGGGAATCCCGGGAAGGCGCTTCCCGTCATAGTTTACGCCATCATCGGTGAATTCCACGAATTTGTTGCCCGACAGGGTAAGCGCCGCCCGTGAAGAGAGCTCCCCGGGGAATGCGCCGGAACGAAAAAAGCGGGTTCCGGCAGTCAGCTCGAGACCGTAATGGCGGCTCTTTCCGGCATTGGACCCCGTGAAGATATCCTCCGTCACCCGCTTGGTGACCAGCAAATCCCTGAGGTCAATCCTGTACAACGATGCCTCCAGGAAAGCCGCGCCCCCGCCTGTGGTGGTCCGGGCCCCCACTTCCACCTGAATCCCCTCTTCATGCCTGATCGCGGGATTGACATTCCCCCCGGGAAGAAGGGTCTCTTCGGGCGATGGCAGGGAATAGCCATGGCCTGCCGCGGCAAAGAGAGTGACAGCTTCCGACACTTCAAAGCTCATCCCCGCCCGGGGAGAAAAAATCACCGGGAAGAGTCTTTCTCCCGACTGGTCTCCGTTGGCGGCAAACAGGTCGTCGAGGAGATAGCGTGTTTGGCTGACCGCTCCGGCCAGGGAAAGGAGCAGCCGGGGCACCGGCCGGTAGTATACCATGGCGAAGAGTTGCCACTGCCTGCGGTTTTCCCGGTTTTTGTTCAGGAGCACCTCCTCCTTATCGAGAAGCCAGGAGTAGCTTTCCGTCGACCACTCCCCTCCTGCGATCCACTCGCTCAGGGTTCCGTGACGGGTGATGCGGCCGCGGACTCCCGCTCCTCCGGCACGGTCGTCGAGATTGTTGAAGGGACGCTTTTCATAGTCATCGTTTACCTTGCCGTAAAGGGTGACGCGCCCCGAGGTCTTCGCGGTCAGGGGAACGGCCAGGGTGATGCCGCCCAGAAGGTGGGTAAATTTCTGGTATCCCTCTGCCGCTTTCCAGTTGGGAGCGGCCGAGGAGGGGCTCTCCTCAAACAGGGTTTTCCCGAGGGAGCTGGGAATGCCTCCCTTCATGGCGGTCACCAGCAGGGTGCTGCTCAGAAGCACCCCCTTTCCGCGCCACCGTCCTGAGGTAATCACGGAACTACGGCGATACAGGTCATTCTCCCTGAATCCGTTGCTGTGAAGATGGCTGACACTGCTCCAGAGCT
>CAYWUJ010000088.1:0-6637 GCA_964461455.1 uncultured Prolixibacteraceae bacterium | reverse complement strand
TGAACCCGATGGGACGGCTGTTTTCCCGGTCGAGCACGATGCTGTCGCGACTGTCAATATAATCTCTGAGCAACGGATTGTTTTCGATGTAGTACTCATAGAAGGTAGGCTTGGGCATGGCCACCTGGTCCATTTTATAATACTTGCCATTTCTGTAAAGAGGGCTCTCAAAACCCAGGGGAATCCCGTCGTAGGATGAATTGCCGCCATTCCTTTCAAACAGGGCCAGTTTCAGGGCCAGCGTCTGAACCCGCCTCTTCTCCGCGATACTGCTCGACTGTATAAAATGAGAAACGATATGATAGTCCAGAACCGCCTTGGTCATGGGATGCCCCGCCAAAAACGCATTGATGGCCTGATTGGTCGGAATGAAGTAGGTGTATACCTTTACCGACTTAAAGACCGAATCGTACTTAAACTCCTTCAGGGCGTTCACAAACATGGAAACATCCTGGTCTTTTTCAAGGACTTCCCAAATATCCTGGTCCGAGGTCTCCGGCACCACATTGTAATGCTTATCCCAAATATCGGAGCAGCCTCCGGCAACCAGGAGGATGATCAGGATGATGAAACCGGGAATATTTTTCATTTTTGTATTATTTAACAGGTTCAAATCTTACGTAATCCCACATTAATGCCCCCGGAATCAGGGAGACAATTCTGATGGTATGGTCTTCATACCTTTGGAATTCGACCGTGCCGATCTCTTTCCGGGCATAAGGATTGGAGGAACTTCCCCCGGTGGTGAGGTCCACCAGTCCGCCGATCTTTTTGCCATCAAGGAAAATCTCCACAAGGGCATTGTCCTGACTGTAGGCATGTGCTCCCAGTAAAACATCATATTTCCCCTGGATGATCTTGGGCATGGTATAGGAAATAGAAAAATCGCCGTTCAGGAAAAGATAGTCCTGGTTCCAAGCAGGATCATTGGCGTCTTCCGATTTCACAAAAAAGAGGTCGGCGCCGCTCCACTTGATACTGCTCAGCAGGGAGGGATCCTTGATCTCGTAACTTCCGGGTTCACGGCGCAACTCACTGAAAAGGGACTCCTCCCAGAACTCATAGTTACGGATGGCGGGAGCGGGGGAAAACTGGCGCATGATTTGGTTGATGAAATGGACCGAACCCGACTGGGTGATCATGTTGCTGGCGTCATACATCACCCCCACATAATCAATCAGCGTGGTGTCGCCGCTGGCATGGAAAATGGTGTCAAACACCATGCGCCCCTTATTAATGGCGATATCAATCCCCATCCCGTTCACCGACAGGGGAATATCGGAATAGGTGTTGTAATTGGCGGCTACCCCTTCAAAATCATCAAGGAACAGGCTGCCCTCCAGAATATGGTAGGCCATAAAATTATAGAGCAGATTGGATCTGTTTTTATAATCGGCATTCCCGGGACTGATTTTTTTGGCCAGATCATCAAAAGAGCGGATGTTACGCCGGTTGAAGATGGAGTCATGTTCGACAAGCAGGGTATGGGGCCGTAATCGCCGGGTATCGGTTTTCTGGTTGATATTCAGGGTGTCCTTTAACCCCGTGGCATCCAGGGCCGCCTTGAAGATGGAATACCCCGGATTCTGCGACAGCCACCCATAGGTGGTGTAGGTCACCGGCGTCAGCATGGTCTCTATCACATGGACAAAGCCATTGGAAGCCTCTACGTTGGGGAGGATGATCGCCGCCTGGTTGTTGATTTTGTAATAGGAGGTGTCGGTTTCAATGATGAAGCTGACGGTGAGCTGGTCCCCCGAAAGGGTCAGCTCAGGAAGGGCGCCAAACGGAAAGTCATTTGTGATGATCCCCATGTTCAGCACATGGTAACGGCTCAGGGCCCTGACATACGCCTCGTCGTTGAGCAAATCATTCAGGGTGTTGTACTGGGGATGCTCACTTATAAATTTGTTAACAGCATCATTGGTGGGGAGAAAGAGGGTATAGGCAAATTTCCCGTCTTTGGCATTGGGGTTGTAGGCACTCATGGTCAGGTCGAGCCCACCTTTCTCCATGATGGCCAGAAAACTTGAAAAAGTATCCTTCTTGGCCACCACATAATCGTAGATGGTCATTTTGATCATGTCCTTAAACTCAGGGTTGGGATGCTCTTCTTCCTTGCAGGACCACTGAAAGAGAAGCGAAGCTATAAGAGCAAACAGGAGAGTGCTTTTTTTCATGGCTAGTTATTGTAAAAAGGGTTCTGAACAAGATTTTTATTTCTCTCAAGTTCATCTTTGTGAACCGGCATATACCACCCCAGGGGGTTTGTCAGTTTAACGGCCAGGATTCTCTTCTGGGTGGAGGGAACGTTGCGTACGATCACCTCGATCAGCTTCTCCTTCCGGGCGTAATCGTTCCTGCGGCCCATGCGGAGAAGATCAAACCACCGTTTTCCTTCGAAAGCAAGTTCAAGGGCCCGCTCTTCGAGGATGGCATCCTCGTATGCTGTGGCTGAATTGGGGAGGCCAATGGCTCCCACGCTGGCGCGATCCCTGATGGTGTTGATGATTTCCAGGGCTTCACCATAGCGGTTGAGCTGCGAAAGGGCTTCGGCTTTCATCAGCATGACGTCGGCCAGCCGGTAAACAATCCAGTTGGCGCTGTTCTGGAGGGTCCCCGTGCGGATCGTGTTCCCGTCGGGAGCAGTGCCTACATATTTCCAGATAATGTAATCATCGTCACCATACCGTTTGATAGAGGCATCCTCACCACGCACCAGTTCCTTGGCATAAAGACGCGCAAACATCTCCAGGGCCGTCTGGCTGGGATCATAATTATAGGAATTCCGGTTGGTAAGGCCATAAAGCTGGTTGCTCTGGTTCTTGCCCTGGTCAAACTGAAACTCAAAAATGCTCTCCAGGGCGTTACCCGGATAATAGAGTTCGTACCATTTACCACTGGGCATCATGACGATCTCCTTGTTGGCTTCAATGCGAGCCACATGTTCCAACACCTTGTTATAATCGAAGTTCCACAGGGCGATATCGGCAAGCAGAGCATCGAAGGCAGCCTTGGAGGCACGCCCCTTGTTTTCGGCAAGGGTGGGATAGCCATCGGCAATGGCGAAGTTGCGGTTTTCTTCCAGGTCCTTGGTGATCTGGGCCAGCACCACCGCTTCCTCCGACTTGGGAATGTAAAAATCGGTATCGTCGGTCTCTGAGGGTTCCAGAATCAGGGGAACGTCCTTAAAGATGCGCACCAGGTAGAAATAGGAGAGCGAGCGCAGAAAATAAGCCTCCGCCATCCATCCCTTCAGCTGGTAGTCGGTAAAGGTATTGTCCCTCTCCTGCACAAGGGGAGCATTCTTGATGATCTCATTGCAGTAGTTGATCACCTGGTAAAACTTGCTCCAGTTGGCCATGCCGTTATCGGGATAGATGTTGTTCTGGGCCATCTTCTTCTGTTCATCTCCCTGGTTGGTGTCACCGATGATCATATCGGCCCTGATTTCCCCGTAGAGGAAAAAGAGATTATCCATTTTTGCCATGGCGCTGTAAGCCCCGCTCAGTATGGCTTCCACATCCTCTTTGGTCTGCCAGAACTCTTCCCGGGTAAGACCGCTCGGGGGTTCCAGTGTCAGCCAGTCATTGCAGGAAACCTGGACCAGCACCGCCAGGAGGATCATGATATATTTAATATTCCTTTTCATTGTTCACCTGTTTTTAGAATCCGACCAATAAGCTGACAGTAAATGTTTTGGGAGGTGGGGTGTTGGCATTGTCTTCCCCTATCCAGAAAGGATCAGCGGCATTCTGCCCCACTTCGGGATCCTGTCCCGAGTATTGGGTAAAGGTAATGAGCTTACGGGCGCTGACGGCCAGGTTCAGGCTGCGCAGACCCAGGCGGCTGCAGGTTTTCTGGGGCAGCTGGTAGCCGAACTTGACATTGTTGAGCCGCATGAAGTCTCCCTTTTCCACATACCGGTCAGACCCCAGGTTGTTGGCGGGATGGTTCAGGTAAGCCCGCGGCAGCGTTCCGGGGTCATCCTGACCCTGCACCCGCCAGCGGCTGAGCACCGCCTTGCTCTGATTGTTGCGGTTGAGCATCCCCTCAGTGTTGATAGCCACCCGGTTGACGATGTCAAAGCCCAGACGGTAGTGGAAACCAAAGGAAAAATCAAAATCTTTATATTTCATGGAGGCTCCGAAACCCCCGATGAAGTCGGGGTTGGAGTCACCGATATACACCACGTCGTTCAGGTCAATGACCCCGTCATAGTTGATATCCTCATAGCGGGCATCCCCCCCCTTAAAGACATACGAACCCTGGAAGGTGAGCGGAATGGGGAGACCTTCGCCGTCGAGCAGGGGCTCCCCTTTGGCATCGCGGGCTACCACGTCCTCATCGCTGGGCCATACCCCCAGATAGCGCACCCCATAAAAGGAGCCGATGGGTTCCCCCTCTCTGACCAATTGGGGAAACGCCCCGTTGGTGAGGGAGGTATTCCTCTCCTTGTTGAAATTCTCAGGCACCATGTTGAAGGTGTTCACATTGCGTGACGTATTGAAATCAAGGAAAAGGGAGAAATCCTTTGTTTTGACCACTCTCCAGTTGGCCATCAGTTCCCATCCCCGGTTTTCCAGTTCTCCGCCATTGAGGAACCGCAGGGAACCAAAACCGGCACTGTTGGGAATGTTGTAGTTTTGGAAGAGCATGTCGGTGGTCAGTTTACTGTAGATATCGGCCTGCAGGAAGATGCGGTCGTCAAACAGGTTCAGCTCGATCCCGTAGTTCGTCGAGGTGGTATTGGACCACTTGAGGTTGTTCAACTGTATGTTGTTGGGGGTAATGGCCGTATTGTCGATGTAGTTGGTGGCGGATATATAAGTGGCAAATCGGGCATAGGGGTCGCCGGGCTGCTGGCCTGAAAGGCCCCAGCTGGCCTTTAGTTTGCTCTCACCCAGCCATTCCAGGGTTTCCAGCCACGGTTCGCTTGAAAAACGCCAGAAACCCGAGACCCCGGCAAATATCCCCCAACGGTTGTTGGACCCGAAGGCGGCATTGGCATCGGCCCTCGCATTGCCGGTGATCCCGTAACGGTCCAGCAATTTGTAGTTCGCATTCAGGGTGGCGGCGATATCCCTGCCTTCTCCCATTCCCGTGCCTATCCAGTTGATCTGGGCATTGATGGCCGGATCCTGGATATCGGTACTGGGAGTACGGTTGCTTTGGATGTTCATCCATTCATATTGCGACTGGTTGGTAAACCAGGTGGCCGCCCCCGAAAGCACATGCTTTGACGATTTGAAGGGCGAGTTGAAAAGAAGCTGTGTCTCGGTCTGTATGGATGAGTTGATATTGTTGCTCTCCTCCGCCTTGTTGATCTGCCAGTCGAGCCAGTCGGCACCAATGGCGTTGTAGGGAAGGAAATTCTTGGACTTGGCACCTGTGTACTGGATGGAGACTGTTTCGTTGAAGATCAGCCAGTCATTGATGGTGTACCGCAGCCTGAAGGTGTTGTCGAGAGAATTTTCCACCCGGTCATTCCGGCCCAGGGTGGCCACAGCCACGGGATTGAAAAAAGAAACCCCATTGCCCTGGTAACTGTTGATGGGATTAAAATATTCACCGGTCCTGCGGCCATATTGATCCAGTTCCCAGATGCTCATGTTGGGCGCCTTGATATAGGCCATTGCGCGGACATTGTTGTTGTTGAGGGTCACATTCCCGTCAATTGTATTTGAAATAAAGCTGAAGTTTACCGTGAACAGAAGCTTCCGGGAAAGGTAATAGTCGAGGTTGATACGGGTGGAAAAGCGCTTGGCTGCCGTTCCCAGGGTCGTTCCGTCCTCATCGAGGTAGCTCAGCGAAGTGAAATACCGGGTGCGCTGTCCCCCTCCCGAGATCTTGAAATAGTGGTCATGGGTCATCGAGTTGCGGGTGATGGCCCCGATCCAGTCGGTATTGGCTGAATAGTTGTAGAAGTCGGTGAAGTCGCGGTCGTAGGCGATTTCCGGAGGCATGTTGAACACCCCATAGGCGTTGTGCCACTCTTCGAGCTGCAGCATGATATACTCATCGCCGCTCAGCATCGGAATGGCGGGGGGCTGGACATTATAGGTATTCTTATACTGGTAGTCAAACTGTACCTTTCCCATTCTCCCCTTGTGGGTTTCGATAAGGAGAACCCCGTCGGCACCCCGGGAGCCGTAAACGGCGGTGGAAGCGGCATCTTTGAGTACTTCAATGGACTTGATGTCCTGAAGGGCAATGTTGATCAGGTTACTGATATCTTCCTGGTCGGCCGAGGCCAGGTCAAAATCGCGCGATACCCGGTCCTGTGGCACCCCGTCGATGACGATGAGGGGCTGGCTGTTGCCCATGGAGCTCAATCCCCTGATGACCAGGGAAGATCCCGATCCCGGGTCCCCTGAGGCACTTAGAATGTCCAACCCCGAGACTTTTCCCTGAAGAGCATCGGCAGCCGATACCAGTCCGGTCTCGTTCATCTCCATCAGGTCGATTTTCACCGATGCCGTGGCATTGTCCCGCTGGTCGATGTTGGTCAGACGGTTTGACGTGGTGGCCTGGGCGGTCACCACCACCTCCCCGATTTCCACATCGGAAGGATCTATCTCGACCATCATGGTTTTCGAAGGATCGGGTTTGATCTCTTTGGAGTTGTATCCGATCA
>CAYWUJ010000087.1:0-6665 GCA_964461455.1 uncultured Prolixibacteraceae bacterium | reverse complement strand
GGTTTTCCTTCGAAAAAAGACCTGAAATGCCAAAAGGGATAAGAATGGGGGACTCCACCAGCCTGACTCCCGCGATAAGGTTGGGGGACTCTGCCAACCGAACCGGTTTTCTTCCCTGGTTCAGCGTTGGGAAAAGAGACCTGATCTCAGGTTTAATTACTGAAGTAATCGAGTTTTTCGGAGTCTGAATTGTTAAGGTAAAGGTATTCACCCCCGCTTCCCGAAAGCAGCTGGGCGGTTATGGTATAGATACCACGTGAATTCCCCGGGTCAAAGAGGGCCCTGAATCCCAGGGCCGACTGTCCGCTGGCGGGAATTTCCGCAACGGTAGTGAAGACGTAATAATTGGAATCGGAAGCATCAAATTCCCAGATGCTGTTTTGCAGCACAGTATTTTCCAGCTGTGTCAGTCCGGCATCAAAACCACCACTGACCGACCACCGGTTATCCCTGGGGATGATGACGACGATGGGGCCACGGGTGTTTACCTGGTTGATTTCGGCAATCCTGACCACCACATCGAAGAGGGTGATCCCCCCCATGACATTGGGAGATGCGGTGAGGCTGATGGTGACGTCAGGCAGTTTGACAATGCCGAAGTTGGCATCAACGAGGTTGACAAGGGGTTTTACGGTCACAAACAACAATCCGTCGGGACTCCCGTCGCAACCCGGCTCGCTGCCCAGGTTCTCGGCGACATAGAGCCCATCTTTGACAAGGCTTGTTTCAGGCTTGGGTTCTCCGGGGATTCCCTCATATATGGTAAGTTGCAGACAGTAATCACCATCGGCAAGGTCAGTAAAACTATAAGTCCCGTCTTCACTGACCTGCGTGGCGGCCACTACCCGGTCAGCCGTATCGAGGAGGTTGACATAGAGTCTCCCCAGGGCATTGGTACCGGCGCCATCGACCAGATTATCTTCCATCATGTCGGTGTCGTGGAATACATTTCCGGAGATCGAAGGAGTGATATGGAGTATGTGGACCTGGTAATCCTCCACCTCCCCGATGGTCGCCCCTCCGGAAGGCGCACTACCTTTGGGCCCGAATCTGAACCGGGCATAGCTGTTCATGTCGGCCGGCGCCCCCATGGGTACCGGAACTTCAATTTGGGTCACCGGTGTATTGATCAGCCGGTCGGCAACCACCCTTTCTCCCACATCCAGAAAATCACCATCCCCGTTCCAGTCTATCCAGGCGTTCAGGTATCCCTGTCCGTAAGCTGTTACGGGTATCGTCACACTTGTTCCCCTGACCAGAAAGGGAAGGGTCACCCCATCTTCGTCGTCTTCCCCGTCTTCATCATCGCCATTGGCAGCCGTTGTGGAGAGCGAAGCGCTTTCTCCATCCACGATTTTGCCCAGATAAACCCTGAAGTCAGGGTTTTCCTGAATCCGGTGGTAGGCCACTCCGTAACTTTCAGGGGCATCCCCATAGTCCCGGTATTCAGTCCAGGTATAGGAACTGACCTTGTCGTCGTTGGTGGTATTGCTGACAAGGGTATAGGAGGGAGGAAAAAGCTGAACCAAAAACCCGTTTAAGGGAGTAGAAGTATTCCGTGTCACCTTGTAGGCAACGGTGATGAAATCAACACCCATGGGCGGGAGTGAGCTCTTTTGCCTCCCGGTAAAAGCATTGGCCGACAGGTCATAACTCCACTCAAACATCTTACTGTAACCACCTCCGATGGCCAACAGCGCTGTTTCAGCCGTCAACTCCCCCACATCAGGAACCCCTCCTGCCAGGGTGATCACCAGACGCAACTCATTCTCAGGCTGGCCTGCCACCCACTCCATCGCATCACTGCCACTGTTCCCTATCTTAAAGGAAATGAACCCTTCACCCCCGAATTCCACCGGAGGCAAAGGTGCAGGCGCGATGACCCCCTGCGAGACATAAGGATTATAATTGCCACCCACACTTTGGGCAGGCACATAAATAGCCCATCCCAGGAGGGTTGTTAAAACAAGTGATTTGACGTGATCCATGCGGTTTCTTGATGCCGCAAAACTGATCATTTATACTATGTTAAAGCTAATTGAACTTAAGTACTTAACAATTATTTAACATTGATTTAATATTGAATATCAGACAGTTTACTCCTTATTAACCCTTTTCAGGAGCTGGCTGGCCGCCTCAAACGAGGATATCTCTGACTTCATCACCTTTCCCTCCATTTCACTGATCATTTGTTTCATTCCCGGGTACTGGTAAAAATCCTGTCTGAGCCGTTCGTTGATGGTCTCAAACATCCACCAAACCGACTGATGATTCCGGTTTTTGAGGAACCACCCGTTGGATTCGGTGATTTTCCGGTATTCAAGGATAGTTTGCCAGATCTCGGGGACTCCGTTTTTTTCCAAAGCCGAACAGGTCATCACCGGGGGTTCCCATCCCGACTCCTTCGGGGGGAAGAGGTGAAGTGCGTTTTTGTACTGTATGCGGGCCAGGTTGGCTTTGTCCACGTTGTGACCATCGGCCTTGTTGATGGCCACCAGGTCAGCCATCTCCATGATTCCCCTTTTAATCCCCTGCAGTTCGTCCCCGGCACCGGCAATCATCAGCAGAAGGAAGATATCGGTCATGGAGTGGACGGCGGTTTCACTCTGTCCCACCCCTACGGTTTCGATGAAGATGGTGTCAAAACCGGCGGCCTCGCAAAGGATCACGATTTCCCGGGTTTTACGGGCCACACCGCCCAGACTGCCCGCCGAAGGACTGGGACGGATATAGGCACGGGGATCGCCCGCAAGCTCTTCCATGCGGGTTTTGTCCCCCAGGATACTCCCCCGCGACCTTTCACTGCTGGGGTCAATGGCCAGAACTGCCAGTTTGTGCCCTTCCCTGGTGATCAGCCTCCCCAGGGCTTCAATAAAGGTGCTCTTGCCCGCTCCGGGAACTCCGGTGATCCCAACCCGTAACGACTGCCCACTGTGGGGAAGGCATTGCCCGATAATCTCCCGGGCCATGGACTGGTGGTCGGGACGGCTGCTCTCCACCATGGTGACCGCCTGGCTTAACAAAGGAATGTTGCCCTCCAGAATGCCCCCGACATACTCTTCCACAGAAATCGACTTCCGGCGCTTCTGCAAAAAACGCCTTACTGAATCTTCATTGACAACGGGCGGTTGCTCTACCCCCTCATTCACCTTTAATCCCTTGAAATCAGGATGATTCTCAATATGATGACTGTCGCTTTTCATAACCCTATGTTTCCCGGCAAAAGAAAATCATCCTACTCTTCCTTAGAGGATGTTGGTGGAAATTCTGAGGGTCGCCGTTGAATTTTTGGGATCGTTGGTGATCACGGTGACGGTTTTGCTCTGACGTCCTTTTTTTCCTGTGGAATCAAATACCACCTTCACCGGAACGGTTTCGCCGGGAGCCACGACATTTTTCGACGGGGAGACCGCCGTACAGCCACAGGAAGAACGGATATTACGAATGGCGAGTTCACGTTTTCCATTGTTAGTGAGTTCGAAAGTATACTCTTTCTTCTCACCCTGCTTGATGTTTCCGAAATCGTAGGAGAGGGTATTGAAGGATGCCACTGGGGCTCCCGCCATTTCCGCTGCCGAAAGAGCGGAAAAATCCTCCTCTATGGTGGCGCTGATACCCACCGAGTTCTTATAATCGCTGCTGCCATCGATCGACAGATAAATCCGGTGTGAGGCAAAACCATAAGTATTGGCGGCCTTGGCATCGTATACCACGGTCATGGTTCCCCTTCCCCTGGCGGGAATGGTCTGAGGTTCCACAGTTGCTTTCAGGTGCCCGGGTACCTGGCGGAAACCAACTTCCACCGGCTTGTCAGTATCGTTCACCAGCTCCAGGGTTTCCGTCCTCACCTCGTTGTTCTTGATGGTCGGAAAGGAGATGTGGTTGATCCTGGCACGCAGCGGTCCGATCTCACGGGGATAAAGCTCGGCAAGGGTCTTCTCGCGCTCCTCAACCTTACCGCTGATAATCAGCACTACACTGGCATTTTCGGCGTTGCTCTGCACCGATACCGATTTGGAGAATGCCCCGGGACGACCGGCAGGATTATAACTCACCTTGACGAATCCCCTGGCTCCGGGAGCTATGGGCTGCCGCGTCCACTCGGGAGTGGTGCAGCCACAGGAGGCATTGACGGCATTCAGCACCAAAGGGGTCGTCCCCTTATTGGTGAAATCAAAGGTTGCCGTCTGTACCCCCGCAGCCTCCTTAAAAGTTCCGAAATTATATTCCGTTTTATCAAATACCAGTTTCGGCTGGGCACTCACCCACCCTGCGACGCCTGTCATTAACAAGACCAGCAGAATTTTTGTAACTCTCTTCATACGATCAAATTTTATTTGTTTCCGTTCTTTTCATTTTCCAGCAAATTTAATGCACCTTTATATCCGAATTGTTAAGTAAACGTGAGTTATTGTTAATGAATTGTTAAACAAAGGATTCCGGACAGATAAAGACTCCTGATCCGGGATCCGGAAGGAGTTCCGTGAACCGCAATACACTGAAATATTTTATTATTCTGGCCATTCTTTCGGTGGCGGGAATCTTTCTGGTTCAGTTCGCCTTTCTGAAAAACACCAGGGAGATTTCTGAAAAGGAGCTGGAAGAGAGCACCATCGTTGCCCTCAGGGAGGTCGCCTGGCAGATCCTGGCAGCTACGGGCCAGACTTCGCGGTTCGATAACATCGAGCCGGTGGAGAGACTCGACAGCAACATCTACCTGGTCAACGTGAACGACGTGATCGACCCCGAGATTCTTCAGCAGCAGCTGGCCGAACAGTTTAAACGCCATGGCATTCAACTGGACTATGAATATGCCATTGCCGATCCTGAAAGCCGGGAACTCATTTACGGCGGTTACGTCTGTGCCCACGGGGACTCCTGTGATCATATCCCGCTTGACAGGTTTCCCGCCAGCCTGAAATACTCCCACTACTTCGGCGTCCATTTCCCCAATGCCGCTCCCTATATCAACACCAAACTGCAGGGCTGGTATTTTATTTCGGGTCTGCTTTTTGTTGTCCTGGCATTTTTCGGATATGCCCTGTGGGTGATCATGAGGCAGAGGCAACTTTCTGAAATACAGAAGGTTTTCATCAACAACCTCACCCATGAACTCAAAACTCCCATTTCGTCGATAGGTTTATCGGCACAGGTGCTCAGCGATGAGAAAATCCTGGAAAATCCCTCCCGCCTCTTTGAATATGTGAAGATCATCAACGAACAAACCACCCGTCTGGCCAAAAACGTGGAGAAAGTACTGAACCTGACCACCCTCGAAAAAAATAA
The DNA here is from genome assembly GCA_964461455.1 of uncultured Prolixibacteraceae bacterium. GTDB lineage: Bacteria > Bacteroidota > Bacteroidia > Bacteroidales > Prolixibacteraceae > UBA1413. Next base: position 1,379 of record CAYWUJ010000087.1, on the reverse strand, counting down.
GCTCCAGTTGGTTAACGAGCATGTGACCCTCAGGGAATTCACCGAAAAAACCGTTAACCGTTTCCTTCAGTCGGCCCTGGGCCAGAAAGCCCGGGTCACCGTAGCCTCCTCAGCCCCCTCAGACCTGATTTGGGCCGACCCGTTTCATCTGGGAAATGTCCTACAGAATATCCTGGAAAATGCCGTCAAATATTGCCGCACCACACCGGTGATCGCCATTTCCATATTGCCGAAAAGAAAATCCCTGCAGTTGAGAATCAGTGACAACGGTATTGGAATTCCCCGGGAGGCACGGAAGAAAATATTTACAAAATTCTACAGGGTTCCCACAGGAAATATTCATGATGTCAAGGGCTTTGGCCTGGGACTCGATTATGTGCTGCGCATCGTTAAGGCACACAAATGGAAGATCAGGGTGGAGGAAAACCCGGAAGGAGGAAGTATATTTGTGATCACAATACCCTTGGCTCATGAATGATCCTGTATATAAAATTCTCCTGGTGGAGGACGACTCAGCCCTCCGCTTTATCATCAGGGACAACCTGGAGGTCCACCATTACGATGTGGACGTGGCCGAGGACGGGGAAGCCGCCCTTGATCTTTACCATTCCCGGGTGTATTCCCTTATTATCCTCGATGTGATGCTCCCCCGGAAGGATGGTTTTTCCGTGGCCCGGGAAATCAGAAAAACCAACACTCAGGTTCCCATCATCTTCCTCACCGCCCGGTCGATGAACGAAGACAAGATTGCCGGACTGACCCTAGGCGGTGATGATTACATCACCAAACCCTTCAGCATGGAAGAACTCCTGCTGAAAATCAAGATTTTTCTGCGCCGCAGCATGGTGGTGACCCCGGCCCCACCCCCTGAAGAACAGAATGGTACCGTCATCGGCAACTACCTCTTCAACGACGAAGAGCTGACACTCACCCATGGGGAACACCAGCGCCGGCTGACCCTCAAGGAGGCAGAACTGGTGAAATTCTTTGCCGCCCACCCCAACAAGGTGCTGAGCCGTGACGAAATTCTCCGCCACGTATGGGGGTCTAATGACTACTTCCTGGGGCGTAGCCTCGACGTTTTTATTTCCCGGCTGCGTAAATACTTCAGCCTTGACCCCTCCGTCAAAATCGTCAATCTCCATGGCATAGGCTTCAGATTCAGCATAAAAGCCACAGATCAGGGATAGAAAGGGCCCCGGCCTGCTCATTTTAAAGTTTCCGCCATAAAAGATCTCCCCGGGGTTGTAAGAACAAAAAAAATATCTACTTTTGCAGTCCGATTTTTACGGAAATTGAAGATTATAACATCAAAAAGATAATTGACCGAAAATGAAAAGGACATTTCAGCCATCAAACAGGAAAAGGAAAAACAAGCA
>CAYWUJ010000086.1:5458-6825 GCA_964461455.1 uncultured Prolixibacteraceae bacterium | reverse complement strand
GGGCGCTGAGGTGAAATGCTGGGTGCGGGCGATGGAGATGTGGCTGAAGTTCTGGTACAGGTTGACTCCCGGTGAAAGATGGAGGTCGGCCCCTGCATTTTTGTACCACTGCCGGCGAAGGACGCTTCTGTAATTAAGGAAGCTTCCCACGGCAATACTCTCTTCCGCCAGGCGCGAATGCTCCCTGTTGACGGTAAGGAGGGTCCCTGCCGAGAGAGTGTTGAGGAGCCCCGGGGCTTTCATCCCCAGTCGTTTTACGGCATCTTCCGGAAGGATGCCGGCCAGGTGACGGGCTTCATCATCACGGCCGGCCAGGAGCAGCGATGAATAAAGATAACCATTGGTGAAATCGTCATGGGCATATTCCTGTCGGGCCTTTCCCAGATGTTCCGCCGCCTTCCGGTATTTTTTCAGCTCCCAGGCCGCCACTCCGGCCCTGACACGCAGATAATAAAAATCGATATCCTCCCTGATGGCCCTGTCGGCCTCTTCAAGCAGCGCCTCCCAGGCTTTGTCGTTATAGAGCTTCCAGGTGACGGAATCGGTCACCGCGGCAGAAGGCTGGGCCGATGCCTCCGGAATAAGAGCTCCGGCGATCAGGGCCGGAAACAGAAAGAAGATCAGGATTCTGTACATGAGGCTTTGAAATTTTTCGATGGGTCATGAACGGTGAATTCTGAAATGCACCCCCCCTTCAGCACGATGGAAAAAACGAGGTTTTCACCGTGGTCTTTTCCGACCGTGGCCTCCAGGGTTGCCGAAGAGGCATAAAAGTCATCATCGAGACGGAGGTAGGTCAGGGTGTAGCCGGCTTTCTTCCAGATGTAAAAAGGTGCGATGAAGTCCTGAAGGAAAAGTTCTCCCCCGGAGTATACCTTGTTGGGGGGCAGGTCATCTTCGATGGTGACCCCCTGGTAATATCCGGTCATCACCTTGTAGAAGCCGAGGTAGAAGTAGTAGAGGAGAGACTTCCGGGAGCCTGTGAAGTTGAGGAACCAGTGGATATTCCCGTTGTTGTGGAAATAGGCGATGGCTCCCGTACGATGGCATTCGAAATAGCTGTTGTTGTACTCGTCGGTTTTGATCTCCCACAGGTGCGTCCCCTGGAGCCACCGGGGAGCTTCTCCGGTCACTTCGAAGGTGAATTTCCGTCCGGGAAGGAAGTGAAAGGCCTTTTCAAAGAGGGGGTGGTTTTGTATGGCGGTGATTTTCTCTCCCTTGCAGGGGATGGAATGGGTTCGGAGGCCCAACCGGCCGTTTTGCGACAGAAGGTAGTCTGACAGGGGATAGGAGAGGGTTTTACTGCCGATATGGGGTGTTTCCTGGATCTGGAAGTGCAGGTGAGGGTAGGGGGAACGCCCTGAATT
>CAYWUJ010000086.1:2622-5358 GCA_964461455.1 uncultured Prolixibacteraceae bacterium | reverse complement strand
GGGGTGTTTCCTGGATCTGGAAGTGCAGGTGAGGGTAGGGGGAACGCCCTGAATTTCCGCACAGGGCGATCATCTCCCCTTTTTTTACAACATCTCCCTTTTTTACTTTCAGGGATCCCGGTTTCAGGTGGCTCACCTGGGAAAAGAGATGCTCGCCATGCTGCACGACGATGCTGTTGCCCCAGTTTCGCTGCAAATTGCTGTCGCCGATCAGGTTGTCGGGGATCCCATCGGTAAGGTCGGCGACGGAACCGTCGGCAGCGGCCACCACCGGTTTCTCATAGCAGAAATAGTCACGAAGGGCCACCCCCTCTCCCCGGAATTGTTCCCCGTTGTTGCCGGTAATGACCAGATCCCAGGCATGCGCCCACTCCCCCTTGTGGGTGTGCTCCCCGTGGAAGGCCTGACTGACCGACCATTCCCCCATGACCGGCAGGGATACCGGCAGTTGCGTGGGAGAATAAAAGCGGTGGGAAGTGATGTGCTGGTGGTAGAGATTCTTCTCGGGAGAGTAATGCTGGATGGTGGTTTCCACCAGCCGTTCTCCCGGCTTCTCCCTGATTTTCAAAACATAAAGGAAGGTGAGAACCACAATGTTAAAGGGAAGGGCGTAAACGCCCAGCCTGAACAGGGTGAAGAGTTGCTGAAAACTGACGGTGATGATGATGACCAGGGGAAGCAGCCATAACAGCCAGAGGTAGGACCACCGGGTGGGGATGATGAAAAAACCGCCCAGGGCAATGCTGGTCAGGATATAGTTAAAACCGATATAACTGTATCCCAGGGCTGAGATGTCGGCTCCGGTAATCCGGTAAAACACCCATGCGAGAGAAAAACCGATGACCGAAAGGGTGAAGGCGATACGGGACCAGAAGAGCACACCCAGGGCAATCAGGATTCCTGCCATGAGGTTATACTGGAAGAAGATGGCTCCCAGGGAGAAGAGATAGGTACGCACGGCCGGGGCGCTGATGACCTTGTTGAAATGCTCTGTCAGGTCGATCAATCCCTTGCCTCCCAGGGCAAAGAGTTCGTTATTCACGAAGATGCCTCTTTCGCTGAGCCCCAGGGCTGTAAATTGTCCCGATGCCAGGAGCAGGAGCCAGAAGCCCAGCAGGAAGGGGATGCTCAGGGTGGGGAGGTCATATTTATAGAAGATGCCCTGGATGACGACCGTGAAGAAAAAGGTAAGCAGGGCGGCAGCCATGAGCAGCATGATGAAGGCGATGCCCGGCTGAAAGGTAAGGCCGAAGCCCAGACCCACCAGCAGACTGTTATATCCGTAATATCCCTTGCGGATGGTCCAGCTGTAAAACCCCATACTTTGTGCGGCCACATTACTCACGACCACGGCCAGAGCGCCTGCCAGACCGGCCCGGGGATCGATGAAGCTGACCAGAAGCAGGATCACCGAAAGAAAACGGTCATCGGAGAAGAAGACCTGGGAATAGCTGTTCAGGAATCCTTCCGCCTGGAGGGGGAGGTTATGCCTGGTGAACTTTCTCATTTCAGAAGCCGTTCGGGAACTCTCTCCTGTGCCAGGAAGGTCTCCAGGGTCTCCCTCTCCCTGACGATGTCGGTTTTGCCGTTGATGCCGGCCAGAAGGATACGCGGCCGGTAGTTGATGAACTGCAGCCACTGGGTCATATTATAGGCGCCGATGCGCTCTATGACCACGGGATCGCCGGGCTGGAGCAGGGGGAAGCGGATGGCCTGGCGGATGATGTCGATGTTCATGCACAGGGGGCCGCAGATCTGGGTGTCTTCGGAGTTCGAGGTGACGGGGATTCCGGGGAGGATGGTATGTTCATACCAGAAGGAGGTGAAGAGGTGGTTGATGCCGATGTCGATGATCATGCCCCGCCGGCCACTGGCCATTCTCTTGTTGGCGATGACCGTTCCCAGGAGATAACCGGCATCGTCGATCAGGGCCCTTCCCGTTTCCAGAATCAAAAGGGGCAGCTCTTCAGGCCTGAGTTCAGAGCTGAGAAGGGCCCCCGTGATGGCTTCGGCATAATCGTCAAAGGTAGGGCAGGTGTCACTTCCCGGGAGGTAAGCCCCTTTCAGGGTATTGCTGGTGGCAAAGCCCCCGCCCATGTCGATGTATTTCACCTTATGGTTGAATTTCCGGTCGGTACGTACCGCCAGGTCGGCCAGTTTACCCGCTGCCACGGCATAGGCCGAAGCACTCATGATATAGGTGCCGATGTGGGTATGCAACCCTACCAGTTCCAGCCCTTCACTGTTCATGATCCTGTTGATGGCATTCCACGCCTCCCCGTTTTCGTAGTTGAAGCCAAACCGTTCCCAATGGGGATATATTCCCGTATCCATGTTGACCCTGATGGCTACCTTGGCCTTTTCGGGAAGCCTGCGCGAGAGCTTGATGATCAGGTAAAGCTCATCAAAATGGTCGATATGGATCAGCGATCCCCCGGTAATGGCCTTTTCCAGCTCCTGTTCCGACTTGCCCGGACCGTTGAAGATGATCTTTTTGGGGTCGACGCCATTATTCAGGGCCTTTTCATATTCAAACCAGGAAACCACTTCCGCCCAGGAACCCTCCTGATGGAAGATGCGACACACGGCATCGAGGTAATTGGTCTTGTAGGACCAGGAGAGCTGCACCCGCGGATAACGCACCGAAAAGGCCTGGTACAGGTCACGGGTGGTTTTCCTGATCGTGTCTTCCGAAATAAGATACAGGGGCGATCCATGCTCTTTCAGAAGGTCACT
>CAYWUJ010000086.1:0-2522 GCA_964461455.1 uncultured Prolixibacteraceae bacterium | reverse complement strand
TCCTGACTTCTGCCATGGGTTGTCCGGTGGCTGAATTCACCTGAAGGAGGGCTCCGGCTTCCCCGGGAGGCAGGGGGAGGATGATTTCCAGGGAAGCGGGGTTAGGATAAGGATCGGGCAGCAGGGTGGTCACATGGACGGCTGCCGTGGACGAGGAGGGAAGGGAGTAGACATGGGTCTTTACCGTGCCGGGACTCACCGTATAGTCATAGGCATATACGACAAGTTTATACACCTCATCGCCGGCCTTGATGACATAGGCATACAGCCCTCCGGGGGTGGATACCAGTTCTGTTCCGTTTTCGTTGACAATTCCCGAGATATACCGCCCTGTTTCCACCGTGGTGTATTCATAGGCCGAGTACCACAGCTCTATGGTGTTGTCACTGTTAAAGAGGTTCCGGGTGACAAACTTGATGTCGTAAAGATAATAGTTGGCGGGCAGGGCGATGTTGATGGTTTTCCAGAGGGTGTGGTCGGTGTTAAAGATCTGACACCGCTGGTTTCCGACATCCATGAGGAAATATTTGTATTCAGTGGAGCTCAGCCTCGTGGAGGTCAGGGAGTGGTCGTAGCTTTTCTCCAGGGTAACCTGGCCAAAGGCATTCATCCCCAGCAAAACAAAGAAAAAGAGGAAAATGCCGGTCGTCGCAGATGTCTTTGTTTTCATTATATCATTTTTGTTTATGTTGTCGGTGTGTTCAATGCTGCCAGCGCTTCCGGTGTGACCAGGTTAGCCGGAACCGATTACTGTCACCGGTCACCGATCTCCGATTACTGATTGCCGATTACCTTTTTCACAGCTCTCCGTTCATGGTGATTTTTTCAAACTGTCCGATGTCACCGAGCATATCCCAGGAGTATCGGATGAACATTTTTCCGATGGTGTAATGGTCCATGGCCGGCACTTCCATGCCCATGGCCAGTCTGACCAGGGCTTCGGGGATGTTTTGACCGGCGCCCACCGCCAGGTAAACCCAGGCAGGAATGCGGGGATTGATTTCGATCATATAGTATTCGGCCGAGGAGGTCCTGATCATCTCGAGTTCCATCCCTCCTCTCCATTGGGTTTTGGCGATCAGGTTTCGGGTGATCTCCATCATCCGGGGATCGTCGATGGTAATGCCACCCCAGGCTTTTCCCTTGTCGGTAATATATTGTTTCCGCATGGAAACGGCGCCGACGGTTCTGCCCGTGCCATCGCCCAGGGCGACCACATTTACCTCGGTGCCTTTGACGAACTCCTGGATAATCACCGGAAGCCCCCATTTGGCAGCGATCTTGTTGAAGTATTCCGTGACCTGCTCCTTGTTATAGGCCAGGTAGGCATCATAGAACTTCCCTTTGACCATCACCGGAAAATCGAAGTCTTCACCGGGTGGGCCAATATCTCCGGGGGAAACGATCTCCCGGGAGTCGGGTACCTTGATGCCGTATTTACGGCCGAAAACCGGCAACAGGGCTTTGCTCCGCTCAGAAAACTGTTCCAGGGTGGGCAGGTAGGTGCGGATACCCTGTTGAAGGAGCTGTTTTTCTGACTTTATAAAGGTGAACAGTTCCGCATCATAGTTGGGAATGATCAGGTCTATCTTTTCCCTTTCGTGGATCTCCGCAATCCGGTTAAGGAAGACTTTGGTTCCGGAGGAGGGGTAGGGAATGAGGTAGGTCTTATCGGTGATCCCCGGCATGTAAATCCCCGGTTCCAGGTTTTCATAAGCGAGCCCGATGATCCTGACGGCAAGGCCCGACTCCCTGATGCCCCTGATCACCGGGACTCCCGGACCGGGATTGTCGGTGTTGTTCAGTCCGGTGATGGCAATGGTGATGGATTTTCCGCTCATGACTCCCTCTCCTCACACAGGTCAAAATGGCGTAGCATGGCATAAAAATCGATGAGGTTCTTCTCCAGGGTCATCTCTTCCACATCGTATTTGTCGGTCAGAAGCCCTTTAATCTCCTCTTCCGACCGGCCTTCCTTCATCAGAAAGATGATCTCCCTGGCCAGCTGATTCGTGGTATAGGATTCCCCGCTGTTGGGATCGAAGAGAAATCCGTTCTCACTGATGGCAATACTCGGCTTGATTCTCATAACTTCTGATTTATGTGATTACCCTCTGCCGGAACCCCTCGGGCTCCGCCCTACGAAAATTAATCATTTCAACGATTCGTTACCTTATAAACTGAAATAATCGTCAATTATTTCTTTGACACCGTCAGCCTGGAAATCCTGCGGCCGGTGAAAATAAGAAGGACATTATTTGCGCATATGATTTCAGTTCCGTAAATTGTAGTGACCATTGATGAGACACAAACTGCCCGATAATTCTTTCTAAATGCAGAAGCCGAAAAGCATGAACAGAGTAGGCGTTTACTAATCTTAATTCAAATGCCTGACATTCAAGAGTTGAGAATTCCGTATGACATCCTGCAGCAGTTTAAGGGCTCCGTCAGGATTGTGGAAAAACTGAGGTGGCGTGGGATCTGGCCCATTGACCCCCTGATGCGCAAAAGGATCGAGGAAC
>CAYWUJ010000085.1:0-6838 GCA_964461455.1 uncultured Prolixibacteraceae bacterium | reverse complement strand
GAAGGCTCGCTAAAATTCCTTAAACTTGCTGACGAAACATGCTTCCCGATGAATGTATTGTCGCAGGAGGTGATCGAACTGTTGAACCGGAAGCAGGAAGCTGCTTTTGAAGTCCTCTTCAGTTTGTATTACCCCAGATTGGTCTATTTTGCCAAAGAGTATGTCCCCTATGAAGATGCGAAAAACCTCGTGCAGGATGCTTTTGTCTCTTTTTGGGAGAAAAACCCCTCCCTGAACAACGAACCCCAGCTCCAGAGTTACCTCTATACCGTCGTGAAGAACAACTGCCTGATGCGTCTCAGGCATGAAAAAATGGAAAAACGTTACAGCGAACAGGCTGAAATCAAACTGCAGAAAGATCTTCACCTTATGGCTCTGGAGCAACTCGACACCGCTGAAGGGACCTTCCGCGAAATCGAGGCCATCATCGGGAATACCCTGTCACAACTTCCCGGACGATGCCGCGAAGTCTTTATCCTGAGCCGCATGGAAGGACGGAAAAACCACGAAATCGCCCAGGCTCTTGACATCACCGACAAGGCCGTGGAAGCCCATATCACCCGCGCCATCAAATCATTCAGGGTGGCCCTCCGCGATTTCCTCCCCCTGGTCTCCTTTTGGTTCATCTCCTGACCGGGTTCCCTGCAAGTTCTTTACAATCAGGATCTTCCTGTTTCCTGTCTCTTTTTCCAAAAAAAACGTGCATCCCGGCTTAGGGTTTTGCCCTGGCTATGCATTATAACCTTAGAAGAAACAACATGGAACAAGAGCAGATCATCAGTCGCCTCGTCGCTGGCGAAACCTTAACCACCTCCCGGGAACTCCGGGAATGGGTCACCCAATCGGAAGAGAACCGTATGGAGTATGTCCGGCTCCTCAATACACTGGCCTTGCTCCAGGAAGGAAGGGAAATGGACACGCAATATATTAATGAGGGCTTTCTCAAGGTGCGGGCACGGCTGAAATCTTACGGTACCCTGAAAACCCCGGCAGAAACACGGCTCCTCCCGCTCTTCCTGCGTTATGCCGCGATTGTGCTCCTCGCCATCCTCTCAGGCTATTTCCTGCATAATTACCTCCCCCGACAAGAATCCCTGGCCCTCAACGAAATATCGGTGCCCCGGGGAAACCGCAGCCTCGTTAAACTTCCCGATGGAAGCAAGGTGTGGCTGGCCAACGGCTCCCGGCTTTTTTATCCCGATCGCTTTCATGGTAAAACCAGAAGCGTTTCCCTCGAAGGTGAAGCCTTCTTCACCGTGGCCAAAGATGACCAAAAACCATTTATCGTTTCTATCGGCGATGCACGCGTTCAGGTCCTGGGAACCGAATTCTCAGTGGTGGCCTATCCTGGCGATAACCTGACCCAGATCGACCTGGTCTCGGGCTCGGTACGTTTTGATTTTCCCGATAACAAGGGGGTTTACCATACCTGCCTCCTCGACCCGCTCTTCAGCCTGGTCTTCGACAAATCATCGGGAGACCTCAGGAAAACGCCCATCGTCGACAGTTTCTACAAATACTGGCAGAATGGAGTCTTCGAATTCCGCAACGAGACCTTTGGCACCCTGGCCACAAAAATGGAACGCATCTACAGCGTGAAGATCTCACTGGAAGACAGCTCCCTCAGCCATACTACCTTCACCGGCGCCTTCCACATCGACTCCAATGTATTCACCATTATGGAAACCTTCCGCCGTGCCTCTTCGGTGCCTTTCGAATATATCATCGATAAAGACCAAATCCAGATCAAACATGTAAAACCTAAAAAGTAACTGCCTATGTGAAGCCTTAACTCATCAAAAAAGCGGGAAACTGTTACCAGCAATTCCCCGCTTCGCCCGGAAACATTTTGGTGTTTCCCATTCAAATTCAATACTTAGCCTGGCGGCTTATTTATCGGACTTAAACAATTCAAATTTATGAAAAAAATTAAAACCAGTGATGGGGAGGGTATTTTGTTTCTCCATCTGACAAAAACGTTCAGAATTATGAAGATCTTTGCTGTATTCATGATGTGCGCACTGGTTCAGGTCTCTGCAGCCACCTATTCTCAAACGGCCAAACTGACCCTGAACTTACGCGATGTGACCCTCGCTGACCTCTTCACGAAAATCGAACAGACTTCTGAATTTCACTTCTTTTACGACAGCAGCGAACTCGACCTCTCCCGGATGGTCACCGTCAATACCGAAAATACGGGCATTGAATCCATCCTGAAGGAGGTATTCCGTAATTCCGATCTGACCTATGAAGTCTATGACCGGTATATTATCATCAAAAGCAAATCACGCGATGAGGCAGCCCCTGCCTCCGTATCGTCACAACAGCCCGGAAGGGTCATTTCCGGAAAGGTCACCGACATCAAAAAACTGCCCATTCCCGGGGTGACCGTCATCATAAAAGGCACCACCCGCGGGACCATCACCAATGAAGACGGGGAGTTCTCCTTCGACAATATCCCCCAGGGGGCGGAACTGCACTTCTCCTTCGTGGGAATGAAACCCATGGACCTCGAGGTGGGTAACCAGAGCCGCCTCAATGTCACCCTCCAGGAGGAAACCATAGGCCTCGAAGAGGTCGTCGCCATCGGCTATGGCGTTCAGAAAAAAAGCGACATCACAGGTGCCGTAGCTTCCGTCTCCTCCGCAGACCTCAACAAAATTGCCACCTCCACGCCGGTGCAGGCCCTGCAGGGAAAAGCCGCAGGGGTCTCCGTGATCATGGAGTCGGGATCCCCCGACGCTACCGCTTCCATTAAGATCAGAGGCGTGGGAACCACCAACAACACCGACCCTCTCTATGTCGTCGATGGCCTCCCCATGAGCGATATCGACTACCTCAATTCTAACGACATCGAGTCGATCGAGATCCTCAAGGATGCCTCGGCCTGCGCCATCTACGGCTCCCGCGGCGCCAACGGCGTCGTCCTGATTACCACCAAAAAGGGAAAAGAGGGAACCCTCGACATCAGCTTCAATGCCTATTACGGCATGGAAACCATGCTCAATGCCCCGGAAATGCTCAACGCCGGCCAATATGCCGAACTTTCCAATCTGGCTTATACGAACGCCGGAGGGACCCCTCCCTACAGCAATACCAATCCTCCCTTCAATACCAACTGGTATGATGAGGTCTCCCGCATCGGAACGGTAGAAAATTATAACCTCAGCTTCACCGGCGGGAGCGAACGGATCAACTCCTTCCTCAGCGGTAACTATTTCACCCGCAAGGGGATCATCAAATCGACCGACTTCGAAAAACTCTCCTTTATCCAGAATTCGGCCATCAAAGCCACCGACTTCCTGCGCATCGAAACCTCCCTGTCGGGGACCTTCACCAAAAGCAGCAGGATGGACCCCACCAGCATTTTCCTCTCCTCGCTGATCGCGCCCCCCGACATCCCGGTGATGGACCCCGAAACCGACTACTTCTCGGGGATTCATAAGCTGCGGCTCACCAACCCCGCAGGACGCGTGGCCCGCAACAACAGCGAAAACGGAACCACCAACCTCGTGGGGAATGTCACGGCCAACCTCACCCTCCTCAAGGGACTGGTCTTTAAATCGGTGTTCGGCCTCCGCTACCTCGAAGGCCGCAGCAGCGACTTCGAACCCGTCTATTACGAAACCGCCGACATCTCGACCCTGATCAGCACCGTAAACAGGAGCTCGTCACGAAGCACCGACTGGACCTGGGACAATATCCTCACCTGGAATAAGAAATTCGGCGATAATCACGAACTCACCGCTATGGGCGCCATCTCGGCACGTGAGTACAACTTCGACACCTTTAGCGCCAGCAAACAGAATGTGACCATCGAAGACCGGGAATTCTGGTATTTCGACGCAGCTACCACCAACCCGCAGAACAGCGGCAGCGGCGCCTCCCTGGCCATGCTCTCCTATCTGGGACGTATCAACTACAACCTGATGGGCCGATACCTCTTCACGGGCAGCTTCCGCGCCGATGGTTCCTCCCGCTTCCTCTCCAACAACCGGTGGGGGTATTTCCCCTCCGGAGCCATCGCCTGGAAAGTTTCCGAAGAGAATTTCTTTAAAAGCCTCGGACAGAATGTCGTTTCCAGCATGAAATTACGCGTGGGATACGGCGAGATCGGCAATGAGAACATCAATTCCTTCTATCCCTATCTGACGCCGATCCGCCAACAGCAGTATTACACCATTGGGGAATCACAGGCCCGGGTCAACGGCGCCGGAAATGCCTCCCTGGGAAATCCGGCAGTCCAGTGGGAAACATCCAAACAGACCAACCTGGGGATCGACCTGATGTTCCTCGAGGGTAAACTGAGTTCTACCGTCGACTATTACATCCGCAAAACCGACAACATCCTCCTCTCCCAGCAAGTCCCCAGGATCTCGGGATCCAATTCCATCACCCGTAATGTGGGCGGCATGGAAAACCGCGGTGTCGAGTTGACCGTCAACTATAAGGAGAACCGGAAGGCTTTCAAATATGACATCAGCGCCAATGTGGCCACCGTCAAGAATGAGGTCACCAGCCTGGGAACCTCTGAAGCCCTGATCTCTTCCTTTGCCTATGATTATGTGCTCATCGATTTCCAGGGGGCCTTCGGAAGTATCATCCGCAGCGTGGTCGGCCGCCCCTATGGCCAGTTCTACGGATGGCGCACCGACGGGATCTTCCAGAACCAGTCGGAAATCGACAACTACCTCTTCAACGGCACGAAAATCCAGCCCACCGCCAAACCCGGCGACTTTAAGTTCCAGGACCTGAACAACGACGGCAAGATCAACGACTCCGATAAGGATTATATCGGCAGTCCCATCCCCAACCTGACGTTCGGCCTCACCTTCAACGCCAGCTACAAAAGGTTCGACATGAGCCTTTCCTTCCAGGGACAGGCCGGCAATGATATCTACAACGCCGCAAAATACTACTTCATGAAATTTGACGGCCGCCAGAATGTACGCACCGGATTGCTCGACAACTACTGGAAAGGGGAGAATACCTCCAACACCCAACCCATCATCACCCAGAATCTCGGCCGCAACGATGCCAACTTCCGGAACTCTGATTTTTACATCGAGGATGGCTCTTATGTCAGGCTCCGGAATGTCCAGGTGGGATACAACTTCTCACCGGTGGTCACCAGCACCTTTAAACCCGACTGCCGCCTTTACGTGTCGGCTCAGAACCTGCTGACCCTGACCGGATACAGCGGCTTCGAACCGGAAGTGTCGGGAATCGGCGTCGACAGAGGCGTCTATCCCCAGTCCACTTCTTTCATGGTGGGAACGGTCATTAATTTCTAATCTATTAAATCCAAGAAGATGAAAACAAAATATAAAATATTCCTGGTTTTGCTGGTCCTTTTCACGGCCTGTTCCGAGGAGTTCCTCGACAAGAAACCGCTGGTCCAGTCCTCCGCAGAGTCGTTCTACTCCAACGAAAGCGAAGCCAATGCCGCCATCATCGGCATCTACAGCATCCTCCAGAATGAGGGCTCCCAGATCGGTCCTTTCCTGATCGTCGGCGACGACTGTTCCGACAACTGCGACCTGGGAAACAATAAGAGTGAGGCTTTTTCATGGCTGGGAGGCACCGCCAAGCAACTGTTGACTTTCCAGGCGCTCTCCAGCAACTGGGTGAGCAATGCCCTCTGGACCCAGGGATGGAGGGGCGTCACCTGGGCGACCCAGGCCATCGAAAGAATCGCCGAAAATCCCAATATCCCCGAGAGTAAAAGAGCACAGTTTACCGGCGAGGCCCATTTCCTCAGAGGCCTTTATTACTTCTACATGGTGCGTCAGTATGGCCGTCTGCCCATCGTAGACCATACCCTGATCTACGACGAATACTATACGCCACGGGCGACCATCGAGAAGACCTGGGAATTCATCTCTTCCGACTTTGCAAAGGCCGCAGAATTACTGCCTGAGAAGAGCGCCTACGCCGGACAGGACCTGGGAAGGGCCACCCGTGGGGCTGCCAACTCCCTGCTGGGAATCTCCTATATGTACCAGAAGAAATACCAGGAAGCCTACGATGCCCTGAAAAAGGTGGTGGACTCGGGTGAATACGGTCTGCAGCCGGTCTATGCCGATTGCTTTACCCTGGAACATGAGAACGGCATTGAGTCGATCTTTGAAATCCAGCATAGCGTGTCGGGAACCGGCTGGGCCGATGCCAACGAAGGAACCATCCTCTCCTTCTATGAGCACGATGCCGATCCCGATGACAATATCAAGTGGCACAACGGCTGGTCCATGCACTGCCCCACCCAGGACCTGGTCGACGCTTACGAGCCGGGGGATCCCCGCCTTGGAGCCACCATCATCTTCCCGAATGAATTCTTCGACGGGCGCATCAACAAAAACACAGCCAGCTCCACGGGCTACCAGTCCAAAAAATGGTATGTCCCCTATGCTCAGCGCTCCCAGACCGACCAGAGCGACTGCGGGAAAAACATCATTTTCACGCGTTATGCCGACGTGCTTCTTTTCATGGCAGAAGCTGCCAATGAGCTGAACAAACCCGGCGAGGCTCTCCAGTACCTCGAAATGGTGCGCGCCCGTGCCCGCGCCAGCGCCACCCTTCCCGACGTGCTCCCCCAGGTTACCGATTCCGGAAAAGACAACCTGCGCGTGACCATCTGGAAAGAACGCCGCGTAGAATTCGCCTGTGAGGGACAGCGCTTCTGGGACCTCGTACGCCAGGGCCGTGCCGGACAGGTCATGAGGGCCTATGCGGCCAAATATAACTCCTACAAGGGCCAGAATTTTGTCGACGGCGTCAGCGAGGTCGTTCCCATTCCGCGCGACCAGGTCGATATCTCCAATGGTACCATGGAACAGAA
>CAYWUJ010000084.1:1446-6895 GCA_964461455.1 uncultured Prolixibacteraceae bacterium | reverse complement strand
CGCGATCTGGACCTGAAGAAGAACTTTGAAGCCAAGATCGAAATTTGTGAAAAAGCCGAGGAACTGCTGGTGGAACCATCAGTGATCAGGGCCTTCAATACCCTCCAGAAGCTCCACGAAGATTGGCGTGAAACGGGGCCCGTACCTTCTGACAAAAAAGACGACATCTGGGAGCGCTTTAAGGCAGCGACTTCGAAGATCAACCTGAAACACCAGGATTATTTCGAGAAGAGGAAACTCGACCAGAAGAAGAATTTCGACGCCAAGATCGCCCTGTGCGAAAAAGCCGAGGAAATCGCTGAAGCCAGTCCCGATAACCACCGCGATTGGGATGAGAAGTCCAGGGAGCTGGTAGAATTGCAGAAGGTGTGGAAGACCATCGGTTTTGCCCCGAAACGCGATAATAACAAGGTATATGAGCGTTTCCGGAGTGCCTGTGACAAGTTTTTCGTCAACAAGAGGGAGTTTTATTCCCGCAATAAAGATATTCAGCAGGTCAACCTGCAGATGAAGATCGATCTCTGCCTCGAGGCTGAGACCCTCAAGGACAGTAACGACTGGAAAAAGGCCACCCAGCAGTTCATTGACATCCAGAAGCGGTGGAAGGAAATCGGGCCCATTCCGCGGAAGAGTTCCGATGCCGTGTGGAAGCGCTTCAGGGCAGCCTGCGACTATTTCTTCGAGAAGAAGTCGCTTCATTTCAGTGACATCGACGGAGAGCAGGTCGAGAACCTGAAACTGAAGGAACAGCTGATTGAGGAGGTGGAGAATTTCCAGGCAGGGGGAGATCCTTCGGCTTCGCTGAAGATCCTCAGGGATTTCCAGCGGCGGTGGACCGAAATCGGGCACGTGCCCATCAGGAACAAGGAGGCCATACAGCGCCGGTTCCGCGATGCCATCGATAAACATTTCGACGAACTGAACATCGACAGCTCCAACCGGAATACCTTCAATTTCAGGAATAAAATCGAGTCGTTGACCGACAATGCCCGCGGACTCTCCAAGGTGCGTTCCGAGAGGGAGAAATATATGATCAAGCTCAAACAGCTGGAGACCGACCTGACCCTACTCGATAACAACATCGGGTTCTTCGCCAACTCCAAGAATGCCCAGGCCCTGATCGCCGATGTCAACCAGAAAATCCAGGATACCCGGGAAAAGATCGAGCAGCTGAAGGCAAAAATCAGAATCATCGACGACCTCGATAAATCAGAATATTAGAAGTGTCAGACTGTCGTTATATTTTTGTGACGGGAGGGGTGACCTCTTCCCTGGGGAAAGGCATACTGGCTTCATCGCTGGCCAAGCTCCTGCAGTCACGCGGGTATGCTGTAGCCCTCCAGAAACTGGATCCGTACATCAACGTGGATCCGGGGACCCTTAACCCTTACGAGCACGGGGAGTGTTATGTGACGGAAGACGGTGCCGAGACCGACCTGGACCTGGGCCACTATGAGCGGTTTCTGAACATCCCCACCTCACAGGCCAACAATGTGACGACAGGGAAGATTTACCAGACGGTGATCAGCAAGGAACGCCATGGCGATTATCTGGGCAAAACCGTGCAGATCATCCCCCATATTACCGATGAGATCAAACGGAGGATAAAAATTCTGGGATCCAAAGGGAAGTATGACATTGTCATCACCGAGATCGGGGGTACGGTGGGCGACATCGAGTCGCTGCCTTACGTTGAATCGGTGCGTCAGCTGAAATGGGAGATGGGGAGCAAGGCCATGGTGATTCATCTGACCCTGGTGCCCTACCTCTCGGCCACGGGAGAGCTCAAGACCAAGCCCACCCAGCATTCGGTGAAGCAGCTTCTGGAGAACGGGGTGCAGCCCGATGTGCTGGTATTGCGCACCGAGCATCATATCGACCAGCAGATCCGTGCCAAGGTGGCCCTGTTCACCAATGTCTCGATCGATGCCGTGGTGCAGTCGGTCGATGTCCCGACCATCTACGAGGTACCCATACGCATGCTCGAGGAAAAACTCGACATCACGGTACTCCGGAAGCTCGACCTTCCGATCAGGGAACCCTCTGACCTGGAGGATTGGAAGGCTTTCCTTCACCGGATGAAGAATCCGGAACACGTGGTGGAGATTGCCCTGGTGGGTAAATATGTAGAGCTCCACGATGCCTACAAGTCGATCAGCGAGGCCCTGGTCCACGCCGGCGCCGCCAACAACACCCGGGTGCAAATCCGCTGGGTTCACTCCGAAAGTCTCAATGAGAACAACATCGACAAGAAGCTGAAGAACGCCGGAGGTATTCTGGTGGCTCCCGGTTTCGGCCACCGGGGAATCAAGGGGAAAATCCTGGCTGCCGGCTATGCGCGGGAGAACAATATCCCCTATTTCGGGATTTGTCTGGGTATGCAGATTGCCGTCATTGAGTTTGCCAGGAATGTTCTGCATCTCGACGACGCCGATTCCACGGAAATCAACGCCGGAACGCCCTTCCCGGTGATCGACCTGATGGAACAGCAGAAGGAGGTGACCGATTTCGGGGGGACCATGCGGCTGGGAGCCTACGACTGCCGGCTGATCTCCAAACGGTCGAAGGTCTTTGAAGCCTATAACAAGCTGACCATCAGGGAACGTCACCGCCATCGTTTCGAATTCAACAATGCCTACCTGGCGCAGTTCGAAAAGGCAGGCATGAAAGCCGTGGGCTTCAACCCCGATACCGACCTGGTAGAAATCGTAGAGATACCCGGCCACCGCTGGTTTGTAGGCGTTCAGTTCCACCCCGAATACCGGAGTACCGTCCTCAATCCGCACCCCCTGTTTGTAAGTTTTATCAGAAACGTATTAGCGTGACCTTTTATGGATAAGAATTCAATTATTGGGATCATTTTGATCTTCATAGTCCTCGTTGTTTTTTCCGTCATCAATCAGCCTTCGAAGGAACAGATAGAGAAAATGCGGGTCCGTCAGGACTCCATTCAGAAGGTGGAAGCCGCCAGGCAGCTGGCGGCGGAGCAGGCGGAAACGCTGATACCGGACAGCGGGGAGCTGATCGCCGATTCCCTGCAGGCTGAGCAGGCCCTGCGCCTGCAGGCCGACCAGCTCGGTAATTTCGCAGCCTTCGCCACCGGGGAAGAACAGCTCTATACCCTCGAGAATAACCTCGTCAGGCTTACCCTGTCGAACAAAGGAGGACGCATCACCGCGGTAGAACTCAAGGAATACAAGACCCACGACGGAAGACCCCTCATCCTTTTCGAGGGCGACAACACCCAGTTCGCCTTTAACTTTTTCTCGCAGAACCGGAATATCCAAACCGACCAGCTCTTTTATACCACCAGTTCATCGCCTTCGGTGACCATCACAGGCCCGGAACTGCGCACCGGAGAAAAGGGGGATGAGAAGTACAATGCGGAGAACCCGGGAAAGAGCGATTCCATCGTTTTCAGGCTCGAGGTGCAGCCGGGCGTTTTTATGGAACAGGCCTACTCGCTGCGCTACAATACCTACATGACCGGCTTCAATGTCAGGATGAAGGGTATGAACAACCTGGTGGCGTCCAACCAGCCCTACCTCAATTTTCTCTGGAGTTTTGACGTTCCCCGTCAGGAAGTAAAATCACAGTACGGCGAAGACCGCTACACCAATATTTACTACAAGTACTTCGAAGATGAGGTGGACAAGCTCAATGCCAATAAGTCGGACGAGGAGAACCTGACGACCCGGACCAAGTGGATTGGCATGAAGCAGCTCTTCTTTACCTCGACCATCATCGCCGGTGATGTTTTTCCGGTGGCGCAGGTGAGCAGTACCCGTAAGGGCGAAGATGAGAAATACCTGGCCAACTTCTCCGCGGCCATTTCCCTGCCCTGGGATGGAAAGCCCTCGGAAGAGTTCGGCATGCAGTTTTATTTCGGCCCCAACCATTTCCAGACCCTCAGACAGTATAAGATAGACCTCGAAAGCCAGGTCAACCTGGGGTATTCCATCGTCAGGCCGGTGAACCGTTACCTCATCATTCCGGTGTTCAACTTCCTGCGGAATTACGTCGGCAACATGGGGATCGTCATCCTGCTGCTGACCGTCTTTATCAAGCTGATTCTCTTTCCCTTCACTTATAAGTCCTACATCTCGCAGGCAAAGATGAGGGTGCTGAAACCCGAAATAGACGAGATCAGCGAAAAATTCGGCAGTGACAAGCCGATGGAGAAACAGCAGGCCACCATGGCGCTTTACAAAAAAGCCGGGGTCAATCCCATGGGCGGATGCCTTCCCATGTTGTTGCAGATGCCCATCCTGATCGCCATGTTCTTTTTCTTCCCGACATCGATAGAGCTGAGGCAGCAGGGGTTCCTCTGGGCCACTGACCTGTCGACCTACGACTCGATCCTCAACCTGCCCTTCAATATCCCGTTTTATGGCGACCATGTGAGCCTCTGGTGCCTGCTGATGACCATCACCACCATCATCTCCACGCGCCTCAACTCGCAGGCCACGGTAGGAAATACCATGCCGGGCATGAAAACCATGATGTACATGATGCCCGTCATGTTCCTCTTTATCCTGAACAGCTACTCCTCAGGACTGAGTTACTACTATTTCCTGGCCAACGTAATCACCATCGGACAGACCTACATCGTCAGGGGAATGGTCGATGAGGAGAAGATCAGGGCGCAGCTGCTCCAGAATAAGAAGAAAACGGTGACCAAATCGAAGTTTCAGCAGCGTTTGGAGCAGATTGCCAAGGAGAGGGGTGTTCAGCTGAACCAGCCCCAGAAATCCCAGGCGTCGAAAACGCAGGTGACCAAGACCCTCAACAGGAAGAAATAGCCGGGCGGGGGAGTTCATAAAAGGCGGGCCATGCGCCCCGAAAGTTCTTTAATCAGATCGGCATTTTTTTTGATGGGCCATTAAACTATCGCAAAATCAGAGAGTCAAATCGGAGACTAGTAAAACGGCAGAGCAGATGCATGGCCCATACATATGTTCCAGCGGAATGATGAATTGCCTGGGTTTGGCATCTTTGCGAATAGTAGAACCATTACTGATTAATATTTTTAACAAATGAAACGATTCGGATTATTATGTTTAGGTTTCGTACTGGCGATCACCACCAGTTGCGGACAGGGGGGCAAAAAACAGGCCCAGAGTGCGACGCCGGCAGATCAGGCTCCGGCAGTTCAGGATCCTCAGCGTGGTCCCGGCGGCCCCGGTGGCCCCGGCGGACGGATGCAGTTCGATCCCGAAGAGATGGCCAAATTTCAGACCGAACAGATCGCTGAGTATGTGACCTTTACCGAAGGACAGGAAGCCAAGGTCACCGAAATCAATCTGAAATATGCCGGCAAGATGCGTGAGATGCGCGGGGAACCGGGGAGTTTCAGGGATATGAGCGACAAGCAGCGTGAGGAATTCCGCACGAAAATGGACGAGATGAATGCCGAAAAAGACAAGGAACTGAAGGCTCTGTTCACCGA
>CAYWUJ010000084.1:0-1346 GCA_964461455.1 uncultured Prolixibacteraceae bacterium | reverse complement strand
AGCTCCATGGTGCCCTGGGTCACCCCCTGACAGATGAAGTCGAAATGGCGGGTTTCCCCCTGGATGACGCATCCCAGGAGAATGACGGCGTCGAACCGGCCGGTACGGCCCAGCAGCTGTCCCGCCAGGGGAAGTTCGAAACTCCCCGGCACGTGAACGGTTTCGATATCCTGTTCCGCCACGCCGTGAGAGATGAGCGTTTCCACGGCGCCGCGGAGGAGGGCCTCTGTGACTTCCGGGTTCCACTCGGCAACGGCAATGCCGAAACGCATGCCTTCAACGGAAGGAAGTGCACTTCCGCGGATTTCTGAAAGATTTGTTGTGGCCATAGGAGAAAAAAAAACCTCCCCCAAGGGGGAGGAGATAATATTTTAAACAGGAATAGTTTACTTCTTTGCGCCGGCGCGGGCGATATATTTATCGATCATTCGGCCTTCATTGGTCTCGGCGTATTTGCTCTTGATCATTTCATAGTGCGCCAGGGCTTTTGCCGGCTGGTCCATGCTCTCGAGCAACGTGCCTGCTTTCATGAGGTAGACGGGAGTGGTCAGGTCATTCTCTGACATGGAGGCGGCCTTTTCGTACTGTTTCAGGGCCTGATCCCTTTCTCCCAGTTCGAGGTAGGCATCGCCGATGGCTCCCTGTGCGGCAGGCCCCAGCAGCATATCCTTGGTTTTGAAACGGCTGAGGTAATCGACAGCTTCGTTGAACTGCCCCATGTGCAGGTAGGAGAGACCGGCATAGTAACGGGCAAGCTTAGCCTGCTTCGTAATTCCGTATTCATCGATGATGTCGAGGAATCCCAGATAGTTACCGTCACCATTCAGGGCCAGGTTGAACGAGTCCTTCTCGAAATAATTCTCAGCCATGAACATCTGGGCCTGGGCTTCTTTCTCGCGCGGACCGACATAGAGACGGGTGATTCCCAAATACCCCACCACGATGAGCACAATGGCCCCGACGACCATGAAAATCTTGTTCTGGTGGTCTTCGATGAACTGTTCCGTTTTGGTCAGTGCGCTTTCAATATCCTGCAGGTTATCATGCTGCTGCGTTTTCTTGCTTGCCATTTCTTAATGATTCATAAATTGTGCCGCAAAAATAGTATTTTTTCCAAATCCCGAGGGAAGGAAACGCCACTATTTTCAGGATTATTCAACATCGCTCCGTTAATATCGTCCCGGAATTTCTCTTTTTCCATTAGATTTGTAGTGTTAACAGTAAGGTGACATGTATCTGCGGACACTTTCGGTGGTTCAGTTCAAGAATATCAGGGAGGCGGTGGTGGAGTTTTCCCCGCGGCTCAACGCCTTCATTGGGAACAATGGTGCCGGGAAGACCAATTT
>CAYWUJ010000083.1:0-6899 GCA_964461455.1 uncultured Prolixibacteraceae bacterium | reverse complement strand
TTCGTAACTTTAGGGCAAAAATCCTGACAATTATGGAAAAGCATGTAAATGTTGTGGCTGCCCTTCAGATTGGGCTGAGTGTTTTTGGGATCATTATGGGCGTCATTTTGGTGGTGGTCCTGAATGTGGTAGGGAGTTTCACCAATGAGCCCGAAGGCGCCTTTATTCTCAAACTGATCGGGAATATCGCTGCGGCTTTTTTCTTTCTGATGAGTGCCCCGGGCATCATCGCCGGAATCGGATTGCTGGCCCACAAGGAGTGGGCGCGTATTCTCACGCTCATTCTTTCGGTGATCAGCCTGTTGAATTTTCCGTTGGGGACGGCTGTCGGGGCCTATTCCATTTGGGCGCTGGTGCAGGATGAGGTGGTTCTCCTGTTTAAGGGAGGGGTGCCAAAGGCCGAATAACGCGAAATAGCCCGGGTGACGGAGTCTTCCGGGCAGGAGGGCAGTCGGTGAAGATGCAATTCGACATGGAGGTGAGCGGCAGGGTTCAGCACGTGGGGTTCCGCCATTATGCATGGGCCAGAGCCCGGGAGCTGGAGCTGACCGGGTATGTCAGGAACCAGTCCGACGGGAGTCTCCGTGTGGTGGCCGAGGGGGAACTTCCGGCCCTTGAAGCCCTGGCCGATTACCTTAAAACAGGACCATCGATGGCCCGGGTCAGCAGTGTGACGGTGTCACGCTCCCCCTATTCGGCAGGTTACCGGGAGTTTTCGGTCCGCTACTGATCGCCTGATGACGAAAGGCCATCATCCTTTGAGGAGATTCCGGAGGGGTGACCCTTTCATCAGCAGCAGATGAGAGCTGTCAATATTGTGGAATTTCAGAAATTGGGAGATATGAAAAGTTATCATATGACCCCTGACCAGTTCAGGGAGGAAGGGAAGAAACTGGTAGATTTTATTGCCGGATACTATGAAGAGATCGGGAAGTATCCTGTGTTGTCGCAGGTGAAGCCCTGGGAGGTATACCAGGCTCTTCCCGGGGAGCCTCCGGTGGCCGGGGAGTCGTTTGATGCCATGCTTGCGGATGTGGAGCGGGTCATCATGCCGGGGATTACCCACTGGCAGTCGCCGGGGTTTTTCGGTTATTTTCCTGCCAATGCCTCCTTTCCGGCGATACTGGGGGATATGCTCTCTTCGGGACTGGGGGTTCAGGGAATGTTGTGGGCGACGAGTCCCGCGGCTACGGAACTGGAAACCCGGGTCATGGAGTGGCTCGCCGGCATGCTGGATCTTCCCGGGGTTTTCAGGATCGCCTCCACGGGAGGCGGGGTGATCCAGGACAGTGCCTCCTCGGCGGCGCTGGCGGCGGTTGTGGCGGCACGTGAAAGAGCTTCCGCCTACGGGACCAACAAATCGGGCATCACGGCACAATATACGGCTTATGTGTCGTCACAGACCCACTCGTCGGTGGAAAAAGCCATCAGGATCGCCGGAATTGGCGCGGAGAACCTGCGCATCGTTGATGTGGACGACCGTTTTGCCCTGGTCCCCCGGCTTTTGCAGCAGATGATCACCTGCGACAGAGAAGCGGGATACGTTCCCTTTTTTGTGTGCGCCACCATCGGAACCACCTCTTCGAACGGCATGGACCCGGTAAGGGAGATCGGGGAGATATGCAAAGCCGAAGGTCTCTGGCTCCACGTCGACGCTGCCATGGCGGGGGCAGCCCTCCTTTGTCCCGAATTCCGCCATTTCGGTGACGGACTGGAGCTGGCCGACAGTTTCTGTTTCAACCCGCACAAGTGGATGTTCACCAATTTTGACTGCGACTGTTTTTGGGTGGCCGACCGCCGCCACCTGGTGAATACCTTTACCATACTGCCCGAATACTTGCGCAACCAGGCCACCGAGTCGGGAAATGTCTTCGACTACCGCGACTGGCATGTCCAATTGGGCCGGCGGTTCCGTTCCCTGAAACTCTGGTTTGTCATCCGCCATTACGGGGTGGAGGGACTGCAGTACCATATCAGGGCCCATGTGGAACTGGCCCGGGAATTTGCCGGGTGGATCAGTCAATCGCCTGATTTTGAACTGGTCATACCACCCCCGCTCAACCTTGTCTGTTTCCGTTACAGAGGCAGCGACGAGGATAACATGGCCCTGATGCAAAAGATCAACAGCGGGGGAGAGATCTTCTTCACCCATACCAAACTGCACGGACAGGTAGTCCTGCGGTTGTGCATCGCCCAAACCCATACCACACGGGGCGATGTCGAAAAAGCCTGGAAGATCATTAGCGACGCAGTAAAGCACTGACCCAAAGGCCTCTGTTAGGAATCTGACAAGGAGCACTTCAGAGCAGAGGAGAGGTTATTTTGTTTATAAAAGTTATTTATACTTTTAAAAAAAGATTATCTTTACATCAAGTAACCAAATAAATAATCAGATGAAGAAATTTGCCAATCTTGAAGTGTGGTTTGCCACGGGCAGCCAGGAGCTTTATGGAGAGAAGACGCTGCGTGAGGTCGACAAGGATAGCATGGAGATTGCCGGGGGGCTCAACAAATGTGAGGTGATTCCCGTGAAGGTGGTTTTCAAGCCTGTTCTGACCTCTTCCGAATCGATACTGAAGTTGTGTATTGAAGCGAATTCTTCGCCTCACTGTGTAGGGGTGATCACGTGGATGCATACTTTTTCGCCTGCCAAGATGTGGATTGCGGGGTTGCGGATTCTCAACAAGCCGTTGCTTCACCTGCATACCCAGTACAACCGTGATATTCCGTATGCCGACATAGACATGGATTTCATGAATCTGAACCAGTCGGCCCATGGAGGCCGTGAGTATGGTTTTATTGTCAGCCGGATGCGGAAGAACCGCAAGGTGCTGGTAGGTCACTGGAAGGATCAGTCGATCAGGGAGCGGATAGGTATCTGGAGCCGTGTTGCTGTTGCCTGGAATGATTGGCAGACCGGGAAGGTGGCCCGCTTCGGGGACAATATGCGTGAGGTGGCGGTCACCGAGGGTGATAAAGTGGAAGCGCAGATCAGGTTGGGATTTACGGTGAGTGGTTTTGGCATCGGCGACCTGGTGAAGGCGATCAAGGAAGTTGAGGAGGCCGATGTCGCCCATCTGGTCGATGAATATATGACGCTTTACGATGTAGACAAGGCGGGGCAACCCGGGGGTGAGTATCACCCCAATGTCAGGGTGCAGGCCCGTTATGAGCTGGGGATGAAGAATTTTCTGGATGCCGGGGGTTTCACTGCCTTTACCACCACCTTTGAGGATCTTCATGGGTTGGAGCAACTGCCGGGACTGGCGGTACAGCGGTTGATGGCGCAGGGCTACGGTTTTGGTGCCGAGGGGGACTGGAAGCATTCGGCGCTGGTGCGTGCCGTCAAGGTCATGGGTGCCGGAAGGCCGGGAGGGACCTCCTTCATGGAGGATTACACCTACCATCTCGACCCTGCGGGCATGAAAGTGCTGGGAGCCCACATGCTGGAAATCTGTCCTTCTACGGCCAAGTCGAAACCCAGGCTGGAAGTTCATCCCTTGGGTATTGGCGGAAAGGCCGATCCGGCGCGCCTGGTTTTCAATGTTCCTGACGGACCTGCCATCAACGCCTCCATCATCGACATGGGCAATCGTTTCCGGATGATTGTCAACGCCGTGGAAGTGGTCACCCCCGATGCCGATTTTCCGAAGCTTCCGGTAGCCCGTGCCATGTGGAAACCGTTACCCGACCTGCAGACCGGCGCCGCTGCCTGGATCCTGGCCGGAGGAGCCCATCACACGGCCTTCAGCCAGCAGGTCAACAGGGAATTCCTGGAGGACTTCGCCGAAATCGCCGACATCGAATTTCTCCTTATCGATGAGAAAACCAACATCACCGATTTCAAAAAGGAACTTCGCTGGAACGAAGTCTACTATATGCTGAATAAGGGTCTGAGGTAGCCTTTACCTGTAGGGCCCATTCATGAAGAAGAGGCTGTTCCGGAGAACCGGGGCAGCCTCTTTCCGCAGGGTCATTTTTTCTCCGCGGGGGCGGGGACTTCTGCCGGAGCGGGGAGTTCTTTCCGGCGGATGTCGAGTTCACGAACCACACGGGGGGCATTCATTCTTTCCAGTTCCTCATCCCCTTCGGGCTTCAGATGGCGGTCGATTTGCCACTCCGGGGCACCCGGGGTATTTTCCTCTTTGACTTCCTGTCTGATGACGGTGATTTTTTCACGTCCTCCACTCATTTTTTTCTTTTTAAAGGAGATGATGCCGGGGTCGGCGAGGTCAATGACGTTGGGGGCTGACTGGCTGCGGAACCTGAAGGCCCGGGATGCTGCGGCTGCACGGGGCAGGGGCCTTCCGGCAGGCAGGGGCCTGGTGACCATCCGGCGGGAATCGCGCCGGCCGTTGTTGTAAATCAGGACATCTTCCTGTCCCGGACCTGCTTCCCTGACGATGACCCTGACCTGTTTGCCGCTGTCTCCTTCCAACCGGGAATCGATCCAGAGGTCCTCTTCATCTCCTGAAAAACGGAAGACTTTTACATCTTCACCGTACATCACGGTATCGACGACTGTTTTTTCGCCGTCTCTGATCACAATCGTCCTGATCTCTTTTCTGGTGGCCGGGGCGACAGGGTTTTCCTGTGCCGGGCTTTCCCAGGCGGCCGTAACCGCCATGACCAGCAGGGAGATACTTCCTGTAAGCAGCTTCTTGTTCATAAAACCATGGTTATTAGTTCATGAACAAATATAGGCAGTGAAAGCCAGATTTCCGGATTCAGGGGCGGATATTTAGCAGGGAAAGGTATTTCGCGATGAAGGATTCCTTTTGTTTCATCCGGTATTGCATGATGAAACGGGGATGTTCGAGGGGGATAATCTCCCCGAAATAGCCTTTTTTTTTGTTGAGTTTGACCAGGTAATGGTAGTTTTTGTTGTTTCCCAGGCAGAAGCAGGTATCGCGGAGCATGCCGAAGGCGAGTTGATCTTCCAGGGAGCGGATCATGAAGGGTTCCATGGTCTCCTGCAGCCGGGGATCGTCGTAGTAGTTGAAGTTGACTTCCCTTCCTCTGGCGTTTGTTTTGACAAATCCCAGGGGGCATACGGCCGAGATGAAATAGTGGCGGTAGAACTGTTCCGGGCCGCCATAGGCGTTGATCATCTCATAGATGAATGCCGAGGAGGTCTCCCGGGAGGTGAGACCGGGGAATTCGATGCCGCAATGGTCTCTGAGCCGGAAGGTATCGGTGAAGGGGATGCCGGTAACGCCGGCGCCGAGCCGTCCGGGGTTGATGCCCATGATAAAGCGGCGGGGACGGTCGTCGGCGTAGTATTTTTGGTAAAAGAGGGAAGAGACCCTGAAGGCATCCTGGTTTTCCCGGTAGGGGTTCATGATGCGGATGCCTTCAGGGAGGGGCTCTTCGAAGGTGAGGGCCTGGTTAAAGGCGATGATTTTTTCTGCCAGGGTCATCTTCAGGTTGGGTTAGCGGGTGATTTTGGCGGCAAAACCGCCCCCTGGCATCAGGGTAAGGGTGATTTTTCCGGAAGCGGGGAGGGGCATGACTTCCCGTTTGTAGTCGCGGGCGGCACGGTCGGCGTTGACGCCATCGCGGAACAATTCCAGGGTGTTATAGCCGTCGCCGAGGAATCCCAGGTCAACGGTCACCTCTCTCCGGTCCCAGTTGGTGAGACCTCCGACATACCACACCCCATTTTTCTGACGGGCCATGACAATGTATTCCCCGACTACGCCATCAAGGGCGACGGTCTTGTCCCACACCGTGGGTATTTCGGCGATGAAACGGGTGCATTCGGGTTCCTGCCGGTAGTTGGAGGGGTTATCGCACAGCATGTTGAGCGGGGATTCGAAGATGACATATTCTGCCAGTTGGTGGCATCGGGTGCCCTGGCTCATGGGATCGCTGTTGATGGCGCGGTAATTCCAGCGGTTGGCATTTCGCATGGCCCCCTGGGTGTAGTCGACGGGACCGGCGAGCATGCGGATATAGGGGAAGGTGACGTCATAGCGGACCATGTCGACTTCCGCGGGGGACCACTTGACCTGTTCGAGACCGTTGACCCCTTCGAAGTTGATCACGTTGGGCCAGGTACGGTGGAGACCCGTAGGTTTATAGGCCCCGTGGAAGTCCACCATCAGGTGGTAACGGGCCGCGGTTTCGGCACAGCGGTAGTAGAAGTCGATCATGGGCTGGTCGTCACGGTCCATGAAGTCGACCTTGAATCCCCTGACTCCCATTTCCGAATAGGTCTTACACACATTTTCCATGTCGCGGTTTATGGCGTGGTATCCTGCCCAGAGGATGATGCCCACATTGCGGGCTTTTCCGTATTCCACGAGCTCCTTAACGTCGATTTCAGGGATGACCTGCATCAGGTCGGCCAGTTTGTTGACCGCCCATCCTTCGTCGAGGATCACGTATTCGATTTTGTTTTCCGCGGCGAAATCGATGTAGTATTTGTAGGTGTCATTGTTGATGCCGGCTCTGAAGTCCACGCCGTAGATATTCCAGTCGTTCCACCAGTCCCAGGCCACCTTTCCGGGTTTTATCCAGGAAGCGTCGGCGATGCGGGAGGGGGATCCCAGCAGGTAAACCAGGTCGTTGTCGAGGAGTTCGCGGTCTTCGGAAGCCACGGTGAACACCCTCCAGGGGAGGGAAGCTCCGGCGTTAACTGTGGCGATGTAATCTTCACGCTGGGTGACGATTTGCTGCAGCATGTTGTGGCCGCCCTGGACCGTCGTTTTGGGGTAGGGAGCATGAATACCCGTCAGGGCCTTCTCTCCGGCTGGGTTGGCCATGTAAAGTCCCGGGTAGCTCTCCAGGTCGGCTTCCGTGAAGACCATTTTTTTGCCGTCGCCCATTTCCACCAGAAGGGGCAGGAAGATGAGCCGTTGCCGGTGCAGTTCACTCAGGCGGGCATGGGTGTAGGT
>CAYWUJ010000082.1:0-7149 GCA_964461455.1 uncultured Prolixibacteraceae bacterium | reverse complement strand
GACCGAAAATGAAAAGGACATTTCAGCCATCAAACAGGAAAAGGAAAAACAAGCATGGTTTCCGGGAAAGGATGTCAACCGCCAACGGCCGTAAAGTGCTGAAAGCCCGCCGTGCCAAGGGTAGGAAAAAGCTGTCCGTGTCAGACGAACCACGCCATAAAAGGTAATTTTCAGCTTTTTTTTATTTCCGGGGGAAGGTAGGGATGATTACATCCTTACCTTTCCCTGTTTATACATGTCACATTCTCTGAACCATCCCTGAATACTGCTATGGCACTTATTGAAATGATGACCATTCCCGGCCGGCTGAAGCCCATCGTTGAGAAGATCACCGCCGAAGAACGGATAACCCCGGAGGAAGCCCTGGAACTTTTCGGAAGCCATCATCTCTCCCTGCTGGGGTTGCTGGCCTCAGGGGTAAAAAGGAGACTCAGCGGGGATTACGTCTATTTCAATAACAATTTTCATCTCGAGCCCACGAATGTATGTGTGAACCATTGTAAATTCTGTTCCTACCGGCGCAATCCGGGACAGAAGGGGGCCTGGGAGTGCACCATTGACGAAATGCTGGAGATGGTCAGGAAGAATGCCACCACAGCGGCCACGGAGGTACACATCGTGGGGGGCGTTCACCCCGACAGGAATGTCTGGTTCTATGCCGACCTGCTGAAGGCCATACGCCAGGAAGCGCCCCATTTGCACATCAAGGCATTCACCGCCGTGGAAATCGACCAGATGTGCCGTATGGCGGGGATTCCGGTGGAAGAGGGACTCAGGGTGTTACAGGAAGCCGGACTGGAGTCCATGCCGGGCGGAGGGGCCGAAATCTTCGACGAAACCCTCCGTGCCGAAATCTGCCCCGATAAAACCACCTCCTCAGAATGGCTGAGGATCCACGAATCTGCCCATACCCTGGGAATCCCCACCAATGCCACCATGCTCTACGGCCTCAAGGAATCTTACGCCCACCGTGTCGACCACTTGTACCGCCTGCGCAACCTCCAGGACCGCACAGGAGGATTCAATGCCTTCATCCCCCTGAAATTCCGCAGGGCCAATAACCTCTACTCCTCACGCCTCGAAACGACCGTGGCCGAAGACCTCAAAAATTTCGCAGTCAGCCGCCTCTTCCTCGACAACATCCCCCATCTCAAAGCTTACTGGCCCATGATCGGCAAGCAGGTGGCCGGACTGTCGCTCTATTACGGCGTTGACGACCTCGACGGAACCATCGACGACTCCACCAGAATTTACTCCATGGCCGGCGCCGAAGAACAAAACCCCGCGGCTACCACCACAGAACTCACCACCATGATCCGCCAGGCCGGGTTTACCCCCGCAGAACGGACCACACTCTATGATATCATCCGGACTTATTGATTATCTTTGACCGTTCAACAGGAAGATGTTGACCAGATTTGAAAGAGTATATTTGCTGAATTTATTACCGCTGCCAAAATGAGCTTCAAAGATTTCATCACCAGCAGGATCTTCCTGAAACATTTCCTGCGGTCGGTAGCCATTACCCTGGGCACCATCATCATTGTGCTGCTTGCCCTGAGGGGGTATACCCGCCACGGACAGTCATTCCCCGTTCCCAATGTCTATGGATTGACAGAACAGGAATATGATGATGTCTTTGACAATGCCGACCTGAAATATGTGGTGGTCGACTCCACCTATAACGAAGAAATCACTCCCGGCGGAGTCGTGGACCAAATTCCTGCGGCAGGCCACCATGTCAAGAAAAACAGGGTAGTATACCTCACCCTCAATGCCTTTGGCCCTGAAGAGGTGATCCTTCCCAGGGTGACCGACATCAGTTACCGCCAGGCGGTGGTGCAACTGGAATCGGTCGGGCTGATCGCCGGGAAGATGACCTATGAACCCTCCGAATTTCACAACCTGGTACTCAAGGCCAAAATCAACAACAGCGAAGTTTTCGAAGGACAAGTGATGCCCAGGGGCACCGTGGTCGACCTGGTGCTGGGATCGGGTGAAGGAAGTGGCACCACCACCCTTCCCAACCTGCGGGGAATTACCCTTGCCGAAGCCCGCGGCCTGCTGGGAAATGCCTCCCTGAATGTGGGCGAACTCTATTACGACGAGACCGTCCACACCAGCGAAGACTCCCTGGCTGCCATCATCTACCGGCAACACCCCAGCACTGACTTTGCGTTTCAGACCGCCGCCGGATCATCGGTGGACCTCTGGCTGACCACCCAACAGGGAAAAGCCGGAAAAGAAGAGAGAGAGAGTAACGACGAATTAGACTTTTAAGGTGGAAACAGATCCTTTTGAAGAGGAAATCGACGGCTCTGAAGAGAGCGACCTGTTTGAGCATTACCGGCTCACAGTCGACCCCGGACAGGCTGCGCTCAGGATTGACAGATTCCTGACCAACCTGCTGCCTCACGCTTCACGCAGCCGTATCCAGGCAGCTACCGAAGCCCAAAGTATCAGGGTTAACGACGTGCCGGTAAAGTCGAGCTATAAAGTGAAACCCGGCGATGTGGTCACCATCGTCCTCGAATTCCCAAAACGGGAACTGAAACTCACCCCCGAAAATATCCCGCTGAACATCATCTACGAAGATGATGAACTCATGGTGATCAATAAAGAAGCGGGAATGGTCGTCCACCCCGGACATGGAAACTACAGCGGTACCCTGGTGAATGCCCTCCTTTACCACTTCAGGGAGCTCCCTCTTTTCACGGAGGAAGACCAGCGGCCCGGACTGGTCCACAGGATCGACAAGGATACGTCGGGGCTTTTAGTGGTGGCCAAAACAGAACAGGCCAAAACGAACCTCTCCTTTCAGTTTTTCGAAAAGACGACCCACCGGAAATATCTGGCGCTGGTATGGGGGGACCTGAAACAGGACGAGGGGACCATCACCGGGCACATCGGAAGAAATCCCAATAACCGCCTGGTTTTTAAAGTCTTCCCGGAAGGAGAACACGGAAAACATGCCGTTACCCACTTTCGTGTGGTGGAGCGCCTGGGCTACGTCAACCTGGTAGAATGCCGCCTGGAGACCGGCAGAACCCACCAGATCAGGGTGCACATGAAACATATCGGACATCCCCTGTTCAACGATGCCGCCTATGGCGGCGACCAGATCCTGCGCGGAACCACCTTCACCAAATACCGGCAGTTCGTCCGCAACTGCTTCGAGATCCTCCCCCGCCAGGCCCTGCATGCCCAAAGCCTGGGATTCATCCACCCCACCACGGGAAAACAGATGATCTTCGGGTCGGAACTCCCCGCCGATATGGCACAGGTCATCGACCGGTGGAGAAACTACATCGCCAACCGCGAAAAGATGGATTCCATGGAATGAGCCATAACAACATTACAATATAAACACATGAACATCAGCGTATATAAGAAACATGTCGCCGTCATCGCCGGAGGTAACTCTTCGGAAATTGTCATTTCCCTGAAGAGTGGCCAGAATGTCTGGGAAGCCATAGACCGCGAGAAATTCATCCCATGGCTGATCTATATGAAAGGAAAAGAGTGGCTGGTGATGGAAAATGACCGCCCGGTTGCCCCTGTCGATAAGGCTGATTTCAGTTTCCTGATCAAGGGGGAAAAGATCTCTGTCGACTTTGCCTATATCACCATCCACGGAACCCCCGGAGAAGATGGCATCCTCCAGGGGTACCTTGATATGATGGAAATTCCCTATTCCACCTGTGATGTGCAGACCTCGGCCCTCACCTTTAACAAGTGGCACTGCAATAATTTCCTGCGCAGCTTCAATATCCCGATGGCCAGAACCGTACTTCTCACCCGTGGTGAAAAAATAGACACCGATGAGATTACCGGACGGCTGGGCCTCCCCCTGTTTGTGAAACCCAATGCCGGAGGGTCGAGCTTTGGCGTCACCAAGGTGAAGAAGGCGGAAGAGCTGGAGGCCGCCGTGCACGCCGCCTGGAAAGAGAGCAGCGAAGCCCTTATTGATGAGTTCATCCCCGGCACCGAGTTTACCTGCGGACTCGTAAAAACCGGGAACCAACACCTGGTCTTTCCGCTGACCGAAGTACTCCCGAAAAATGAGTTCTTTGATTTTGAAGCCAAGTACACCCCGGGGGTCACCGATGAAATCACCCCGGCACGGCTTCCCGAAGAGCTGGCCGAAGATTGCCGCCTTCTGAGCACGAAAATATACGACCTCTGCGGCTGCTCCGGAATTGTCAGAATGGACTATATCCTCAGGGGGACTACCTTTTATTTTCTGGAGGTGAACACCACCCCGGGGATGACCTCCACCAGTTTCATTCCCCAGCAGATCAGGGCCATGGGAAAATCGCTGACGGAAATTCTCACCCTGGTCATCGGCGAAAAGATGGCCTCCGGAAAGTAAATTACGACAGGCGGTATCATTTCGACAGAGGATTTCGCTAACTTTGGGGAGCTATGGCAAAGAAAGAAAACAACACCTGGTCCAACAGGACCATAAGCACCATTGATCAGATTAACGCCCAATATGGCAAGCTCCCTCCTCAGGCTGCCGAAGTTGAAGAGGCCGTTTTGGGAGCCTTGATGCTGGAGCGAGATGCCTACGTTACCGTGGCCGACATCATCGACACGGCCAGTTTTTACAGGGACGAACACCAGAAGATCTTCGAGGCCATCAAGGCATTGTCGACCAATGAAAAACCTGTTGACCTGCTGATGGTCACCCAGGAGCTGAAAGACCGCAACCAGCTCGATATGGTGGGAGGGCCCGCCTATATTGCCCAGCTGACCCGGCGGGTGGCATCGGCAGCCCACATCGAATTCCACGCCCGCATCATTGCCCAGAAATTTATCCAGCGCGAACTGATCCGCGTGTCGGGGGAGATTCAGGTAAAAGCCTACGACGACACCATCGATGTCGACGACCTGATAGATTTTTCGGAATCCTCGCTTTTCAAGGTAGCCGAGGGCAACATCAAGAAAGAGACCCTGCCGATCAGGCCTGTGCTGAAGGCAGCCCTGGACCTGATCGAGGAAGCCCGCCTCCGTGAAGACGGCCTCCATGGGGTGCCATCAGGGTTCACCGCCCTCGACCGCATCACCCTGGGATGGCAAAAAACCGACCTGATTATCGTAGCCGCCCGCCCTTCCATGGGAAAAACAGCTTTCGTGCTTTCCATGGCCCGCAACATGGCTGTCGACCACAACCGTCCCGTCGCCATCTTTTCGCTTGAAATGTCGGGACTTCAGCTGGTCAACAGGCTCATCGCCGCCGAAACGGAACTCGGTTCCCAGAAAATCAAGAGCGGCCGTCTCGAAGACTGGGAGTGGACACTGCTTCACAACAAGATCGCCAGGCTCAGCAGCGCCCCCCTGTTCATCGACGACACCCCGGCCCTGTCGATCTTTGAACTGCGCGCCAAATGCCGCCGCCTGAAAATGCAACACGACATCCAGGGCGTCATCGTCGACTACCTCCAGCTGATGACGGCAGGTACCGACAACCGGGGAAGCCGGGAACAGGAGGTGAGTAACATCTCGCGCTCCCTGAAAGCCATCGCCAAGGAACTCGACATCCCCATCATCGCCCTGTCACAGCTTAACCGTTCCGTGGAATCACGCGAAGGCAAAAGACCCCAGCTCTCCGACCTTCGCGAATCGGGAGCCATCGAACAGGACGCCGACATCGTCATATTCATCCACCGCCCCGAATATTATGGCATCACCGAAGACGACCACCAGAATTCCACCCGGGGAATCGCGGAAATCATCATTGCCAAGCACAGAAACGGGGCCACCGGCGAAATTAACCTCTCCTTCCGCAAGGACCTGGCAAAATTCTCCGACATGGAAACCCATATCTCCACCACCTTCGGCATGAAGGGGCAGACCTATTCCTCAAAAATGAACGAGGACGGCGATTTTGCCACTGCCGGAGGACGCCGCGAACGCGACGAAAAAGACTACCGTGCCGAAGGACCCGATCCTTTCTGATTTCCCCTGAACCAAAACACCGTTTCCCCGTTTTCTGATACGGAAAGGAGACCGCATGAAAACAGATATTGCCCGGAAAATGGAAAATCAAATGAACACAGACAATACAGCTTTCCCGAAGGACCAGAAGTCAGGAAACAGGAAGAAAACAAGGAAGAGTGGGCCCTCACTGCTGATTCTGGCCCTGCTCCTGTTGCTCTCATTCCGTTCCGCAGCGGCATGGTTGCTGATTCCCATGGACGAAACCCAGAAAAACCACCTCAAGGCATACGGAATTGCCTTCCTGACCCTGCAGAAGGAAGTGGAGGTCAAATGGCTGCTGAATTACCGGGGAGGCAGCTTTCTCATGCAGCTTTATCCCGAAATCCAGGCCGAATGCGTCATCAGGGGTGTCACCTTTGAAGCACTGGGGGATTCCCGGGTATCGGCACTCCTGGGCGAAATTTCCTCAGCCGATGTCAACCAGGATGCCGTGAGCATGCAAAAGGCCCCCCGCATCGCGGTCTATTCCCCACCCAACAAGCTTCCCTGGGACGACGCCGTTACCCTGGTCCTCACCTACGCCGAAATAGAATACGACATGATCTATGATGAAGATGTGGTGAACGGCAAACTCGCCGATTATGACTGGCTTCACCTCCACCATGAGGACTTCACGGGACAGTTCGGAAAGTTCTGGCGTACCTACCAGCATATGCCCTGGTACCAGGAGGATGTCCGCATTAACCAGGAAATGGCCCAAAAACTGGGATTTCTGAAAGTCTCGGAGATGAAGTCGGTGGTAGCCCGGGAAATCCGCAATTATGTCGTCAACGGGGGTTTTCTGTTTGCCATGTGCGCGGCCACCGATACGTACGATATCGCCCTGTCGGCGGCGGGGATCGACATTTGCGAACCCATGTTCGACGGTGATCCGGCCGACAAGGAAATGAACAGCAAGCTCGATTACAGCCGTACCTTTGCCTTCCGCAACTTCAGGCTCGAAACCAACCCCTACGAATATGAATTCTCAGATATCGACGTGACCGAAAGCCGCAAGGTAATCCGCGAAAATGACTATTTCACGCTGTTTGAGTTTTCCGCGAAATGGGACCCTATCCCCACCATGCTCTGTCAGAACCACAGTAATATGATCAAGGGATTCATGGGGCAAACCACCGCCTTCAAAAGAGAGCTGGTAAAGCCTGA
>CAYWUJ010000081.1:5579-7193 GCA_964461455.1 uncultured Prolixibacteraceae bacterium | reverse complement strand
TCCGGAAGGGGAGGAAAGGCGTTCCGACTGCCATATTTCCATTTCCCTGATGTCGGCGCCGTCGATGACAAACCGCAGGGCGGTCCGGAATTTGTGGAAGCCCTTGCTGCCGGCGGCTCCGGGGTTGAGGTGGAGGAGGTCCAGTTTTTTGTCATAGATCACCTTCAGGATGTGGGAGTGTCCGCAGATGAAGAGCTTCGGAGGCCGTTCCCGCAGTTCCTCCCTGATGCGGGGGTCATAATGGCCGGGGTACCCCCCGATGTGGGTCATCAGCACCTCCACCTCCTCGCAGAAAAAGCGCAGTTTTCCGGGTGTGGAGATCCTGATATCCTGTCCGTCGATATTTCCAAAGACGGCCTTCAGGGGGCGGAAACCGGCCAGCCGCTGTGCTGTGGCGGCGTTGCCGATATCGCCGGCATGCCAGATCTCGTCGCAGGCGCCGAAGAAGGA
Organism: uncultured Prolixibacteraceae bacterium; assembly: GCA_964461455.1. Taxonomy (GTDB): domain Bacteria; phylum Bacteroidota; class Bacteroidia; order Bacteroidales; family Prolixibacteraceae; genus UBA1413. The sequence continues at coordinate 6,743 of CAYWUJ010000081.1, read as the reverse complement.
GAACAACGATTCGGGGATGTCACCATGGGTGTCGGATAAGAGGCCGATACGTCTCATTTCAGGAAGAATTTCAATATGAAGACGCAAAATAAATTAATTTAGCAGAAAAAATCGGCAGATGGTACATTTGGTTCTGGTCAGGCATGCCAAAGCGGTAGAATGGGGGTATGAGGATGACTTCAACCGGGAGCTCACCGCCCGGGGACTTGACGATGCCCTGAGGGTGAGTTTTTACCTGCGGGAGGAGGGTGTTGTTCCCCGGCTGATTCTGTCGAGTCCCGCCACACGGGCGATGCAGACGGCCGAAATCTTTGCGGGGAGTTTCAGTTATCCTCTGGACAAGATAGAACGCGATCACGGTTTTTACCACGGGCTATCCACGGCAGAGTTTTTGAAGAGGCTGCATGAGATTCCCGAATGGGAGGAGGTGGTTTACTTTTTCGGGCACAACCCCACCCTCTCCTTTTATGCGGAACAGCTGTGCACCTCGTTCGGGCGTGTAATTCCCACCAGTTCCGCCGTGGTGATCCAATTTCCGGTGGCGAGCTGGGCGAAGGCGGAAGCACGCACCGGGAAGATGGTGATGCAGGTCAACCCGAAAGAGATATAACCATAAAAATTCAAGGTTGTGAGTCAGGAGGTTTTTTATGTGCCGGCAGCGGCAGTCGGAGAGGTCGTACTGGATGCCGGGGAGTCGATGCATGCGGTAAAGGTTCTCAGAATGAAGGAGGGAGAGGCGGTGGTGGTCGTGGACGGCCGCGGTCACCGGTTTGTGGGGGAGATCACGGAAGCCCATCCCCGGCAGTGCCGGGTGTTGCTGAAAGAGGAGGAGAAGGAGGTGGCGCAAAGGGGTTACCGTTTGCATGTGGCCATGGCCCCCACCAAGAACAGCGAGCGCAGCGACTGGTTTGTCGAGAAGGCCACGGAGATAGGGATCGATATCATCACGCCGTTGATTTGCCGCTACAGCGAGCGGCGCCGTTCCAACCGGGAACGCTTGCAGAAAATGGCCATCGCCGCCATGAAACAGTCACAGAAATCCCGCCTTCCGGAGGTCAGGGAGGATACCCCCTTTGACCTGATGATCGTCCTTCCCTTTGTGGGGATAAAATGTATCGCCCATTGCCATCGTGGCGATAAGCCCCACCTGAAGGAGGTGGTGGT
>CAYWUJ010000081.1:3842-5479 GCA_964461455.1 uncultured Prolixibacteraceae bacterium | reverse complement strand
GTGATGCTGCTGACGATGACGGCGGCCGCACAGAACAGTTCGGTGAAGATCGCGCTGCTGAAATATGGCGGTGGCGGGGACTGGTATGGCGATCCCACGGCGCTCACCAACCTGATCGCCTTCTGCAACCGGGAACTGGGGTCGGCGATCTATCCCGAATATGCCACCGTGGAGGTGGGAAGCGCCGAAATCTTCAACTATCCCTATGTGCACCTCACGGGCCACGGGAATGTGGTTTTCAACGACAGCGATGCCCGCAACCTGCGCCTGTACCTCGAAGCCGGGGGATTCCTCCACATCGACGACAATTATGGACTGGACCCTTACATCCGCCGGGAGATGAAAAAGGTATTCCCCGAGAAGGATTTTGTGGAGCTGCCCCCCTCCCACCCGCTCTTCAGCCAGAAATACAGCTTTCCCGGCGGGTTGCCCAAGATCCACGAACACGACAACAAGCCCCCGCAGGCCTTCGGGCTCTTCGAAGGAAGCCGGATGATCTGTCTGTATACCTACGAAACCGATCTGGGCGACGGCTGGGAAGATCCCGATGTCCACAAGGACCCCGAAGAGGTGCGCCTCAAAGCCCTCCGGATGGGCGCCAACATCATCAGCTTTGTGTTCCGGCAGTGAAATAATTGTAAATGGCTACAAATACTTTTAATTGCTTAGTGACACTGATAATTGGTATTCTGATATTCTGACCTTCAAATATTCAAAAATGGTTCACGAAAAGGATGGATTACATGGCGGGGTGAGGCTTCCGGCCGAGTGGGAAGATCAGGAGGCGGTGATGCTGACCTGGCCGCATGAGGGCACCGACTGGGCGGGGATGCTCGAAGAGGTGGAGCTGAGTTATGCCGTGGTGGCGCGTGAGATTCTGCGGACGGCGTCGTTGCTGGTGGTGTGCCGCAGCAGGGAAGCCACGGAGCGCCATTTTTCCCCCAGGGAAAGGGCACGCATCAGGTTTTACGAGATTCCCTCGAACGACACCTGGGCGAGGGACCACGGTCCGGTGTGCACCTTCAGGGAGGGGCGCCGTGTGGTGAACGATTTCACCTTCAACGGCTGGGGCAACAAGTTCAATGCCGGCCTCGACAATATGATCAACGCCTCGCTCTACCGCCAGCAAGCCTTTCCGGAAGATGCCGAATACCGCGGGTACCCTGAGTTTGTCCTCGAGGGGGGGAGCATTGAGAGCGACGGCCGGGGCACCATCCTGACCACCGCGGAATGTCTCCTCAATCCCAACCGGAACCACCACCTTGACCGGGAGGGCATCGAAGGGAAGCTCCGCAACATTCTGGGGGCCACCCGGGTGCTGTGGCTGAACCATGGCTATCTCGAAGGCGACGACACCGACAGCCACATCGACACCCTGGCCCGTTTCTGCGATGAGAAGACCATCTGCTATGTGCGTTGTGACGATCCCGGAGATATCCACTTCCGCGACCTGAAAAAGATGGAAGAGGAGTTGCAGCAGTTCCGCAGGGCCGACGGGGAACCCTACCGGCTGGTCGCCCTGCCCATGGCCGATCCTGTCTTCAGCAAGGACGGGCGCCGCATGTCGGCCACCTATGCCAACTTCCTCTTCGTCAACGGAGCGCTTTTGGTGCCCCTTTACGGCATTCCTTCCGATG
>CAYWUJ010000081.1:0-3742 GCA_964461455.1 uncultured Prolixibacteraceae bacterium | reverse complement strand
TATCGTTTATTGAACAAAACGGATCGTTGCATTGTATTACCATGCAGATCCCGAAAGGATTTCTGAGATGACGACAAAAAAGTGGACTTTAGGCATCGTGCAGCAGCGCAATTCCGCCCAGACGGAGGAGAACAGGCAGCGGCTCGAAGATAAGATTCTGGGACTATCACGCGAGGGGGCGCAGCTCGTGGTGTTGCAGGAACTCCACGACAGCCTCTATTTCTGCCAGACCGAAGATGTGGAGCAGTTCGACCTGGGGGAGCCCATTCCGGGAGCCGCCACCCTCTTTTACGGGGATATCGCCCGTCGTGCGGGGGTGGTGCTGGTCACCTCGCTTTTTGAAAGGCGGGCACCCGGATTGTACCACAATACCGCCGTGGTCTTTGACAGCGATGGCTCCATTGCCGGAAAATACCGGAAAATGCACATCCCCGATGATCCCGCCTATTACGAGAAGTTTTACTTCACCCCGGGGGACCTGGGTTTCGAGCCCATCACCACCTCGCTGGGAAGACTGGGCGTGCTGGTATGCTGGGACCAGTGGTACCCCGAGGCGGCGCGCCTGATGGCCCTGGCGGGAGCCGAGATCCTCATCTACCCCACCGCCATCGGCTGGGAGAGCAGCGACAGCGAGGACGAAAAAGCACGCCAGCTGGAAGCCTGGATCACCATCCAGCGCAGCCATGCCGTGGCCAACGGAATTCCCGTGGTGAGTGTCAACCGCACTGGCCACGAAGCCGACCCGTCGGGACACACACAGGGAATCACCTTCTGGGGAAACAGCTTCGCCTGCGGTCCCCAGGGAGAAATCATCCTCCATGCCAGCGCCGATTACGAGGAGACCCTGCTCACCACCATCGACCTGGAAAGAAGCGAAAACGTGCGCCGCTGGTGGCCTTTCCTGCGTGATCGTCGCATTGATGCTTATGGAGATATAGTTCATAGGTACAGAGACTTGAAGTAGTTTATAAAAATTATTTATTTAACCATAAATCCACACTATGAAGAAGTTAATGATGACCCTTGTCCTGGTGGCGGTCATGGCCCTGGTGGCAGAAGCGCAGGATTACCGCACCGGCATTGGTTTCCGGGGAGGCCCTTCCCTGGGTTTGACGGTCAAGCATTTTTTCACGCCCGACCAGGCTGCGGAAGCCCTGCTGCTCTCCCGCTGGGGAGGATTTCACGTCACCGGACTCTATCAGTTTCACTCCCGGGGATTCCTGATCGACGGACTCCATTATTACTATGGCGCCGGGGCCCACTATGGTTCTTTTCCGGGAGAAGCGGGACGAAAATTCTATTCCAATCCCGCCAAAGATTATAAGGTTTTCGGTCTCGACGGCATCCTGGGACTGGAGTATAACTTCAGCGGCATTCCGTTCAATGTCAGTCTGGACTGGAAACCCGACATCAATTTCACCGGCGGTGAGCTTTTCTGGCCCGATGAACTGGCCCTCTCGGTCCGCTATGTATGGGGACTGCGCTGATGTCCTGCCGGTTGGTGCATCCTGTGACCTTCTGCCCGTGACTTTCCACAGTCCCTTCTCCGTCAGGACAGCCTCATTTGGCACCAACCCAGGAATTCGCCCCTACAAATTATGATCTAAATCATATTTTTGCGTATATTTGATCCATATATTATTATCTTAAACTGTTACAACAATGAAAAAATTACTGTTCACATTTGTACTGATTGCAGCCTTTGCGGTGACTTATGCGCAGAGTCCTATTGGCAGAGGAGAATCCCAACTGAATGCAGGCCTGGGGCTATCATCCTGGGGATTACCGGTATACGTCGGACTGGATTACGGTGTTCATGAAGATATCACCGTGGGTGGTGAATTATCCTTTCGTTCCTATAATGACAACATTATGAGTACGAAGTACCGCCACTCCATCATCGGGATTTCCGGAAACGGCAACTATCATTTCAACCGGGTTCTGAATATCCCAACACCGTGGGATTTCTATGCAGGACTCAATCTCGGTTTTTACGTCTGGAATTCGCCTTCTGCTTATGTCGGGAATCATTCTTCCGGGCTGGGACTTGGCGGACAAATAGGCGGGCGTTATTTTTTCTCCGACAAATTCGGGGTTAACCTGGAGTTTGGCGGGGGTAGCGCTTTCGGAGGCGGAAAAATCGGCATTACCGTGAAGCTATAACCTGACCACGGTTTCTCCTTGCGAAGGGCCCCGGAACCGGGGGCTGGCATAATGGGAACTTCCTGCGGCAGTGCCGGTGGGAAATTTACTTACCGGACTTCTACCGTGCTGATTCCCCGGGATGATCTGACCATCAGGCAGACTCCTCCCGGGGAATTTTCTTTGGGACACGGTACAAGCTGGTTTGTCGCTATCGCGAAGGGAGAGTTTACGGCCTATTGGGCAAATAGTCCGATGGCCCGGCTGATGGCCTCGCGGCATACGGGACAGAAGGTGTGGAGGGTGTTGCTCTTCATCAGGCAGTCCTGCATGGGGCTGAACATCCCTTTGGTCATGTATCCGCCCCCTTCGAAGGCCCCCATGACATTGGCATACTGCGGTTCCCGGGGTGTGGGCACCGGCGTTGAGGCGTCGACCAGGTGTTTCCACTTCGACGGGAAGTCGGTCAGCGTCGTAATATTGGGTTCCCAGGGCTCAATGGCCGGATTGTAGTAATTCTCATACGCCACCTCCGAATTATAGTATTCATCGGCCAGTCCGGCCAGTCCGTGTCCCAGCTCGTGCACCAGCACCTTGGGGGTGAGGGGGTGGTCGGTGGTGCAAACCGTCAGGAAGTTGTAAAACCCTCCCCCGCCGTAGCGCGTCGTGTTGACCAGCAGGATGATGTGGTCCCACGCCACTGCGGATGCCGCGTCGTAGATGCTCTTCATGTCGCTGGTGGTGAGGTAGCGGTCGACGTCAAAGGTGTAAAAGGTGGAATTGAAGAGCGTATTGCGGTAAATATGTTCCCCCGGAACGTCGGTGCCGCTTTCCGGGGAAGCGACAAACAGCGCGTTGACGTTGAATTTCCCCATTTCTCCGGAATAGGGAGCCACGGCGAAGATGGCACCGGCCATCCGCTGTGCGTCGGCGAAGAACTTCTCCCGTTCCTGCGGCGTATACCCTTCAGAAAGGAAGAGCAGGTCGGCATGCGTTGCGGGGTCGCCGTTCTGCACGATGGACTTCTTGTCGGGGGTGGAAGGGGTGGTTCTATGGATGAAATAGTTGGCCGGATCGACCACGGTCTCAAAAACGGGGACGAATTCGCCGTTGTAATTCCGGTATTCAAAGGCCAGCTTCACCTTTTCCTTCGGAAAGGGAAAGAAAACGGCATGGTAATAGGCCTTATCGGTGGTGCGTGCTTCGGCCGTCGACTGCCACTCCTGGAAGAGGGTGCAGAATCCCCGGCTGAAGAGGAGCTGTCCCGATGCCGAATCAGACACCAGGTAGCGGTAGGTGCCCAGGTCGCCACTATCGGTGAGGTGGGTACGGGAGCCTCCCCATTGGGGTTCCAGGCTCATCTGCATGGGGAAGACCCTCATTTCCCTGTCGTTTCCGGCCAGGAGAAAGTCATAACGCAGCTGTTCGCCGGTGAACCAGCGGGAATACTCCTCCTGTGCCTGAAGGGAGAAAGCACTTAAAAGCAGCGTCAGCACAAAAGCGGGGAGGGAAATACGTCTCATTTGATTAATTTTGCAGGTAAAAATAACGATAAACATTCCATCATGATGCAGGAACTCTATAAAATGCTGCTGGAGGT
>CAYWUJ010000080.1:0-7249 GCA_964461455.1 uncultured Prolixibacteraceae bacterium | reverse complement strand
AGATGTTTATGTTAACTTGAACCAGATAAATTCAGATAAAAGATACACCATTTTAACGAAAGAAGGTAAGATTTAAGACAAAAATCACTCACCTCTTCCAATCCTCTGTTATTAGAAATTTAAGACGTAAAACCCAAGACTTAAGATTATTCCATCATCTCCTTTGCGGTCCGGCGTGCCGCCTCCGAGGGGTTGTCGCCGCCCACCATACGGGCCAGCTCTTCTACCCTGCCGGCATCGGTGAGTTTACGGATCGAGGTAAAGGTTCCGGCGTCGTTGTCGGCTTTGTACACCTGGTAGTGGTGGTCCCCTTTTCCGGCGATCTGGGGCAGGTGGGTGATATTGATGACCTGGAGGTCGGCCGACAGCTGCTTGAGGATCATGCCCATTTTGAGGGCTGTTTCCCCCGAAATACCGGAGTCTATCTCATCGAAGATAATGGTGGAGAGCATGCGTGACCCGGAAACCAGGGTTTTGAGGGCCAGCATGACGCGTGATATCTCACCGCCCGAGGCGATACGTGAAATTTCGGCAGGTGCCTGTTCCTTGTTGGCGCTGAAAAGGAACTGCACCTGGTCGGCTCCGGAGATCGAAAACTGGGGTGCGGCCTCCAGTTCCACGATAAAGCGGGCATGGGGAATCGCCAGTTGGCGCAGAAGGGCGGTCACCCTCTCCCCGATGACGGGCACAGCCTTGCGGCGGAGAGCCGTCAATGCGGCAGCCGCCGTGAGGCGCTCCTTCTCCAGCCGGGCACACTCCTTTTCCAGGGCGGCGATCTCCTCGTCATAACCGGTAATTTCGCTGAGGCGGGACTCCAGTTGACTGCGCAGTACCAGGAGTTCGTCGACCGAGGTAAGCTGGTGTTTCTGTTCCAGCGTATAGATCAGGTCAAGGCGTTCGGCGATCTCCGTGAGCCTCCGGGGGTCAATATCGGTTTTTCCGGCCAGCTGTGCCGTCTCGTAGGCCAGGTCATTCAGCTCAATACAGGCCGACACCAGCCGCTGGTGCAGTTCGCCCGACTCCTTCAGAAAGGGGACGATCTTTTCAAGCTTCTGGGCAGCCTCCTTCAACCGGGGCACCACCGGAAAATGTTCTCCCGTGAGCAGCTCTTCAGCCCACAGGAGGGCCCCTCTGATCTCTCCGGCATGCGTCAGGGTCATCTGTTCCTCTTCGAGGGCTTCCTGTTCCCCGCTTTGCAGACGGGCATCATCGAGCTGTCCGAACTGAAAGGTGAAATAGTCGAGGTCGGCGCGGCTTCTGGCTGCCTTTTCCTTCAGGGCGGTAAGAGCATCGGAAGCTTCCCTGAAAGCACGGAAGCTCTCCTGATACTTGTTAAGGGCCTCTTCAGAGCGGGCCACGGCGTCGACTACCCTGAGCTGAAACTGCCGGGTGTTGAGTTCGAGGTTCTGGTGCTGTGAGTGGATATCGACCAAAAGAAGGGACAAATCCCTCAAAACCTGCAGGTTGACAGGCGTATCGTTGATGAAGGCGCGTGACTTTCCCGAAGGGGTGATTTCGCGGCGCAAAATCGATACCGCCTCGTAGTCCAGATCATTCTCCGCGAAAAAGGGTTCCAATCCCCGGCCTGAAAGGTCAAAATAGCCTTCCGTGATACATTTCCGGGAAGGATCACGGAGGGTGCCGTTTTCGTAGCGGGCCCCCAGGATGAGCGAAAGGGCCCCCAGGAGGATGGACTTTCCGGCGCCGGTTTCTCCCGTGACGATGTTGAGGCCGGTTCCGAAGGAGACCGTGAGTTCATCGATCAGCGCATAGTTGGAAATCACCAGGCGGGTCAGCATAGCGGTCAGAAGCTTTCAGATTCCTGGATCTTCTGGTATTTGGAGCCGTTGGAAGGGTCGACCTCGTTGAGGATGGCCACCACGCGATTCCGCTCGTCGGGGAACGATTTGGAGAAGATATTCACCAGTTCGTCAGACTTGGCGTCAAAGAAAATCTGGAGGATATAGGTCGACGGTCTGCGGCGGAAGACCTGCTGCACCGAACGCAGTGATTCCGCGATGTTGGCTCTCCCCTCTTCCGTCTTGTCAGCCATCAGGTCGAGTCCCTGACGGTGGTAGGTATAGTAGGTGTCGCGCATCCCCGAATAGGCACGGTTCATGATATTCTCAATGAGCCAGTAGCGGTTGCGCTCGTTTTCGAACGACTTCCATCCCTTTTCACGGGCATTCTGCGCGTTGTTAACGATGGCCTGGGCCTTCTCGAAATAGGGGGTTCCCCCCTCCCGCGAATAGGTGTCGTAATCGAATCCCAGAATCACATAGGCATAGTACGCCATGATATTGGTGAGATTATCGCGGTTGCTGGTTTCGTTGAATTCGATGGGTTGAAATTCCACATACTTGCACTGGAAGTCGTTGTCTTTGATATTCAGAACAGTGGTTTCGTATGATGAGTTGAAGACCGGGCGTTTCACCTGCACCTGTATAGATCCGCGGAATTCATCGGCCGAGATCTGCTCGTCGAGCCTGATGAAAATGGAACATTCGATGCGCTCATCCATGGTGTAGGCATGTTCCGTCCAGCGGCGGTTGTTCATGAATTCATACAGATCGGCCTGCATGGTGTAGAAAAGGTTCCGGTTGGCCCCCTGTATCCTTTCCGAGGAAACGCTGATATTGCACCGCAACTCCTGACCCCGTGCCGGAGCCAGCATCATGAACATCAACGCTGTGATCAACAGATATCGCTTCATACTTTTTATCTTCACTTATTCACGCAAGGCTCCTTCCGGGGCCATGCATCCATGCTGTCCACAAATTTACACATTTCCCGGCAAACAGGAACTTACCTATGAAAACTCTTTGGAGCGGCGATTATTGTATGGCGACGATGGACAAAAAAAACAAACCCTTAAGCTGTTTACTTAAGGGTTCACTTTTCAGATCCTTTTCTTGTTTTCCCGCGCCGGGTTGCGGTGGTAAATCTCCTGTTCCTTCCACTCTTCAAAGGCGATCAGCGACGGCTTGGGAAGCCGCTCGTAAAATTTCGAGATTTCAATCTGTTCGCGGTTTTCGAAGACCTCTTCGAGGTTATCGGTAAAGGAGGCAAATTCCTGCAACTTCTGGTTGAGTTCTTCCTTCAGTTCCGAGGAGATCTGGTTGGCGCGCTTGGCGAGGATCATCACGGTTTCGTAAACATTTCCCGTTTCTTCCTCCAGAATATCCAGGTCCCTGGGGATCGTCGTCATTGCAGCTTTTGTCTTTTTGTAATCCATGGCTATTTTATGTTTGTACTCTGGTTATTGTAATTCAGTAATTTAGCAGTCACTTCGTAAAACCTGTCGGCTTCCTTCCGGTATTTGCTCTCGGGGAATTCGTCGACGAAGGCGAAGTATTCGTCAAGGGCGTTGCTGAGCCTGATTTCCTTTTTATCCTCCACGCTGTTGGTGGCCAGAAGGTATTTCGATTTCAGGAGCATGTACATGAGTTCTTCGCGGTAGCGGGTGTCGGGGTACTCTTTCAGGGAGTTCTCCAGGGCCACCACGGCGGCCTTATAATTCTCGAAGTCGTAATAAAGGCGGGCGCTGAGAAATGATTTCTCGACCAGTTTATCGCGCAGTTCGTCGATCAGGCGGTGGGCCTCGTCGACCCGTTCCGAGAAGGGATAAAGGTTGATATAGAGCTGGAGGGCGTCAATGGCAGTCAGGGTAACCTCCTGGTCGAGGCGCACTTTAGGAGACAACAGGTAGTTGCAATAGCCCACCATGAACTGCGATTCCTCGATGTGCTGACTGGTTGGGTATTCCCTGATCAGGGTCCTGAAATACTGGACGGCCATGAGGTAGTCCTTCTGCCCCATCATGCTTTTGGCGAAATAGTAATATATCTGGTCGGCACGGCTGGTTCCGCGGTAAATGTTGATCAACTCCTGGAAGAGAGTTCCCGAGCGTACAAACTCGCCGGCTTCGTAATACTCGATTCCTTTTTTGTATTTGTACTCATAGTCGGTGCTCTTGACGACCGTGTTGAAGTCATTGCATCCGGCCAGGAGCACGATAAGGAAGGACCAGATCAGGATATTTCTCATTTTTTGAAACATGGCGCAAAGATATTGTTTTTTGCTGATACAAAAGCCGTGATATAACGGGAATTGTACGATTATATTCAATGGGTTATGATATTTTAACAGATTTGCCAGAACTGCAAAAAAGTTTACATTTGCACCGTTTCATTAAAAAGGACCAATGTTATGACTGACATCTTCGCGAAATTTCAGACCAATCAGGGTGACTTAGGGCGCTACATGAAGCAGGCCCACGGATATTTTGCCTTTCCCAAGCTCGAGGGAGAGATTGCTCCTTACATGACTTTCAGGGGGAAACGCATGTTGACCTGGAGTTTAAATAACTATCTGGGACTGGCCAACCATCCCGAAGTGAGAAAAGCCGATGCTGAATCGGCAGCCAAATGGGGACTGGCCTACCCCATGGGAGCCCGCATGATGTCGGGGCAGACCGTTAAGCACGAGGAGCTCGAAAACAAGCTGGCCGCATTTGTCGGCAAGGAAGATGCCTTCCTTCTCAATTACGGCTACCAGGGAATGGTGTCGATCATTGATGCCGTTTGCGGCCGTAACGACGTGATCGTTTACGATGCCGAATCGCACGCCTGTATTCTTGACGGCGTGCGCCTCCATTTGGGCAAGCGTTTCGTTTACCAGCACAATAATATGGAGAGTCTGCGGAAGCAGCTCGAGAGGGCCACGGTCCTGGCCCAAAAACAGGGCGGCGGTATTCTGGTCATCACCGAAGGGGTCTTTGGCATGTCGGGAGACTTGGGAAAACTCGATGAGATTGCCGCACTGAAAGATGAGTTTGAATTCCGCTTCCTGGTCGACGATGCCCACGGCTTCGGCACCATGGGAGCCACAGGCGCCGGTGCCGCCGAACATTTCGGGGTTCCTGACAAGGTGGATCTGATGTTCGGAACTTTTGCCAAGTCGATGGCCGGAATCGGGGCTTTTGTGGCAGGGGAAACCGACATCATCAACTACCTGCGCTATAACATGAGGTCGCAGATTTTTGCCAAGTCGCTGCCCATGCCCATGGTCGAGGGAGCCCTCAAAAGGCTGGAACTTCTGCAGAACAGTCCCGAGCTGCGCGAAAAACTGTGGGCCAACGTCAGGGCTCTGCAGTCGGGACTCAAGGCCGAAGGTTTCGACCTGGGCCGCTCCAACACCCCGGTGACCCCTGTTTACCTCAAGGGAGGCCCCGGAGAGGCCACCAACCTGATCCTCGACCTGCGTGAGAACTTCCGTATTTTCTGCTCAGCCGTGATCTACCCGGTCATCCCCAAAGGAGAACTGATTCTGCGCATCATACCCACGGCAGCACACTCCCTTGAAGATGTGAAATATACGGTTGACTCCTTCAAAGAGATTAAAAAGAGACTCGAAGCGGGCATGTACGCTTCTGATGATATCGCCAAAGTAGAGGTTGATTTAAAATCCTGAAAAAAGCCCCGGAAACCCGGGGCTTTTTTTATGCTCAGTTGTTTTTTTCCATGAGGTATCGTTCGGCGTCGATGGCGGCCATACATCCTGTGCCGGCGGCTGTGACGGCCTGGCGGTAGTGGGAATCCTGCACGTCACCGCAGGCGAAGACCCCGGGAACTTTGGTTTTCGTGGATCCGGGAACCGTCAGGATGTACCCCACCGGGTCGCGGTCGAGGTATTCGGCGAAGATTTCCGAGTTGGGGGTATGGCCGATGGCCAGGAAAAAGCCGTCGATCTTGATTTTCACTTCCTCTTCGCCCGGTTCCCCCAGTTTTTTTACCAGGGTGGCGCCTTCGACCACGCCATCGCCGAAGAGACCCTTGGTCTGGTGCTTCCAGAGGATTTCGATATTGGGGGTTTTCTTGACCCTTTCCGCCATAACCCGGGAAGCGCGAAGGACGTCGCGGCGGACGATCAGGTAGACCTTACGGCAGAGGCCGGCCAGGTACATGGCTTCCTCGGCGGCGGTATCCCCACCCCCAACGACAGCCACATCCTTGCCGCGGTAAAAGAAGCCGTCGCAGGTGGCGCAGGCCGACACCCCGCCCCCGGCATATTTCTTTTCATCATCGAGGCCGAGGTACTTGGCCGTTGCCCCGGTGGCGATGATCACCGTTTCGGCTTCCACCAGGTGCGTATCGTCAATCCACACCTTGTGCACCGGTCCCGAGAAATCCACCTTGGTAGCCATTCCCCAGCGCACATCGGTGCCGAAGCGGGTGGCCTGGGCCTTCAGGTCTTCCATGAGGACCGGACCGGTCACTCCTTGGGGATACCCCGGAAAATTCTCCACCTCGGTGGTCGTGGTCAACTGTCCGCCGGGCTGAAGCCCTTCGTACATCACCGGATTCAGATTGGCGCGTGCGGCATAGATGGCCGCCGTGTAACCGGCCGGACCGGAACCAATGATCAGACATTTCACCTTTTCGGCAACGCCTTCGGGAGCTTTCTCCTCTTTCTTTTCGCTGATATTAAGAGATTTGAACATATTGTGTAGTTTTTAATTTTCCGGACACAAAAATATATAAGAAAATCCAATGAAAAAAATCGGACAGATCGATAATATTGAACTTCAGATAAGTGAAATTGATATTTGGCCGGTCAGGCTTCAGGAGTGGCTCTATGGCAAAATATTGAGTTCCATTTTTGGTGGTTAATGTAAAAAGTTCTATTTTTGTACCCGTTCTGAGAGTAAGGAGTGATCTGAACTCCGGAACGCACGATGAGTTCGGGGTGTGGCGCAGTCTGGTAGCGTACGCGTCTGGGGGGCGTGGGGTCGCAAGTTCAAATCTTGTCACCCCGACAAATCAAAAAATCCTCGTTGCGATAGCAACGGGGATTTGTTTTTTCACCGGGCCGACGGAAAACTTGTTTTACGGAGGATCCGGGGGAAAAACAAATCCCGGAGTGAGTGAAACGAACGGCAGGGATTTTTTGATTTTAGTCAACCCACCCGCCGTGAAAGATTCAGCGTCAGCTAAATCTTGTTGGAGAATTTCCGCCGTGAAAGATTCAGCGTCAGCTAAATCTTGTTGGAGAATTTCCGCCGTGAAAGATTCAGCGTCAGCTAAATCTTGTAGGTGAATTTCCGCCGTGCAAGATTCACTGTCAGGTAAATCTTGGCAAGGTTTATCATCAAATGAGAAAGAGATTTGTTAAAAAATGATCCAAGGGTTAGGTTAACTTCCTCTGATAATGATTGTTTTGCGGTGGAATTCCAATTGAAGTCATCAAT
>CAYWUJ010000079.1:0-7338 GCA_964461455.1 uncultured Prolixibacteraceae bacterium | reverse complement strand
CCCTCCAGCATGGCCTGCCGCGAGTTACGGTGAAAATCCCACACCGTATTGTCCAGATCAAAAAAAAGATGACGGTACCGCATGATCACAAAACATTATTATAACTCCATGTGCCCTGACCGCTCCGACCCTGGCCATCACGACCCGCAGCAACCCATTGCGCTCCACCAAAACCCACCGCAACCCTATCTGTTTAACGGCGGGGCCGGCCCTTCCGTCCCCCTGCCACAGCAGGCCACAAGCCCAAAGGTGGGGAAAAATGACGGGAATCAGAGAATTCGGAAACAAAAACATCACGGAACGGTTAATTTGATAAATTTGAGGTTTATGGTACCTATGAATTCCGAAGAGTTATTTATCAACAGGGAGATCAGCTGGCTCTCCTTCAATGAGAGGGTACTGCAGGAGGCCGAGGATCCCGCGACCCCGCTATTTGAGCGGATCAGGTTCATCGGCATTTTCTCCAACAACCTCGATGAGTTTTTCAGGGTCAGGGTGGCAACAGTGCGCCGTATGGTGGATTTCGGGCGCGACGAAGAAGCCCTGCTGGGGGAGATGACGCCGCGCGAACTCTTCGACCAGATTCAGGAGATCGTCGGCCGGCAGCAACAAAAGGTACTCCAGATCTTCACCGGCATCCTCGAAGAACTCCGCAAGGAAGACATCTACCTGATCAACGAGAAGCAGCTCACCCACAAGCAGGGGGTGTTTGTCAGAAAATATTTCCAGCGCAGGGTACTCCCCAATCTGGTGCCCATCATGCTGTCGAAGAAGAACTCCTTTCCTTACCTGCGTGACCGCTCGGTATACCTTGCCATCAAACTCACCGGCGGTTCCTCACCCGAAGAGTATGCCTACTCGCTGATACGCATCCCCAGCCGTTCGGTGCCCCGTTTTTTGGTCCTCCCCCCTTCAGGATCGAAAAAATACGTCATGTTTCTTGATGACGTGATCCGTTACTGCTTCGACGACCTTTTCTACTATTTCGATTATACCCGCTACGAGGCTTATACCATTAAAATCACCCGCGATGCGGAAATCGACATCGACGACGACATTTCCAAATCGTTCATCGAGAAGATGGAAACCGGCCTGAAAAAGAGAAAGACAGGCAAGCCCGTCAGGCTTATCTACGACAGGGAGATGCCTGCCGACCTGCTCAAATTCATCCTCAAGAAGATGAAGATCGAAGAGGAGGAGAATGCCGTTCCCGGGGGGAAATACCATAACCACAAGGACTTCATGGATTTTCCGGAAATCGGGAAGAAGAAACACTACTACTTGCGGCTTCCTCCCTTCAGGCACAAGGATCTCCCCCTGCACACCAGTATCCTGAAGGTTCTCCGGAAAAAGGATGTGATGTTGCACTATCCTTACCAGATGTTTCTCCACTTCATCGATCTGTTGCGTGAGGCGGCCATCGACCCCCAGGTCGAGGAGATTGGCATCACCCTGTACAGGGTAGCCTCCGATTCCAAGGTGGTGAATGCCCTGCTGAATGCCATCCGTAACGGGAAGAGTGTCACGGTGGTGATCGAATTGCAGGCCCGCTTTGACGAGGAGGCCAACATCTTCTGGTCCAACAAGCTTCAGGAAGAGGGCGCCAATGTCATCAACGGCATTCCCGGACTGAAGGTACACAGCAAGCTGCTCTGGATCAAAAGGCAGGAGGGTTCGGTTTACCGGAACTACGCCTATATCGGAACCGGCAATTTTAACGAAAGCACCGCCCGCATCTATGCCGACGAGGGAGTGATGACCTCTGACCCGAGGCTGGCCGATGAAGTAGCCAATGTCTTTGATTTTTTCAAGCACAATTACAGGCACTTCGACTACAAACATCTCATCGTCAGCCCCTTTGGCATGCGCCAGTTCTTCACAAAGATGATCAACCGCGAAATCAAGCTGGCAAAAAAGGGAAAACCCGCCTGGATGATCCTGAAAATGAACAGCCTGATCGACCCCGACATGATGCGCAAGGTCTACGAAGCTTCCCAGGCGGGGGTACAGGTCAAGCTCATCGTCCGCGGAATCTTCGGCATGAAAACAGGCATTCCCGGACTTAGCGACAACATCGGGGGATTCAGCATCGTTGACAAATATCTGGAGCACTCCCGCATTTTTGTCTTTGGCAATGATGGCGATGAACGCTATTTCATCAGTTCTGCCGACTGGATGCCGCGCAACCTCAACCGGCGCATAGAAGTGGCCATCCCCATTCTTGACCCCGACATCTGCACGGAACTCAGGGAAATGCTCCAGATCCAGTTACGCGATAATACCAAGGCCAGGATTCTCGATCCCGGTCTCCGGAACCTCTACGACCGGAGTGATCCCATCCATAAATTCAGGGCACAGGAAGATTTTTACAATTTCATCAGCAAACAGCACCATATCGTCATGAAGATCTATCACAATCCCCGCTGCGCCCACAGCCGTGCGGGACTCAAGTATATGGAAAAAAAGGGTTACGACCTGGAAATCCGCAAATACCTCACCGAGGGAATCACGGAGGAGGAGGTGCAGGAAATCCTCGACAAAACAGGGAAGCATCCCCTGGAACTGGTCCGCACCCAGGAACCCCTCTACAAGGCAGAATTCAGGAACAGGGATCTCACTCCCCGGGAATGGACAGAGGTGCTGGCAGCCCATCCGCAGTTGCTGCAGCGCCCCATCGTGGTCAACGGCGACAAAGCCGTATTGGCCATTCCGCCCGAAGAGATCGAAAAAATCCTCTGATCTGAAGAATCGGCTGGCACAAAGTCAACCCCGCATCACAGAGCTGCCCCGGGGAAATAAAATCATCTGATCTGGAGGGCGGCAATCTCCTGTTCGAGGCGTTTCAGGTCGCGAAGGGCCTGCGCCAGAGCGGCCGATTGTGCGATGGCTTTTTTATCCCTCTCCTCCAGGAAGATGACATGGCTGCTCCTCCTTCCCAGAAAGGCCATTTTCAGTTTTTGGCCGCTATGGGCGGCAATGAAGGGAGCCACATCGCTTTCGCGGCCTTCTCTGAAGGTCACCCTTTCCCAGGTGACGCCCATGAAATTCCCATGATAGATATCGGCACTTCCTGCAGCCACGGAGTCGGTGAAGGCCTCCAGGTCGCCGTCGTAAACCCTGATCCGGTGATGGTTCAGCCGCTGGCTGCCATAGAACTGGCTGGTGAGCACCAGCTCCCCGGAAGGGAGCACATCGGCCCTCAGCCAGGAGCGCTGGAGGTTCTCTTCAGGGATCTGACGACGGTGGACATACCGTGAGGTACGCTCAAACTCCCCGCGGGTCAGGTTAAAGTCAGGCTCGAGACGGGCGACCGCGGCCCTGGCGGAATCCAGGGCCACCTGCTTGCGCTGGTAAATATCCCATTGAATCTCCCTGCGGAGATTCGTGGCGGCATTCACGGAATAGGCAGCCCTGGGATGCAGGGTGATGACCGAATCAATATGGAGGAGGGCACCGGCGGTGTCGCTCGTGTGCAACAACGCCCGGGCCACCTTCAGCCGCGACGAAGCCTTCTCCTCTTCCGAAGGACCACAGGCGGCCGTCACCACCATCAACACTCCCAGTAAAAAATACCCCGCTCTTGCAAATTCCACTCTCATCGCTGCCTTTTTCTGCAAAAATAGGAATTTCCCGCTCCTTTTCCCCCGCTCATCAGAGGTTCACCCCCAGTCCCACGAAAAAAGTACGCCCCGGCGTTCCGGTATTGTACCCCCCCGAAGGATCGGTATAGTCAAGAATATTGTCGACACCCGCCTTAATATAATAGTGCGTGTTGAAAGTATGGGTGGTGGTGAGTTTCCACAGCGAGAAATTTTCCAGATCAACGACCGAGGTCTGGTGCGTGCGGTCATCCATCAGGTTGATCTTTTTAGCCCCGAAAAAGTTACCCTGGAGGTTCAGATTCAGAGCGTACTCTCCGGCAGTCATGCGATAGTCGGCATTGAATTTCCCCGAGAAGTTGCGCACATTGTCGAAGACCTTGTTTTCCACCTGGTCATATTTCTTGGAAAAGGTGACCGAACCGGTGAACAGAAGGTTACGGACCACCCGGGTCTTGAGAAGAACGTCGATTCCCCTGACCGTGACGTGGTCATAATTGCGGTAGGTATATTCAATGATGCCTCCGGGTTTGACGGAAAATTCATCGAGGTTTTCGGTAATCATGTCTGAAATGTCATTATGGAATGCCGACACCGCAAAGGAAACCCCCTGGCGTGTATACTCCATGGAGAGGGAGCTGTAGCGCGATGTTTCCGGTTTGAGGTCTTCATTTCCGAGGAGGAACATGGGCGGACCGGGCACCGGCAGCTTGAACGACATGTACTTCTCCTTCAGGGAAGGGGTTTTGTAGCCCATTCCGAAGTTTCCCCGGAAGGCAAAATGCCACACGTGGACCATGGCAGAGAGCTGGGGCGTAAAATGCCATCCGTAGAGTGAATTGTTGTGTGCACGGAACCCCCCGGTGAAGTTCACGGCCTTACCGGCCTGAATATCCTCCTGGGCAAAAAGAATATAATCGGTGTTGTTTTTCTGGTCGATGTTGTTGCGGGGGGCGGTGAGCTTCTCGGCGACCACCTCGGTTCCCACGGTCAGCAGGTTCCAGGGGGCCAGTCTGAAGTTTCCGGTCAGCCGGCCATTGTCGTAGCGGTTGTCGTAATCGCTGACCAGGGAGTCGGGGGTGATCTTGTTAAAAAGTTCGTAATTGTCGGAATTCCAGCTGAGGGTAATGTCGTTCCGATGGCCGGGAAACCAGGAGGTTTTGGCGCCCCAGGTCAGCCCTCTGTTTTTACGGTCGAAAAGCTCTTCCGCAGTGTTGTCATGGTTTTTGTCCATATAGGAGAGCCTTCCTTCCATCATAAATTCAGGAGAAGGGGTAAAGCGCACCTTTTCGCTGACCACCAGGGCATCTTCGCGCTCCTGGGTCCGGTAGGTATTGCCCTGCATGACGTCATAGCCATCGGTCTTGTCAAAGGCCAGAGAGGTCTGTGACGAAAATTTCCCCTTTTGGGCACCGGCGCTGAACTGGTAATTCTGGGTATTATACTCTGAAAACCTGACCGCTGCCGAGTGACTTATTTTCCCGGTGGGATTTTTGGTGATCACGTTGATGATGCCGCCCAGGGCGTTGGAACCATAGAGCGTGGAGCCAGCCCCCTTGACCACCTCGATGCGCTCAACGGAAGCCATGTTGATCCTGCTGTAGTCGATATCGCCATAGGTATCCCCGGCAATACGCTCCCCGTCGACCAGGAAAACCATATACTGGGGGTCTATCCCCTGCAGGGAAAGAGACTTCCCGGTGGCCGTATGCGAAAACTCCATCCCCGGAACTGCCGTTTCCAGCGCCTGGGTGATGTCGGTAACATCGCGGCTCACCAGTTCCCTGATCCCGATCGACTGGGTCAGCACCGGCGTATTGCGGAGGCTCTTCTCGGTACGCGTCCCCGTGACCACCACGGCATTCAGGTCAACGGAAGTCTCCGTCATCACAAAATCAACGGTGACCTCGCCATCGCGGACTTCTGCCTGTTTCTCCAGCGTTTCGTAACCGAAAAAACTGACCCTGAGGTCATAAATGCCGTTTTTCAGTCCCCTGATAACATATCTTCCCTGGTCATCGGAAGCGGTACCTGCCGTCGTATTCCTGATAATGATATTGGCGCCGGAAAGCACCTCACCGCCGGCACTGCGCACGGTTCCGGTGATCCTGCCCTGTCCGTGCACCGTCATGGCCAGGAGAAAAAACAGCAGGACCAAGCCTGTTCTGAATAATATATTTTGCATCTGTTTAGAGTTTTTTTTTTGTGGTTAGAATATCCTGATATCCGGTCAGGGGTTATCTCCATTCTGGTCAGAGAAATTCGCACTTCTGACCTGAGCAATTTGCACTTCTGGTCAGAGAATGTCGCTGTTCAGGTTGAAGATTCCCAATATTCCGGATGATTCTGAAAAATGACACCGGGCTCCGCGGCACCCTGATTTACGTGGGCTGATGCCCCGGGCCGGAGGGTCCTGCCAGGGGATGGGCACGACAGCCTTTTCACGGGCCGGGGAACCTCACATCAGGAAAAGAAGGGAGGGGCTTTGTTCCCCGGATGGCACAGAAGCCACGGAGCATGATGAGGCGAAAGTTCCGGCAGGAAAAGCCGGAAAATGCCCTCTTTCCCGGGAATCGGGATATGGGCAGGTGTCAGGATTCCCGTTGTGGAAAAGTCGGGGGCCACAGGGGAGGTTACGGGGAATTGTGAATACACCAGGGTTTCCAACTCCTGAGGAGCCGGCAGGGCGGAAAGACGGAGCGTTTCCTGATCGCCAACGCTTCTTCCCGAAAGGAAGAAGATCAGCGGCAGGCATACCGTCATCAACAAGGGAAGCAACTGTCCCGTAAAAGTGGTGAAAAACATCAGAATCCTAAAAAATGAAGGCCAAATATACATTTTTTGGCGGAAATAACCCCTGGTTTTCATTTTTGCGGAATCCCGGGTCATCTCCGGAGGAGACAGGAGTCATTTCCGGAGGTGTTCGTCTTCATTTCCGGAATAAATCGCTACCTTTCGGGAAATTTTTCCGACGTCCATGATCACGATCACCCAGCTTGAATATGTAGTGGCAGTCGACACTTACCGTCACTTCGGGAAAGCTGCCGAGCAATGTTTTGTGACCCAGCCCACCCTGTCGATGCAGATCAAAAAACTGGAGGAAGACCTGGAAGTGATCATTTTTGACCGGAGCAAACAACCGCTGATTCCCACCGACGTGGGTCAGCGGATCATTGAGCAGGCCAGGGTAGTGCTGACGCAGACCGAGGAGCTGAAGAACATCATCAGGGATCACAAAAACCAGGTATCGGGGGTGCTTCGCATCGGCATCATCCCCACCCTGGCCCCTTATCTCCTGCCCCTGTTCATTGGCCGGTATAAAAGAGCTTACCCCAATATCATCATCAGGGTGGAAGAACTGACCACCCGCAATATCATTGATCTGCTGCACAAGGACCTGCTCGACGTGGGCATTCTGGTGACGCCCCTGAAAGAGGAGAAAATCATCGAGAAGCCTGTCTTTTATGAGGAGATGATGATCTATGCCCATCCCGACCATCCCTTGCATGACAAAAAGGAGATCACCCCGGCCGACCTGGCGACTCCTGACATCTGGCTGTTGAGCGACGGCCACTGTTTCCGCAGCCAGGTGGTCAACCTCTGCTCATACATGAGTGGCGCCGGCGGGGAGCTCCCCTTCCAGTTCGAAGCCGGTTCCCTGGAAACCATCATCCGCATTGTCGACAAGGAGGGAGGCCTTACCCTGATCCCCGAACTGGCCAGGCTCGAAATGTCGGAA
>CAYWUJ010000078.1:0-7347 GCA_964461455.1 uncultured Prolixibacteraceae bacterium | reverse complement strand
CTCCTCACCGACCCCATGTACCGGAGTATGGCCGTGACCATCATCAGCGGACTGATCGTGGGAACCCTGATCACCCTCATTTTTGTGCCCATTCTCTATGCTTTCGTCTTTCATATCGACAGGCATGAAATCGAAGATGTGCCGGTGGCAGACCACCAGGGAGCACCAGGGGCGGACCAGCATGCCTCTTTAGTCCGGCGGCCCGGCCATACCGTCAAACGGCCCGGCGATGCCGCATCAGGGGATCCGTCAGAACCTATTCATACCGAAAATTGAGTAGTGCCATGAAAAAATTAGTGATCGTTATAATGTTGATGTTTTTGCTCCCGGGCCTTCATGCCCAGCAGAAGATGACCCTGGAAGAGTGCCGCAGGCTGGCTGTGGAAAACAGCCGGGAGATGCAGATCGCCCGCCTCTTGGTGGAGAAAGCCGAAGCGGAACAGGCAGCCATGAAGACGCAATACCTCCCTTCCCTGTCGGGAAGCGCCACAGGCGTCTATCTTTTTGAGGATATAGAGCAGGAGCTGACGCTGCCCACCCAGGTTCCTGACCTGACCACGGGAGAACTCCGGCCCAATGTGATGGTAAATCCCCAGACGGGGGAGGTGGTGATGGGGCCCGACGGAAACCCTGTGTTTAACATGTATGCCTGGCTGCCTCTGGAGATCAGCCTGAAAGGGGCGTACCTGGCGGGAGTATCGCTGCAGCAGCCCCTCTATACCGGCGGGAAAATCGCGGCCGGCCATGCCATGACGAAAATCGGCGTGGCCATGGCCGGGGACAACCTGGAACTCCGGCGCGCCAACACCCTCTTCGAGGCCGACCAGGCTTTCTGGCTCTATGTGTCGGTGCAGGAAAAGGTGAAACTCGCCGAAGCCTATACGGAACTCCTCAGCCGCCTGGAGACACGGGTGAAGGACGCCTGGGAAACGGGGATGACCACCCGGAACGAATTCCTGAAGGTGGCCGTGAAGCGCAACGATGCCCTGTTGCAGTTGCAGAAAGCCCGGAGCGGCCTGGAGCTGACCCGGATGGCCCTCTGCCGTATCACAGGACTCCCCTTTGATACCCCCATTGAGACCGTTGAAGGCGATGCCGGGGATGGAGTCTTCAGGGAAAGCGGTGCGGGAGGGAACTCCGGGGAGGGCACACAGGCGGAGCGATCCAAATCCGGCGCTCTGGTTTTGCCGGAAAATGGCGCAGATGATGTTGCCGTTCGGCTGGCCGTACCTCCAGTCAACCTCTCAGCCCGTCCCGAATACCGCCTTCTGCTAAAAAATGCGGAGCTGGCAGCGCAACAGGTAAAACTGGCCCGTGCCGCTTTCCTCCCTACCGCCGGGGTGAGCCTGGGATACAACTATATCGGCGGAATTGACATCGGCCCTGAAAAATTCACCTCCGCGAATCCCACGGTGATGGCTTCCCTGAAAATCCCCCTCTTTCACTGGGGGGAGGGACGGCATAAGCAGCTGGCAGCCCTCCGTGAAAAGGAGATCCGCGAGGCAGAACTCGAAAAGAACAGTCGGCTGATGACCCTGGAGACGGAACAGGCACGCCTGAACCTCCGCGATGCCCGACTTCGCGCGGAAATGGCCCGCAGCGCCATCGAACAGGCCGAAGAGAACCTGCGGGTGACCAGCGATAACTATGAAGTGGGCATGGGACTGCTCACCGACCTGCTGGAAGCCCAGGCCCACTGGCAGAACAGCCGGAGCGAACAGATCGAAGCCCGGGCCGATCTCCGGCTCAAAGAGTCGGCGTGGCTGAAAGTGTCCGGACAATTGCATTAAACCTGGGGCACTCCCTGAAATCAACGGCAGTTTTGTATATTTGATCACCATGGATACGATACATACTTATTCCTTGCGGGAATGAAATACCCATGCAATTTTCATGCATCAGGCTCATTGATTATCCACATGGGTATTACATGAGTTTCACAGGATCAACCATAATGACATGATAATTTAAACTCATGAACAAACAGCTTGACTTTATCAGCAGCCTCTCCTCCTACCGGGTGAGGTCGATCCTCTTCCGCATCGGATCGGTGAGCCTGGTGGCGCTGGCTTTCATGCTCATCGCCGCCAACCTGATCACCAGTTACGGAGTGAGGATTCCTCCCATCCAGTATCTCAAGGTGGTCATCCTCTTTAATATTGTCACCGAACTGAACGTGCTTCTTGACAATATTTCGGAGCGTTATTTTCCGATTCCATCGAAGATCAAAACCCGGGTGGTGCTTCATGTCCTGCTGAGTCTGTTGATCGGCTTTCTGGCGCTTCTCTATTTTGAAAGGCAGACACGCACCATAGAGGTGTTGCAGGAGCCTTTTACCTGGCTGATGTTCGCCTTCGGACTGATTTTTGTCTTCATCATGATTGTCATCTCCCTGAGCCTGCGGATTGTCTCCAAGTGGATCGCCTCCCAACAGGAAGTGGAAGCCCTCAGGCAACTCCAGATGAAAAATGACTACAACGCCCTCCAGGACCAGCTCAATCCCCATTTTTTGTTCAATAATCTGAGCGTACTCAAATCCATGATCCAATATGATCCTGCTGCGGCGGTGACTTTCACCCAGGACTTCACCGACACATACCGCTATGTGCTTCAAAGCCACGACCGGTCGACCGTTTCCCTGGAGGAGGAACTTGAGTTCATCCGCAGTTATCTCGATCTGCACCGGGTACGCCTCGGAGAAGGACTGAAAGTGGAGTTTGGCATTGATCAGACCCTGGTTAGCCGGAGGATTCCCCCATTGTCCCTCCAGCTGCTGGTGGAGAACGCCATCAAACACAATGTAGCCTCCGCAGAACTGCCTCTTACCCTGAGAATTTTCACGGCCGAAGAATCCATTGTAGTGGAAAATAATATTCAGTCCAGGGAAAGTTCCTATTCGACTTCGAAGGGACTGAGCAACCTGATGGCGCGTTACGAATTTTTGACTGAGAAGAAAGTGACGGTCACGGATTCGGGAAAGGAATTTAAGGTGGAATTGCCCTTACTTTAAAATGAGAAAATGAGAGTTGCCATTGTAGAGGATGAAATTCCGAACATGCGGATGCTGGCAGCCATGCTGCTGTCGCTCCGTCCCGGCTGGGAGGTGGTGGCCCGGCTGGAGAGTGTCAGGCAGAGTGTAGCCTTCTTTTCAGCAGGGGAGCAGCCTGACCTGGTGCTGATGGACATCCAGCTGAGCGATGGACCCTGTTTTTC
The DNA here is from genome assembly GCA_964461455.1 of uncultured Prolixibacteraceae bacterium. Classification (GTDB taxonomy): domain Bacteria; phylum Bacteroidota; class Bacteroidia; order Bacteroidales; family Prolixibacteraceae; genus UBA1413. The sequence continues at coordinate 4,134 of CAYWUJ010000078.1, read as the reverse complement.
CATTTTTGACCAGGTCGAAGTCAGGAGCAGCATCATTTTTACCACGGCTTTCGACCAGTATGCCATCCAGGCCTTCAGGGTGAACAGTATCGATTATCTGCTGAAACCGGTGAAGGAGATTGATTTGGAAAGGGCCCTGACCAAATTTGAAACCTTACGGACACAGATGCCTCTTCAGGTTCCGTCGTTCGATTATCCGGCGATTCATCAGTCAATTCGTACAGGGCAGAAGGCATACCGTAAAAGGTTTCTGGTGACGGCTGGCAGTCGTTATTACAAGCTCGATACCGGGGATATCGCCTGTTTCGAAAGCGAGAATCGCATTACTACCGCCATAACCTGGACCGGCGAGAAACATGTGGTCGATTTTTCGCTCGACAGGCTGGAGGAGGAGCTCGACCCGGATTACTATTTCCGGGCCGATCGCAAAACCATCATTCATATCGACCTCATCTCCCGTTTCGAGGACTATTTCGGAAATAAACTTATTGTCAGGCTGAAAAGCCCCATAAATGACAGAATCACGGTCAGCAGGCTCAGAGCATCGGCCTTTAAAATGTGGATGGGGAAGTAAGTCACGGATTTCCGCCAGAACCTCTTCGGGAATCCTGCCGTTTTTTTTCTTCTGCCTGCTCCAGCACTACCCGGGCATTGGTGGCGAAGTGAACGGAAGATGATATCTGCCCTGATCATTGGCGCGGGAACCAATTATCCCCGGAAAAGAGTTCAACGGGGCAAAAATATCGATAAATTGGCAGATTGTTTAACCACTTTTCTATAAGCCTTGACCATGTATTACATCCTGTTTTACAAGACTGTTGAGAACTATGTCGAACGCCGGGCGATGTTCCGGACTGATCATCTCGGACTGGTGGAAGAGTTCCACAGTGACGGCCGTCTTTTTATGGCCGGAGCACTGGCTGAGCCGGCCGATGGGGCAGTGCTGATCTTCAGCGGCGAAACCCCCCAGGCTGCGCACGACTTTGTGAGCCGTGATCCTTATGTAAAGAACGGACTCATCACAGAATGGTCCGTCAGGCCGTGGATGGTGGTGACATGATATTATGAATCCTACATCATCAAATCATATGAAATACCCATGCATCAATTATGCACCAACCGGCATGATTAACCACATGGGTATTAAATCTGTTTCACAAAGTGAACCATTACAACATAATAATTTAAACACATGAAAACCAACCAATGCCTTTCCTGCAGGGCAATCCATTTTGCCGGGCTGCTGACAACAATTCTTCTTGCGTCTGCCTTTACCGCCGGCGCTCAGGATTCGTTCATGCAATACCCTGACATCCAGGGGAACACAATTGTTTTCGCCAGTGGCGGTGACCTCTGGAAAGTTACGGCAGAGGGTGGTACTGCCTGCCGTATTACATTCAGTGACGGCCGTGAGACATATCCGGAAATTTCTCCTGATGGGAACATGATAGCATTCACCGGAGAGTATGACGGTAATGCAGACGTCTACGTGATGAACATCGACGGTGGCAACATAACAAGGCTTACGTGGCATCCCGGGATGGATGAAGTTGTCGGATGGAACAGCACGAAAAACAAGATCATGTTCACCTCGGGCCGCAACAGCCCCTCACGGTATGTGAAAATGTACATGGTATCGCCTGATGGCACAGGAATGGAGGAGATGATCATGTACGACGCCGCCCGCGGAAGCTTTTCTCCTGACGGGACGAAGATAGCCTACAACAAGGACTCGCAGGATAACGCTACCTGGAAGAGGTATAAGGGAGGAAGGGCGCAGGAGGTATACATATACGACCTTACGACGGACAAAGAGACCAATATAAGCAACTATGACGGCTCAGACAGGTGGCCGATGTGGATCGGTGACAAAATATATTTCAGCTCAGACCGTGACCGGGTACTGAATATCTGGGCATATGACACCGGCACCGGGAAGACTATACAGGTCACCAGGCATACTGAATATGATGTCAGGCACCCCGATTTCGGCGGAAACCAGGTGGTTTATGAACTTGGAGGTGATATCTGGAAGCTTGATCTGGCTTCAGGCTCTTCTGCCAGGGTTCCGGTAAAGATCCTTTCCGACATGGAGGAGCGGCGTCCGTTTATGAAGGATGTAAGCCGCAATATCACCAGTGCTGATATCTCTCCATCCGGCAGCAGGGCACTTTTGGTTGCCCGGGGTGACATCTTCAGCCTCCCGGAAAAGGAGGGACCGGTACGCAACCTGACTGCCTCTTCGGGAGCACGCGACAAGGATGCCGTATGGTCGCCCGACGGAAAATGGATTGCCTGCTTCTCTGACGCTTCAGGCGAATATGAGCTTTATATCATGAAACCTGACGGCAGCGGGGAGCCGGTGAAACTGACTTCCCTGGGCGCCGGGTACCGCCACACCCCGAAGTGGTCTCCTGACAGCAAAAAGATTGCCTGGACAGACCAGACACTGACACTCTGGTATATCGACATCGCCACGAAGGCAATTACAAAGGTGGATAAGGAAGAGTATGAGAATGTCGACGTTTCCCTTGATGTCAAATCCATCTTTGATTACTCATGGTCGCCCGACAGCCGGTATATTGTGTACTCGAAGATGAACGAGGCATTCATGTACCAGCTCTATGTCTACGAACTTGAGGCAAAGAGCATCAACTGCATCAGCAACGGGCTCTTCAACGATTTCAACCCGCTGTTTACAACTGACGGAGAACATATCGTCTTCATCTCCAACCGCCGGTTTGAACCCACATACTGTGATCTCGAGTGGGAGATGGTCTATCAGAAGATAGCGGGCATTTATGCGATAACCCTTAAAAAGGACGGGAAATCACTGATGCCGTTTAAAAGTGATGAGGAGCCCGGTGTCCCGGCTGCGGAAACAGCTGCACCGGCGGCAGCAGCGGCAGGCAAAGGAACCCCAGCCCCAAAAGGAACTGCAACCGGCAAAACTTCAGCATCCCCGGATGCCATGAAAGCACCGGCAGCCAAGGGACAGGTTTCAGCAGGTACTGTGCAGATAGACTTCGATGGTATCACAGACCGCACAGAGGCCCTTCCTCTTAACAGGGGAAACTACCGGAGCCTGGCTCTTAACGGCGACGCCCTCTTCTACCTCAACAGCGATGAAGGTAACTTCAACCGCTTTGAGGTGGCCGGACACGGACCTATGAACCTCTTCTCATGGTCCTTCAAATCAGGCAAGGGGTCTCCACTGATTGACGGAATTGACGACTACCGGCTGTCTGCTGACGGAAGCACAATCGTGCTCCGGAAAGACGGCGGGGTATCACTTATGCCCGCAGATGGAGGCAATCCTGCTCCCCTGAAGCTGGCCGACCTGAAGGTATGGTTTGACCCGGTTAGCGAGTGGAAACAGATCTTCAACGAGGCATGGCGTATGGAACGCGACTACTATTATGAACCCGGCATGCACGGTCAGGACTGGAACGCCATGCGGGACAAATATTCCAAACTGGCTGACAGAGCCACATGCCGGCAGGACCTCACCTTCATCATCGGAGAGATGATAGCCGAACTCAACACCTCCCATACCTATGTCTACGGTGGTGACGCCAAAAGACGCTCCGAGCCTGTAAACACAGGCATGCTCGGGGCCGATTTCTCGGTTGACAGCCAGAACAGCCTGTACCGGTTTGAAAAGATATACCGGGAGAAGGACTGGTCACGTGAGGCATGGCCGCCGCTGGCCAAACCGGGTATTAATATTACTGAGGGCGACTATCTTCTAAGGGTTAACAATACCGAGGTAAAGGCTGACAGGGAGGTGTACAGTTATTTTGTTGGCCTGGCCGGCAAACAGGTGACACTGACGGTGAACTCAAAGCCGACCCTGACAGGTGCACGCGAGGTGACTGTAATGCCCGCGGGAAGCGAAAGCAGCTTCCGGTACATGGACTGGCTGGAGTCGAACCGCAAGGCTGTGGATAAAGCCTCAGGCGGAAAGATAGGCTACATCTACCTGCCCGACACCTGGAACGGCTCAGCTACTGATTTCCCCAGGTACTTCTACTCACAGACGAAGAAGGAAGGGCTTGTAATTGACGGCCGGTTCAACGGCGGCGGACTCGATCCGGAGATCTTCCTGCAGCGTCTGCAGAAGAAACCGCATGC
>CAYWUJ010000077.1:0-7608 GCA_964461455.1 uncultured Prolixibacteraceae bacterium | reverse complement strand
GGGCTACGGCCTCCTCAAGGAAGGCTCCGCCGACCTGATCAAATCGGAAGATAAACTGGAATTCAGCTCCAAGGCCGGGTACAAAATGGCCCCGGAAAGCCACTGGTTCTACTCCGGTCTCCTCAACTTCCGCACGCAGTTCGCCGACGGGTACAAATACCCCAACGTGACCGACAAAATCTCCGCCCTCTTTGCACCCGCCTACCTCAGCTTTGCCCTGGGGGCCGACTATAAACCCAACGACAAATTCTCCCTTTTCCTTTCTCCCCTGGGAACGAAATTCACCTTTGTGATGGACGATGAACTTAGCGATGCCGGCGCCTTCGGTGTGGACCCCGGAAAGGTCTTCCGCGCAGAACTGGGGGGCTCCCTGAAATCGGAACTCAAACTCCCGCTGGTCACCAACGTCGACATGGTCACCGCCCTGGGACTCTTCTCCAACTACCTCCACAATCCCCAGAATATCGACGTCAACTGGGACTTCCGCATCAACATGAAGGTCAACAAATTCCTGTCGGCCAACCTGATCACCAACATGATCTACGATGACGACATCACCATTGACGGCAAAAACAGCCTCGCCCAGTGGAAACAACTCTTTGGCGCCGGCTTCAGCTATAAATTCTGACAACAGATGATCATACCCACAGAAGACCACACATTCCGGTTTTTCTGTCCGGAAAAGCTCCGTACCTTCGCGTACGGGGCTTTTTTTATCCTTTATTCGCTATCTTAGCTCCCCGATTGCAACTTTAGATGTAAATTGCACAAAAAAACAAGCACACCATGGCCGAAAAAGAGATTGCCCTGTTAAAGGAACAGATAGAAAAACTGAACGACGCCCGCTTTGACCTGGAAGCGTGGAAAAACCAGACTACCATTTTCCTGGAGAGGATCTTCGGGAAGGAGAGTTCCAAGGTCAGGCTGATCAAAGAGCTCCATTACGACTATTCGAGCTGGAGCCTCAGGGATGCCTCAGGAGCCGGCAAAAGCAAAGACCCCGTGAAATTCCAGGCCCAGGGAATCCTCTCAGCCACTATCGAAGAGCTTGAGAAACTGGGACTTCCGGGCGGAGAACCCGAAAGCCGGAAGGTGATCCTCCTCCTGGCCGACGAGCTGACCGGAAAACAAATGAGGGAAATAGAAATTTTGGTTCAGTCAGAACTCCCCGACAAGCAGGAAAAAATCTCCCGCATCCTGGAAGCTCTCGACAAGGAGAACCTGGCCACCATGCTGGCAAAACTGCTTCTCAGCTGACAGGGATGGAAAACCGGCCCTCCATCGCCATTGTCATTCTGAACTGGAACGGAATCGCCCTGTTTCCGCAGTTTCTGCCCTCTCTGGTGGAGCACAGCCACGGAAAGGACATTTCACTTATCGTGGCCGACAATGGGTCGACCGACGGATCTCCCCGATTTCTGGAAAAGCACTTCCCTGAAGTGAAGGTGATCAGTCTGGGTGAAAACCACGGCTTCGCCGGAGGCTACAACCGCGCCCTGAGCCAGGTCAATGCCGGCATCTTCGTGCTGGTCAACTCCGACATCGAAGTCACCCCCGGGTGGCTGGAGCCCTGCATCAGCCGTCTTATGGCCAACCCCGGAATGGCTGCCGTGCAGCCCAAAGTGAGAAGCTGGAAAGAACGCCATAAATTCGAATATGCCGGAGCCGCCGGAGGATTCCTCGACCACTGGGGCTATCCCTTCTGCCGGGGAAGGGTCCTTTCCGAAGTCGAAGAAGACCACGGACAGTATGACCAGCCCCTCTCCATTTTCTGGGCCACGGGGGCCTGCATGTTCATCCGCGCCGAAGCTTTCCGCCACGCCGGAGGCTTTGACGAAGATTTCTTCGCCCACATGGAGGAGATCGACCTCTGCTGGCGCCTGAAAAACCAGGGATGGACCATCGGTTTCGAACCCACCTCCCTGGTCTATCACCTCGGCGGGGCCACCCTCTCCTACCAGAGTCCCCAAAAGGTATTCCTCAACTTCCGCAACAGCCTGTGGATGCTCCTGAAAAACCTGCCCCCGGGAAGGCTCATCGCCGTGTTGCTGCCCCGGATGATCCTCGATGGCCTGGCGGCGGCGCAATTCCTGGCCACGGGACAGTCCCAGGCCTTCAAGGCGGTGTGGAAAGCCCACAAAGCCTTTTACGGCTCCCTGCGCCGTTTCCTCCGAAAAAGAAAAGCCCTCCTTCCCCAGGTGAAAAATACCCACCACCCCGAAGTATACCGCGGCAGCATGGTCTGGAACTTCTATGTCCGCCGCATTCGCCGCTTCTCACAATTTCCTTTTCACCCCGGGCATGACCATTAAAACACCACCCTTCATCAGGGGGATGCTCCTCCTTCTTTTCCTCTCCGGAATCGCGGGGAGCGCCCTGCCGGCCCCGTCCCTTTCCGGAAAGAGCCCCAACCACTACCGGGTCGTTCGGACAGCCACTCCTCCTGCCATCGACGGACGAATCGACGACCCCGCATGGCAGAAGGCCCCCTGGAGCTGCGACTTCACCGACATCGAAGGGCCCCTGAAACCCACCCCCCTCCACCGCACCCGGGCCAAACTCCTGTGGGACGACCACTACCTTTACATCGCCGCAGAACTCGAAGAACCCCACCTCTGGGCCACCTATACCGACGATGAATCGGTCATCTTCCACGAGAACGATTTCGAGGTCTTCATCGACCCCGGAAACGACGGACTCCTCTATTACGAACTGGAAATCAACGCCCTGGGTACCAAATGGGACCTTCTGCTCACCCGTCCCTACCGCGAAGGAGGATTTCCTGTCAACGCCTGGGAAATCACCGGACTCAAACGGGGCGTTTACCTCGACGGAACCCTGAACGATCCTTCGGACCGTGACCGCTCGTGGAGCGTGGAACTGGCGCTTCCCTGGAAAGTACTGAGGGAATGTGCCCCCCGCCACCGCACACCCGAGCCCGGCGATACCTGGCGCCTCAACTTCTCACGGGTTCAGTGGGACCGCGAGGTCGTCGACGGCGAATATGTCAAAAAAGTGGATCCCGCTACCGGAAGGGCCCTTCCTGAACACAACTGGGTATGGTCCCCCCAGGGGATCATCAATATGCATATCCCTGAAACATGGGGCATCATGGAATTCACAGAGGACTAAAGTTCCCGGCCACCGGCCACATTTGCCTCCGGCGAGACTCCTGTGCGCCTTTTACCGGAATACCCATGCAAGCGACTATAAACAATTACATACATTTGCGGACAACGAGAAACATTTACAGGCAATTAATACTGATTCACAGCTATGAACAAACGGGAATTTCTGAAATCGGCCACACTGGGCATGGCAGCCCTGGCTCTGGCACCGGCGATGTGGACCGGCTGCTCTTCCACCGGCAAGGGGAAAAACTGGATCTGGATCACCCCGAAAGAGGGCCTTTCCACCGACCAGTGGAAAGTCATGCTCGAAAAGGCCAAAAAACATGGTTTTGATGCCGTCCTTCCGGAAGTATACACCGGCCACCATGCCTGGTTTGAGACCTCCCGCCTCCCCATGCGGGAGCCGCTGCTCGAAAAACTGATCGACGCCGGAAAGGCGACCGGCGTGGAAATCCACGCCTGGATGCATACCATGCCCAACAACATTCCGGAGTATTACGAAAACCACCCCGACTGGTATGCCGTCAACCGGGCAGGAGAATCGGCCGCCACCGCCCCGGCATACGTCCCCTACTATCGCTTCATGTGCTCCCGCCATGCCGCAGTGCAGGACTTCACACGCAGCATTGTGGCCGACCTGGCCTCCTTCGACGGACTCGCCGGCGTACACCTTGACTACATCCGCCTCCCCGATGCCATCCTGGCCGAAGGCCTCTGGTCCAAATACAACATCGTCCAGGACCGGGAATACCCCCAGTACGACTACTGCTATTGCGACAAATGCCGGGCTGACTTTAAGGAACAGACGGGCCTCGACCCGTTGACTGACCTGGAGGACCCGGTCACCCACCGGGAATGGCGACAGTTCCGCTACGACACCATCACCCACCTGGTCAACGATATCCTGGCTCCCGAAGCCCGCAAGGCCGGCAAGACCATCACCGCCGCCGTATTCCCCAACTGGGAGAGCGTCAGGCAGGAGTGGCGCAACTGGGACCTCGACGGATACCTCCCCATGCTCTACCACAATTTCTACAACGCCGGCATACCCTGGATCGGGGAACACCTCACCAGGGAAATCGCAGACCTCAAAATAAAAAAACCGGTGTACTCAGGACTCTTCGTCCCCTCCATCAAGCCGGAAGAGATGGCCGAAGCCTTCCGCATCTCCCGGGAGGCCGGCGCCGCCGGCATCTCGCTCTTCAACTACCACTCCCTCAGCGAGGAGCACTGGAAAGCCCTTGACGCCATACACCAGGGATAGCCCGGTCATTCCGCAGGAGAACAACTGTTACTTTCCCTGCAAAAGCTGCTCTCCCTCGTATTCTTTTTCACTGAAAATAGTGACGAATTGCTTATTTTTCAGTAACTTGATATGTGTATTAAGGTCACTGAAAACAAAGCCATGAAAAAAGTTGCCATGATTACGGGCTGTGCCAGCGGCATAGGCCGTGAATTAGCCCTGGAACTGGCCGCACTGCGGTGGACTGTTGCCGCCACCGACCTGGATCCGGAAAAATTGCTCCCCCTCGAGGAGGCCGGGTGCCTCACCTATCCCCTCGATGTTACCAACAGTCACCAGATCGCGAAAACCGTCGATGAGATCATCGACCTCTGCGGTCATATCGACCTGCTCTTCAACAATGCCGGCTATGGTCTGATCGGCCCGGCCGTCGACATCCCCTTTGAAAAACTGGAACGGCAGTTCCGGACCAACTTCTTCGGTGCGGTAGAGATCATCCAAAAGGTAGTCCCCTTCATGAAAGCCCGCGGAAAGGGAACCATCGTCAACATGGGAAGCATTTCAGGAATCACCCCCACCCCCTTCGCAGGCGCGTACTGTTCCTCGAAGGCCGCCATCCATGCCTGGAGCGACTCCCTGCGCATGGAACTCAAACCCTTCGGCATCAAGGTGGTGGTGGTCCAGCCCGGCGGCATCCGTACCGAATTCGGCCAGCACTCTGCCGAAACCGTCAGCGGCGTCCTCACACCGGAATCGTGGTACGCTCCCATCGAATCATTCATATATAAAAGAGCCAACACCTCGCAGGAAAAAGCCACCCCTGTCACCGAATTCTGCTCCCGGGTGATCCGCAAAATCATCTCGGAGAATCCCCCGCCGGTCGTACGCTGCGGCAAACGCAGCTTCTTCCTGCCCCTCTATAAAAGGGTTCTCCCCGAAAACCTGCTCGATAAAATGATGATGAAAAAATATGGCCTCACCCAGCTGGCCTGACGCAACCTGTTTCATGACGACCAGGGTGGTGGTCATCAGCCGGTTACCGTTGAGGATGACCGTTTCTATGCCCTGAAGATAGGGCAGAGCATCCAGGTCACGGGGCAGCGTTCCGTGCAGATGGGAATCACCATCCTCAGTCCCGCAGCGAATAACCTGAGAAAACGGGTTTAAACACCGGTTACTTCTTCCGGGTGGTGATCCTGACCTCTCCCTTTCCGGAGGGCTTGTTCTTGTCGGCTTTGATCACTTCAATGATGGCTATCCTTTCAGGATCAATGTTTTTCATCTCTCTGGCACTGGCTTTTTTGCCGTCTATGATGTATACCACATTGGTATCTCCCGGAGCGCTGAGGATGATAGGATGCCTCCCGTATTTCTCCGCCATTTCCCGGGCGCGTTCGGCCATCTCCCGCTGCTGCTGCGCAAACTCCTTGTGTTTTTCAGTAAACTCCCGGCCCTTCTCCATCCATTCCTGCTGCTTGTTGAGAAACTCCTCCGACCTGAGCTCGTTCAGCACCTTCATCTGTTGTTCCATCTGCTCCATTTGCTTCAGCCGGTCGTTTCCGAAATTAAAAGAGTAATCGCCGAAATCACGGAACACCATGGGACCTCCGGAACGGTCACTGATCCGGCGTAGATTCTCCAGTCCGCTGATGTTCAATGCGCTGCTCAGATCGGCCAGAGTGCCCAAATCTATCTCCCCTTCCAGTTCGACCAGCACCATCTGTGTGGCCGAAGCGGTGACCATCGCCAGAGAGGTGATTTTTTCACCGTTCTTTTGGAGGTATACCTTCAGGTCCTCCCCCATCCGGTTTTCAGTCTTAAAAAGGGTAAACGACCGGGCCTTGTAATGGCTGAGGATGGTCTTGTGGATTTCGGAGAGCTCCACAGCCGGTTTCTCTTCTGATTTCCCGAAAACATAAGAACTCTGCGAGACCACCAGGATGTGGTTGAGTTTCCGCAGGGTCTCATATACAGGAGAATTGGGATCCACCTGTTTCTTCTTCAGGTAGAGGTTAAACATGTCGGGGGTGAGGTTCGTGGCACTGAACCCCTCCTTGCCGCTGTACTTCTCCGTCAGGCTTGTGAATAAATCCTGCCCTGACACTTCGAATGTCATCAGCAGGGCAATGCAAACGGTTACAATTGACTTCATGGCTTTATTATTTAATTAACAATAATTTCCACATCGTTGTCGACCCACAGGACGAGCATATCGGGTTCTGCAGACGCAGGCTGCAGGGTTTCCGACACATGGACAAGCGTTTGCTCGATCATTCTGAACTCCTGTTCTTTTTCCATCCGGGCAAGGTTCCCCACGTACAGGGTGACCATCAGCGCCAGCGTGGCGGCCACGGAGGTCAGGCTGTAAAGCATGACCCTGGTTTTTCTTTTTCGTGCGGAAGCATCGGCCTTCTCAAACACCTGGCTTTCCAACCCTTTCGGAAGTGCCGATTCTCCGGCAAACCAGGAAAAGAACTCCTTTTCCGGAGAGGCATCCTCCCCGGCCAGGCAGGCCTCCCTCAGCAACCGCTCCTCCTCCTGCGTGGTCTCTCCCCGGTAATATTTCTCAAGCAGTCTGGCCCGTTCCTCTTTCATAGCTGTAAATTTTTTCAAGTTCATTCCTCAGTTTCATCCTCGACCGTGATAGCAGGACCCTGATATAAGGGACCTCATTTCCTGTCAATTCCGCAATCTCATCAAAGGACAATCCGTCGATTTCCCTCATTTCCAACACCTCCCGGTAATTCTCAGGCAGGGATCCCATGATCAGACGCACATGTTTCAGTTTTTCCGCAGCATCGGGGTCATAGGAGCCTCCGGCCACCTGAACGGGAACCTCCCCGGTGAGGGTCACGGGTCGCCGGCGCTCCCGCTTCTTCAGGTCGAAACAGTAATTCCGGGCCGCCGTGAAGACATACGCATCAGAGTTGAGGCATTCTTCCAGGGCTTCTCTTCTGTTCCACAACCTGAGCATCAGCTCCTGCAGGGCATCGCGGGTCTCCTCCTCGCTGCCCAGTATCCGCTTCATCATCGGATAGAGCTTACGCGTGTACGGCCATAATCTGGTTTTAAACTCCTCGGTAGTCATCTTACTATCATTGACGACAGTTTAACTGGTTTGTATCAGCCCGGGTGGAAAAATTACGGGACTTTTCCGACAAAAAGGTTAACTTTGCAGAGATATTTCATCAATGGGGTGCCTTTGCCCGGAAACGTCCGGGATGAAACACAGGC
>CAYWUJ010000076.1:0-7651 GCA_964461455.1 uncultured Prolixibacteraceae bacterium | reverse complement strand
CCATGTTGACCGGGTTCTGAAAACAACAATACAAAGGTTATGCCAACACGATGACACTCCTGAGGCTTGCGTAGGTAAGTTCAAGTATTTCAGGAATTTGTGTAGTGTCGACCCAGCGCACTTCTTCGATATCTTCGGAAGTTTCCGGAACGGGAATTTCCTCGCCGGAATTCTCCATGAAGAACCAACGGGTTTCCTTGAGGATCCATTCCCGGGGTTTTCCGGGGTAGTCAGACAGGTAGAGGTGCCAGGTCGGGGGGGCCTGACCGGTAATGGCAATCCTGGTCAGTCCGGTCTCTTCCGTGACTTCCCGCAGGGCGGCCTCCCGCGGCGTTTCATTTTTGTCGATTTTCCCCTTGGGCAGGTCCCATTTTCCCCGGCGGAAGATGAAAAGCACCCCCCGGGGGCTGCGGACGATCCCTCCGGCGGCAGGTATTTCCCTGAAGATCAGGCGAAACCATCGCCACAGGTCAGGGAGGTCACCGATGAACATCACGGCAGGTTCATGGCTTCTGAGGAAGCGTTGCACTTCACCGGCGAGTTCCCGGCGGGTGGCGACCCTGGCCATTCTTACCTTTTCGTCAAGATTGGGGTGATCACCATCAGCCGCCAGGATAAGCCGGCGTTCGTTCAGAAAAACTTCATACATTTGTTGCAAACAGTTGTCATATGAACACTATGGAGTCGATGCAGGCAGCGGTGGCGCAGCTGCTTCTGCAAATTAACACAATAAAAGTACAACCTTCAAATCCCTTCACCTGGGCTTCGGGCTGGAAGGCGCCGATTTACTGTGATAACCGGAAGATCCTCTCTTTTCCTGAAGCGCGGAGTTTTATCCGCGACTGTTTTGTGGAGGTGATCCGTGAGCGCTACTCAGGAGCTGCGGCGATAGCCGGGGTAGCCACGGGAGCCATCGCCCATGGCGTTCTGGTGGCGGAAACCCTGGGACTTCCCTTTATATACGTGCGCTCGGAACCGAAGGGCCATGGTTTGGAAAACCTTATCGAAGGCGATCTGCGGCCCGGACAGAAGGTGGTCGTGATCGAAGACCTGGTGAGTACGGGGAGCAGCAGTCTCAAGGCTGTGGCCGCCGTTCGCGCTAACGGGGGAGACGTCATGGGAATGGTGGCCATTTTCACCTATGAGTTTTCCAAAGCCAGTGAAAACTTCGCACGCGATGGGGTGGAACTGATCACCCTGAGCCGTTATCAGGTGCTAATTGAGCAGGCCCTGGCTGCCGGGGAAATCACGGAAGAACAGCTCGAAAGCCTGATGCGGTGGCGCCTTGACCCGGCCAACTGGGGCCGTTAAATCCCCGGTGGCTGCCGACTCCTCCGGTAGTATCTGCCCCACCGGTGGCTGCCGACTCTTCAGGTGGTGCATGCTCCTCCTGAGAAGAGACATTGAATTACCATATTAAAACCACTCCATGTCCCTGAGTAAATACATCAGCCAGATTAAACATATCGACCACGCCGTTGAGACGGTGTTCGACACCCTTGCCGATTTTCAGAATCTTTCGAAGTATGTGAACCAGGACATCCTGTCGGCAGTCAGCGAAAAGGTCCCCCAGTTTTCCATTACCGGGTTTGAGTCGGATGCCGACTCCTGCCGCTTTTCGGTCGGCAGTATGGGAACCACGGAGATCAGGATTGTGGAGCGCACCCCTTACAGCACCATCAAGGTGTCGGGCGGGGGAGGGCTTCCCGTGGAGCTGACCCTGTGGATCCAGCTGCTCCCTGAGGAACCCCGGCGTACCAAAATGAGGCTGACCCTCCACGCCGAAATGGGAATGATGGTGAAAATGGTGGCCGGTGACAAGCTGGAGAAGGGACTTGACCAGCTGGCCGACTCCCTGGCGGTGCTTCCCTACGCATAGAAGAAGATGATCAGGCGGAACCTGCCCTCCATCAGGAAGTCCTCCGATTCAAAGAAGTAATTCCACTCCCTTGAAGGGCCAGGTGGTGATGACTCCTGCCCGGTCTTTAAGCAAGAGCTGGCCATAGTCGTCGACGCCCTCCACTTCTGCGGTGAATCGTCTTTCACCGGAACGGTAGGTGAGCGATCTTCCCCTTCCGTACATCCCGTTCAGATAACTCTCCCTGATTTGGCGGTATTGCCGGGTTCTGAGTATCTGGTACCAGGTGAGGATGTGTTCCAGCAGGGAATGAAGGGATTCCCTGAGGTCAACCTCCCTGCCGGTCAGCATCTTCAGGGACACGGCATGAGGCAGGTGGGCAGGGAATGAGGACTGGTTGACATTCAGGCCGATGCCTGCGACCGTCCACTGCAAATGGTCGCCCATAACGGTGTTTTCGATCAGGATTCCGCCGATTTTGCGGTTTCCGGCATAAATATCATTGGGCCATTTGACGGAAATATCTCCTGTATGTTCCCTGAGGAACCCGGCCACTCCCAGCGACACCACCTGCGAGAGCAGAAACTGCCGGGCGGCAGGCAGAAACGAGGGCTCCAGGACCAGGCTGAAGGTGAGATTCATGCCAGGTTCACTTTCCCAGACATTTTTGCCATATCCTCTGCCCCGGGTCTGACGAAATGTCCACACCACACAACCTTCCCCTGCCTCATTCGCTGCCAAAAGGGTGGTGGCATAGTTGTTGGTGGAAGGGGTCTCATCAGGAGTAATGATCCGGATTCCGGAAATTCCGGCATTCAGAGTGTTGTCGTTGTTCATGCCTTTTTTATCTTCTTCACGGTTGAAAAATGCCGGATGATTCCGGAGAGAGCAAAGGTAAATTTAAAATGCGTGAAAAGGTGAGTCATACACAAATCGACACGGGTTCATTTTCTTATCTTTGCAGGATTAAATATTATCAATGAAGAAAAAAGAGGTACCTACCTTAGAAGTATTAGACGCTGCCATCGAAGGAATCAGGCGGCTCAAGGGAAAAAAAATAGCGGTTATAGATCTGACCTCCATTCACCATAGCGAATGCGCATATTTCATTGTGTGCCACGGGACTTCCAATACCCAGGCCGAAAGCATCGCCCGGTCAGTGGAAGAGACGGTGAAAGAGCTCACCGGGGAAAAGACCTGGCACAAGGATGGCTATCGCAATGCGATATGGATACTGCTCGATTACGGAGACCTGATGGTTCATGTTTTCAGGGAGGAAGCCAGGAGTTTCTACAACCTGGAAGGGTTGTGGGCCGATGCCTCCATGAAATATCTCGAAGATGAAAATTAGAAACTGATATGGCAGAAAACAGTAAGAAAAATAGTGCAGAGCCGAAACGCGATTCCGGAAATCCTTTCGGAATGCCCGGGGGCGGTGGCGGCAAGCCAAAATTCAATCCCTATTGGTTTTACGGCGTCATTGCCGTGCTTTTCCTGATTGTCAACTATTATTTCACGGGAAGCAAGGGGCCTGTGGAGACCAACTGGAACAAGGTGAGAACGACCATGCTGGCAGACCGTGACGTTGACCGCATCGTGGTGATCAACAACGAGAAGGCTCTTCTTTACCTGAAGAAAAACAGTGAGGCCAAATACAAGGAAGAACTGGAAGGCACTTTCACCAAGCCTGCCGAGGGAGGTCCCCATTTTTACTGGACGATAGGGTCGGTGGAGACCTTTGAGCAGAAGCTCGTGGAATCGCAGGAAGGGATTCCCGACGGTGAAAAGGTGGAAGCCGAATACCAAAAAGAGCACAACTGGGTCAATGAGATCCTGTGGTCGCTGGGGCCCTTTGTGCTGCTGATTCTCCTGTGGTGGTGGATTTTCCGCCGCATGAGCAAGGGCGGCGGCGGTGCCGGGGGCGGCGGCATTTTCAGCGTGGGTAAGTCGCAGGCCCGGGTATTTGATAAGGATTCCAGGGTCAACACCTCCTTTAAGGATGTGGCCGGACTGTCGGAAGCCAAGCAAGAGGTGGAGGAGATTGTGGAGTTCCTCAGGAATCCCACCAAGTTCACAAAACTGGGAGGTAAGATCCCCAAAGGTGCATTGCTGGTAGGTCCTCCCGGAACGGGAAAGACCCTGCTGGCCAAGGCTGTGGCCGGGGAAGCCAACGTTCCCTTCTTCTCGATGTCGGGTTCCGACTTTGTGGAAATGTTTGTGGGAGTCGGGGCCTCCAGGGTGCGTGACCTCTTCAAACAGGCCAAGGAAAAGGCTCCCTGCATTGTATTTATCGATGAGATCGACGCCATCGGGCGTGCCCGGGGCAGAAATCCCAATTTCGGTTCCAACGATGAGCGTGAGAATACCCTGAACCAGCTTCTCACCGAGATGGACGGTTTTGATACCAACAGCGGGGTGATCGTGCTTGCCGCCACCAACCGTGCCGATATTCTCGACAGGGCCCTGATGCGTGCCGGCCGCTTTGACCGGCAGATTCATGTCGAACTCCCCGACCTTAACGAAAGGGCTGAGATATTCCAGGTACACCTGAAGCCCCTGAAACTCGATGCCGACGTGCAGGTGGAGTTTCTGGCCAAACAGACCCCCGGCTTTTCGGGTGCCGATATTGCCAATGTGTGTAACGAGTCGGCACTGATCGCCGCCCGTAAAAACCATGAAACCGTAACCCGTCAGGATTTCCTCGACGCCGTGGACCGCATCGTGGGCGGACTCGAGAAGAAGAACAAGATCATCTCGCTCGACGAGAAGAAGACCATTGCCTATCATGAAGCCGGCCATGCCACCATCAGCTGGCTGCTTCCCTATGCCCATCCGTTGGTGAAGGTGACCATCGTTCCCCGGGGCAAAGCCCTGGGAGCCGCCTGGTATCTTCCGGAAGAGCGCTCGATCACCACCAGGGAGCAGCTGCTTGACGAGATGTGTTCGGCCCTGGGCGGACGTGCCGCAGAAGAAGTCATCTTCGGCAGGGTCTCCTCGGGAGCCCAGAATGACCTGGAACGAATCACCAAACAGGCCTATGCCATGGTGAGCATCTTCGGAATGAGTGAGAAAATCGGCACCGTCAGTTTTTACGACTCATCGGGCCAGAGTGACTACTCTTTCACCAAGCCCTACAGCGAAAAGACCGCCCAGCTCATTGACGAAGAGGCTAAGAAGATCATAGACCAGGAATACCAGAGGGCGCTGAGCATCCTCAGGGAGAACAGGGACGGCCATCAGCAGCTGGCTCAGCTGTTGCTTGACCGGGAGGTGATTTTCTCGGAGGACATGGAGCATATTTTTGGCAAGAGGAGCTGGGATAAGCAGAAGGAGGCCGCCGCAGGGCTTTCTTCGCCGGAAGCTGCCGGAGGAGACGATGATGGTGCCGGGGTTTCCGCAAGTGAAACCTCTAAGGATGACCCCCGGGAGGATGAGGTGGCCGGCTGACCCGGCACCTCCGAGGAGAGCGACTTCCGGGGAAAATGAGGAGGACCACACAGGTGAGGGAGCTTTGGAACCCGCTCACCGGGCGTCAGGCTCCTCAGGGGGAAGAGATCTGAATAATCTAATTATCATACCATGGAAAAAGGGTGGAAAGAAGTACTTTTAACGGCTCAGGAATACCAGGCGCATATTGCCCGCGATATTCTCGAGGGTGCCGGAATCAAAACCGTCGTCATGGACAAGCAGGATAGTACTTACATGACTTTTGGCGAATATCATGTTTATGTTCCTGAAGGAGATGAACAGGCAGCCTTGGAATTGTTAAAGGATTTGAAGAATTGAAGATTTGAAGCCACTGGTTACCAGGACACTTTATGGCGGCATATATGCTGTTGTGATGGTGGCGGGGATGATCATTCACCCGCTGCTTTTTGCCGTGGTTTTTGGCCTGATGACGATATTTACCCTGCTCGAGTTTTACCAGCTGGCGACCCTGGCAGGGGGAGAACCCCACAAAAGCGGGGGAGCCGTGACCGCCCTTCTTTTCTTCGGGGTGGTTTTTGCTTATGCCGCCGGATATTTGCCCCTGCAGAGTGTGGGCATCCTGCTGCTGCTGCCGCTGGCACTCCTCATCACCGAACTCTACAGGAAAAAGAAGAACCCTTTGGCCAACATGGCCTTTACCCTGGCCGGATTTCTTTATGTGGTGATTCCCATGAGCCTGGGATCCCTCCTGGTTTTTCCGCGCATGGAGGAACCCCATCTTTTTAATCCCTGGATTCTCCTGGGAGTGGTGGTGACCATATGGCTGTTTGACTCGGGGGCTTATCTGATAGGGACGGCATTTGGCAAACACCGGCTTTTCGAGAGGATCTCCCCGAAAAAATCATGGGAGGGAGTTGTCGGGGGAGGGGTAACAGCCCTTCTCACCGGCGTGGTGAACGCCCGGCTCTTCCCGGTTCTGGAAGGATACCAATGGATGGTGATCACCCTTATTGTCATCCTCTTCGGAACCTGGGGCGACCTGGTGGAGTCCCTGATGAAACGAAGCCTGGGCATCAAGGACTCGGGGAACATTCTCCCCGGCCACGGAGGTTTCCTCGACCGCTTCGACAGTTATCTCATGGTGGTCCCCGTGGTGGTCATGTGGCTGTGGATCACCGGAGTGTTGACATGATGAATGCCGGAACCACCGGGGCAGTATCCCTGCTCCCCGGTGGAATGACAGAACAGAATTCAGTGATGAAAAATTTATCAGCAAGGATATGAGATTACATAAGGAAGGTTTTAAGATTATACCTTTGGTTTTTATCGGTTTTGCAGTACTGAACGCGGCGGCATATCTGGTGTCGGGGATATCTCCCCTTTTCTGGGGGGTAGTGGTGGTGACCCTGCCATTCCTGTTGCTGACCTTCTGGTTCTTCAGGGATCCCCGCGTTGTGGCCACGGCAGCTCCCGGAGAGGTCCTCTCCTCAGCCGACGGGGAGGTGGTGGTCATTGAACCGGTGAAAGAGACGGAATACTTTGATGCTGAGAGGATACAGGTTTCTGTGTTCATGTCGGTTTTCAATGTCCACATCAACCATATTCCGGTAGAAGGAGAGATTGTATACCAGAAGCACCATACCGGGAAATTCATGCCCGCAAGTCTGGCCAAGTCTTCAGGGGAGAATGAGCGGTGTACCACGGTGGTGAGGACCCCCTCGGGAGAAGAGGTGCTCATCAGGCAGATCGCCGGATTGGTAGCGCGCAGGATTGTCACTTACAAAAAGCCGGGTGACAGGGTCACCCTGCATGACCAGTTGGGATTTATCCGCTTCGGCTCCAGGGTCGATCTCTTCTTTCCGGCCACTGCCAAAATCATGGTGAAGAACGGGCAGAAAGTGCTGGGAGGGGTGACTGTCATGGCAAAGTT
Source organism: uncultured Prolixibacteraceae bacterium (assembly GCA_964461455.1). Classification (GTDB taxonomy): domain Bacteria; phylum Bacteroidota; class Bacteroidia; order Bacteroidales; family Prolixibacteraceae; genus UBA1413. The sequence goes on along the minus strand of CAYWUJ010000076.1, from coordinate 434 downwards.
CTGATATTTAGAGATATGAGGCGTTTTTTTGGATTTCTTCCTAACCTGATTACCCTGCTGAACCTCTCGGCAGGGGTGGTGGCCGTGGTTTTTGCCCTTGAGGGAAGTTTTATGTGGGCCGGGGTGCTCATTCTTGTGGCCGGGGTGATGGATTTCCTGGATGGTTTTACCGCCCGGTTACTCAGGGCCTATTCCGATATCGGCAAACAGCTCGACTCTTTGGCCGATGTGGTCTCCTTCGGGGTAGCGCCTGCCATGATCGCCTTCGTGCTCATGAAAAAGGCGATGCCCGGCATGAACCTGCCCCTGCACATGCTTCCAGCCACCCCCTGGCAGTGGATAACGCTCATGTCGCCTCTGCTGATCCCCGCATTTTCGGCATTGCGGCTGGCCAAATTCAACATAGACACCCGGCAGACCGTCAACTTCATCGG
>CAYWUJ010000075.1:0-7836 GCA_964461455.1 uncultured Prolixibacteraceae bacterium | reverse complement strand
GGCCGGTGGTGGTGCCTGCTTTGATGGTTCCGGGCCAGCAGGCGATCATGGGAACACGAATGCCTCCATCGTAGAGGTCGCGTTTATACCCTCTGAAGGGGCCGTTGCTGTCGAAATAGTCGGGGTCGGCGCCTCCTTCCTGGTGGGGGCCGTTGTCGGAAGTGAAGATAATCAGGGTGTTCTTTTCGATCCCCAGCTCTTTCAGTTTGGCGACGATATCGCCCACCTGGCGGTCGAGGAGGGTCACCATGGCGGCAAAGGCGGCGTGGGCTTCGGGCTGGCTGCCATAGCCTCCGCTCCTGAAATGGGCATCTCCCGGTTCTGACCCTTTATATGCCTTCTCGGGGAGCAGCTTCCCCCGGAATTCTTCCATGTAGTGGTCGGGGAGCAGAAGTTCGGCATGGGGGATCACGTTAGGATAGAAGAGGAAAAAGGGATTGTTCCTGTTCTTTTCGATGAATTGGAGGGCCCTTTGGTGGATCAGTTCCGGGGCGTACACCTCCATTCGGTCGCCGCTGTTTCCTTCCAGCATCACCTTCTGGTTGTTGTCCCATAAATAGGCCGGATAGTAGTTATGGGCCAGCCGTTGGCAGTTATAACCATAGAATTCGTCGATGCCCTGATGGAGGGGGTCTCCTTCCGATCCGGGGTATCCGAGGCCCCATTTCCCGAAGGCCCCGGTGGTGTACCCGGCGGTGCGGAGCATTTCCGGGAGGGTCAGGATAGAGTCGGGGAGAGGCCACTGTCCTTCTGTCGGCCACTCCCTGTTGCCCCTGATGGGGGTATGGCCGGTGGTCAGTCCGGTCAGCAGGGAGGAACGCGAGGGAGCGCTGACCGTGGTTCCTGAGTAGTGGTGGGTGAAGCGGATGCCTTCGGCTGCGAGCCTGTCGATGTTGGGGGTCTGAAAGAGCTTCTGCCCGGTGCAGCTCAGGTCGCCATACCCCAGGTCATCGGCAATGATATAGATGATGTTGGGTTTGTTGGTATCGCGGCCGGCGCTCTTGGGGCTGCTGACCCCGGTGCAGGAGGGCAGCAGGGTGGTCACGGCGACCGCGGAATAAAGCAGGTGATGGGCTTTTTTCTTCATAGCATTTAGTAATGGTCGGCAGACAATGGGAATACGGCGCAGGTGCAGCATCCCAGTGGGTCCTAAAGTTACTTCTTTTTCAGCCTTCCTGCAATTCTATCTCTTTGGGTAATGACGTTTCATTGACGTAATCAAAAAATATGGGCTTCGTCATTGAGATATTTGTTGCCCGTGTCAAAATCGCGTGACGTTAAATATTCTTAGAATGAAAAAGGCCTCTCATCTCTGAAAGGCCTTGTTTTACTGTGTTTCCAGTGAGCGGGAAACGGGGGTCGAACCCGCGACCCTCAGCTTGGGAAGCTGATGCTCTACCACTGAGCTACTCCCGCGATTATCCCGGGCGATCTTCAGATGGTAATCCGCCGGTGGACGGATACCACTTATGTTCTTCCCGGTTTTCAGGGCTCAAAAATAGTTTAAAAATGGGTATATCCAAATAGTAAACATGAAAAAAAGGGTAGGTGCTGCCCGGGGAATGGCCGGGTGCTGGTGAAGCCTTAATTGGAGAGACGGGAGTGTGTTCCGGTAAACCGATGGAGATGTGAAAAGGACGGGGGTGTTAAAAAATCCGAAATTTTCCTAAAGGGGTGTATCCAAAATCTCTTTTGTTCGTTTAATAACATGTCGGGTTGCTTGTAAAAGTGAGTGACCGGCCGGAAACAGAGATGAGAAACGACTATTAGTGGCGTTCCGTAAACCAGGAAGATTGATTCTGCGGATTCGCCCATGAAGGAAAAGCAGAGACATTAACGATTTGCAGGATTAACAATTTAGCCATGGATTTCAATCAGAAAACATTCAGGAAGATGAGCATAACCTCCAACTCCCTGTTGGAGTATGAGCGTATCGGAATTACTCCGAAGAAGGATATCCAACCCTTCCGGAGCAGTTACAAACCTCCGCAATACCATTTTGTGGTGGACTGGCAGATGGAAGAGGATAAAAAACAGGAGATCAGGCAGTACTGAAAGCCATTTCCCAAGGCAGGAGAACACGTTGAACTGAGGAGTTTACTTCAGTAATCCCGACACGTTTCAGTGGTTCGCTGCGCTCTTTCTTTGCAGTGTTTTTAACATACTTCACCCTGGCGGTGTCACTCTTTGGGGTCAGCCTCGGAAGAGAACCCATTCATCACTTCACCCTGACGGGTTTAAGCTCTTCGAAGAAGATATCGTCGTTGGGAACGTCGAAGTCGATGCCGGTAATTTCGAGGTTATTGGTCATATTGAATTTCACGGTTCCGAAGCTGAACCAGGCATGGGGTTCGTCCCAGATGATTTTCCACACGTCGTAATGCCAGTGTTCCAGGGTGGCCGACAATGCAGGGGAGTGTTCGAAGTCCAGCCGTAGTGTTTCCTCCTTGCTGTTGGTGAGGGAGACTTTGATCATTCCGTAGATATTGGAGTGGTAGTTACCGGCATAATTACCGAGCGGCAGGGAGGGTTTGGTGTTGAGGACCCTGGCGGCGATACGGTCGGCAATGCGGGTATCCCGTTTTTCGGCGGCTTCCTGTCTCTTGAGATATTCCTGTGACCAGTCGCGTTCGGGGAGGCCCAGCAGGGCGTCGAGGGCATACTGGGTGAAGGCGCTGACGGGGGTTTTGAGACCGTTGGTGAGTACCACGACGCCGATTTTTTCTTCAGGGATCATGGTCACAGCCGAGATCATGCCATCGAAGGCCCCACTATGGCTGACCATCATCCTGCCCCGGTAGTCGCTCAGGACCCAACCCAGTGCGTACCCTCTGAAGTGGGTGTTAAAGTCGTTGTTGCGGGTATGGTCCACAGGGAAGGGGGTGTGCAGTTTCCAGAGCTGGTTGTAGGAGGCCGGGGTGACCAGGGTGTCGTTTCCCCTGATTCCCTTGTTCATGTTGAAGATCATCCAGCGTCCGATATCGTTGACCGGGGCGATGATACCCCCCAGGGCGGCGATCTCTTCCCAGTCGGTGTAGGGAATGGGGATGTTTTTCCCCCCGGTGAGGGCGTGGGGAGTGGCGAAGTTGCCCTTTACGGGAAGTTGGTCAAGGGAGATGATGGTCCTGTCCATGCCCAGGGGGTCGAGGATTCTTTCCCGGAGGTTATCCCCCCAGCTTTTACCGGTGATTTTTTCGATGACCTCGCCGGCGGTGATGTACATCAGGTTGGAGTATCCGTATCCGTCGCGGAAGCCGAAGCGGGCAGGCAGGTATTTCACCCTGCGGATGATCTCTTCGGAAGTGAGGTCTGATTTATACCAGATGAAGTCGCCGCTGAAGGTCCCCAGTCCCGAGCGGTGGCACAGGAGGTCGCGCAGGGTCATTTCCTTGCTGACCCAGGGGTCGTAGAGTTCGAACCAGGGGAGGTGATCCTTTACCTTATCGTCCCAGCCTGCTTTTCCCTCTTCCACGAGCATGGCCATCATGGTGGCAGTGAATGCCTTGGTGTTGGAGGCAATGGCGTAGAGGGTATTTCCATCGGGCGCAATGGAAGTGCCTGCTTCCAGGGTGCCGTATCCCTTGCTGAAAATGATCTGGCCATCCCTGACTACGGCCACGCTTACCCCGGGGGTGCCCCAGGCAGGCAGGGAGGTGCGGAAATAGTTATCGAGTCGCGCCAGGGGATCCTCCTGGGCTTCGGTCACCGACCAGGTGAGGAGCATAAGGAGAATAAGCAGGAACTGTTTTTTCATTTTGCCGTGGATTTTGAGGTTTTGGCAGGTCAGCGGCCCTCTTCATTCAGGATGTTGGTCTGCCACTTCATGTATTTGAGAATCAGGTAAAGAAGGCACGAAAAGGCGCAGAAGCCCAGCAGCACCAGGTTAAATCCCGTTTCCCCCCTGACCAGTTCTCCCGACATATCCATCAGGGTAAAAACGATGAAGATGGCGGCAAAACCGTTTTTCTCCTTTTTGAGGATTTTCTTCCAGCTGAAGGGAAGGGAGGGAGGCACGAAATTCCTGAAAGAGGGGATGAAGGGAGGTACCCTTTCGGCCCAGGAGGTGTAAACCGTCCCGAATTTGCGGCGGAGAAACTGCTCTTCCGAGAACATGATCCGCTCGTAATAAAGCCAGTAGACCAGGCACACCAGCAGGATAAACCAGATGTGGCCGGTAAGCATGACCGGTCCCAGCCACATAAAGAAGTTCCCCAGATAAAGGGGGTGCCTGACCAGGGAATAGATCCCCGTGGTATTCAGGGTGTCGGCAATCTGATATTTGGCGTTCCGTCCCGAGGTGTTCACCGGCGTATGCCCCACCGTGTAAATTCTGATGCCGAAGCCCAGAAAGGTGACCAGAATGCAGAGTAAAAGATAGTACCCGTCCCAGGGAGCGCTCTTCAGCAAGGAGTCACCGGGGTTCTTCTCGGTATACAGCCATACCACCGTCCCTACCACAAGCAGGATAGCGGGAATAAAGCTCCTGTATCTGAAAAGCCATACTCCCCGTTTCTCTAATTCTTCCTGTAATGCCATATGTGTAAAATCTAATTGTTGCCGCTGTTATCGGTTTTTCCGGTGACCGGTGCCTGTTTTTTGGGTCCTGACCTTTCCGGAACAGAGGGTCAAATTTAAGCTGAAAATCGGGATTCGCAAACCATAGCTTTCTCCCCGGGAACGAAATTGTGCAGCTTTCCGGAGGGCAGAGTTTATAAAAAGATAAAATGATCTTTTTATGAAAAGAATTATTTGCTAGTTTTGCCGCGCTGTGGCGGAAGAATCTGCGCTGCATGGGTAAAACACAAGACATCATGCTATTTTACCGGAACTGAAATGGTGAAAAAAGGGGGAGGAATATACAAAAAGCTGCACCGCTGGCCGGGGCTGGTCATCGCCATTGTGCTGTTCTTTTATGGGTTTACAGGCATCATCATGAATCACCGGGAGTCGCTTTCATCGATCGATGTGGACCGCGACTGGCTTCCCTCCAATTATACTTACGAGAACTGGAACAACGCCGCCATAAAGGGCAGTCTTCTGCTGGGGCCCGATTCACTGCTGATCTATGGGAATATTGGTATCTGGCTCACTGATTCGGCTTTTACGGAATACGCCACTTTTAACCAGGGTTTTCCCTCCGGAAGTGACAACCGCAAGATTTTCGACGTTCACCGGACTTCCGACGGCTCTCTGTTTGCCGCCACCCTCTTCGGATTGTGGGGATGGGACGGGGAGACCGGGATGTGGAAGAGATTTGACCTGGAGACCGACATCGACCGGTTTACGGGGATTGAGAGCCGGGGAGATACAGTGGTAGCCCTGAGCCGGAGTTACCTCTTCACCGGCAGCGCCAACGGTGTGGCCACCGGTTTTGAGAGGAAGGAGTTGCCGGCACCGGCGGGATATGAGCACAAGGTCACCCTTTTTGAGACCATGTGGCAGTTGCACAGTGGCGAAATTCTGGGGCTTCCCGGGAAGCTCTTTGTCGACCTGCTGGGGGTGATTACCATCTTCCTGTCACTGACGGGCATCCTCTACTTCTTCTTCCCGTCGTCCATAAAAAGGTTCCGCCGGAATAAAAAGCCCGTGGAGCACCTGGTCAGGGTCAACAAATGGTCGCTACGGTGGCATAACAAGTTGGGGGCCTGGTTTTTTGTACTGCTCATTTTTCTCTATTTCACGGGCATGTTTCTTCGTCCGCCGCTGCTGATTGCCATTGCTTCGGCCAGGGTGGCTCCCCTGAAATATTCGCACCTCGACCAGCCCAATCCCTGGTATGACAAACTGCGCGACATCCGCTGGGATGGGGGGCACGGGATATACCTGGTGTCCACTTCTGAGGGGATGTACCGCATGGATCCTGAAACCCTGGACATGGAGCCGGTGCCCTACCAGCCACCGGTGAGTGTGATGGGAATCAACACCTTTGAGCCGGCAGGAAACGGCAACTTCCTGGTGGGGTCCTTCAGCGGGCTTTTTCTCTGGAATCCCTCCCATCCTGCCGTGATCAATGCCATGACCGGGGAGGTGTACCGCGATCAGCCGGGAGGCCGGCCCGTGGGAGACCTCAAGGTCACCGGACACATCACCGACGCGGCGGACAGGATCTATGTCGCCGATTACGGCACTGGGATCATCCCGGTAGGACATCAGCGTATTCTCCCGGAAATGCCCTCCATTATCAGGGAGGAATCCAATATGTCCCTCTGGAATTTTACCCTGGAGGTTCACACCGGTCGCATCTTCGAATTCCTGCTGGGGGGCTTTTACATCCTCATTGTTCCGCTGGCCGGAATCACCGGCGTCACTGTGGTTCTGAGCGGTTACCTGCTTTACAGAAAGAAGTACAAGAGAAGAAAGAACCGTAATATTTCTTAACTTGTAAGGAATTAACAGTCCCCTGATAAACCAGGGATCTGTTCCCGGAATGAATTCATTGAAGAAGATTTTGTAAACAAGATAAAACCTGTCATCATGAGTGAGCTGATTGATAATTCGAAACACAGGAAGGAGAAGCTGAAAGAGCTGATCCTGAAGTTGCATGAAGGTGAGAATCCCCAGAAGGTGCGTGAGGAGCTTCTGGGCACCCTGCAGCAGATTCCCTATGGGGAGGTGGTGGAAGTGGAGCAGGAGCTGATCAGTGAGGGGCTTCCCGAGTCGGAGGTATTACGGCTGTGTGATATTCACGGGGAAGTGCTCGACGGCCATATCGACCAGAGCGGTGCGCAGTATGTCCCTCCCGGTCATCCCCTTGATGTGTTCACGCAGGAGAACCGGGAGCTTCTGAAGGTGGTGGACAAAGCCGAGAGTCTTCTGGGCACCCTTTATGCCGTCGATGAGGCGGGTTTCCGGGATTTTGCCTACCAGATACAAGCCTGTTTCAATGACCTGATGGATGTCGACAAGCACTACAAGCGGAAGGAATACCTGGTGTTTCCGTTCCTGGAGAAGGCCGGCATTACCGGTCCGCCCATGGTGATGTGGGGCAAGCACGACGAGATCAGGGAGCAGTTGAAGGGGTGTATTGAGATTTTGCGTCATCCCGAACTGAAGAAACAGGATGTCGACGATGCCCTGGAGATTCTGTTCATTCCCGTGCTGAAAGCGTTGGCCGATATGACCAGGAAGGAGCAGGACATCCTGTTCCCCATGGCCATGGATGTGCTGACGGTGGAGGATTGGTGGAATGTGGACCAGCAGACCCTTGATTTCGGGTTTACCCTCTATGATCCGCCGAGCGCATGGAAACCCGAGGGTTTTTTGCCTGACGGCGGGGACGGGGAGAGTTTCGCCGGTGCCGACGGGGTGGTCAGGCTCCCTTCGGGCAGCTTCTCGGCCAAAGAGATCATGGCTATCCTTAACACGGTGCCTGTGGATATGACTTTTGTGGATAAGGATGACAAGGTGAAGTATTTCACGCAGGGGGAACACCGCATTTTTGCCCGCAGCCGCACTATCATCAACCGGGATGTGCGGCTCTGCCATCCTCCCGGAAGCGTCCACATCGTGGAGAAGATCCTGGAGGATTTCAAATCGGGGAAAGCCTCCCATGCGCCCTTCTGGATTCAGATGAAGGGTAAGTTCATCCTGATTGAATACTATGCCTTGCGTGATGAGAACGGCGAATACCTGGGCACCCTGGAGGTGTCGCAGGACCTGACCCACGCCAGGAGTTTGGAGGGAGAACAACGAATTCTCAGTTATTCCGGAGAAAAGAAATAAAAGTTGATATGGAAAAGTTGATTATCACACCGAAGACCAAGATAAATGACCTTCTGGAAGCCTATCCTCAGTTGGAGGAGGTGCTGATTGCCGCGGCTCCGGAATTCAAAAAGC
>CAYWUJ010000074.1:0-7903 GCA_964461455.1 uncultured Prolixibacteraceae bacterium | reverse complement strand
CTTCAGAACAACGCGATACCCGTGCCCATCGACTTCATGGCCTCGGCCGAAGATGTGGCCTATATCCTCGATGATTGCCGGCCTGAGTGGCTTTTCATCAGTGCTGCCATGAAGGACCACCTTCCCGAAATCGACCTGAAAACAAAACACAAACCCCGCGTTGTCGTCTTTGAGGAGATCCTCCCCGACGAAACGGTTAAGGAAAGCGAATGGTTGGGCCCCGAAGATAACAGAGCCACGGCGGTGATCATTTACACCTCAGGAACCACGGGAAGTCCCAAGGGAGTGATGCTCTCCTTCACCAACATCCTTGAAAACGTGTCGGCGGTCATTGACAGCAAGATTTACATCCCCGAACGGCAGGTCATGATTTTCCTGCCGCTGCATCATGTCTTTCCCCTGGTAGGCTCCATGATGACGCCACTCTTTGTCGGCTCCTCCATCACCATGGCACCCTCCATGCAATCGTCCGACCTGCTGAAAACCTTCAGTGACAATGAGGTGGGGGTTTTCCTGGGAGTACCCCGGCTCTATGAGCTGATGTACAGGGGTATCAAGGCGAAAATCGACAAAAGTCCCGTGGCGAAGGCTCTTCTCTGGTTCGTCCTGAAAACAGGATGGCGCAGCCTGGGCCGCAAAATCTTCAACAAGGTCCACCAGAGCTTCGGAGGTCACCTGCAGTATATGATCGCCGGCGGAGCCGCCCTGAACAAGGAGGTGGGCACCTTCTTCTACGGAATAGGGTTTGATATCATGGAAGGCTTCGGAATGACCGAAGCCTCGCCCATGATCACATTCCCCCGGCCCGGGAAAATCAAAATCGGATCCACCGGACAGGCCCTGCCCGGTCTCACCATCGAAATCAGGGAGGGGGAGATTGTGGCCAAAGGCCCGGGTATCATGAAAGGCTATTACAACCGGCCCGAAGAAACCGCCGAAACGGTGAAAGACGGCTGGCTATACACCGGAGACCTCGGATACCTCGACAAGGACGGATTTCTCTATATCACCGGCCGCAAAAAGGAAATTATCATTCTTCCGAACGGGAAAAACATCAATCCCGTGGAACTGGAATCCAAACTGGAAAGATTCTCCCCGGCCATCAAGGAAGCCGGGGTGACCATGTACAAAGAAATGCTCCACGCCGTCATATTTCCCGATGCAGCTTTTATGTCCGAAAACAACATAGAAGATCAGCAAGCCTGGTTCCGCGACCAGGTGATTACCCCGTTCAATGCCGGGGTCAGCTCCTACAAACGCATCATGCAGTTTACACTCATCAAATCGGAATTGCCCCGCACCCGGCTCTCCAAATTAAAACGGTTCAAACTGGCCGACATGATCGAACATAAGAAGGAAGACCAAACCAGCCCCAACGAACCCCAATCCACTGAATTTCTGGCCATTAAAACATTCCTCGAGAGCCAGGTCGATATGGATATCCTGCCCGGCCATCACCTCGTCTTTGATATATCCATGGATTCCCTGGGCAAGTTAAGCCTGATCGATTTCATCGAGAGGAGTTTCGGCGTAAAACTGGATGAGGAACAACTGCTGAAATTCCCCTCCCTGGGCAAGATGGCCGACCATGTCCGCAACCATAAACTGTTCCACAAATCAGATGCCGACACCACCTGGACCGGCAACCTGAAAGAAGATGCCGGGGTGATCCTCCCGAAATCCTCATTCCTGCTGGGCCCGGCGGTGAAATCGGTCAGGGCCTTCTTCCGTTTGTTTTTCCGGTTCGAAGGATCAGGAATGGAAAATATACCCGAAGGACCTTGTTTCTTCGCCCCCAATCACGAGAGCAAACTCGACGCCTTCCTGGTCCTTTCCTATCTCGACCAGCCAACCCTGAAAAACACCTTTTCCTACGCTAAAAAAGAACATGTCAAAAGCGGCATCAGGCGCTACCTGGCCGCACGTACCAACGTCATCGTGATGGACCTCAGCAAGGAGCTGAAAAATTCCATCCTGAAAATGGCGGAAGTCGTGAAACAGGGAAAGAAAATCCTGATTTTCCCGGAAGGAACACGCTCCCTGAACGGGGAATTGGGAGATTTCAAGAAAACCTATGCCATCCTGAGCACCGAACTGAACGTTCCCGTGGTACCCGTAGTCGTCGACGGAGCATACGCCGCCATGTCCTACGGGGCGAAAAAAATCAACAGGGGGCAAAAAATAAGCATCCGGTTTCTCCCCCCCGTTTACCCCGGAACAATGACTCCCGAAGAACTGAACAAACAGGTGAAAGAACAGATCGTTAACGTAAAAAAAATATATTCTCATGGTTAAACATGGTTTGCTCATCCTCATGATGGCCATAACCCTGGGTTCCGGAGCACAGGAACAACCCCCGCTCTCCAGGTTTGACTTTTTCCCTTTTTCTGTCTGGTACAGCGGCGGTAAGGCCCGGGCGCCCATGCTTTCCACCATTACGCCCCAGTCAGAACAGGAATGGCGCCGCGACCTGCAACAAATCAAAAGTCTGGGATTCAACACCGTACGCACCTGGGTAGAATGGGCGGCCTGTGAACCGGAACGGGGTAAATACAACTTCGAAAACCTGAAGCTTCTGCTCAGGCTCGCCGAAGAGACCGGACTGAGGGTTTTCATCCAGATCTACGTCGATTCGGCCCCCGACTGGGTGGCCCGCGATTTTTCACATGCCCTCTTTGAAGCCCACAGCGGCGACAAGGTATACCCCCAGGCGGCCCCCGGCGTGTGTACCGACAACAGCGATGCCGCAGAAGCGGTCCTGGGCTTTTACACCGCCACAGCACGGGTGGCCTCCGCCTCCCCGGCCTTCTTCGGGTGGGACCTCTGGAGCGAACCCCACATCATCAACTGGGCCTCCCTCGACTTCATCACCAACGCCCAGTTCTGCTTCTGCCCGGGAACCAGGGCGAAATTCAGAACATGGCTCGAAAAGAAATACGGCTCCCTGGCCGGCCTTAACAAAGCATGGTACCGGAATTTCACCGGCTGGGAACAGATTGACCCTCCCCGCTTCAGCACCATCCTCAGTTACACCGACTTCATCGACTGGAAAAGTTTCATCTATGAAAAACTGATGGATGACATGGCTGCCCGGTATCAGGCCATCCGCAAGGGCGACCCCTCCCACCTGATCACCGCCCATGCCGTGGGTGCCTCCCTCTTTCAGTCACCCCACGTGGGCGCCGGCGCCACCGATGACTTTCTCATGGCACGGCCCCTCGACTATTACGGGGTTTCCATGTATCCCAAGCATAACCATCCCGACAGGGCCTGGTCACTGACTACCCTGCGCGCCACCACCGACTTCACCCGCAGCGCCAACCGCGAAAAAGAAGGCTGGTTTGTGGGAGAAATGCAGGCCGGACTGGGAACCATATCCCTGCTGGTGAGCGACCCGGTGACGGCCGACGACCACCGCATTTGGGCCTGGTCGGCCATTTCCAAAGGCGCCAGGGGCGTTAACATCTACGCATACTACCCCATGTCGACAGGCTATGAGGCCGGGGGGTACGGACTGATCAACCTCGACGGAAGCATCACCGACCGTGCGGTGAAAGCCGGGGAGATGGCCGCTGTGGTCAACCGTAACCAGGAAATTTTCCTGAAGTCAACCCCCGTAAAGGCAGAAATCGGTATCCTCTACAACCCCATGACCCAAATGGTGGGCGGCATGCAACGGCGCGACTACCCCGGAGCGTTGTCCAACTCCCTGCTGGGCTATTACCAGTCGTTCGCCAACCACAACGTCCCCGTCGATTTCATACACCGTGAACATATCGAAAAGAGCGAACTCTCCCAATACAAGCTGATCATCCTCCCCTTCCAGGTGATGTTCACCGCCAAAGCCGCCGAAGGCCTGCGCGAGTTCGTCCGCAATGGCGGTTACGTGGTCGCTGAAGCCCGCATGGCCTGGAACGACGAATTCGGCCATGCCTCAGGCATCATCCCCGGCCTCGGACTGCACGAAATTTTCGGCGTCCGCGAAAATGAAGTCCGCATGAGGGAAAAGGTCGCCCTCTCTTTTACGGACCTCGATCACCCCGCACTCAAAGGATTAAAGAGAGACCAGCCACTCAGGGGATCTCTCTATTCCCAGTCCCTGACCCTCCTGAATCCTGAAAATTCGGAAATTCTGGCCCTTACCGAACAGGGCGACCCTGCCATGGTCACCACTTCCTACGGAAAAGGAAAAGCCATGACCGTGGGCAGCTACCCGGGAATGGCCAACTTCCCCGACGTGGACCCCGTCAACGACGCCTTCTTCCTCAACCTGCTCCCATGGGCCGGCATTGAAAGACCTTTCACCACCTCCCACGACGGCCGCACCTCCAACCAGGTGGAAGTCCGCCTTCAGGAAAACAGCAACGGGTCGGTACTTTTCGTATTGAACCACAGCGAGAAATACGAAGAGGTCACCGTTGACCTCAGCGTTACGAAAGAGGGGTGGTATAAGGTCCGCGACGTGATCAAAAATAGTGATACCAGGGTGCGGAGTTCCGGAAATCTCCTGAAAATCAAGGCACCCCTTGACCGCAAACAGGTGGCCGTTCTGGAAATCACCGCGGCCTCCTGAGTCAGGAACACGCTCAGCCCGTCAGGGCGCCGCGCATTGAATCTCCCCGTGGCAGAGCCGTCGGAAAATCCGAACGCCGGAATTCACAACTTTTCCCTATATTTGGTCATCCGGATAAGGTTCCGCGAAAAAAAAGAATTTTCTATGATCATTTTCCTCTTTCTTTTTTTACTGGTGGCCACGGCAGGTTACGGGCTTTATGTATACAACCGGCTGGTCAGGCTTTTCAACTACACCAAAGAAGCATGGAGTGGCATTGACGTGCAGCTGAAAAAACGACACGAACTGATTCCCCTGCTCCTAAAAACGGTCAGGGGATATGCCGACCACGAGCGCAACCTGCTGGAGACCATTACAGATCTGCGCTCACGGGGCATGGTCGCCGGCACCCTCAAAGATGCCGAAACGGCGGAAGTGGGCCTCTCCAAAGCCCTGGGCAACCTGTTCGTGGTGGTCGAAAATTATCCCGAACTGAAGGCCAACCAAAACTTCCTGGAGTTGCAGCGGGAGATCTCCAAAGTGGAACATGACCTCCAGAGGGCCCGCCGCTATTACAACGGTACCGTGCGCAACTACAACATCCTGATCGAACAGTTCCCTTCAAGCCTGGTCGCCGGCATGGCCAGCCACCGGCAACGCGAATATTTCGACCTCGACAACCAATCGGAAAGGGCAACACCTGAATTAAACTTCTGAACTTCCTCTGGTACAATGCGTTATCCTTACAGCCAACATCCTGAAATCACAAGAACATGTCCATTAGAAACTTTTTCTTCGCGCTTTTGGCTTCTCTCCTCTTCTTTTCAGCCGCCGGCCAGGAGAGAATCCTCTCTTACGACACCCGTATCACGGTGGAAAAGAGCGGCGACCTGCTGGTCACCGAGGTGATCTCCGTGGTGGCTGAAGGGAACGCCATCAAAAGGGGCATTTACCGCACCTTCCCCACCCGGTACGACAACCACGCGGGAACACGTTTTAAGGTGGACTTCCAGGTCAGGGAAGTGCTGCGCAACGGCGACCCCGAACCCTGGTTCACCGAAAACAAGGACAACGGGGTAGTCGTATACATCGGCGACAGCAACACGGAAATATCCCCGGGCACCCACACCTACACCCTCACCTACCGCACTTCCCGTCAGGTGGGGTTCTTCAGCGAGTATGACGAGCTCTATTTCAACGCCATCGGGGGCGACTGGGCTTTTCCCATTGAAACGGCCAGTGTGACCCTCCGGATCCCTGAAGGGGCCACGGTGGTGCAGAAAGCCGCCTATTCGGGCCGCGCCGGAAGCACGGGTTGCCAATGCACCCAGGTGGAGGAAAACAACGGCGTCACCACCGTCACAACCCAGCCTCTGCTCCCCGGAGAACAGCTGACCATTGCCGTGGCCTGGCCCAAAGGTTTCGTCCACGAACCAACGGCCTCAGAAAGGTCGGGGCGCTTTCTGAAAGACAACCTCCATGTGCTGGCGGCCCTGCTCACCCTGGCACTGGCACTGGTGCTCTACCTCCGGAAGTGGAAAGCCGTGGGCAAAGATCCCCGGAAAGGAACCATCATCCCCCTCTTCGACCCTCCGCAGGGTTTCAGCGCCGCCACTACCGGCTTCCTCCATAAGATGGGAATGAACGAGAGGATAATCACAGCATCCCTCGTCGGTATGGCCATCAAGGGATACCTGAAAATCGACAAAAGCGGAAAAAAATACCGGTTGGACCTCATTCCGGAAGCCATTGCCGACCTCACCCCCGAAGAGAAAGCCATGGGCGAGGCCCTCTTTGCCGGCAGAAGCGAAATCCTCCTCGACCAGAAAAACCATGCAGCTTTCCAGAAAGCCCGCAGTGCCGCAGAAAAAAGCATTAGGGACCAGATGATCCCCACCTATTTCAAGGTCAACGGCAAGCACCTCCTGCCCGGAGTACTGGGCTCGGCAGCCGGGGTGCTGGCGACTTTCGCCCTGGCGCCCACACCCGAAATCCCCATATTCCTGCTTATCCTGGTCATCTTCCTTCTGGCATTGTTTGCCTGGCTGATGAAAGCCCCCACACCCCGGGGAAGGGAAGTGATGGATGAGGCCCAAGGCTTTAAGATGTACCTCTCAGTGGCCGAAAAAGAACAGCTCGACAAGGCCCATGAACCCGACCTCACCGTAGAACGGTTTGAACAGCTGCTCCCCTACGCCATTGCCCTGGGGGTGGAAAACCAGTGGGGCAGGAAATTCGAAAACGCCCTGGCCCAATCGATGACAGAGACCCGCACCTACCATCCTGCCTGGTATGCCGGAGCAGGAAGCGTGGCCTCCTTCTCTCCCCGGAACTTCACCTCCGAAATGGGAAAAAGCTTCTCCTCGGCCATCTCTTCGGCGTCGACACCTCCCGGAAGCTCTTCGGGCAGCGGAGGCGGCGGAAGCGCCGGCGGCGGCGGAGGCGGCGGAGGCGGCGGAGGCTGGTAATTTCCTGAAACCTTGATATTCTCCATTATTTGCAGTACATTGTACATATGATCCGGGGAGTATTCATACTATTGCTGCTCCTGGCCAACCTGCCGGGAAATACCCGGCAATTTATCTTCCGGGGATACACCCTCTCTGATGGCCTTTCCCAATCAGTGGTCACCTGCATCTTCCAGGATTCCCGGGGGTTCATATGGCTGGGCACCCAGAACGGCCTCAACTGCTTCGACGGATACAATTTTACGGTACATACTTACCGGCCCGATGATTCCACCTCCATTTCCAACAACTGGATATACGGAATCACCGAAGACCCTTCCGGAGATCTCTGGATCGGCACAAAAGGAGGCCTCAACCGCTATTCCTCAAAAAAGAAACGCTTCACCCGCATTCACTACTCCACCCCTTACCCCACCGACATCACCGGAAACGTTTACGACGTTTTGTGCGACAGCAACGGGAAAATCCTCATCAATACATCACCGGTACTGACCATTTGCAATCCGGAAGAGTTGTCATTTTCCCACCACATATCACCCCTTGGTTACGACGGAAGCGTCAAAGACTACAAAATCCCCCTTCTGGAAACCCCCGATGGAACGGTCTGGATGGGATCGACACGCGGATTGGCCTGTTATCTCCCCTTGGCAGACAGCTTCCGCGTTTTTTCTGCACCACCGGAAATGCCGGGAGCTCTCTCCGACAATAACATTACCGCTCTCTGCCTGGACAAATCCGGAATCCTCTGGGTCGGCACTTCCCGGGGACTTAACCGGATGAACGAAGACGGGAGAAGCTTTACCACTCCCCTGGCGAAACTGACAACGATACCTTCCCCCGGAAACGATTTTGTGCGTGCCATCGCCTGCGATGCCGGCGGCGC
>CAYWUJ010000073.1:0-8166 GCA_964461455.1 uncultured Prolixibacteraceae bacterium | reverse complement strand
AACCGTTTCGGATGGCAAAACAGTAAGGTGGTCAAGTCGGGAATGGACCCGGAAATTGATGAACGGTTTACCAATAACCTTTACGTTAATCTGAGTCAGCCGTTATTTACGTATAACAGACTTAAGCTTCAACTCAGGGAACTTGAGTTGAGTTATGAAAATGCCAACATCAGTTATGCGATGCAACGGCTGAACATGGAGCGGATGGTCACCCAATATTTTTACAGCGTCTATATGGCCCAGATGAACCTGGCCATCGCCCGGGAAGAGCTCACCAATACCCAGAAGAGTTTTGAAATCATCAAAAACAAGGTGGATGCCGGACTGGCGGCGCGGGAGGAGCTCTACCAGGCCGAACTCAACCTGTCGCAGGCCAACTCCACGGTCCAGAACCGGCAGGTCTCCTTTGAAAATGCCAAGGACCAGCTGAAGATGTACCTGGGTATGGACCTGTTCGAGGATATCTTGGTGATGACCGATGTCGAAGCAGCCCCGGTGAAGGTGGACTTGCAAAAGGCCATCGACAACGGTCTGCAGAGCAGAATGGAACTCCGTCAGAGGGAAATAGACCTGGAAACCAGTCAGTTCGAGATGATTCGTACCAAGGCGATGAACGAATTTAACGGCACCATGAATCTTGCATTCGGGATTATCGGGGATAATGAGAAGTTGTTGGATATCTTTGACCAGACCACAAGAAATCCCCAGGCGCAAATCTCTTTTAACATTCCCATTTTTGACTGGGGGGAGAGGAAGGCGCGCATCAGGGCACAGGAAGCTTCCATCAAAACCCAGCAATTGAACTTCGACGAGCAGAAAAAACAGATCATCATTGACATCAGGGAGGCTTACCGTAACCTCCAGAACCAGGTCAACCAGATCGAGATTGCCCGTCAGAATGAACGGAATGCCCAGCTGACTTACGAAATCAATCTCGAAAGATATGAAAACGGCGACCTAACGGGGATGGATCTGAACCTTTACCAGACCCAGCTCTCCAATCAGAAGATCAACTATGCCCAGGCCCTGATCAATTACAAGATCGAACTCCTGAATCTGAAGATCCAGTCGCTTTATGATTTCGAAAAGGGTATAGAGATCATTCCCCAGGAGTTATACAAAATGGAAAAGTAGGTCCTTTCCGCCGGAAGGGCACTGATCTTCCCAATAGCACAGAACACAGCAAGAACAAAAATACTTAACGGAACACGAAAATGAAGAAGCTTAACAACTTTCTGGCATTAGCCGCATTGCTGGCCCTTTTTGCCTGTAACAACCGCCAGCAGGCTGAGACTACCGATCTGGCCATTCCGGTGTCGGTCGAAGACCTCCGGAAACAGCCGATAGAGATGTATATCAACACCACGGGAACGGCCAAGGCGATGCAGGAGGTGACCCTCTCCTCTGAGATGGCCGGAAACTACCGTTTGTTAAACAATCCCTCCACGGGCCGGCCTTTCAGTTTGGGTGACCGGGTGCGGGCGGGGCAGGTGCTGGTTCGCTTTGAGGATGAGGAGTATGTCAATAACATAGCCCTCGACGCCAAGAAACTCAATCTGGAGATTTCGGCCCAGGAGTATGAGAAACAGAAGTCGCTGTACGAAAAGGGAGGGGTGACCCTGCGGGAGCTCCGCAATTCGGAAGTGTCGGCCACCAATGCCCGCTACGACTTTGAGAATGCCCAGGTAAAGCTGTCGAAGATGAGCATAGTGGCTCCCTTCAGCGGGGTAATCGTTGACCTTCCCTATTTTACCCGGGGTACCCGCGTGGCCTCAGGCCAGGCCGTGGTCACCCTGATGAATTATGAGAAGATGTTCCTTGACATCAACCTGCCCGAGAAGAGCATCTCTGAGGTGCAGACCGGGCAGGAGGTGATCGTCACCAACTATACCATTGCCGAAGACACCCTCAAGGGAGTGGTTTCGGAGCTTTCCCCGGCGGTGAGTACTGAAACCCGCACCTTCAAGGGAAAACTGCTGATCGATAATCCCGATCTGAAGCTCAGGCCGGGGATGTTCGTCAAGGGAGACATCGTCGTGGCACGTCGCGACAGCGCCATTGTCATTCCCAAGAGCCTCATCATGAGCAGCAACCGCGGCAAGGTGGTTTTTGTGGTCGACCAGAGTACGGCACGTGAACGACGCATTACCCTGGGCATCGAAAACCAGGATTATGCCGAAGTCATTGCCGGTCTGAAAGAGAATGAAAGGCTGGTCGTGAAGGGTTATGAGACGCTGCGCAACGACTCCAAGGTAAAAGTGATCAAGTAATCCTGCCATTACCGCCGGCGTCAGGAAGCTGACACCTTCCGGGAAGCAGCCACCATTTTTTGGGGCCGGGGAACGGCCTGCCGGAACCCTCCGGCATTATTCAACCATTAAACAGAATTCCGTGAAAAAACTAACCCTGTTTTCAGTCAATTACCCGGTCACCATCCTGATGATCGTGCTGGCAGTGTTGCTGCTGGGGTATATATCGTTCGACAAGCTGGGGATGGATCTTTTCCCTGATCTGCGGTCACCGAGGATCTTTGTGGAGATCACCTCCGGGGAGCGCCCCCCTGAAGAGATGGAAAAGCAGTTTGTCGAGAACATCGAAGCCCTGGCCATCAGGCAGTCTGACGTGGTGCAGGTCACCTCGGTAACCAAGGTGGGAACCTCCCAGATTACCGTGGAATATGCCTGGAACAAGGATATGGATGAAGCCTTTCTGGATCTGCAGAAAGCCCTGAACTCCTATGCCCAGAACATGGAAATCGACGAGCTGAAGATCACCCAGCACGACCCCAATACCGCCCCGGTGATGCTGGTGGCCCTGGCCCATAACGAAATCACCGACCTGAACCAGGTCAGGAAAGTGGCCGAAAACTATGTCCGCAATGAACTGGTGAGGCTCGAAGGGGTGGCCGAGGTGGAGCTCTCGGGAGAAGAGGAAAACGAGATTGTCATCGCCACCGACCTTTACCGCCTCGAAGCCCAGAATCTCACCCTCGATGATGTCAGTACCAGGATCCAGAATTTTAACCGGAGTGTTTCGGGAGGTCAGATTTCGGAGATGGGGTTACAATATATTGTCAAGGGGGTGGGTCTTTTGCAGGATCCCTCCGACTTTGAGAATCTGATTGTGGGTTACAAGGCCGTCACGGCTTCTGCGTCGGGTTCAGCCACGGCATCGCCCGTCAACATGGCCCCTGTCTTTCTGAAGGATGTGGCCACGGTGACCATGGCCAACAAGGAACCGGTCAACATTGTCCACCTGAACGGTAAACGGTGCATCGGGTTGTCGATTTATAAGGAGACGCGCTTCAATACCGTAAAGGCTGTGGATCAGATCGGTGAGGCCCTGGAGAAGATCGGCAAGGCCCTTCCGGGGTACCAGCTGACCCTGGTGACCAACCAGGGCACCTTTATCAGGGATGCCATTTCCGAGGTCAAGGATTCTGCCATTTACGGGATTATTCTGGCGGTGGTGGTCCTTTTCTTCTTTCTGCGGCGGATGGGCACCACGCTGATCGTCAGTATGGCTATTCCCTTTTCGATCATCGCCACCTTTAACCTGATGTATTTCAACGATCTCACCATCAATATCATGACGCTGGGGGGCCTGGCCCTGGGGGCGGGGATGCTGGTCGACAATGCCATTGTGGTGATTGAGAATATTTTCAGGCATCACGAGGGGGGAGCCTCCGTCAAGGATGCCGCGGTGAACGGCACGGCGCAGGTGGGGGGTGCCATTGTGGCCTCCACGCTGACCACCATCGTGGTTTTCCTGCCCATCGTTTATCTGCATGGTGCTTCCGGGGAACTCTTCCGCGACCAGGCATGGACGGTGGCCTTTTCGTTGCTCTCCTCCCTGTTTGCCGCCATCTTCCTGATTCCCATGCTTTACCACCGGATATACCGCAACAAACCAGCCCCGGCGACCCGCCGCACGATGGAAATGAGCTGGTATGGCAAGCTCCTGGGCAAGCTCCTCAACGTGAAATGGGTGGTCCTGCTGGTGGCTTTGGCCATTACCGGGGCTTCCTTCCTGCTGATTCCCCTGATCGGTTCCGAGTTCATGCCCCAAACCGAGTCACGCGAGGTTACCCTTAACCTTAAGCTTTCGGAAGGAACCCGTCTCGAAAGGACAGAGGCCACCGTCAGCAACATAGAGGGGATCATCACCGAATACCTGGGTGAGGATCTCGACAAGATCTATTCCCATGCCGGTCCGCGCACCGGACTCACCGGCGATGCCTCCACCGTCTTTGAAGGGGAGAATACCGCCGAAATCAAAGTGATCCTGTCACATGAGGCTTCGATCACTGCCGACGAGGTGATCGCCACCATCGACGGTCTCACCGGCGACATCCCCGATCTGGAGGTGACCTTTTCCAAGGATGAGACAGCCCTGAAATCGATTCTCGGGAGCGACGAAGCTCCTGTGGTGGTCGAGATCAAGGGGGAAGAGATGGACCAGATCGAGGAGATTGCCCTGGCGGTAAAAGCCAGGATGGACTCCATCCCCGGCTTGTTCAACATACAGTCGTCGATAGAGAACGGGGCCCCGGAGGTCGAGGTGGTCATTGACCGTATCAAGGCCGGGATGTACAACCTCAACGTCAATACCGTGGTCACCCAGCTCCAGGACCAGCTGCAGGGCAAGAATGCCGGGCAGATGGAAGAGGGCGGTGAAATGAGGGACATCACCATCAGGCTGCCCGAAACACGGCTCTCCGAAATCAACAACATGGTCATCAGTTCGGGAAACCAGCTTTTCAGGCTTACTGAAATTGCCGACATCCGCTATGGCGAGTCGCCACGCGAGATATTCCGCAGAAACCAGAACCGCATCGGAAGAATCACGGCGCAGATGGATCCGGGGATAGCCCTGGAACATATGGCCTCTTCGATCAGGGAATCTACCGGCGAAATCACCCTGCCTCCCGAATATTCGGTGAAGGTCACCGGTGATGAGGAAAAAAGAGAGGAATCAATGAGCAGTCTGGGTTTTGCCCTTCTTCTTTCGGTAGTCCTGGTCTACATGGTGCTGGCCTCGATTTTTGAGTCGCTGATCCATCCTTTCACGGTGCTCGTCACCATTCCTTTTGCCATTGTAGGAAGTATCCTCGCCTTTTTCCTGCTGGGGAAGACCCTGAATATCATGGCCATCATCGGCATCATCATGCTGGCGGGTATCGCGGTGAACAGTTCTATCATCCTGATAGACAGGATTAACCAGTTGATCAGGGAGGGAATGGACCGTCGCAGTGCCATCATAATGGCGGGTCAGCAGAGGCTTCGTCCCATCCTGATGACCTCGGCCACCACCATTCTGGCCCTGATTCCCCTGACCATCGGCTTCGGGGAGAGTGCCCAGCTGCGTTCACCCATGGCCCTGGCCGTCATCGGGGGTCTGGTCTCTTCCACCCTTCTCGCCCTTGTGGTCATCCCCTGTGTGTATGACCTTCTCGACCGCCTTCACCCCGAAAAAAGTCTCCCTGAAACAGGAGAACACGAATTATAATCCCTAAAAGGATGATCAGATGAGGTTTATCATCAATAGAAAGGTATTTATCAGCATGCTGTTCCTGGGGATGACCCTGCTGGGGTACATCTCCTACAAGCAGCTGCCCGTGGAGCTGATGCCCGACGCCACCCTGCCCATGCTGTACGTTCAGATCACCTCCCGCCAGGAAGTGGATCCCAGCTACATGGAAAACCAGGCCGTGATTCCCGTGGAAGGAGCCATCGGCACCCTGGAAGGCGTCGAGGATATGGAAACGTGGCTGAACAACCGCCAGGCTTCCATCCAGATCAGCTTCAAGAAGAATGTCAATTTCAAATATCTCTATCTCAAGTTACAGGAAAAAATCGACCAGGTGCGGGAGACCCTTCCCGAGGGGTTTACGGTGACCGTGGCGAGGGTAGACATGCAGCAGCTCACCAACCAGTTCATGGAGTTGCAGATCAGGGGCAGCGGGGGTACCGACCGCATCCGCAACATCGTTGACAAGGAGGTCCTCAGCGATCTGCAGAATGTCGACGGGGTGGCCTCTGCCAACGTTTATGGCGGCAAGGAAAGATCTATTGAGATTACCATCGACATGGGGGCCTGTGAAGCCTATGGCATCACCCTGTCACAAATCCGTTCCTCTCTCAGCTCGAACTCGATGAACCGCACCTTTGCCGGGTACCTCCACGAGTCGAACCGTCACTATTTCGTCCATGTCACTTCGGAATACAAGGAAGTGTCAGATATTGAAAATATCGTCCTGGCCGAAGGCCCCATTCTCCTCAAGGATGTGGCAGAAGTCTATTTCGGCGTCAAGGAGGAGACCACGCTGAGTCGTGTCAATGGTCTCGATGCCATCTCGGTGTTGCTGGTCAGCGACTCGCAGGCCAACCTGATCGACCTGTCGCACCGCACCAGGGAGGTGATCGCCCGCCTGAACAGCAAACTGGCTACCAGCGAGGTGGAAATCGTCATTCAGTCGGATACCGCCGAGACCATGGAGAAAAATATCGACCAGATCATCTCCCTGGCGTTGGTCGGGGGATTGCTGGCCATCTTCGTGCTCTGGATATTCCTCAAGAATGTGCGCATCGTCGCCATCATTGCCCTGGCCATTCCCGTGTCGGTTTTTTCGGCTTTCAACCTCTTCTATGCCTTTGGAGTTTCCATCAACAGCCTGACCCTGGTGGGCATGGCCCTGGCGGTGGGTATGCTCCTCGACAACAGCGTGGTGGTGTTGGAGAATATTTACCGGCTGGCGGGGAAACACTATACCCCCGAAAAGGCGGTGACCCAGGGAACCACAGAGGTGTGGCGGTCTGTGGTGGCAGCCACCCTGACCACCATTACCGTGTTCCTACCCTTTGTCTTCTCCTCGGAATACATGATCCGCATTTTGGGGAACAACGTGGGGGTTTCCATCGTCTCCACGCTGGTGATCTCCGCCGTGGTGGCCCTGATGCTCATTCCCATGGCTGCCCACCTGTTGCTGAAGCGGAAACAGTCGCACAACATCTTTTACGAGAAGGTGACCACCAACAACCGGATCATCCAGGTTTATGTGGTCCTGCTCAAGCAGGCCATGAGAAATCCCGCAGGCACCATCGTCGGGGCGCTGGTCGTTTTCTTTGTTTCCATTTTCATTGTGCTGGCCATCAGTGTGAACTCCCTCAGGGAAGTGGACCAGGACACCTTTTCGGTCTATGTCACCATGCCCACGGGTTCCACCCTGGAAGCTACCGATATTGTGGTCAGGGAGCTGGAAAGCCGCCTGCCGGCAGTCAGCGAGATCAAGGATTATACATCCCGGATTCAGGAGGAGGAGGCTGTGGTAGCCATTACCCTGAAAGAGGATTTTGAAAAGATCGCCAAACGCGAAGTGGCCGAGATCAAAACGGATGTTGAGAGCCGGGTCACCAATATTCAGAATGCCGAGGTCAGCCTGACACAGCCCACCTCAAGCCAGAGTTTCAGGGGCGGAGGAGGCATGGCCGGAGGCGTGGGTGGTGACTTTGGCCGTTTTATGGGCATCGGTTCCAACCAGGAGAGCATTGTCATCAAAGGCCAGGACTTTAACGTGATGAGAGGTGTGGCCGAAGACCTCCGCTATTTCATAGACAACCTGGAGTCGGTCTCCAGCGTCAATGTCAGCGTGGGCTCCAACAGGCCCGAAATCCACCTCCTCTTCAACCAGCGGCTGATGACCGAATACAACGTTTCCCTCAATAATATCGCCAATGAACTGGCCTCTTTCAGCAGGGAGTTCAGTTCCGGGGTGACCTTCAAGCAGGGAACCGAGGAATACGACATTATTCTGAAAGAGAAGGGAGCTGATGAGGAAGAACGCGAAAAGAGCATTGACGACCTGCGTGCCCTGAAAATCAGCAATAACGAGGGCGCCGTCTATGACCTCCAGGATATCGCCGAGATCATCTACGCCAGCGGCATGGCCAATATTACCCGTATCAACCAGGAAAAACAGATCGAGGTAAACTACCGTTTTGCCTCAGAAGCCGAGGATTCCAAGGATCTTCTGAGCGCCTACCGTATGGAAATCGACGATGTTGTGGAAGCCTATAACCTGCCTGCCGGGGTAGCCGTTCAGGTGATCCACGAGGAGGACCAGTACAGGGAGTTTTATTTCCTGATTGCGGCGGCTTTTATCCTTAT
>CAYWUJ010000072.1:0-8286 GCA_964461455.1 uncultured Prolixibacteraceae bacterium | reverse complement strand
TCCTGAAAACCAAAAATTCACAGCAGTCCTATTCCAACGACCTCACCCTGCGTGCTGACCTCTCCTTCCGGAAAAACAAAACGGTGCTGAGAAAACTCGTCGAAGATACCGACCAGCTGACAGCCGGCATGAATGCCATTACCATCAAAACCACCGCCGACTATATGCTCAGCGACAGATTCCAGCTCAGGGTATATTATGACAGAATCATCAACCAGCCTTTTGTCGGCTCTTTCGATACCTCCAATACCAACTTCGGGGTGAGTTTCCGTTTTACCCTTGCCGATTAGACCAGGGAAACAGGGCCCCCGGAACTTCTCCCCAACTTTTTCCGTATACTGGCACAGGGAAGAAAACCGGGTATCCTGGATCCTGCCATATGAAGCTCCTCACGGCAGAGCCGGCGAGGAATCCGATTCCGTCAACACCCTCCTGAGTGCGTTGTTCGCTGACCCCACGGCAGAGGCGGCAGGAAATGCGCTCGCCGGAATTCAAACCATGGCTCAGTTATCCACCTGCGACTCCCCTGAATGGCCAAGAGAAACACCATAACAACATGAATATGAAGTTACGAAATCCCGTTATTCTGTTCCTCGTTCTTCTGCTGGGAGCCTGCACGGCAGGCCGGCAGGCCGGAAAGGTGGAGCTCGCGGGAACTGCCCCCGGCGATGACAGTACCAGCTACGAACTGATCGTCATGGACCCCGGTTTCGAAACCTGGTTTCTCACGCGCAGCAAGCCGGCATGGTTCCATTCCCTGCAGTATTACGAAAACTGGAACCGCCAGTATGTCCTCGAATGGAATATGAAGGCGACCTCACCCCGTCACAGCAGGATCTTTGAAACCATCATCGGTTATGATCCCACTGTCGATTACGGACTGGAAATCAACCACAAGCTCTTCTACTATTTCATGTATGTGGAAAATGAACTGGGGATTCCTGTTCTTCCGCGGGGGCTTTCGCCCTCTTACTGAAAGCCGGGGCGCACGACGGTGAGCAGGGTGTCACCGAGCCATTCCGAGGCCGTGGTGGTTCCCCTGAGTTCCGGGGCAGGAAGGCCGGCGCCGAATCTCACAGGGCCTGTGTAAATATGGGCCTCATCCCACATTCCCTCATCAATAAAGGCCTGGAGGGTCTTTCTGCCACCCTCCACAATCAGCGAGGTTTTTCCCATCTCCCTGAGATATGCCAGAATCTGCCGGGGAACTCCCTGCCCGGGGGTGATTTTCAGAAAGGTCAGGTTTTCTTCCTCTTCACCGGGAGATTCTGTGGCCACCACGGTGGGTGCCGTATGGTCAAACAGGTGGAGATGGCGGGGCAGCACTCCCCGGGGGTCGATGACCATACGCAGGGGGTTGGCACCGCTCCACCCGCGGGTGGTCAGCGCCGGGTCATCCCTTTCGGCGGTCACCCTGCCCACGAGAATGGCCGCTTCCAGCGACCGGCAGCGGTGAACCAGCGCCCGCGCCATAGTTCCCGAAATCCACAAAGGGAAACCCTCCTCGCCGGGCCGGCGCTCCCTGTCCATAAAGCCATCGGTGGTCTGCGCCCACTTCAAAGTCACATAAGGCCTTTCCTTCTCATGAAAGGTGAGAAACCGGCGGTTCTGCTCGCGGCACTCCCTGGCCAGCACTCCCGTGATCACCTCAAGGCCTGCCTTTTGCAGCTTCTCCACACCCCTGCCGTCGACCTGCGGAAAGGGATCCCTGATACCGATGACCACCCTGGGAATGCCCGAGGCCACGATCATATCGGCGCATGGAGGCGTTTTGCCATGGTGGGCGCAGGGTTCCAGAGAGACATAGAGAGTGCTCTCCCTGAGGAGCTCCCGGTGGGAAACGGCATTCACGGCATGGACTTCAGCATGGGGACCCCCGAATTTGCGATGGAAACCCTCACCGATGATCCTCCCCCGGTGAACGATCACACACCCCACCATCGGATTGGGGGCCACGGCGCCTGCTCCCGCAGAAGCCAGCCACAGGCACCTCTCCATGAATTTTTCGTGATGCGTCATTCCGGTCAAAACCATAACTTTGCCAAAAATAACACAATGCAGGCGACAATTCAATATATCCGCAACGAATTGGCGGAGTTCTACCCCGCCACGGAAATAACGGAATTCACGCGGCTCATTTTCCACGCCCTCAGGGGATGGTCGCTGACCGGTATGGTCCTGCACAGCGGAGAGACCCTGACTCACGGCGAAATGGTCAGGGTCAGGAACATCGTGGAGCGCCTGAAGAAAAGTGAGCCTATTCAGTACATCCTGGGAAGCTCCTGTTTTTACGGTCTCACCCTGGAGGTCACCCCGGCAGTGCTCATACCGCGGCCCGAAACCGAAGAATTGGTCGACTGGATCGTCACCGGCAGGAAAGTTCCCCCCTCTTCCCTGCTCGACGTGGGCACCGGCAGCGGATGCATCGCCCTGGCCCTGGCAAAGGCCTTCCCGGAATGCACGGCCGAAGGCTGCGACATATCGGAGGATGCCCTGGCGGTGGCCATGCGAAACGGCCGGAACACCGGGTCCCGCGTACGCTTTTTCCAGGCCGACATCTTAAGGTGGCAGGAATTCCCCGGTTGGGAAAAACGGGACCTCATCATCAGCAATCCTCCCTATGTGACCATCAGTGAAAAAAATGAGATGGAAGAGAATGTCGTGGGGTTTGAACCGGGGGGTGCCCTCTTCGTTCCCGATGAAGATCCCCTGCTCTATTACAGGGCGATTGCCGCCTTTGCAAGCCACTGGCTGGTTGACGGAGGAGAGCTCTTCCTGGAAATTAACCGCCGCTTTGGAGAAGAGACTGCCCGCCTTCTCGCCGACAAGGGCTTCCGGGAAACAGAAATCCGCAGCGACTTCCGCGGAAATACCAGGATGGTCAAAACCCGGAAATGAAAAATTAAAAGGGCCGGCTTTTGTTTTCCCATTTTCACTAAATTGCACTTCCCAAAAGGGATGCTTTTTTTCTCACCTTGAAAACACTGGTAAAAAATAGTCTGCTGGCCATCAATATTTTGGCTGCACTGGCTCTGGCAGGGTCTTATCTGTCGTCTTACATTCCTCCCGACCGCTGGTGGGCACCTTCCCTCCTGGGTCTGGGATATCCTTACATTCTGGGGGTGAATTTTCTCTTCATCATAGCCTGGCTGATCGTCAGCCCACGCTATTCCCTCATCTCCATTGTGGTCGTCCTCGCCGGCTGGGGAGTCCTCTCCCGCTTCGTTCAGTTCAGCGGCAGGGAGACCGGAGATGCCCAGATGCGCGTGGTCTCTTACAATGTCAAGAACTTTTCGGGGACCGGCAGTAACCCTTCACGGGAACTCGCCGAAGTGATCAAAGGATTCCTGGCCGAAAACGAACCCGACATCATCTGCCTTCAGGAGGTCAAACTACGCACCAACAAGGTTTTTAACCTGGAAGAGACCAAAAGAGAATTCAGCCGTATTGAACACTATCAGTATGCCCGGGCAGGAAGCACCATCGGGTCGGTAACCATGACCAGTTTTCCTATCGTGAAAATGGAGGAGATCAGGTTCGAAAAATCGGGAAATATCGCCATTTGTACCGATGTGGTCATTGGCGGCGACACCGTCAGGATCTTCAATGTACACCTGCAGTCTTACAAAATAGACCCCGACAGGTACAGTGTGATTGAGAATCCCGGGATTCCGCAGAAAAAGGACTTCCGGGAATACAGGGAGCTGGCGGGAAAATACAAACAGGCGATGATTAAACGGGCGGCCCAGGCCCGGCTGATCAGGACCAAAATAAAAGCTTCGCCCTATCCGGTCATCGTCTGCGGCGACTTCAACGATACCCCGGCATCCTATGCCTACCGGCAAACCCGCGGCAAACTGCGCGATGCCTTCGTATGCTCGGGAAAAGGAATCGGAAATACCTATGTGGGAAAACTCCCTTCTTTCAGGATTGACTACATCCTCCACAGCAGGGAGATGAAAAGCACCAATTTCAAGATCCACAAGGTCCCCTACAGTGACCATCTTCCCGTGTCGTGCGAACTTACGCTGCAGAAGTGATAAGGACTCAGCTGCCGGCGAGGATTTCCAGGGCTTTCTCCCTGTCGTTGCGGAGCTGGGCCACCAGGGCTTCCACACTGCCGAACTTCTGTTCTTCCCTGATTTTACCGTCGAAAAACAGGGTGATTTTCTCCCCGTACAGGGAACCCTCAAAACCGAAGATGTTCACCTCAATACTCCGGTTGTCGGCATTCTGGTTAAAGGTCGGGCGGGAGCCTATGTTGAGCATGCCTTTCCAGGTTTCCCCGGCCACCCTGATCCTGACGGCATACACCCCGTAGCCGGGGATAAGCTTGGTGACTTCCGTGGCTTCGATGTTGGCCGTGGGAAATCCCAGTTTCCGGCCCACTTTTTTGCCTTCCACCACCTGGCCGTGAAGTTCATAGGAATAGCCGAGGTAACGGTTGGCACCGGCAATGTCACCCGCCTCCAGGGCCTGCCTGATACGGGTGGAACTGACATGGGCCTCGTTGATCAGCAGGGGGTCGAGTTTCTCTATCCGGAAGTTGTAATTCCGGGCACACTCTTTCAGGTATTCATAATCCCCTTCCCTGTTTTTGCCGAATTTATGGTCGTACCCCACCACCAGACAGGAAGTTCCGATTTTTTCCACCAGGATCTCCCGCACAAATTCCCGGTACGTCAAGGCGGCAAACTCCCGGGAGAAAGGGTAGACCACCAGGTGGTCGATGCCTGCCTTTCCCAGCAACTCCACCTTCTCTTCGAGCGTGGTGATCAGCCGCAGGTTATGCTCATCGGGCGACAGCACCTGCCGGGGATGAGGGTAAAAGGTGAAAAGAAGAGACTCACCGCCCGTCGCCGCGGCGATTTCTGTCAACCGCCCGAGGATTTTACGATGCCCCAGGTGCACACCATCGAAAGTGCCGATGGTCACCACCGGCCTGACGGCTTTCAAATCTTTCAGGTCGTAATAGATCTTCACAATGTCCGTTGTCCGGAGCCAAAAATATAAAATTATTATCTTCGCACCGGAATTTTCGGACTGAGTGGATTTTATTAATTTTACCGACCTTAACAACTGCGCGAAAATGAGACGTTTTACCATCATAGTCATTCCGGTTATCCTCTTTGTTCTGGCCGGCTGTTCCCGGCCTGAAAAGATTGAGGTCAGGGGAAAGATCACCAATGCTTCCGGGAAAATGGTTTACCTGGAGGAGTTGATGGTGGCCAGCGTGCGTCCTGTCGATTCCGCCAGGGTCAGCGCCAGCGGGGAGTTCACCATCAAACACGAAGTTGGCATGCCCACGTTCTTCCTTCTCAGGCTCGCTGACAACAATTTTATCACCCTGTTGCTCGATTCCGCGGAAAAAGTGACCGTAGAAGCCGATGCCATCAGCCTGGCCCGGGATTATAAAGTGGCCGGATCACCGGGTTCCCTGTTGGTCCAGGAACTCAACTACCGCCTGAACACCACCAAACAAAAGCTGGATTCCATATCCTCGCTCTACACCCTTTATGCCGAAAGCCCCGATTTTGAAGCCCTGAAGGCCGGATGGAAAAAGGCCTATGACACCATTGTCCAGGAGCAGATCGACTACTCAACACAATTTGTTTCGGAGCATCCTTTTTCGATGGCGAGTGTTTTGGCCTTGTACCAGAAATTCAACGATGACGATTATGTGGTGCGCGACCTGCATGCCCTGAGAGTGGCGGCATCGGCACTCAACTCCTTTTATCCTGAGTCGGAGCATGTCAAAGCCCTCTATGCCAACACCCTGCAGCTTCTGGAAACGGAAAGGGCGGGTAAGGTGAGACAGCTGATCGCCGACCAGGGCGAAAACAGTCCGGAAATTCTCCTTCCCGACCCCCAGGGCCGTGACATCCCTCTGACATCATTCCGGGGCAAGTATGTCCTGCTCCAATTCTGGTCGGCAGTCGACCAGAACTCCAGGATCATCAATCCCGTGCTGGTGGAAATATACCAGAAATACCGCAGCAAGGGCCTGGAAATTTATCAGGTGAGTGTGGACAAGGACCGGGCGCTGTGGCTGGAAGCCATTGAAAAAGACAAGCTTACCTGGACCAATGTAGGAGACATGAAGGGAAGCATTGAGGCGGTGATGCGTTACAACATCCAGTCGGTACCCTTTAACTATCTTCTCGACAGGGAAGGATCGATCGTGGCCAAAAACCTGAATGGTCCGGCCATCGACCGCACCCTGTCGCAGCTGCTCAGGTGACCCCACGGAACCCGATGGTCCGGGCCATCTTTAACCTGATCTCCGCCTGCCGGTTGATCTAAAAAGAAACCAGTTTGCAAAATAGGGAGAAAAAGACATATTTCGTTTCCGATGTTCACCTGGGAGCTCCTGCCTTAAAGGATAACAGGGAGCGGGAACTTCTTTTTGCATCATGGCTCAGGGAGATGGGAAAGGATGCCGAAGCGGTATACCTGATGGGCGATATCTTCGATTACTGGTTTGAATACAGGACGGTGGTTCCTCGAGGGTTCACACGGGTTCTGGGGGCCATTGCCTCCCTGACCGATCAGGGCATCCCGGTTCATTTTTTCACCGGCAATCATGATATCTGGGCATTTGATTACCTGCCCGCCGAAACCGGAATGGTGGTCCACCGGGAACCTGTAATGTGTACCATTGGGGGTAAGCGTTTTTTCCTGGCTCATGGTGACGGCCTCGACGCCAACGATAAGGGCTATATCCTGCTGAAAAGGATCTTCACCAGCAAAACCCTGCAATGGCTCTATGCCCGCGTACATCCCGACCTGACCATCGGCATGGCACACCACTGGTCCAAAAACAGCCGCCTGTCCAAAAAAACAGAAGGATCTAAATGGATGGGTGAAAAAGAAGGAATTTATAAATTTGCACAGTCGGTTTCCGAAAAGGAAGAAGTCGACTTTTTCGTTTTCGGTCACCGTCACCGTATTGCCGACATGGCCATCGGTGAAAAAAGCCGGCTTATCCTCCTGGGGGACTGGATATCCACCTTTTCCTACGGGGTATTTGACGGCAGCAGGTTTGAGCTCAGGATTTACAACCATTAAGTTGACCCATACAACGATCTGAATGAAAAAAAACATCTATAGCGTTATCATAGGTTCAGGCAGTTATCTTCCACCGGTAGTGGTTGACAACAGCCATTTTATCGGGAGTCGTTTTTTTGATCCCGCCACGCGTACTCCCTATGAGAAAGATAATCAAGAAATTATTGAAAAATTCAGGGAGATCACCAATATTTCGGAGCGGCGCTATTGTTTGCCCGAAGAGAACACTTCAGACCTGGGGTACAAGGCGGCCCTGGATGCCATCACCTCATCGGGGACAGATCCCGAAAGTCTCGATTTCATCCTTGCCGCCCACAATTTCGGGGATGTCACCTCTGAGGGCATGCGTTCTGACATGATGCCGGGGATTTCCGCGCGCATCAAGCAGAAGCTGGGGCTGAAGAACCCGGGCATGTTCACCAACGATATTATCGCCGGCTGCCCTGGCTGGGTGCAGGCATTGATCATCGCCGATCTCTTCCTCAGAAGCGGGCAGTACCAGCGGGGCATGGTAGTGGGTACCGATGTGACCAGCAGGGCTGCTGACCCCTATGACAGAGACGCCATGATTTTTGCCGATGGCGCCGGGGCAGTGATCCTGGAAGCCAGGGAAAGCGAAGAACCGGTGGGTATCCTCTCCCATGCCATACAGAGCGACGCCATGGAAGCCGGTTTCCTGGTCATGGACCGTTCCCTTAACCCGGAATACGAAAAAGAGGATCTTTTCATCAGAATGCAGGGGCACAAGGTATATGTTTACGCCCTTACCAACGTACCCAAGGTGGTCAAAAGAAGCCTTCAGCTGGCAGGGCTTACCCTCTCCGACGTCAAAAAAGTGCTGATCCATCAGGCCAACGAAAAAATGGACCAGGCCATTCTCGAAAGGGTCTTCAAACTTTACAAGATCAAGGAGATTCCTGAAGATGTCATGCCCATGACCATTGGGTTTTTGGGCAATTCCTCCTCAGCAACGGTACCCACACTCTTCGACCTGGTGGCCAAGCAAAAACTGGGCGATCACCGTTTCAACAGCGGTGACATCATCGTGCTCACATCGGTGGGCGCCGGAATGGTCATCAATGCCGTAGTCTATAAAATGCCCTGATCACGGCGCAGGTCACAACACTGGTCACGACGCTGATCACAGCCCTGGTCACGAAGCAGATCACAGCCCTGGTCACAACACTGAAATGCCCTGATCACGGCGCAGGTCACAAC
>CAYWUJ010000071.1:0-8337 GCA_964461455.1 uncultured Prolixibacteraceae bacterium | reverse complement strand
TTTTCTGTAGGAGTCCATGGCGGATGGCGTTTTCGGCGAAGGGCTGGATGAGCATGGGGGGAATTGTGAAGGTGGCCGGGTCGATGGCCGGGTCAACGGAGAGATGGTAGTCGAACCGTCCGGGATAGATGAGTTGCTGGAATTCGATATAATGATCCAGAATGTCGAGTTCTTCCCTGAGGGGGACTTCCCCGGCAGCTTTTTTTCCGGCCATGGTACCCGTGGCCACGGAGCTTTCGAGGAATCCGCGGATCAGAGCGGCCAGGCGGACCAGGTAATCGTTTGCTTTTTGGAGGTCGGCCCTGAGGATCATGGTTTGGAGGGAGGCCAGGGCGTTGAAGATGAAGTGGGGATTCATCTGGGACTGTATGGCCTTGACCTGGAATATTTTGGCATCGCGTGTGGCCTGGGTCATGCGGGTGCGGGTTTGCAGGAGGAGGACGCCGGTGATAAGGGAGAGGAATCCCATGACGGCAAAGAGTGCGGGGAAGAACCATTCCCTTTTCCAAAGGGCGATGTGAGTATTAAGGAGCAGGGAGGATAAGGCAGGAGAAGCCATGGGCACTCCGGGCACCCGGGCCCTCAATTCCAGGGAAGTTTTTCTGCCGGGCAATCCGGAAAGCACCACATAGTCGTTCTCACTCCACGAAGACCAGAGGGTCTCATTGCCGGTGCCTGATAGCCGCCAGGAGTACTGGAGGGGCAGGGGCCTGTCAAATGAGACGGCATCGAAGGTGAGGATGGCGTTGACGGCATTCCGGGGGAGGGAGACTTCCCGGGTGTTGTAGGGGAGGAGCTCCCCGTTGCATGAAGAGACCCTGATCCTCAGGGTGTCGGAGGATGCCGCCAGTTGTCGGGGGTCGAGGTGCACCACCTCGGTGCCGGTGGTCATCCAGAGGTTTCCGCGGGAATCCACAAAAGCGCCGTCCTGGCCCGGTTCGATGCCCAGGAAACCGTTATTCTCGTTATAGAAGCGGAGGTTCATGGTTCCGGAACGGTA
Source organism: uncultured Prolixibacteraceae bacterium (assembly GCA_964461455.1). Lineage (GTDB taxonomy): Bacteria > Bacteroidota > Bacteroidia > Bacteroidales > Prolixibacteraceae > UBA1413. The sequence goes on along the minus strand of CAYWUJ010000071.1, from coordinate 7,337 downwards.
ATACTCTCCCAGGTCGGTCAGGTAGATGCCTGAAGGCTGGCTGAAGACCAGCCATGTGGAGTCGATGGAGGTGACGAAGTTGACCGGACCGGAGATGTCGGGGAGGGGGAGGAGGATGATGGAGTCGGCGGGGGCGTCGTACCTCAGGAGCCCGTTGGTACTCCCCATCCAGGTGGTGCCCCTGAAATCGGTGTGTACTGAAAAGATGCCATCGGCGGGGAGCCGGCCGTTTGCGCGGTTGTAGTTGACGATTTGCCGGGAGTCATAGTGGTAACGGGAGATGCCCACCAGGCTGGCCAGCCAGGTCCACCCCTGATGGTCCCGGGCAATGGAGACCACGAACCGCTCGTTTTCCATTCCTTCCGCCTGGCCGATGGTGCGTACTTCCCGCAGGTTCCTGTCAAACACTTCCGCTTTCCGGTGCGATCCGCTCCACAGGAGTTCCCTTTCCGGGTCATATAAGGTAGTCAGACTGATGGACTTGCTTATTTGGCGGTAGCGGTGGCCGTCAAACTGGACGATCCCCAGGCTAGAGGAAAAGAAAAGCCTGCCCTGTTTGTCGACCGATGGCCTGAAATAAAAGCTCCCCTTGGTGTTGTTTACCCTGAGCTCGGGATAAGAGGTGACCCGTTTCCCGTCGTAACTTTTCAATCCGGTGAAATAGGAAGAAAACCAGATATTCCCGGTGTGGTCTTCGGTAATCCCCCACACGTTGGGAAGAATCTCCCTGTTCCAGGTTTCGATACCGTTGCCGAAGATCCTGACCAGTCCCTCTTCGGAACCTATCCACGCCACGCCGTTGTTTCCGGCCAGAAAGCAGTTTCTATGAATTCTGGGGTTGGCAGCTTCAAAAACCACCCTGTTGTGGTCGAGGGTGACCAGGGGGTAGTACCAGAATGGCGGGGAGAAGGTTAATTTCCGTGACAGCAGGTTTTCCCCCCTGAGCCGGCGCTCCTCAATCCTGGCCTTCTCTTCCAGGTGGGATCCGGTATATGCCAGTAATCTGACGTTGTTCCGGTCGGCAAATTGTGCAAAAATGATCTCTCCGGAACTTTCATTTGCCACGAATAGGGTGTCGCTTGTCGAATGAAGCAGCCGGTGCCTGTCCTCTTTGATTTCATGGATGGCATGGCCGGTGTTCAGGAGGATGGCCTTATCTTTTTCAGACCATATCAGCTCAGACACGGTCATGTTGCCCATGTTCTGCGGAAGCAGGTGGTCCATGGAGGTGAGGGTGCCATTGCTGAAATAGCCGAAGCTGGGTTTTCCGGGGTTTTCGAAGGAGATGTACCAGATGCGCCCATCGGAGGCAACGGCGATTTTTGCTCCCTTTGTAATTTTGCTGTCGAAGTTTTCCACCGTTTTCCCGTCGGTGCAGGCCAGTCCCGCCGAGGTGCTGAGCCAGATTTTCCCCCCGGCATCTTCGGTGATGTCATGGATATAATCGTTGGAGAGCCCCTCTTTGCGGGTATAGTTGACGAATTTGCTGCCGTTGAAGCGGGCGAGTCCGGCTTTGGTGCCCACCCAGAGGTATCCGCGGCTGTCCTGAAAGAGGCAGGTGATCTGCATCTGGGGGAGGCCGTCGCGCAGGGTGTACTGCCTGTAGGGGGGGTGGGTGAAGGGCTGGCGCGGAGACAAAACCGGCTGTCCTGACGCCATCGCGGCCAGGAGAATCATAAGCAGCAGGTTCAGCAGGTGTCGGACCATAGGTGATAATAGCGGCGATAAATGTAGTTTTTCCCCATGGTTTAAACAAGTTTGAATAAGCGATTTGAAGAGAAATCTGAACCCTATTCGGGCCGGTTTCCGGAAGGGAATTCCCGGTTATTCTTAAAAACGGAGAGGTTATTCCCAAAATGGGAGGGGTTGTTACAAATGCTCCCTGAATGCCGGGACAAACATTTACTTTAGGAGTTCATTGAATGTCCTTAACGCCGTATTATAAACAACCTGACTTATGAAAAGAGCTTTGACCATTTTACTGGTGTTGTGTGCCCTGACCGTGGGCGCCCAGGTCTCCACAGTGATTCGTATTCCGTCGTCACCGGTGGCCATCATGGACCCGGAAGTGACCGATCCCACAGGTTTTGAAAATGGCCTCACCATCGAGGAAGTGGGTGGGGTGAAATATTTCAGGATGCCCCTGAACGGATGGGAAGGGTTCTCCGGGTTTCCTGAGCAGCAGATTCCCGAGGAGGCCACCCATTTCAGGGTGAGTGGTCGCTATGATGAGGGAACCTCGGGTGTTCCTGCGGGTAATGTGGTCAGCTATTTTCAGTTGTGGAGTCCTGACTGGAGTTTGGTTTATGGGATGGCCGAAGGGGAGAGTTCCGTGGATTTCAGGGAGTTCAGCATACCGCTGAACCTGACTGGAACTGCGGGCGTCATCCAGATCGCCGCCCAGGACCGCACCAACGGCTATCAGGCGGTCACCGGGGCCTATATTTACTTTGGAAAGCTGGAAGTATATACCGAAGGGACTCCGGAATATAATGTTGCTTTCGGGGCTTCAGGGGGAACCCGGCCGGTGACCCTTTCGACGGAGGTCGCCTGGACGCTTAGTTCCGATCAGGAGTGGCTGACGCTTGACAAGAACTCGGGCAGCGGGAGTGATGTTGTAAATCTGACGGTGCCGGCACTGGCGGCCGATGAGGAGCGGGTAGCGGTGGTGACTATTAAGGCCCCTGGTTACGATGATCAGCAACTGAGGGTCACCCAGTATGGCGGATTGGCCGAATTTTATGCCGGGGACCTTGCAGTTTTGAAGAGCATCAGGGACAATGCCCGCACCAACATCGCCGCTCCACTGGCCAATATCTGGAATGATATCATCTACCCCGCCGACTGGCCGGGAGTGACCTGGGGTACAGAGGTTCCCCGCGTGGTTATCGCCTTGAATGTGAGGAGCAAGGGGATTTCCATGATGGATGTCTCCTCTCTGGGGCAGTTGGAACAGCTGATCTGTTCTTCAAACCAGATCACCTTCCTGAATGTGACCGGACTGGAATACCTGCGCTGGCTCGACGCCTCGTCAAACAGTTTGCCGGAAATCAACCTGACCGGATTGCGCTCGCTGAGATATCTCAGTGTTCGCAACAACCCGATCCTGGCATTGGATCTGAATAGGTTATTCGGTTTGACACGGTTGGAGTGTGATGCCACTAGAATGACCAGCCTCGATTTGTCACCGCTCAACACGCTGGATACGCTGAATGCAGCCAGCAATGAGATTCAAGCACTCAATATGGGAGGCCTCACGGAGTTGGGTTTGCTCAATTTGGCCTCCAACCGGCTTCCCTTCAGCAAACTCCCCTTGCCGTCGTTGGTCACCGGAACCTATGTTTATGCCCCCCAGAAGCTGGTGTTCAATGAGGTTACCTTAGAGTCAGGAGCGGTGATCGATTACAGCAGTGAGGCCCTGATCAACGGGGTAGCCACGGTGTTCGTCTGGTATAAGGATAATGTGCTTATTGAAGGTGCGACCTCTTCCACTTACACCCCGGTGGAAGAGGGGTACTATTTCTGCCGGATGAAGAATGAGACCTTTCCTGGTCTGACCATCGAGACGAAACCCGTCAGGGTAGGGAATCCTGTGACCATAGATCAGGGTGACCTGGCAGTGCTCAGGGGCATCAGGGACGGAGCCCCGACGACGGTCTCCAATCCGTTGCCCACGATATGGGCCGACAGCAGGGATCCGCTCACCTGGTCGGGAGTGACCTGGAGTGAACAGCTTCCCCGCAAGGTTTCCCGTTTGTCGGTAGCGAGCAAGGGACTTACCACGCTCGATGTGACCGCCCTTGATCAGCTGGTCTATCTGAGTTGCCCGGGCAACCAAATGACTTCGCTGAACGTTGCCAACCTGGCCAACCTGGCCTCGTTGTCTGCCAACACGAACCAACTCGCATCCATCTCCTTGCAGGGATTGCCCAACCTGACCAGTTTGCAGATTTATAGCAACAGGCTTACCTCACTCAACCTGGAAGGATTACCGGCCCTGGCCACCCTGGCCTGTTACAGCAATCAGCTTACCACCCTTGACCTGTCAGGATTATCGAAACTTAATTACCTGTCGTGCAATTACAACCAGTTTGCCACGCTTGACCTGTCAGGATTATCGAATCTGGTGTCGCTCTTTTGTTCAGGGAATCAGTTGACGACTCTTGATCTGACCCCGGTTCCGAATCTTAAGAACTTCAATTGTAGCAATAACCTGATGACGACCATTACGGGTGGAGAAAGCCTGCTGCTGAACCAGGCTACTGTGAATGGCAACCAGTTGCCCTTCACCCAGTTGTTTCTTCCCACCCAGGTGACGACCTACACCTATGCTGACCAGAATGCGTTGTTTGAAGAGCAGACGGTGGATCCGGGAACCCTCCTTGATTACAGCGGTGAAGCAATGGTCAACGGTGTGGCTACGGTGTACCAATGGTACAAGGACAACACCCTGATTCCGGGAGCAGAAACTGCGACCTATACTCCAATGGAGGAGGGGTATTATTCCTGCCGGATGACCAACAGCACGTTTCCCGGGCTCACCCTGGAAACAAAATCGGTGAAGGTGGGGAATCCTGCGGACTTTGACCCGGAAGACCTGGCAGCCCTGAAGGCCATCAGGGATGCGGCCTCGACGGAAGTTAGCGATCCTTTGGCCACCCTCTGGGCCGACACCCTTGACCCCCTCACCTGGCAGGGAGTGACCTGGAGTGAGGTGAAACCCCACAAGGTGATCAGGCTGGATGTGGGCAATAAGGGAGTATCCTCACTGAATGTGAACGCGCTGGACCGGTTGAAGGAGCTGATGTGCGACGGGAATCAGATCGCCACGCTTCAACTGACCCAACTTTCTGAACTTGAAAGGTTCTCGATAGGGAGCAATCCGCTGGTCTCCATCACCATGGAAGGCCTGACCGGGTTGGTGAATTTATATATCTACAGTACCCAGCTGACTACTCTGGATCTTACCGGTTTAACCAGTCTGAACTATCTCTACTGCAGGGATAATCAGTTGTCTTCCATCGACCTTACCCCTGTTCCGCAGTTGAAGTACTTTTATGCGGCCAATAATAAACTGACCACCCTCACCGCCCCGGCAGGTTTGGCGTTGACCACTGCTGATCTCTCCGGCAATGTTTTACCATTCAGTCAGTTAATTCCCATAGTTCAGGTTTCCGGGAGTTATAATTTCCTGAATCAGCGGCCAATATTTGAGACGCAGACCATAGAGGCGGGGACGCCCATCGATGTCAGCAGTGAAGCCGTTGTCAGCGGGGTGGCCACCACCTTTAGTTGGTTTGTCAGCGGGGTACAGATTCCGGGAGAGCTCTCTGCTATTTATACGCCGGTGGCAGAGGGGTATTATTTCTGCCGGATGACCAATACCGCTTTTCCCGGGCTCACCCTTGAGACCAAGGTGATCCAGGTAGGGAATCCCCCGACCATCGATCCCGAGGATCTGGCGACCTTGAAGGCCATCAGGGATGCGGCTTCGACAACGGTTTCGAATCCGTTGGCCACGATCTGGGCCGACAGTGTGGATCCCCTGACCTGGCCGGGTGTCACCTGGTCCAGCCAGCCCACCTATAGGGTCATCAAGTTGGATGTCAGTTATAAAGGAATTCCCACCTTGGATGTGACTGCGTTGGATCAGCTTCAACAACTGAATTGCTATGGGAACCAGATGACTTCTCTGATGGTGACAAACCTTGCGAAACTGACTGAACTGAGTGCTTTGAATAACCAGTTGGAAACCCTTTCCCTGGAAGGATTATCCAGTTTAATCTCGCTGGCTGTTTATGACAATAAGCTGGTCTCCCTTGACTTTTCATCATCATCCAACCTCCGTTATTTTTATGCGGAAAATAACCAGCTTTCTTCCCTGACCGGGTGGGGCAGACTTTCGCTGAACAACGCAGCACTGTCGTATAACCGGTTGCCTTTCAGCCAGCTGTTTCTCCCTTCGCAGGTATCAGGTTATTATGGGTTTGGGTCCCAGCAGGCCGTGTTTGAGGAACGGACGGTGGATGCGGGAACGGTGATCAATTTCAGCGGTGAGGCCCTGATCAACGGGGTGGCCACGGTATTTAGCTGGTTTAAGAACAACGAGCAGATCCCTGACGCCACATCTTCAACATACACGCCGACGGAAGAGGGGTATTATTTCTGCCGGATGACCAACGCGACCTTCCCCGGACTGACCATTGATACGAAGGTGATCAAAGTGGGGAATCCCCCTGATTTTGATCCGGAAGATCTGGCCACCTTGAAAGCCATCAGGGATGCAGCCTTGACCACGGTCGGTGATCCGCTGGCCACCATCTGGGCCGACAGTGTGGACCCCCTGACCTGGCCGGGGGTGACCTGGAGCGAGCAGAAGCCCTATAAAGTCACAATACTGAATGTCCCGTACAAGGGCATTCCATCGATGGATGTGACGGCGCTGGATCAACTTCGTGAATTGCGGTGCTACGGGAACCAGATGACTTCCCTGAAGGCGGCCAACCTGGCAAAGCTGACCTATCTGGAAGCTTATAATAACCAGCTGACCACTCTTGATCTGAGCGGTTTGACCAACTTGAGTACGTTATATGCTAACAGTAACCAGCTGTCCACCCTTTCCCTGGAAGGGCTGACCGCATTGTTTAACCTGGGTGTTTCGTCAAATCAGCTGACCACCCTTGACCTGACAGGTCTGTCCAATCTTTGGCAATTAGACTGCCAAAACAATCAGTTGAACTCCCTTGACCTGACAGGTTTATCCAACCTGCACTATTTATATGGAGAATACAACCAGTTGGCCACGCTGGGCGGAAGGAGCGGACTTTCGCTCTACGGCGTTTATCTGCGGAATAACCGGTTGCCTTTCAGTCAACTTTTTCTTCCTACGCAGGTGAGGGATTGGTACTATTTTCAACCCCAACTCCCCGTATTTGAGGAGCGGACGGTGGATGCGGGAACGGTGATCGATTTCAGCAGTGAAGCGCTGATCAACGGGGTGGCCACGCTGTTTAGCTGGTTTAAAAACAACGCGCTGATTGAAGGGGCGACCTCTTCTACATACACACCGACGGAAGAGGGGTACTACTCCTGCCGCATGACCAACGGGACCTTTCCCGGACTGACCATTGAAACGAAAGTGATCAAAGTGGGGAATCCCCCTGATTTTGATTCGGAGGACCTGGCGGTGTTAAAGGCCATCAGGGATGCAGCCTCGACCACGGTTTCCGATCCACTGGCCACCATCTGGGCCGACAGTGTGGACCCCCTGACCTGGCCGGGGGTGACCTGGAGCACTCTAAAGCCCTATAAGGTCACCAGACTGAACGTAAGTTCCA
>CAYWUJ010000070.1:0-8781 GCA_964461455.1 uncultured Prolixibacteraceae bacterium | reverse complement strand
GTCATTTTTTAATCACCTTCACTTTAATGGCGATGTCTTTCAGGGGGCGGTCTGTGGGGTCGGTTTCCGTGGCCGATATCTTTTCGATGATTTCCAGTCCTTCGGTGATTTCCCCGAAAACGGTATATCCGCCGTCGAGGTGGGGTGATCCGCCAATGGTGGTGTAGGCCTGGCGCTGTGCTTCCGTGAAGGTGAATTTCGGGGCGGTCTGGAAAAGGCTGTCGGCGCGGTCCTGGAGGATGGCCACCCTCTCATTGAAGGCCTGCTGGTTGTTTTCCTGGCGGTATTTGTTGAGTTCTTCCTGGAAGGGGGTGAAGACGCTGCGCATGATGGTCTGACGGGTCGTGGCGTTCATTTTGTTTTCGAGGGTGTCGAGTTCGCCGTTGCGCCACACCTTACCTTCGACGATGTAGAACTGCGATCCGCTGGAGGCTTTTTCGGGGTTCATCTGGTCCCCCAGGCGTGCGGCCGCCAGGGCCCCTTTCTTATGGAAGAGGCCGGGAACGAACTCGGCGGGAATGGTGTATCCGGGACCCCCGTTGCCCAGGCGTACCCCCTGGGCCGCCGTTTTGGAGTCGGGGTCTCCGGTCTGGATCATGAAATCACGGATCACCCGGTGAAATAAAACCCCGTCATAAAACCCTTCCCCGGCGAGTTTCAGAAAATTGTCACGGTGCTGCGGGGTCTCGTCATATAAGCGGGCCTTCATATCGCCCATGGGGGTGGAAATGATGACCACCGTTCCCTTTTCCCCGCCACCGGTCTGCGCGCACGAAGTTCCTCCCACCATCAGGAAGGCCACCCACAACAAAAGCTTAACTCTCATATCCGATATTTTTTGTTTTCCTTAACTTTAGCGGCAAAGTTAAAAAGAAATCCAATGGAATATTTGGGGGTCGACGACCACATTCACCTGGAGAGGATCAAAATCACCCATGCCGGGGTGGTCTATGACGCTATCGTGCAGAACCGCAAATTCCTGCGACGGTGGCTTCCCTTTGTGGAGCAGACGCGTACCATCGACGATACACGTCAGTATATCAGGATGTTGATTACCCCTCCCGAGAAAGAGAAGAACGAAGTCTTTACCATCTGGGTCAGGGGGGAGTTTGCCGGACTGGTGGGGTTCAAGGAGAAGGACCCGGTGAACCACAGGGTAGAGATCGGCTACTGGCTCACCGAAACGATGCAGGGAAAGGGAATTATGAGCCGCTCGGTGGGAAAAATGATCGACTACGGATTTCGCAACCTCCGCTTCAACAGGATCCAGATCAAGGTCGCCGATGGCAACCTCCCCAGTGCCGCCATCCCTGCCAGACTGGGCTTTTCCTTTGAGGGGACAGAGCGCGAAGGAGAGTTCCATACCGACCGTTATTTTAACCTGAAAGTCTTCAGCCTGTTGAAAAAAGAGTGGCTCGAAAAACTCATGCACCCCTGAAAAAGCCTCTGCCGCTGAGTTTACCTGAAGGTGAACCCTTTAGGTTAAAAACTGTTAACCAAAGGCGATATATTTGTAAAATGAATATATTTGACCCGAAAATTCATTTGTTCGATTTCTATTGAACTAAGTTGTGCTAAAACAAACATGAATATGGGGAACAAAACAGTCAGGAGGAACCTGTACCGGGTTTTGCGCAAAACGGGGGTGAGAAAGGAAGATATATCGCTGGAAGCCAGTTTCCAGGATGACCTTCATTTTGATTCCACCGACTGGACCATCTTCACCTTCTATTTTGAGACGATTTTCAAGATAGATGTGGAGGATGAGCAGTTGAAAAAACTGCATTATGTGAACGACACGATCAGATTGCTGGCACAAACAGCCTGACAAGATCATTTTAAAATTCAGATGAGGAAGCCGTACCCCGCCAAGGGATACGGCTTCTTCCTTTCATGATGCCGCCGATTCTGTTTATTCTCCCCATTGAAAGGAGTCATGCCGGAACCCGGCGAGGCTGAGAATGCGGCTGGTGACGGTTTTGGCGGCCTCTTCGATGGTCGCGGGACGGGAGTAGAAGGAGGGAGTGGCGGGACAGATGATGCCGCCTGCCAGGGTGACGCTCCGCATGTTTTCGATATGGATCAGGTTGTAGGGGGTTTCGCGGGGAACCAGGATCAGGCGGCGCCGTTCCTTGAGCATAACGTCGGCTGCGCGGGTGATCAGATCGTCGGAGAATCCCCCGGCAATGCGTCCCAGGGTTCCCATGGAGCAGGGACAGACGATGAGGGTGTCGAATGAGGAGGATCCCGAGGCAAAGGGGGCCAGGAAGTCGTTTCGTTCGTATCTGCGGAAGGGGGGATGTGCCACGAAGGAGTCGCCGGTCTCATATTTCCAGATCTCTTCGGCATTGGCGGAAAAGATGACGGCCACTTCTGTGGGCTGCTCTTCCAGGGTGGCGAGTTCTGCCAGGAGGATTTTGGCATAGAGGGCACCGCTGGCTCCCGTTACGGCAACGGCTATTTTTCTTTTTTCCATGGGTTCAGATATTCTGGTTGTTACGATGCGGGGTGATCTCTGCCGGCATGATCAAAGCTATCACGCCCGGTTTTCCGGAAGGGCCGGGTGGTTTTACCGGTTGAGGCGGTAGTACACGGCCATGGAGATGACATTGTTGAACTGGTTTTGCCGCCAGTACCAGAGGTCATTGTCGGGTTTTCCCCTTACGGGCAGCACCGAATAGGCCATGCGCAGGTCGAGTTTCAGTTGTTCCAGGATGTCGAACTGAAAACCCAGGAAAGGCTGGAGGTCGAAATCGTTGAAGGGTTTCTGGTCCTGCGGGGGGAAGAGTCCGTTTTCGTTATATTCCCTGGCGCTGACGAGGTATCCCAGGGAGACGCCGCCGATCACCGAGATGAGGTCGCTGCTGCGGAATCCGGCAAACACGGGCATGTCGATATAGTCGAGGCGCATGATGTATTTTTCGGTGACGGGGAGTTTGGGATCCTGGCGGTTGCGGGCTCCCTTTTGTGAGAATTTCAGTTCTAGGCCTCCGAAAACGGCGGGGGCCAGGTCGGTTTGCACCCAGAGGCCTGCCAGCATCCCCGGTTTGTGGTATCCCTTGTAGGCGTCGCCCTCTACCTGGGTGCCGTTGAAGCCCGCCAGGATGCCCCCCTCGAAACGCTGGGCACCGGCGGTCAGGGCCGCCAGAAGAAAAACCAGTAAGCTCAGTTTCTTTGTATTCATCTTTTAAAAATACAAGTTCCTGCGGTTATTTCAACATAAGCCGGTGCTAATTTTTAATTTTGCACCATGATCGATCAGGTAACCATTGAACGCATCCTCGACGCTTCAGAGATCACAGAGGTGATTTCCGAGTTCGTAAATCTGAAGCGCAGGGGAGTCAACTACCTGGGATTGTGTCCTTTTCATAACGAGAAAACGCCGTCGTTCACGGTATCGCCCTCCAAGGGTATTTTCAAATGTTTTGGCTGCGGAAAGGGGGGGAATGCCGTCAACTTCATCATGGAGCATGAAAGCCTCACTTATCCCGAAGCGTTGAAATACCTGGCCCGCAAGTACCATATCGACATTGTCGAGAAGGAAGAGTCGCCCGAGGAGAAGCAGCAGAAGGATGACCGCGAGAGCATGATGATTGTTTCGGGTTTCGCCCAGAAGTATTTCTCCCGTTTTTTGTGGGAGGAGCCTGAAGGGCGTCAGGTAGGGCTGAGTTACTTCCGGGAACGGGGATTCCGCGATGACATCATCCGCAAGTTCGAACTGGGCTATTGTCCCGACGGCAAGAGCACCTTTACCGATGCTGCCCAGAAGGAGGGTTACCGCATGGAGTATCTCGAAATGACGGGGCTGACGATCAGGCGGGAGGATTGGATCAGGGACCGGTTTGCCGGCAGGGTGATGTTTCCGATACACAACCTGGCGGGCAGGGTCACCGGTTTTGGGGGACGCATACTGAAGGACAAGGCCGAAACGGCCAAGTACCTCAACTCCCCGGAATCGGAAATTTACCACAAGAGCCGTATCGTATACGGCATTTCCCATGCCAAGCGGGAGATAGCCCGTACCGACAAATGCTATCTGGTGGAAGGGTACACCGATGTGCTCTCCCTCCATCAGGCAGGCATTGAGAATGTGGTGGCCTCTTCGGGGACGGCCCTCACCAATGACCAGATCAGGCTGATCCGCCGTTTTTCCACCAACATCACGATTCTCTATGATGGTGACGAAGCCGGCATCAAGGCCTCGTTGCGGGGCATCGACCTGGTCCTCGAAGAGGGCATGAATGTCAAGGTGCTGCTGCTTCCCCCGGGCGAGGATCCCGATTCTTTTGCACGAAACCACAGCTCCTCGGAGCTGCTGAAGTATATTTCCGAGAACGAGACCGACTTCATCAGGTTCAAGACTTCCCTGCTTCTCCGTGATGCCGGAAGTGATCCCATGGCGCGTGCCCGGCTGATCAACGAAGTGATACGTTCGGTGGCGGTGATTCCCGATGCCGTGGTCCGTTCGGTCTATATCAGGGAGTGCAGCCGTTTGCTCGACGTGGAGGAAGCCCTCCTCTATACCGAAGTACGCAAGATCCTGCGTAACCGCACCGGCGCGGCAGGGAGCCTTCCCCCGGTGGGGACCCCTTCCAAATCACCCCGGCAGGCCACCCCAGTGACAAAACCCCAGGCCGGTGAATTACGCATCGAAGAAGAGGAAATCCTCCGCTTCCTCCTCCGGTATTGCAAAATCCCCCTCTTTGAACAGGAAGGGGAAAACCCCGGTGATTCGGTGATTATTACGGTGGGGGAGTTCATCTTATCCCAGCTCGAAGAAGCAGAACTGGTCAGCAACCAGCATGTCTTCAAAACGATCGTGGAAGAGACTGCCGAGAGGATGGACGATCCCGATTTCCTGCCTGAGAAGTATTTCATCTACCATCACGACAGGGAGGTGAGCCAAACAGCCAGCACCCTTCTGGCCGAGAAATGGATCGAAAGCAAACGTTGGAGCAAGGCCGGCGCCTTTACCGAAAAAGAGAGCGAAGTGCTCGACTGGCTCATCCCAAAAATCGTCAACGAATTCAAGCTGATGAAGATTAAGGAGATCCACATGACGCTGGAGGAAGAAATCGGGGAAATGCAAAAATCAGGCGACGATGCGCATCTTTTTGAACTTCTGGCAAAAATACAGAATCTGAAAAAAATGGAGAAGTTCCTCTCTGACAAGCTTGGAAACAGGGCCATTACCTGACCTACGCCCTTAATATACTGTTGATAACTTGTCATATCTTTAGGAGTACAGGGGATGTTACATTTTTGATAAGTTTTACATTTATTGGATAAAACCGGGCTTCCCTGGCAATTGTATAAATAGCTGTAAAACAAAAACATAAGCATTAAAAAAGCCCTGAATCCAGCTATCATTCACTTCCCTGAAGTGACGTGAAAGTGAACAGTCGGGGTTTGAAGTGTTAAAATTGTTTAAATATAGAAATCAAAGACTATTTTTGCGTCACAAAATTTAAAATGAAAAGTTGTATGAACAAACAAATCAGAAAGCTATCAGTGATGATGCTGTTGCTGTTTTTCGCAGTGACTGCAGCATTTTCTCAGGTGACTACCTCTGGGATTACAGGCAGGGTTGTTTCGGATTCGAACGAGTCGCTTCCCGGGGCAACGGTGGTTGCTGTACACACGCCGTCGGGCACACAGTATGGAACCATCACCAATGCTGAAGGGCGTTATATCCTTCAGGGGATGCGTTCCGGCGGACCTTATGATGTGAGCATATCTTTTGTTGGCAGTCAGACCGTCAAGGTGACGGATATTACCCTTCGTTTGGGAGAAAATTTCGTGTATGATGCGGTATTGAAGGAGCAGGTCACCGATTTGGGTGAAGTGATCATCACCGCCGGCAGGAATCCCATATTAAACAGTAACCGTACCGGGGCATCGATGAATGTCAATTCCCGGGAATTGCGGATGCTGCCCTCCATATCGAGGGGGGTTTATGATTTTGCCCGTCTGACACCGCAGGCCAGCGGCAACTCCTTTGGAGGCCGCGACGGCCGTTACAACCGTTTTACCATTGACGGTGCCGCCTTCAACAACAACTTCGGCCTTTCCAGCAGTCCGCTGCCGGGAGGTACCGCACAGCCCATCTCCATGGACGCCCTCGAAGAGGTGTCGGTGAACCTGGCCCCTTACGATGTGCGCCTTTCGCAGTTCACCGGAGGGAGTATCAACGCCATTACCAAGAGCGGTGACAACCAGTTCAAGGGAAGCGCTTACAGCTACCTGAGACCCAAATCATTCACGGGTGACATGGTGGGTGACATCGAAGTCCCGGGAGCCCACGACCGCAGCAGCAAAGTGCTGGGTTTCACCCTTGGCGGACCGATCATCCAGAACAAGCTCTTCTTCTTCGTCAGCGGCGAATATGAAGATGAAATCTCCCCCAGCGACGCCTGGGAACCCAGCACCAGCGGGACCGCCGACAACAAGCAGAACATCTCCCGCACCACCCAGTCCGACCTCAAAACCATGAAGGATTACCTGCTGAATACCTACAAGTATGATCCGGGTGATTACATGAATTTCGAATCCTTCCCGTCGCAGAACTATAAGATCCTGGCCAAGCTGGACTGGAACATCTCCGATGTCCACAAATTCTCACTCCGTTACAACACGCTGAAAAACAGCAGTAACAGTCTGACCAATGCCACCAGCGGCCCTCCGGGGGTGACCCGCTCGAACTTCGGCCGTGTTTCTGAAAAATCGATTGCCTTCTCCAATGCCTTTTACGGATCGGATAATAAAATTGACGCCTTCTCGGCCGAGTTGAACAGCCAGTTCAGCTCCTCGGCTTCCAATAAATTCCTGGTTTCCTACACTAAGACCCTGGATCCGAAGCGCACCAGCAACAGCGACATCTTCCCCTTCGTGGAAATCTACAAGGACGGCGATCCTTACATGGCCTTCGGTTATGAGCTTTTCTCCTACAAGAACCAGGTGATCAACAACACCTTCTCCTTCATCAACAACTTCACCTATGTGGTCAACAAGCATGCCCTCACCGCAGGTCTTGCCTATGACAATATTTATGTGAACAACTCCTATATCAGGGAAGGAACCAGCTTCTACAGGTACAATTCCATGGAGGATTTCATGAGCAATGCCAAACCGGCGGCTTTCGGGGTCACCTATGGCTATGACGGCAAGGACATCGAGGGCGTGCAGATGAGTTTCGGCCTCGCCAGTGCTTACCTGCAGGATGAGTTTACCGTACAGTCCAATTTCAAGCTGACCTTCGGGGCCCGGTTTGATCTGCCCTTGTACCACAACAAACTGGAAGACAATCCGGCCATTTCCGAGAACCTGGAATCGCTGAACGGTTACAAACTCAACGTAGGTGAGTGGCCCAACAGCCAGCTGATGATCAACCCGCGCGTCGGTTTCAACTGGGACGTGAAGGGTGACCGTTCCCTCCAGCTGCGCGGGGGTACCGGGCTTTTCAGCGGCGTTCTGCCGTTTGTGTGGTTCACCAATCAGCCTTCTTCCTCGGGAACCGTCCAGAGTCCGGAAATCGGTCTGACTGCCGCCAAGCTGCCCGCCGACTTCCGCTTCAATCCCAATATGCAGGATCAGCTGAAGAAATATCCCGCCCTCTTCCCCGCCACCATGGCGGCCACCCTCCCCGGAGGCTCCACCATTGCTGAAGTGTCGAAGGATTTCAAAATGCCGCAGGTATGGCGTTCCAACCTGGCTGCCGACATCGCCCTTCCCTGGAATTCTGTCTTTACCCTGGAAGCCATCTTCACCAAGGATGTCAACGCCACCGTGCAGAAGAACATCAACCTGCCCAATGCCCAGACCGTCTTTGCAGGCGTCGATAACCGTCCCCGCTGGACCAGCAGGCAGCTCAATTCAGCCCTCTCATCGGCCATGCTGCTTGACAACTCCAGCGAAGGCTACCAGGCCTCCTTCACCGGCCAGCTGACGAAAAACTTCTCTGACGGCTTCTCCGGAATGGTCGCCTATACCTACAACATCGCCAAGGACGTGACCTCCAACCCGGGATCTTCGGCCTATTCGGCATGGACCAGCAACCTCTCCTACGGATCACTTAACGACCCGGAACTGAGTTATTCCAATTTCTCGATTCCTCACCGCGTGGTGGCTTCACTGAGTTACAGGATTGAATATGCCCGCCACTTCGGAACCGCCTTCTCGCTCTACTACAGCGGATCGTCACAGGGCCGCGCCTCCTATGCCTATTCCAACGACATGAATGGCGACGGCGCCTCAGGTGACCTGCTTTATATCCCGAAAGACGCCAGCGAAATCAGTTTTGCCACCTATAACGGTATGACTCCTGCCGACCAGTCGGCCGCCTTCATGGAATTCGTGAATAACGACGAATACCTGAGCAGCCGCAAGGGCCAGTATGCCGAGCGTTTCGGCGTCGTGGAACCCTGGTACAACAGGCTCGACGTCAAGGTCATCCAGGATGTATTCACCAACATCGGCACCGACCGCAGGGGAACCCTCCAGTTCAGCCTCGACATCGTCAATGCCGCCAACCTGATCAACAACGAATGGGGGGTGTACCAGAAACACGGATTGTCTAACCAATACAGCGTCTATATGCCGCTGCGCTATGTCAGCGCCGATGCCAACGGAAAACCGTCGTTCGGGCTCAACGCCACCGATATCGATAACTTCAAGTCCAAAACGGATTATGTCAATAACGCTACCACCTCAAGCACCTGGGGTATGCTGTTCGGCATCCGCTTCATCTTCTAAGATTCCGGGGTGATGTTCACCCTGAAACGA
>CAYWUJ010000069.1:0-8985 GCA_964461455.1 uncultured Prolixibacteraceae bacterium | reverse complement strand
TGACCGGTTGGGACGAGGCGTTCAAAGAGCTCTTTATCAACCAGCAATTCGAAGCCCAGCACCAGTATTACCGTGAGGTTTACCATGATGCTACCTTTGAGGTGATTCTTCTCGACGGAATTCCAGCCGGCAGACTATACCTGTGGGAGTCGGATAACCATATCAGGATAGTCGACATCGCCCTGCTGCCGGAATACCGGAACCAGGGTGCCGGGAAGTCCATTCTCCATGAGCTGATCCGTAATTCTGAAACCACGGGAAAAACCCTCAGCATCCATGTCGAAGCCTATAACCCGGCTTTACATTTATACAAAAGACTGGGATTCAATCAAAAAGACCAGACTGGCGTCTATTTCTATATGGAAAGGACCCCCTAGGGGAGCAGTCCGAATTCCGCGAAAGTCCCGAGTTTCCTGTACTCTTCATAGAGCCGGGCATATTTCTCCGCATTTTCGGGGATGGGGTGGTATTCGCTTTCGATGCCTCCGCCCATTTTCACCTGGGCTTCACCGGTAGTGGCGTAGATGCCTGAAGCCACGGCGGCGGCCATGGCCGATCCCAGGGCGCATGCCTGTTCCGAGCGGGCCACCTTGATGGGCATATTCAGCACGTCGGCGACGATCTGCATCACAAAAGGCGATTTCTTGGCCACGCCGCCCAGGGCGATGACGCCGTCGATGCGGACTCCCTCTTCAATAAAGCGGTCGTTGATGGCTTTGGAGCCAAAGGCCGTGGCCTCCACGAGCGCCCTGAAGATGGCGGGGGCTTCAGAGGCCAGGGTGAGTCCGGTAATGGCCCCCTTCAGGTTCTGGTTGGCATCGGGGGTTCTGCGGCCGTTCAGCCAGTCGAGGGCGGTGATTCCGCTCTCCCCTACCGGAATTTTCTCCGCCTCTTCACTCAGGCGGGCGATGATTTTCGAGGAGACTTCGTCGGTCAGCTTCCGGCGGGTGTTCTCATCCACCAGCGTTGTTTCCGCCAGGAGGGTATGCAGGGGCCATTCCAGCAGACGGCGGAACCAGGCATAGACATCGCCGAATGCCGATTGTCCGGCTTCCAGGCCCATCATACCAGGCAGGATGGAACCGTCGACCTGTCCGCAAATACCACCCACCAGGCGGTCGTTGATCTCATCGAGGGGCGCGACCAGCATGTCACAGGTCGAGGTCCCCATCACCTTGGAGAGGTGGTAAGGCTCTATTTCGGCACCCAGGGCGCCCAGGTGGGCATCGAAGGCCCCCACCCCCACCACGACACCTTCCGGAAGTCCCAGTTTCTGCGCCCACTCAGGGGTGAGTGTTCCGGCAGCCACATCACAGGTAAAGGTATCCTTGTAGAGCCGCTCGCGCAGACCTTCCAGAAGAGGGTCGAGGGCCACCAGGAACTCCTCGTCGGGAAGTCCCCCGAAAGCCTCATGCCACATGGCCTTGTGCCCGGCGGCACAACGGCTGCGTTTCAGTGTTTTGGGATGGGTATTTCCGGTGAGGACCGCAGGAACCCAGTCACAATGCTCCACCCAGGAATAGGCGGAACGCAATACCCCGGCATCTTCGCGCAAAACATGCAGAATTTTCGCCCAGAACCACTCCGAGGAATAGACACCCCCCTCATACATCGTGAAGTCGGTATTCCACTTTTTCGCCAACGCGTTGATTTCATCGGCCTCCCTGACAGCGGTATGGTCTTTCCAGAGAACGAACATGGCGTTGGGATTCTCCCGGAACCCGTCGGTGAGGGCCAAAGGAGTCCCCCTCTCATCAACCGCCACAGGCGTCGACCCGGTCGTATCGACCGAAATCCCCGCCACCTGCTGCGCCACTCCTTCAGGGGCCATCCTGAGAGCCTCCTTAATGGTGACCTCCAGCCCTTCAAGATAGTCAAGAGGATGCTGACGAAAACGGTTCTTCGCCGGGTCACAATAAAGACCCTTCTTCCAGCGGGGATATTCAAAGACAGCCCCGGCCACTTCCTCGCCGGTCTGCGTATTTACAATCAGCGACCGTACGGAATCCGTTCCGTAATCAATACCAATGGTGTACTTCCTGCTCATATTCGTAATTCCCGTATTTTAATAATTAATATTCCAACATTCAAGATTTCAGATTCACTACTCCCGACAGGAGAGTCCCTTATTTAAATATTCTGGCATCCTGTAATTCAGGACTATTTTGACCCGCCTATCTTCTGACATTTAAGATTTAAGACTTACGATTGACGACTTTTACTGTTACCAGAAGTAGAAGTAGAACAGGGCCACGATTCCCAGGATGATGATGGTATGGACCACGTCCCATTTGTTCCAGCTGGCGCGGGTTGCGGCCACGTTTTCCGGAGTTTGGGTTCCCTTCATGGTGAATTCCAGTTGTTTCGCATCAGGGGCTTTGGTCAGCAGGCTGATCACCACCACCAGGAGGATGCAGAAGGCAAAGAGGTAAGCGGTGAAGACATAGGAGTTGACCGAGGCGATATCGAAGAGAAAACCGTACTGACCGGTGAACATGGTGTCGAGTGAGGTGCTGACCTGGGTCAGCAGGGATGTGGCGTGTTCCTTGGTTTCCGGTGAGACCACGCTCATGGTCGTGGCGGCTTCGCTGACAGAGGAGCGCATGGTTTCACTCACTCCGGAAGGAAGGACGCTTCCCAGCCGTTCGTGGAAGGCCTGGAGGTTGGTAACGAGGAGCTCGCGGGTGTATTCCGTGGCACTGCCGATGCGTGAGATCATCTTGTTGGCGGTGGTCACCAGTTCGGCCTTGGCGCCGATGGTCACGTTAAGGATCAGGCGGAACATGCCTACGGCAAACCCCACGACCATACCCCACAGGGCACCCTTGGCGGTCGTTCTCTTCCAGAAGACCCCCAGGAGGAACACCGTGGCGATGGCTGGGGCCAGAAGGCCCTGGACAGCCTGGAGATAGTCATAGAGCACCTTTCCGAGTCCCAGCATCACGGGAATCCAGGCGATTCCCAGAATCACCACCGCCACCGTGGCGATACGGCCGACCATCAGGAGGTGTTTTTCGGTGGATTCGGGTCTGAATTTTTTGTAGAAGTCGCCCACGAAGAGGGCGGCGGAGGAGTTGAAGAGGGAGGCCAGGGAACTCATCAGCGCGGCCAGCAGTCCGCATACCACGATTCCTTTGACGCCGGCAGGCAGCAACTGGGAGACCATGGCGGCAAAAGCCGAGTCACTCGACGAAACGGTGATGATACCCTTCTGGTTAAGGGCGAAGGCGATCATTCCGGGGATGAGAAAGATAAAAACCGGCAGCAGCTTCAGGTAACCTCCGAAGATGGCGCCGCGGCGGGCTTCCTTCTGGTTACGGCCCGAGAGGACGCGCTGCACGATAAACTGGTCGGTACACCAGTACCAGAAACCGATAACCATGGAGGCGATGATGACCCCGGGCCAGGGAAATTCAGGATCTGCCGCCGAGCGCATCAGGTGCATGTTGGGACCGGCGATGCTCTGGACTTCCGCCCAACCGCCGACCTTGACCAGTCCGATCACCAGAATGACGATGGAACCGATCAGCAACACCGGAGACTGAAGTACCGAGGTGTAGAGGATGGCCTTCATCCCCCCCAGAACGGTGTAGAGCCCGGTGATCAGCACCAGTCCGATCGCGCTGACCCAGAAAAAGTCAATGCCCCAGAGCGTTTCGATGCCGAAGACCTCCTTGAAGACCACACCCCCGGCATACACGGTGACGGCCACCTTGGTCAGCACATAGCTCACCAGCGATATCACGGAGAGGATAGAGCGTGATGCCGGCGAAAAACGGCGTTCCAGATATTCGGGCATGGTGAAGATCTTGATCCTGTCGTAAAAGGGAACAAAAACCCATCCCAGGACCAGAATAATCCATGCCTGGATTTCCCAGTGGGCCATGGCCATACCGCTGATGAACCCGGCACCTGCAAGACCCACGAGATGCTCCGAACCGATGTTGGAGGCGAAAATCGACGACCCGATGGAGAGCCATCCGGCGTCTTTACCCGCCAGAAAATAATCCGTTGTGTCTTTTTCCTTCTGCCGCAGAACGTACACGATGATGCCCACCATCGCCAGAAAGAAAAGGCCCAGAATAATCCAATCCAATGTTCCCATTTTCTCAGTTTTAGTATGTTAGTAATTCGGTTTATCCGTTCCCGGGCCGTTGGAGACCTCTCTTGTGGTGAACGGTTTTCAGGTGAACGCTTTTTTTATTAAAACTTGACGATTCGTTCGGTTTCCACTTCCACCGCCATGGGGTCGATGGTATAATAATAGGCCCCTTTCCGTGACTCGGTGGAATTTTTCTCGCTGGTCTTTTTCAGCAGTCCCAGGGAGAGAATTTTCTTACGGAAGTTACCGGCGTCGAATTCGCGCTGGTAAATGGCCTCATAGAGTTTCCGGAGTTGCAGAAGGGTGAATTTTTCGGGGAGCAATTCGATACCTGCCAGGCTGTAGCTGGCTTTTTCCTGCAGGCGGAGCAGGGCCATGCGCACCATTTCGCCATGGTCGAAAATCAATCCGGGAAGTTTGGTCAGCGGCCACCAGCGGGCACCGTGACTGGCAACAAGCTCCCGGTCCTGGTCATGGATCCTGATCAGGGAGTAATAGGCCACACTGACCACCCTCACCTGGGGCTCCCGGTGGGGATGGGAAAAAGCACTGACCTGCTCCAGATATATGTTCTCGAGTCCCGTGGTTTCTGCCAGCACACGTTCTGCCGCTGACTCACACGACTCCTTCTCCCCGACAAATCCCCCCATCAGCGACCACTGCCCCTTGACCGGCTCAAAACCGCGGGGATACAGCAGCAACTTCAACTCTTCGTCCTCATACCCGAAAATGACACAATCCACCGCTAGCAGGGTTTTCATGTGCCCCTTGTAGAATTCTACCATAAAAATTAGGTGCTAGGAATGCATAAAAGTAATAATTACTTTTTAAAAAAACAGCTGCCGCTCCAAAAAAAATGGAAGCGGCAGCTGCCTCTGAAAAAAAATATTCCGGCGGCATCCCGGGGGGGGGGAGGCCTGCCTAAAAGTCCTTATAAAGGGGCATCCTTATACGGGGATGTCCTTGTTCACGTTTTTGCTGCCTATCAGGGCATAGAAGAGCAGGTAAGCCAGTCCGAGGAAGATGACCCAATAGGAGGGCATGAAACCTGCCAGGTCGGCCACTTTACCCTGGATGACGGGAAGGATACCGCCGCCGCACACCAGCACCATAAAGATTCCGGAGGCTGCCGCCAGGTATTTTCCGAGGCCTTCCACGGCCAGGTTGAAGATACCGCCCCACATGATGGAGGTGCAGAGGCCTACCAGGACGATAAACATGGCGTTGATGGGCACCTTGGCCAGTCCGAAGGAGAGGGCACCGGCAGGGCTACTCATGAGAACCGGCAGGGAGACCAGTTTGGTCACCGGCAGGAACATGGCCAGGGCGATGAGTACCAGGCCAACAAAAGAGGTGACGCTGAGCATGGTCTTGCTCGACACTTTACTTCCGATGGAAGCGCCGGTAAGCCTGCCTACCAGCATCAGCAGCCAGTAGGTACCGGCCACGAAACCGGCGGTCGTCTTGCCGACTTCCGGAAGCTCGGAGAGCCACAGGTTCATGATTCCGGGAGTTCCCACTTCCACGCCCACATAAAC
The DNA here is from genome assembly GCA_964461455.1 of uncultured Prolixibacteraceae bacterium. Lineage (GTDB taxonomy): Bacteria > Bacteroidota > Bacteroidia > Bacteroidales > Prolixibacteraceae > UBA1413. The sequence goes on along the minus strand of CAYWUJ010000069.1, from coordinate 3,345 downwards.
GAAAATGGCGATCGCCCCCAGAACGAAATGACGGAATTTCAAAGCACCCGGCATCAGTTTGCTAAGGGGTTCCGTGGCAGCCTCAGCATGAGGTTCGGGAATGTTCACCCTCCAGAGGACGAAAAACACAATGGCAAAAACAGCCATGGCCAGGTACATCATCGGGAATACATCTCTGATGTTGGCCTTGGCGGCTTCACCGATCAGAATCCCCACGAAGGCAGGGGTAAAAGTGGCCATGACCGAGTTGAAAGAACCTCCGACCTGAATCAGCTGGTTCCCCTTGTTGCCGCCACCACCCAGGGTGTTCAGCATCGGATTCACCACGATGTTCAGCAAACACATGGAAAAACCGGCGATGAAGGCGCCCAGCAGGTACACCGCAAATGCCGACGACTGTCCGGCATAACCCGAAAGATACTGGACGAAGATGCCCAGAAAACCGACGGCGATGGCGATCAAAGCGGTTTTCTTGTAACCGTATTTAGTGAGGAGTATCCCTCCGGGGATCCCCATCACGGCATACGCAATGAAATTCGCCGCATTCCCCAGCATACCGAGGAAGTTGGAAACGCCGAACTGCTCTTTCAAAACGACCCCCATCGGTGCGGCCAGATTGGTCACAAATGAGATCATACCGAAAAGCAGGATCATCATGATGATCGGTAGTGTGTAATTCTTTTTTTCAGTCATAATAATTTTATTATTTGGTTTAATATTGAATTTTCGTCATTACAAAGGGGTTCTGCCCATCAATGAACATTCTGCGATTCTATTGGCATTCAGCCCCTCTGTGTGCTTACTGGTCAGAACAGTCTTTTGGCGCCGTCGCCGATTTCCGCCACGTAGAAGGCAGGGGTAAGGCCTGTGCGTGCCTGGTAGTTTTTGCCCACCTGGTCGATGAAGTGGTCGATGGCCGCGTCTTTCACCAGGCTGACGGTACATCCGCCGAATCCTCCTCCGGTCATGCGGGAGCCGATGACGCCCTCAATTTTGCGGGCTTCTTCGACCATGGTGTCGAGTTCGGGCCCTGTCACCTCATAGTCGTCGCGCAACGAGTCATGGGATCCGTTCATGAGTTCCCCGAATTTGGGGATATTCCCGTCGCGCAGTTCCTGCACGGCCTGTTCGGTACGGGCGATTTCGCTGATGACATGGCGGGCGCGCTTGCGGGCCGTGAGGTCCTCAATTTTATTCTCCATGGCATTGAACTCCTCCATGCTCACTTCGGCCAGCACCTTGATGGGTCTGAACTTGCTGATGGCATCGACGGCGGCGTGGCATTCCGACACGCGCAGGTTATACATGCCTGAGTCGAGTTTATGCGGACTGTTGGTATTGCTGATGACGATTTTGATGCCGTCGAGTTCGACGGGGACCAGGTCGTAATCGAGGGTGTCACAGTTGAGGAAGATGGCATGGTCGGCTTTGCCCATTCCCGAGGCGAACTGGTCCATGATACCGCACATCACACCGGCGAATTCATGTTCCGCCTTCTGGCTCATCTTCACCAGTTCAAGGCGTTCCAGCCCTATTTCCCAGGTTTCGTTCACCGCCATGGCCGTGACCATTTCCAGGGCCGCTGACGAGGAAAGTCCGGCCCCATTGGGGACGTCGCCATAGACCAGAATATCGGCACCCTGTTCAAAAACCACTCCCTTCTTCAGAAATTGGGCAAAGACCCCGATGGGATAGTTGACCCACTCCTTCCCCACCTTCTTGTTGAGGTCCTCAAGTTTCACTTCCGCCTCAAAAGGAAGATTCAGAGAGGCAAATTTCACGGTTTTACGGTTTGTTTTGCGAACCAGCAGGTAGGCGCCAAAACTCAGGGCGCAGGGGAAGACAAACCCCCCGTTGTAATCGGTATGCTCACCGATCAGGTTGACGCGCCCCGGTGAAAAATAACCGTGCATCTCACCTTCGCCATACTTGCGGATAAACTCATTCTTCAGTTCTGAAATTGTCATCATATCTTATTGTTGGTTTAATAATTATTAAGGTTCTCTGCAGTTGCAACAAAAATAGAAATATTTTCCACACTTCGCTTTGCCCGCCTGATATTCAATTTTTCCTAACTTTGGCGCTTTCTTTCAGACCAAATGAGCAACAACCAACGTATCAGGAATAAAACCAAAACGACATAAACCATGAAAATCTCAAAATCACTCTTTGGAAGGTTATCAGACAATCAGGCCGTTTTCAAATACACTCTTGAAAACGACAATGGCGTGGAAGTGAACATCCTCAACTACGGGGCGATCATCACCTCCATCATCACGCCCGACAAGGCGGGAAAGCGTGAAAATATCGTGTGCGGTTTCGACCGGCTCGAAGATTACCTCAGCGGGGCCTATCTGTCGGGCTATCCCTATTTCGGATGCATCATCGGCAGGGTCGGCAACCGCATCAGCAAAGGAAAAATCACCCTCGAAGGGAAGGAATACCAGTTGGCCCTTAATAACGGTCCCAACCACCTCCACGGAGGCATCACCGGCTTCGACAAGCGGATGTGGCGCGGGGAAGCCATGGTGGAAGAGGAAAAGGTAGGCATTTTGTTCAGCTATTTCAGTCCCGACATGGAAGAAAACTACCCCGGGAACCTCAACGTGAGCTGTTTGTATACCCTGAATAACAACAATGAGCTGTCGATTGACTACTTCGGGACTACCGACCAGACCACGCTGATCAATCTGACCAACCACACCTATTTCAACCTGACGGGCGGACGGGAGAAAATTCTGGACCATGAGCTGGCGTTAAACGCCAGCCAGATCACCGAAGCTGTGGACCTGATACCTACGGGCCGTCTTCTCCCGGTCGATGAGACCCCCTATGACTTCACGCAGTTCAAGGCTCTGGGGCGCGATCTCGCAGAACTCCCCGAAGGGTACGACCTCAATTTCGTACTCGACAACGAAGACGGCGAACTGGTCTATGCCGGATGCCTGCGTGAAAACAGCAGTGGCCGCCAGGTAGAGGTCTTCACCACCCAGCCGGGAATACAACTCTACACAGGATACTGGATCCCCGAACTGGAAATCAATGGGGAGAAAAAATTCGGAAGATACTCGGGAGTGGCCCTGGAAACCCAGCATTACCCCGACTCCGTCAACCACCCCTCCTTTCCGCCCATCGTGCTGCAAGCCGGGGAGAAGTATATGCAAACCACGGTCTACCGGTTCGAAACTATAGATTAATCAGTAATCGGAAATCGGTAAGTCAGTAATCAGTAATCAGTCCTGTCACTGGGTGTGCATGCACCGGTTACCGATTAACGGCGAAGCACCGATCACCGATTACCGGACCGCAGGTCACCGATTACCGGCTTATTTCTGTCCGTAGTAG
>CAYWUJ010000068.1:0-9103 GCA_964461455.1 uncultured Prolixibacteraceae bacterium | reverse complement strand
GCCCAGAATTCGCGGTAGTGCGTGGCATCCCAGGATCCGGGATTGGGGAGGGCGATGATCAGGGTTCCCCCGGGCCTGAGGAGCCGGGTGAACTCATGCCAGAATTTTCCGGGGTCGTGGAGGTGTTCCATGACGTGCCACAGGGTGATGACGTCGAAAGAGCGCGGGGGCAGGGAAAAGAGATCCCCGGCGGGCAGGAGCGATAATCCCCGTTCTGCTGAGGCCAGTGCGCGTGCCGCTTCGTTGACCTCGGTTCCGGTTACCTGCCAACCTTTTTTCTGCATATAATGGAGAAAGAAACCGGTGCCTGCCCCAATGTCAAGGAGTGATCCGCTGCTGATGCCGGCGGTTTTACGTACCACGGCCGCTTTGCGGGAGACCATAAAATTCCGGACCAGGTGATAAGCCCTGCTGACCAAACCCCGCGAGGTATCGCTATGGGAGATATACTCTTCCGACTGGTAGTAGCGTTCCATTTCCTCTTCAGGAGGTGGAAACCCCGTTATCCTGAAGCCACAGTTATTACATCGTAAAACGGGGAAAATCTCCCCTGTCACAAAATGGTCGGCACAGCGGAATTGCTCCCCCAAATCCGGGGACCCGCAAACCGGACATTTCCCGGCCGCCGGGGTGGTTATTATGCTCATTGCCGGTGGGGTCAGATAATCAGCATGGCGTCACCATAGGTTCCGAAACGGTAGTCGTTTTTCATGGCCACATGGTAGGCTTCCATCAGGAAGTCGTATCCGGCAAAGGCGGCAACCATCATCAGCAGGGTGGAGAGAGGCAGGTGAAAGTTGGTGATCATGCGGTTGGCGACGCTGAATTCATAGGGCGGAAATATGAATTTGTTGGTCCACCCTTCGAAGGGCTTCAGAAAGCCATCGGTCGATACCGAACTTTCTATGGTGCGCATAACGGTGGTTCCCACGGCACACACATTCTGGTGGTTCATCTTGGCCGTGTTGATCATATTGCAGGCCTCCTCGTAGATCCAGATCTGTTCGGAATCCATTTTGTGTTTGGTGAGATCTTCGACATCGACACTCCTGAAGTTTCCCAGGCCTGCATGAAGGGTGATGTAAGAGAATTTCACGCCCTTTATTTCCATACGTTTCATCAGTTCCCTGCTGAAATGGAGGCCGGCAGTGGGAGCGGCCACCGCGCCTTCGTTGCGGGCGAAGATCGTTTGATAACGATCCTTGTCCTCGGGGGTCACCGGCCGGTTGATAAAGCGTGGCAGGGGTGTTTCTCCAAGGCTGTACAGGGTTTTCTTGAATTCGTCATAATTGCCGTCGAAAAGGAAACGAAGGGTGCGGCCACGGGAGGTGGTGTTGTCGATCACCTCGGCCACCAGAAGGTCGTCTTCGCCGAAGTAGAGCTTATTCCCGATCCTGATTTTCCGGGCAGGATCAACGAGCACATCCCAGAGGCGCTGTTCACGGTTCAGCTCCCTGAGGAGAAAGACCTCGATTTCGGCTCCCGTTTTTTCTTTGTTACCATAGAGACGGGCAGGAAAGACCTTGGTATCGTTAAAAACCAGTACGTCATTGTCATCGAAATAGTTGAGCACGTCCTTGAAGAGGAGGTGCTCTATGGAACCTTTCTTTTTGTCAAGCACCATCAGTTTGGACTCGTCCCTGTTTTCCGAGGGGTGAAGGGCGATCTGCTCATCGGGTAGCCGGTACTTGAATTTCGATAATTTCATCTCTGCCATATCAACTGCTTATTACTGCTTAATACTTGTTATTCAGGTCATGGAGGGAAAAGATTCCCTGAATTTTTCAAAGGTAAATGCCTCTTCTACGTAAAAATCGCCGCTGCGGGTACGCCTGAGAGCGGTTAAATATGCTCCTGAGTGTAAATCTTCGCCTATGTCGCGTGCCAGGGCTCTGATATAGGTGCCCTTGCTGCAGGTGATCTTCAGGGTGACCAGGGGCATGCTGAAGTCAAGAAGCTCCAGACTGGTAATTTCCACACTCCGGGGTTTCAATCCCGGATCGGTGCCTGCCCTGGCATGTTTGTAGGCCCTTTTGCCGTCGATTTTCACGGCTGAGAAAACGGGTGGCACCTGGAGAATGGTTCCGGTAAAGCGGCGGAGGGACTCTTCGAGGAGTTCCCTGGTGATGTGGCCGGCAGGAAACCGGAGGTCTTCGGCTGTTTCCATGTCGAATGAGGGTGTTGTGGCTCCCAGTTTCAGGGTGGCGACATACTCTTTATCAAGTGCCTGGAGTTGTTCAACCTGGCGGGTTGCCTTCCCGGTGCATAAAACCATCACTCCCGTGGCCAGGGGGTCGAGCGTTCCTGCATGGCCCACCTTCAACCTTTTGACCCTGAGTTCCCTGGACAGAAAATTCCGGACCTTGCTCACCAGGTCAAAAGAGGTCCACCCGTAAGGTTTATCAAACAATAATATTTCTCCTTCTATGAAATCGTGCACTCCGTCAGAAAATGTCATTACCGGGGATTACGGCGTTTTACCCGCATCCTGATTTTCAGGCTGCAAAGATAGCAATTAGCCCTATCAGAAGACAATAGAGAGCGAAATAAATCAGTTTGCCCCTGCTGACGATTTTAATCATCCAACTGCAGGCCAGCAGTCCGACTATAAACGCCGAGATGAAGCCGATGACCAGGGGCCATGCACTGTCCACGCCGGCTGAGAGCTCCTCGTTGCCGATGATGTCGAGTAAGTTGGCCCCCAGAATGGGGAGAAGGACCATGAGAAAGGAGAAGCGGGCCACCTCTTTGCGGTCATTCCCCAGGATCAGTCCGGTGGCGATGGTCGCCCCGCTGCGGGAAATTCCCGGTAAAACGGCAATGGCCTGGGCAATGCCGATGATCAGGCTGTGCCACCAGGAGACTTCCGCCCCTTTCTGCTCCTTCCTGAAATGGGCGAAGGCCAGCAGCGCCGCCGTGACCAGCAGGGAACAACCCACCAAAATAAGGTTCCCGGTGAAGAGGGCCTCTACCTGATCCTTGAAAAAGAGCCCCACTAAGGCCACGGGGACCGCTGACAACAGCAACTTGCCGATATAGGAACTCTCCTGGTTCTTTTTAAATTGCAGCCCTTTTGTCATCAGTCTGGCGATGTCTTTTCTGAAAACCACGATGGTGCTCAGAACGGTGGCTGCATGGACCGTGAGGGCAAAGGGAAGGTTCTCTCCGGGGGGTGTGTGCAGGATATGGTTTCCCAGTTCCAGGTGTCCGCTGGAACTAACAGGTAAAAACTCGGTCAACCCCTGGAGGGTGCCGAGCAGAAGTGCTTCTATTCCGGTCATGGAAGTGGGGGTGAAGGAGGTTTACCTGGTCTTCTTCATGATGGCCCAGATCTCGAAGATGAAGCCGAAAAGCAGAACCAGGGGAGCCAGGGTAATCCTTCGGAAGCTGAAAATTTCGGGGTTGAACTGGTTGGGGTCATCACTGCCGCCGCCGGCCATCAGGATAAACCCAACGATGATGATCAGAAAACCCACGGCTATGAGTTTATAATTCTCCTTTCCCAGGGGAAATTCGGGATGCTCTTTCATCTCACTCTCTTTCTTATCCATAAATGGTCGGGATTAAAGGGACAAAGATAGGTTTTTTCTCCTAATAGAACATTTCGTCAAACTTCATTTTCAGGAAGCGGTTGACGGCGACATGTGTAGACACCGAGGAGAGGAGGATACCCATGATCAGCACGATCAGGAATACCGATCCCAGCAGGAGGAAATCGGTATAGTCGATCACGCCGCTGAGTTCTTTTTTATAGGTGAAGATCACTGCTCCCAGGAGGAGGCAGGAAAGAAGGGCCCCGTAGATGCCGTAAAGGATGCTTTTGCGCACAAAGGGACGCCTGACGAAACTCCGGGTGGCCCCAACCAGCATCATGTTATTGATGATGAACCGCTGGGAATAGACCGAAATCCTGATGGTATTGTTGATCAGAACACTGAAGATAAAGAACATCAGAGCGCTGAAGATGAGCAGGAAGATAGTGATTTTTCTGACATTGTCGTTGATGACTGAGACCAGGCTGCGCTGGTAAAAGACCTCTTTTACCTGAGGGAGCTGCACCAGGTCTTTTTCGATGAGGGCCAGACTGTCGCTGTGGGTATAGGGGGCAAAAAGCCTGACTTCGATCGATGAAAAGAGGGGATTAAACCCCAGGAATCCCGTAAAATCTTCACCCAGTTCGGTTTCCAGTTCTTTGGCAGCACTCTCCTTATCGATGAAACGGAGTGATTTGACCCAGGGTTCCGTGGTGAGGCTTTTCTGGAGGCGGTCAATTTCCTGAGGCTGAAGGTCGTCGTGAAGAACCAGGGTGAAGCCGATTTTTTCACGCACGTATTCAGAGAGGCGACCGGCATTAAAGAGAATCAATATCAGTAATCCCAGTAAAAAGAGCACCAGGGTAATACTGACCATGGAGGTGAGATAGGAGGTGAATATCCTTTCCTTCAGTTTTTTAGGCTTGCTTTTTCCCATCGTGTTATCAATTCGGCGAGTATGCGGTGTAAAAGTAAACAAAATTACCGGTTTGAGCGGGATTTTTCCCTTTGCCGGAGGGGGGTCAGGGTAAAAAGGAGCCTTCCCCGGTAAAATCATTTTTTTTTGAGAATGAATGTTTTGCATTTCTGAAAAAAGAAAATACTTTTGCAGTCCGATTATTATCATACTGAGGTTTGTATAAGATACTGATTTTCTTAACAGTACGCAAAGCTGTCCGGATGCCATAGGTGACAGCAGCTGCTGGAGGGTTGAGCAGTGTCATTGTTGAATGTAAAAACTAATAATTTACAAGTGGATACACTTAGTTATAAGACTGTTTCGGCCAACAAAGCGACAGTGAACAAGGAGTGGGTAGTGATCGACGCTACCGGACAGGTGCTGGGCAGGTTGGCCAGCACTGCGGCACGCATACTGCGTGGCAAGCACAAAACGAATTACACGCCTCATGTCGATTGCGGGGATAATGTGATTGTTATCAATGCTGAGAAAGTGGTACTTACCGGGAAGAAGATGACCGATAAGGAGTATGTACGTCATTCGGGATATCCGGGAGGACAGTACAGGCGTACTCCTGTTGAGATTCTTGTGAAATTTCCCGAAAGGCTGGTGGAACATGCCATCAAGGGGATGCTTCCGAAAAACCGGCTGGGACGGGATCTTTTCCGGAACCTGAAAGTCGTCATCGGTCCCGACCATAAATACCAGGCCCAGCAGCCCAGATTAATCGATTTAAATACCATTAAATAAGCATCATGGAAGTAATTAATACAATTGGTCGCCGTAAATCGGCTGTTGCCCGTGTTTACCTGATGCCAGGGAAAGGTAACGTTACCATCAACAATCGTGAACTGAAAGAATATTTCTCGACCGAAATTCTGCAGTTTGTGGTTCTCCAGCCGCTGAACCTTCTGGGAGTGCGCGAGAATTTCGACGTGAAGGTGAACCTCGACGGTGGTGGGTTTTCCGGACAGGCAGAAGCGCTTCGTTTGGGTATTTCCCGTGCATTGATCAAAGTCGATCCCGAGAATCGTCCCAAGCTGAAGCTGGCAGGATTCCTGACCAGGGACGGCCGTGAGGTGGAGCGTAAAAAGCCGGGACAACCCAAAGCCCGCAAGAGATTCCAGTTCTCGAAACGTTAGAATTTTTTATATCTTAATTAATAACTCAATGGGATCTAAAACTGTTGAGACTTCCGCAGTTGCGGGACTACTCAGGAGTTGCTTTTAAGCAGGATTTCAAAAAAAGTAAACAGATGCCAAGAACAGATTTTCAGCAGTTACTCGATGCCGGATCGCATTTCGGCCACCTGAAAAGGAAATGGAACCCGAACATGCAGCCTTACATCTTCATGGAGAAGAACGGGATCCACATCATCGACCTTCAGAAAACGGTCGTCAAGATTGACGAAGCCGCCGCTGCCATCAAGCAGATTGCCCGTTCGGGGCGTAAGGTTTTATTCGTGGCCACGAAGAAACAGGCCAAGGATATCGTGTCAGAACTGGTCTCCACCGTGAAAATGCCTTATGTGACGGAGCGCTGGCCCGGGGGGATGCTCACCAATTTCCCCACCATCCGCAAGGCCGTCAAGAAAATGGTATCGATCGACAAGTTGACCAAGGATACCAGCTGGGAGAAACTTTCGAAACGTGAAAAGCTGCAGATCACCCGTCAGCGTGCCAAACTGGAGAAAGTCCTCGGAAGTATCATCGATTTGACCCGCCTGCCTTCAGCCCTCTTCGTCATTGACGTGATGAAGGAAAAAATCGCCGTTAAGGAAGCCCAGCGCCTGGGAATCCCCGTTTTCGGAATTGTGGATACCAACTCTGATCCCAACGGGATCGATTTTGTCATCCCCGCCAATGATGATGCCTCCCAGTCGATTCAGCTGATCACCGGCCTGATGGTCGATGCTATCCGTGAAGGTCTTCAGGAGCGCCGTGTAGAGCGCGACAAAGACGATGTGGATAGCGACAACGAGGGAGAAGAGGACGAAATGCCCCGTCGTGCCCGTCGTACCCGCAAAACCGTGGTTAAGGCGGAAGTGATAGAAGATGAGGTCGAGACCGATGTTCCGGAAGAGATGGAAGAGATCGCGGAAGATATGGAAATCGGCCAGGATGAAGAGACCGAAGAGGAAGAAGAGATCGATACCGACCTTGACGAGGAAGTGGAAGAGAAATAATTTCTTTCCGGAGTTTTATTTTAAAGGATTAAAAACATTAAATAACAGCACTTGATATGTCAGTAACAACAGCAGATGTGGTAAAACTGCGTCATGCCACCGGCGCCGGAATGATGGATTGCAAGAATGCGCTGGTTGAGGCCGACGGGAATTTTGACCGTGCCGTGGAGATTATCCGTGAACGTGGAAAACTGGTGGCCAGCAAGCGTGCCGACCGTGACGCCACCGAAGGATGCGTTCTGTCCCGGGTGAGCGCAGACGGCAAATTCGGGGCCATTGTGGTTCTGAATTGCGAGACTGATTTCGTGGCCAAGAATGAAAAATTCATCGCCTTCACCAGTCAGATCCTTGATGCCGCCCTGGCACAGCAGCCCGCCACCCTTGAGGAGCTGAAGAGTATCGTCCTTGACGGCCGTTCCATTGGGGACCAGGTGACCGAGCAGGTCGGCATCATTGGGGAGAAACTGGACCTCTCTTTCTACGGAAAGGTGAAAGCCGAAAGTGTGGTTCCTTATATTCACCCCGGGAACAAACTGGCGACCATCGTTGGTTTCAGCAACGCCGGTGTGGACGCCCAGGTGGGTAAAGATGTGGCCATGCAGGTGGCTGCCATGAATCCCGTGGCTGTCAGCCGTGAGGTCATTTCGCAGGATGTGATCGCCAAAGAGCTGGAAATCGCCAAGGAGAAATTCCGCCTCGAAGGAAAACCCGAAGCCATGCTTGACAAAATTGCCCAGGGAGCACTTCAGAAATGGTTCCAGGAGTCGGCTCTTTTAGAGCAGAGCTTTGTGAAAGACGGCAAGATTTCGGTGAAACAGTACCTCGATCAACACGACAAGAGCCTCACAGTGACCGCTTTTGAAAGATTCGCCCTCGATGCCTGATCAACAGGGTTGAAAAATATGCAAAAGGTTTCCTGATTCAGGAAACCTTTTTTTATTTTCACCCCTGAAAGGAACATGGTTCGGAAGAGCCGGAAATGTTCATTACAGAAAAGAGACTATGATCAGATACAAAAGGATATTGCTGAAGCTGAGCGGGGAGTCGCTTGCGGGGGCGCAATCTTACGGAATTGATGCCGGGAAGCTGCGGGATTATGCTGAGGAGATCAGCCAGGTGGTGGCTTCGGGTGTGCAAACGGGCATCGTGATTGGTGGCGGGAATATTTTCCGTGGACTGAGCGGGGCCTCGAAGGGGTTTGACCGGGTGAAGGGGGACCAGATGGGCATGCTGGCTACGGTGATCAACAGTCTGGCCCTGCAATCGGCCCTTATCACGGCCGGCTGCCCGGCACGGGTCTTTACCTCTATCAGGATGGAACCCGCCGGCGAGTACTATGCCAAAGAAAAGGCTTTGGAAGCCCTGGCGAGGGGAGAGGTCGCCATTATTGCCGGGGGAACCGGGAATCCTTACTTTACCACCGACACGGCCAGCGCCCTCAGGGGAACCGAGATCGAAGCCGAGGTACTGCTGAAAGGAACCCGCGTCGACGGCGTCTATAATGCCGATCCTGAAAAAATACCCGGTGCCGTCAGGTATGACTCACTCACCTTCGGAGAGGTTTACCGGCTGGGACTGAAGGTGATGGACCTGACAGCCACCACTTTCTGCATGGAAAACCACCTTCCGGTCATCGTCTTTAACATGGACAAAAAGGGGAACCTCCTGCGGCTGATCAACGGTGAACAGGTAGGCACCCTGGTTCATGTCTGACAAGTGCTCACTTTTTTGCCTGGATTTTTATTATTTCATTTTTTTTATATATTTGTAATCACTCTTAACAGTAGAAACTAAACTTGGTAATGCACGAAGAAGCACAGTTCGTATTGGATATCTGCAAGGAAAAGATGGACCTGACCATCCAGCATCTTGAGAAGGAGTTGCTGCATATCCGTGCCGGGAAATCCAATCCTGCTATGGTCGACGCCGTTACTGTTGATTATTACGGCAGTCTGGTTCCCCTGAGCCAGGTCTCCAACATCAGCACCCCTGATCCGCGAACCATCGCCATTCAGCCTTGGGAGAAGAAAATGATCCCTGTCATTGAGAAGGCCATTATGGCGGCCAATTTGGGATTTAATCCCGACAACAACGGGGAAGTCATCCGTGTCAATATTCCGCCGCTGACCGAAGAACGGCGCAAAAACCTGGTAAAACAGGCCAACAAGGAGGGGGAAATTGCCCGTGTCAGTATCAGAACACACAGAAAGGACAGCAACGAAAGCCTCAAGAAACTCCTGAAAACAGGGTTACCTGAGGATATGGAAAAAGATGCCGAACAAATTGTGCAGAGATTTACTGATGATTTTGTAAAAAAAATTGATACCTTAGTCGCTGCTAAGGAAAAGGATATTATGACAATATAAATTGTTTCTAGTTTTCTGTTTTCTGAACATTGTTTAATTGTTTTCATGGCTTTGAGGCAGC
>CAYWUJ010000067.1:0-9468 GCA_964461455.1 uncultured Prolixibacteraceae bacterium | reverse complement strand
ACCTGGCAGCTGGTCAGGATGATGCATGAACAGGGGCTCATGGACCCCATCAGGGAGAAGGTACTGCGAGGAACTCCCTTTATCGGGTGGAGCGCCGGCGCCAACGTGGCCTGCCCCACCCTGCGCACCACCAACGACATGCCCATCGTGGACCCCCTGGGTTTCGACACCCTCAACCTGGTCCCCTTCCAGATCAACCCCCACTATCTCGATGCCAATCCCGACGGCCATGCCGGGGAAACCCGCGAACAACGCATCCTCGAATTCCTGGAAGTCAACCCTGAAGTGACCGTGGTCGGCCTCCGCGAAGGGACCATGCTCATCAGCGAAGGAGACCGCCTCACCATGACCGGCTCCCGGAAGGCCCGCATTTTCAGGAAGGGGGAACCGGCAGAGGAGTGGCCGGCCACCAAAGATTTCTCCCCCCTGCTGAACGCGGGAAAACCCGTCTGAACCCACCCCATAACCCTGCATCAATGCGAAAATTCACTTTTTTACTACTGATAATCAGTATGATCACAGGATGTTCCAAAGAAAAGGCCGACCTGGTGGTTCTCCATGCCACAGTCTATACGGTCGATTCCCTCTTTTCGGTTACCGGGAGTTTTGCCGTGGCCGACGGGAAAATTGTGGCCACGGGCACGGCGAAGGAGATCACCTCCCGTTTCGAAGCCCCCGAAACCCTCAACCTGGAGGGAAAATTCGTCTATCCCGGTTTCATCGACGCCCATGCCCATTTTTACGGTTACGGGATGAACCTCATGCAGTATGCCGACCTTTCAGGCACCCGCTCACCTGAAGAAATCTACGCCCGGCTGAAGGAGCACCATGAAAAAACGGGAGGATCGTGGCTTCTGGGCAGGGGCTGGGACCAGAATGACTGGCCCGTGCAGGAGTTTCCCGACAAGGAAGAACTCGACAGGCTCTTTCCCGGGGTGGCGGTTTATCTGGTCCGCATCGACGGCCATGCCGCCTGGTGCAACTCCCGGGCTCTGGAACTGGCGGGCATCACAGCCTCCACCCGGGTCGACGGCGGGGAGGTCCTCCTCCGCAACGGCGAGCCTACGGGGGTTCTCATCGACAACGCGGAAGCCCCGGTGACCGCCGTCATCCCCCCACCCGACCGTGATATCATGACCCGGGCCCTGCTGGCAGCCCAGGAAAACTGCTTCCGCGCGGGCCTCACCTCGGTCGCCGACTGCGGGGTCTCCAAAGAGGTCATCCTCCTCATGGACTCCCTCCACCACCAGGGAAGCCTCAAAATGCGCATCAATGCCATGATCAATCCCGACCAGGAGAATTTCGCCCATTTCCTGGCCTCCGGAATTTATAAAACCCCACGGCTGCAGGTGAATACCATCAAGATTTACGCCGACGGGGCCCTGGGATCACGGGGCGCCCTGATGCTGGAACCCTATTCCGACGACCCCGGAAACCGGGGCCTTCAGATCGCCACCCAGGAGTACTATGACGATATATGCCGCAAGGCCCTGGAACACAACTACCAGGTGGCCACCCATGCCATCGGCGACAGTGCCAACCGGCTGATGCTCCATACCTATGGCCGCTTCCTCGGGGGTAAGAACGACCGCCGCTGGCGCATCGAACATGCCCAGGTGGTCGACCCCGCCGACTTTGAACTCTTTGCCCGCTATTCCATCGTTCCCTCGGTACAGGCCACCCACGCCACCAGTGATATGAGCTGGGCCACGGAACGCCTGGGACCCGCAAGGATGAAAGACGCCTATGCCTACCGGCAGCTGCTCGCCCAAAACGGATGGATCCCCAACGGCACCGACTTCCCCATTGAAAGGGTTGACCCGGTCCATACCTTCTATGCAGCCCACTTCCGCACCGGCCACGACGGAAATCCCGCCGGCGGCTTCCAGCCTGAAAACAGCCTGTCACGCGAGGAAACCCTGCGCTCCATGACCATCTGGGCCGCCAAAGCCTCGTTCGAAGAAAAGGAAAAGGGAAGCCTCGAAGCCGGAAAATGGGCCGACTTCGTGGTCCTCGACACCGACCTCATGAAAGCCTCCCCCGAAGAGGTGCTCAACGCCACGATCCTCGAAACCCGGATCAGCGGCGAAAAGGTATTCTGACCGGAAACCTTAAAAAAAAAGAACCCCCACGCAACAATGCCGTGAAAAAAGGGTCTTACTATATACGAAAACAGCAGCATCCTTGATCACCTGTCCTGAAGGAGAAGGAGAAGCACCACCCGGCTCTTCCCGATAGGAGAAACCAGGGGAGGAAAAACTAAAACCTTCTTTTTTAATGTATTAACAAAAAAACTACCATGCTAAAACAGATAAAGGTTTTATCGTTACTGGCGGTTCTCCCCCTTTTTCTGGCCGGATGTAAAACCGGACCTGTCGACGATGTCTTCCTGTATCGCGAGGAAGTACGCTTTGACATCAGCGACCATCTGGTCCCCGGCGTTCCCATCACGGCGCTTTATGCCGTCGATGACCAGAACTACGGGTATTCCTCGGGCGACAAGGTGGTATGGGTGCGCAACGGCACGGAACGCACGGTGACGCTGACCTCCGCCATCCTCGATATCGCCTGGAATGCGGCCGGACAAACCCTGTGGGCTGGCACCGTGGCTTCGGGACTGGCCTGCGTGGGAGAAGAGGGGGTCACCTACTACACCACGAAAAGCCATGGCCTTCCCCGTGATGTGATTATGAATGTGGCCTGCGACAAGGAGGGAAGGGTGTGGTTTTCGAGTTCCGCCCATCAACTCGGGGGCCTCTGCTGCCTCGTGGGCTCCTCGCTCACCATTTTCACCCCCGAAAACTCCATTCTCCCCGATAACCTCATCAAGGACATCGCCTGCAGCGGCTCAAAAACCTATGTCGCCACAGGAGGTTACGTCGGCAAGCAAAAAGTGGTGGAAATAGACGCCACCTCCTGGAATCTCCTCCCCGTAGAGGGGTATTTCCTCATGGACATGGATGTCAGCAGCCATGGAACCCTCTATGTCATCGACGACGTGGGACTCTCCTCTTCTTCATATATGACCAACAAGGTATACCGCTACCGCAACGATTCGGTCACCAGTATGCTTCCCGATTATCACCGCTTCGAATACGTCCCGATCTGCGTGAAAGCCGACCTCCGTGATTATCTGTGGGTCTCTGCCTTCTCAAGGGATGACCTGCACAACCTGATGGTCTATGACGGTGAGAACTGGCTGGAGCCCCCGGCGGGCTTCCCCGCCCTCTATATCCGTTCCATGGCCGTTGACCGCTCTAACGGTCTCTGGCTGGGCTCCACGGAAGGAATTTACATCCTCCGTCAATAAAGAAGCGCACCATCATGAGAAATTCCGGTCACACAGAACTCCCCGGCCGCGTTATTCTCCTTCCTCTCTGCCCGTCCACCCTGTGACCTGCCCATCATGTCGCCTGTCCACACCTCAGGAAACTTCCGTAGTGGTCCCTGGCCGGAGCAGGTTTTAAGCGGCAGCAGTACTGAGATGGGGGAGGGTCAGGAGATTTTCTCCCTGATCAGGGCCAGCAGGATACGGTCGGAGACCATGATGCCGGCAGGGGAGAGGCGCACGGTATCCCCATCGCTGACCAGGGTGCCCTCTTTCAGAAAGGGGAGGGCGGCTTCCATGACCGCCGCCGCCGGGGCTTCCCCGAAATCCCGGGCGATGATCGTCCGGGAAATGCCCCACCGGGTGCGCAAACGGGTAATCAGATAGTCATTAAGCCGGTCGGCAGGGGTGAGCATCTCCATTTCTGACGGAATAGTTCCCTTTTCCAGGGCACGCAGGTAATGGGAAAGGTTCGCCCGGTTCCACTGCCGTGACACCCCATTGTAGGAGTGGGCGGAAGGCCCCAGTCCCAGGTATTTACGGCCCGACCAATAAGCGCTGTTATGCCGCGAATAAGCGCCGTCACGCGCAAAATTGGAAATTTCGTACTGTTCGAACCCCGCAGCCCTGGTTTTTTCCATCAACAGGGAGAACTGTTCCAGACTCTCCTCCTCGGCGGCTTCGGTGAGGGTTCCCCTGAGCAGGCGGGCATAAAAGGGGGTTCCTTCATGATAGGTGAGATGATAGGCCGAGATGTGGTTCACGGGAAGCGCCAGGGCCTGGTCGAGGCTCTCCTCCCATTCACGGAGCGTCATCCGAGGAAGTCCGAAGATCAGGTCAATGCTGATCTGGTCAAATCCCTCTTCTGCGGCCCGGGTCACGGCTTCCCGCGACTGGCGGGCATCATGGCGGCGGTTCATGGCCTTCAGAAGGTGATCGTGAAACGACTGGATCCCTATACTCAGCCGGTTCACCCCCGCAGCACGGTAAAGAGCCGCCTTCCCGGGCGTCATATCATCGGGATTCACCTCCATGGTGACCTCCGCCTCTTTCTCTACGGAAAAGAAAACAGCGGCTTTTTCCATCAGGAACCGCACTTCCCCCGGGGTGAGCACACTGGGCGTTCCCCCGCCGAAATAAAGCGTCTCCAACGACTCTTCACCGAGATATCCCGCCTGCAGTTCCGCCTCCCTGACCACCATCTCCAGAAAAAGAGGCTTCTGCCGCACCTCTGTGGTCTTGTAAAAATCACAGTAGTGGCACCTCTTCCGGCAAAAGGGAATATGAAGGTATAAACCGGCCACTATAACCTCACCAGATCCTCGAATTTGTCGATATCGTCGGCAATCATCTTCAGAGAGGTCTCCCGGTAAAAATCACCCGTCACCTTGCGGAGTTCCTCATATTTGAAATGGACGGGACAGAAAGGTTTGGAAGGATCATGGGCCTTGCAGGGGCGTAACCCGATCAGGCAATTGGTGAAATACTCCTCTCCGTCGACATTGACCACAATATCCCAGAGGGAGATATCCTCGGGAGCCCGCGACAGACTGAAACCTCCGTTGGGTCCCTTGGTCGACACCAGCAGCTTCTGCTTGACCAGGTTCTGCAGGATCTTCCCCAGAAAAGGGGAGGAGAGACTCAGATCGGCGGAAATCTTCTTAATCCCTATCCGCGTGTCGTCGTGAGAATATTTCGCCATGTAGATAAGGGCTCGTAATGCGTACTTACAGGTATTTGATAACATATATCAGTTATTTAAAATTTCCATCGGGCACTGAATGTGCGGGTGGTCAAACCGCGGTCTTCCTGTGTAATTCAATCCCTTCCTGCACCCTAATCCCTTTCTTCGTTGCAGCAGACCGGGATCTTCTCAATTCTTCGCTGATGCCTGCCTCCTTCAAAACGGGCACTCAAAAATGCCTCGACGATGGCTATGGCCTCCCCGTCGGTAACAAACCGCCCCGGGATAGCGCAAATGTTGGCATCGTTATGTTCCCGCGATAAACGGGCAATGTCAGGATTCCAGCACAGCGCCGACCTGATCTTCTGGTGCTTGTTGGCTGTGATGCTGATCCCCTGTCCCGTGCCGCAAAACGTAATCCCCAGAGAATACTCCCCGGCACTCACCGCCCTGGCAATGGCATGGGCGAATTCCGGATAATCACAGCTCTCTTCAGAGTAACACCCCAGGTCAGCATAGGAAATCCCCGCTTCCCTGAAATAGGCCATCACCGCCTGCTTCCGGCTGTATCCGGCATGATCACTGGCCATTGCAATGACAGGTCCCTTCATGATAAATACTTAAAATTACCTTCCCACGGAAACCCTCCGTTGAAAACAACAAATTTAATATATTTTACTTCTTTATCCTTTATTCTTAAATAATATTGATGACAATTCCCTGACTTCGAGACGGAGGACGAGAGTGAGGAAAAGGAGGATCATTATGCTGTTGGCGGGGAATTTAATCCAGGGGGAGAGGCCTTTGGTGAGCAGGGAAAGCAAAAAGAGAAGGACGGCCGCCAGGAAGTATATCCCAATTCGTTTGAGGTCATACGGGATGGGATAATACTTCTGTCCCCAGAAATAATTGATAATCATCATGATAAAGAAACAGATGAACACCGTGATGGCCGACCCCATGTATCCCATGACAGGAATGAGCAGGAAGTTGAGGATGACGGTGATGACGGCGCCGATCAGGGCGATGTAAGCGCCGTACCAGGTGCGGTCCTTCAGTTTATACCAGATGGAGGCGCTGAAGAAAACACCGAAGAAGAGGTCGGCCATCAGCACCAGGGGAACCACGGGGAGTCCCTGATGATATTCGGCAGGGATAAGCAGCTTGACGATGTCGATGTATAGCGTCATCCCCAGAAAAATAAGCAGTCCGAAAACGACAAAATATTTCATCACCGTGGCATAAATGACCGGGTCTTCCTTTGATTCTGCGGAACTGCGGGCAAAAAAGAAAGGTTCGAAGGCATAGCGGAAAGCCTGGATGAACATGTTCATGAGCACCCCTAATTTGTAGTTGGCCCCGTATATACCCAACTGGAACATGGGATCCTTTTCCGCGGGAATCAAAAAGGGAATCAGTATCTTGTCTATGTTCTGGTTCACCATTCCTGCCAGTCCGATGACCAGAATGGGAAAGGAGTAACCCATCATACGGCGGAAGAGAACCCTGTCAAAGGAGAGCCTGACGGCGAGGATTTCCGGAAGGAGCAACAGAAGGGTGGAAAGGGAGGCCAGCATGTTGGCGATGAAGACATAGCCCACCCCAATGGCCGGATCATAAAAACGGCTGACCAATCCATCGGGGTGATTTTCGATGATCTGCGGACAGAGGGTGAGAAAAAAGAGGTTAAAACCGATGTTCAGTCCGATGTTGACCAGTTTGACGACGGCAAATTTCACCGGGCGCCCCTGGAGGCGGAGCTGTGCAAAGGGAATGGCCGTCACCGCATCGAGACCTACCGTGAGCGCCAGCCACCATACAAACTCGGGATGATCCCCGTATTGCATGGCCGAGGCGATTTGACCCCTGAAAAAAAACATGACCACCAAAAAGAGAAATGTGGTGGAAAACAGGGAAATAACCGACGTAGAAAAGACTTTTTCCTTCTCTTCACTCTTCGAGGCAAACCGGAAATAACCGGTTTCCATACCATAAGTGAGCAATATCATGGCAAAAGCCACATATCCATACAGGTTGCTGACCACCCCATACTCGGCCGGAGGGAATATGCCGGTGTGGTATGGCAGCAGCCACCAGTTGAGAAAACGCCCCATGATGCTGCTCACCCCGTAAATCGCCGTATCTCCCAATAATTTTCGGAAAGGATTCAAAATTTGATATTTTTAAGCAAAGATAGAATTCAATTTAAATCACTTCCATCGTTTTCAGGGGAGATCTGCTTACTTTTGTAAAAACATCAACAGCATGCAACATATTCGTAATTTCTCGCATCAGGTGGTGCTCCTGCTCTTTTCACTGGCGCTGATTTGTTCCTGTTCGGGCACCCCCCGGAAACCATCCCGGCCGGTCATCACCCTGGAAATCCTTCCGGCAGGTAAGACTTACCGTGCGGGAGATCCCATATCTCTGAAAATCAAAACCAAGGTAAAAGAGGGTGAACTGGCTAAAATAGAGGTTTTTCTGAACAACCAGCTTCTGGTTTCCGGAGACCAGCCCGAAATTATCCATGACGTTGTTGCTGCCGAAGTGACAGGGGTCAACACCGTGAAGGTATATGCCGAAAAAAAGGATGGACGTAACGCCACCCTGATCCGTAATTTCACCGTACTCTCCGATAAGGCTCCCACGGCCTGCACCTACCGGTTGATCAGGGAATATCCCCACAGCACCGCACATTTTACCCAGGGTCTCGAATTCCATGATGGTTTCCTCTACGAAGGAACAGGCGAAAACGGAAAGTCAGCCATTTACAAAAGCCAGCTGCCCACAGGTAAAATATTAAAATCGGTTCCATTGGACGACCTCTACTTCGGAGAGGGCATCACCATTCTCAACGGAAAGATTTATCAGCTGACCTACAGGCATCAGAAGGGTTTTGTGTACGACCTGTCAGATTTTGCCGTCATTGACAGTTTTTCTTTCTCTTCGCAGGAAGGGTGGGGACTCACCAATGACGGACAATACCTGATTATGAGTGATGGAACGGAAAACCTCACCTGGTTGGACCCCGTCTCCTTTAAGGTGGTCAAAAAAGTGCAGGTCGTTGATCACCAAAAGGTCTTCAGTAACCTGAATGAACTGGAATATGACCATGGACAAATCTGGGCCAATGTGTGGGGTATTGACATGTTGTTAAGGATAGATGCTGCAACGGGAAAAGTCCTTTCGTTACTCGACCTGAAGGGTATTCTGAGTGTCATGAGCCAGTCTCAGCCGGAACGTATTGACGTGCTCAACGGCATTGCCGTGCTCCCTTCGGGAAACCTGCTGGTCACCGGAAAGCTGTGGCCCAAAATGTTTGAAATTGCCCCTGACTGTTCAGAAGAGGGTGGGGGTGTCGCCATACCGTAAACGCCCCAAATGTTTATAAGCCAGTTCTGTAACTTCCCTGCCGCGGGGAGTGCGCTTTAAAAAACCCTCCTTGATCAGGTAAGGTTCATACACCTCCTCAATGGTTCCGGCATCTTCTCCCACAGCCGTGGAAATGGTGGATATTCCCACCGGTCCACCCCTGAATTTGTCAATGATGGTCACCAGAATGCGGTTGTCCATATCGTCAAGTCCGTATTTATCGATGTTTAAGGCTTCCAGGGAATAGCGCGTGATCTTGAGGTCAATTCTTCCGTTTCCCTTGACCTGGGCAAAATCACGCACCCTGCGTAGCAGGGCATTCACAATGCGGGGGGTTCCCCGGCTCCGCGAGGCGATCTCCACGGCAGCTTCCTCCTCAATGGGAACATTAAGAATCTGAGCCGACCTGAGGGCTATTTTTGTGAGAACAACCACATCGTAATACTCAAGGTGAAATTTGATGCCGAAGCGTGCCCGCAGGGGAGAAGTGAGCAACCCCGAACGGGTCGTCGCACCTACCAGGGTAAAAGGATTGAGCTCCAGCTGTATGGAACGGGCACTGGGTCCCTTATCAATCATAATATCAATTCTGAAATCCTCCATCGCCGAATAGAGATATTCCTCCACTACCGGCGATAAACGGTGAATTTCATCAATGAATAACACATCATGGGGTTCCAGATTGGTGAGCAGTCCCGCCAAATCACCAGGCTTGTCGAGCACCGGTCCTGAAGTGATTTTTATATTCACCCCCATTTCATGGGCAATGATCGAGGAAAGGGTGGTTTTTCCCAATCCCGGTGGACCGTGGAGCAACACATGGTCGAGCGATTCTCCCCGCTGACGGGCCGCCTTCACAAAAATGCGCAGGTTCTCCACCGTCTGATCCTGTCCGCTGAACTCCACAAACGACAAGGGTCGCAGCTGATTGTCGTAATCACGGTCCCTCTCATTGTAACTGTTGCCCCTGATATCCAGCAGATCTGTCATTCCTGTTTTATTGCAAATTTAAGGATTCGAAGATATCATTGAGTTTCCTGATATCAAAAGGTTTTGACATATACTCATCCATACCTGCCTTCAG
>CAYWUJ010000066.1:0-9758 GCA_964461455.1 uncultured Prolixibacteraceae bacterium | reverse complement strand
TCCCCTTCCCAGGTCTCCCAGCTGAAAAAGAGACTCGAAGAGTGTATAACCTTTTTCAGGGAAGATGAGCTTTTAAGTTCACCCCGGGGGATGAAGATCACCTACAGGGCTTCCGTAGCCCCCCTTCCTGGTATTCACCCCAGGAATAAGGGGATTGCTGCGGAACTGGAGACCGGAATTTACGCTACCCTGGCCAGGGATTCTGTGCCCGCCTGGGAACCCTCCCCCGACGCACGTATAACCATTTACCTCAATAACCCCGCGAAACTGGCTGGTCCCCCCGTGATCAACGACATCTACGTGGAACCCCGCATCACCGGCGATTTTTTCGGACATCCTGAAATGGACCGTATTACGGTGCCTTACAGAGTGGTAGCCGTCAAAAAGCACGACCTTCCCCTCTTCACCCCCGTCACACGTGAGGATTTCATCCTTACCCTCATCAGTTTCTTTCAGAATTCCATAGAGAAGGTGGAAAAAAAGGGAGTCCAACCGGGACCGCCATCCTCAGAAAATAAAACGACGCCCGCGGGTGACCCCGGTCGGCAGAAGTTTATAAACGAGCTGGAAAAAATCAGAAAAATGGACCCCGAGTTGGCCGACAAACTGATGCAGGCTTATCTTGAGGCCGGGATTTCTGCCGCCGGGAACCAGCAGGGCGATCATACCGGGCAGAATGACGGCCATGTCGACCAGAACATCATGCTCAACTCGTGGAGAGAGGCAGTGCGCAAACTGAAAGCCGAGATGAATGCCATGTCACCTCACGAAAGGAAAAGCCAGGCCTGGTGGTCCAGTATCGAGGAGAACAACGTGTCGGGACTCACCCCGGCCGGGTTCAGCGGTTCAAGACCGCTGGTGAGAATCAGCAGGAACATCATCGACACCACCCAACCAGCCTCCTCGATCCAGCTTCTTGTCGTGGAATGGTCCATGGCCCCCGGCTCTGAATTCAGCGAGACCTCAGGCTATAACCTGGCTTTCGGAAGACTGTCACAGCTCAGCCGGAATGAAGCACTGTGGAACCGGATCTTCAAAATGATGGTCCCCTGAAAAACTTCCGCAGAGGTCACCCCAGGCCCTGAAGCGCAGTTGTATGACCACCTTATAGTTACCCACTCGTCAACCAACATTCCTGTATCCCACCTCCCTCGTCACGGCACCCCCCGACAAGAAAATTTCTGACCAAAAAACTGATTGGTTAACAATAATGTCATATCTTGCATTTAGATAATACCCTAATCAATAATAAACTTAAATTAACGAGATTATGAAACGTTATCTCCTTTTGATGGTGGTGATTCTGGCCTCTCTCACCCTGTCGTCACAAAACATCTTTTTCCCTTCGAAAGAGGGAACCCGGCTGACCTATGAGAACTACGACAAAAAGGGCAAGCCCACAGGAAAAGTGCTGTACACCATCAAGGAAGTCAAAAAGATGGGCAGCGATATGGACATCACTTACCAGATAGAGATGCTCGATGCCAAGGAAGAGCAGCAGTACATCGATGAGGTGACCATTAAGAAACGCGGTGACCAGATGATTTTTGACATGAGCAAATTCATCAACAAGGCAGCCTTTCCCCAGGCAGAAGGAGGAGCGGCGCCTGCCATGGAAGTGACCGGCAATAACATGGAGTTACCTTTGGTTCCCGTTCCGGGGATGTCGCTCCCCGACGCCAATGTTCAGATATCCATGAAAATGGGATTCATCAACATGAAAATGAGCGCCAATGTCACCAACCGGAAAGTAGAGGCCATCGAAGAGATCAATGTCAAGGGAAGGTCCTTTAACGCCTTTAAGCTGACCAGCGATGTCAACTCAGTGGTCCTGGGGGTGAAAGTGAATTCCAAAAGTGCCGAGTGGTACGCCTACAACCTGGGGGTGGTCAAGTCGGTCAGCTACAACAAGAAAGGGGAAGTGGAAAGCTCCATGGAGCTGATTGACATCAGCGAATAGCCTGTCACGCACCCATCTCCCGGTGTTAGCTCCTCCTTTCCTTTTGTGAGACCACCGTTTCCCTGCCCATTCTGCGGGCGACCATGCTGATATAGAAGAGCTGGAAGGCATGGTATATCATAATGGGAAGCAGGTAAAGGCCGATACCGCCCGTTCCCGAAAAGAGAAGCGCGGCAAAGACAGAGCCGTGGACCAGCGATTTTTTAGATCCGGCAAACCGGGTGGTGATTTTATCCTCCCTGCTGAATCCCAGCCGGTCGGAGACCCAACCGGTGATGACAAAAACCGCAAAGAAAAGGGCTATGGTCACCGCCATGAGGAGGGCCAACAGCTGCAGGCTCACCGACCGGAACATTCCGGAAAGGAAGGAAGAGCTGAAAGATTCATACACAATGAGGAGGATGATCAGCTGGTCAAAGCGTGAGAGTTGTCGCATGTGCCGGCTCACCCATTTCCCGGCAAAGCGGTGCAACAGCAATCCCAGCATCACGGGGAGGATGATCTGGAGGATCAGCTGAAAAAGAATTCCCGTTAAGTCAAACTCGCCGGCGCCCCGTGACAGGAAGAGTCCCATCCACAAGGGGGTGACCAGGATGCCTATCATCCCTGAAATGCTGGCATTGAAAATAGCCCCGGGGATATTTCCCCCGGCCATGCTGACCATGACTACCGAGGAGGAGACCGTGGAGGGAAGCGCTGCCATGAAAAAGAGCGCCAACCAGAGAAGTTCCAGGGAGGTGCCTTTCGCCACAGGATAGAAGGGGAGCACCAGAAGGGGAAAGAGGAGGAACGTAGTGAGCTGGATGACCGAATGCATCCTCCAGTTGCTCATGCCCAGTCTGATTTTCTCAGGATTGAGCTTCAGCCCGTAAAAGAAAAAGATCAGGAATATGCCCAAGTCGATGACCATCGACAGATCGGGGCGATGGTTACCCATTCCCACCCCCGGTACCAGCCAGGCCAGGATAATCATGAGCATCAGCCCCACAATAAAGGGATCGGGGAAAAAACGGGTTATTTTCAGTCTATTCCTCAGAAAGTTTATGTTTATCGCGTTATTCTCAACGGTATTTCTTCTCCGGGGCGCCATCATTTTTTAAAACCCGTCACGACGTCAGGGTTTCAATAAGGCGATCGTCTTTTTAAGGGCTTCCGCCAGCCTGTCGATCTCTTCCGGAGTGTTATAAACGCCAAAACTGGCGCGTATGGTCCCCGGGATCTGGTAATGTTCCATCACCGGATCGGCGCAATGATGTCCCGTTCGTAAGGCAATCCCCATCTTGTCGAGCAGCATTCCGGCGTCGTAGGGATGGATGCCTTCGATATTGAAGGAGACGACTCCTGATTTCAGGGCGCTGTTACCATAAATGGTCATTCCGGGAATCTGAAGCAGCATGGAAGTGATCATTTCAAGGAGTTCTTTTTCATGGGCCCCGATAGGGTTAAATCCCAGAGTTGTGAGGAACGACAGGGCGGCTCCCATTCCGGCGACCCCGGTAATATGGGGTGTTCCGGCCTCGAACTTGTAGGGGAGTTCATTGTATGTGGTTCCCCGGAAGCTGACCTGGCTGATCATCTCCCCTCCCCCCTGGTAAGGGGGTATGGCTTCCAGGAGTTCTTTCTTACCATAAAGGACGCCCACGCCGTTGGGGCCATACATTTTATGTGATGAGAAGGCGTAGAAATCGGCATCCAGGTCCTGCACATCGACGGCCAAGTGCTGGACTGCCTGGGCTCCGTCAATGAGGACCTTCACTCCCCGGGAATGGGCCAGGGCGGTGATTTCCCTGACCGGGTTGATGGTTCCCAGCACATTGGAGACGTGGCAAACGGCCACCATACGGGTTTTGGGGGTCATCAGCGTCTGCAATTCCTGCAGGTCGAGTTCCCCACTGTCGGAAAAGGCCCAGGGGATGATACGGGCTCCCCGGCGCTGCGCCATCATCTGCCAGGGTACAATATTGGAGTGGTGTTCCATTTCTGAGATGATGATTTCATCGCCCTCCCCGACAAAGGCTTCCCCGAAGGAGAAAGCCACCAGGTTGATGCTCTCCGTGGTGCCCTTGGTGAAGATGATCTCTTCCCTGCTTGCGGCGTTGATGAAGCGCATCACCTGGTCGCGCACGCCCTCGAAGACTTCGGTGGTCTTGTCGGCCATGTAATGCGCCGCCCTGTGGATATTCCCGTAAAAGTCAATGGTCACATGTCTTTCGGCCAGAAGAACGTCAATATTTTTCTGGGTAGAGGCAGCACTGTCGAGGTAAACCACCGGTTTGCCGTATACTTCCTGCTTAAGGACCGGAAACTGCTGCCTGATCTTTTGGATATCCATCATGGTTTCAGCATTCACATTGATAGGCACATTCGTGACAGCGCCCCACGTCACCCTGCAGCCGCTTGTCGACCAGTTCGCTGATCCTTTCGCGGAGGGGTTCTATCCTGATCTGTTGCACCACCTCATAACTGAAGGCGTTCATCAGCATCAGGCGGGCCTGGGGTTCTTCGATTCCCCGTGAACGCAGGTAGAAGAGGGCGTTTTCGTCGATCTGTCCCACCGTGGCACCATGGCTGCATTTCACATCGTCGGCCTCAATGATGAGCTGGGGCTTGGTCTGCATCAACGCCTTATCGGTCAGCAGAATAGTGTTGTTCCGCTGGTAGGCATTGGTCTTCTGGGCATCGCGCACCACATGGATCCTTCCCGAGAAGGCCCCTGAGGCCTCATCGTCGAGCACATTCTTATAATGCTGGTTGCTCAGGCAGTTGGGCTGGGCATGAACCACCTGCAGAGCGTTATCGACATGCTGCTTCCTGTCAAGGAAGGCCATACCATACATGTTGGCCTCGGCATTCTCCCCATCGAGGATCACCTTCAGGTTATTTCGCATCATTCCTCCATGGAGGGTGATGGAATGGGTGGTGAGGTGGGAGTCCCTCCCAAGGTGATGAAACACGGAATGGACGTCAGCGGTCATGTTATGTTGGTTCTGCACCGAACACATATCCACACTCCCGTTCTCCCCTGTGAAAACCTCAGTCACCGTGTTGGCAAAATAACGGTTCACATTCATGGTATGGTCACATACGATCAGCTTCAGCTCTGCTTCCGGTTCTGCAATCACCATATTCCGCTGGGTAACAAAGGTCTCCTTGTCCGACTCGAGCATGTTGATGACCTGGATGGGCTTTTCCAGTTTCACTCCCCGCGGGACATAGATGAAGAAACCATCCCTGGCAAAGGCGGTATTGAGAGCCACCATGGGATCCTCTCCGGTAGCGGCCAGCTCTCCGTACCGGGCATCGAAAAGTCCGGGGTGTTTGGAGGCCATCTCTTCGAGGCCCCCCACCAGAACTCCTTCCGGGAGCTTGTTGCCCTGCAGGGTTACCGAGTGGAACCATCCGTTGACGGTGAGGACCAGGATGGTATCGAGACGGGGAATATCGCACTTGAAGACCTCTTTGAGCTGGAAGTCCAGGTGGTTGCGTGTAAACTCAAATGCAAAGTCAGGAGAAAGGAGAGGTTCCAGACGGGTGTATTTGTACTCCTCACTTTTGCGGTCGGGAATTCCACGGAGCATAAAATCACGGATTGCTTTTTCGCGCAAACCCTGGATGGCTGCCGGCGAGTGCTTCTCCATGCGGGGAGCTTCCTCCCTGTACCGGGCCACAAAGCGGAGCGTCAGCTCCTTGTTATCGGTCACACTGCTCATGATCACTCTCCGTTCTCCATTTTTATCCATTCATACCCTTTCTCTTCAAGCACCAGGGCCAGCTCCCTGCCTGCCGACTTGACGATGCGTCCCTTATAGAGCACATGGACATGGTCGGGGACGATGTAGTCGAGCAGTCGCTGATAATGGGTGATCAGGATGGTGGAGCGTTCCGGGGATTTCAGGGCGTTGACGCCATTGGCCACGATCTTCAGGGCATCGATGTCAAGGCCTGAGTCGGTCTCGTCAAGGATCGAGAGTCTCGGCTCGAGAAGGGCCATCTGGAAAATTTCGTTTTTCTTCTTCTCGCCTCCCGAAAAACCCTCATTCACCGAACGGTTGGTCAGCTCGGTGTCCATTTCCACCAGCCGTTTCTTCTCCCGCATCAGTTTCAAAAATTCCCCGGCAGTCAGGGGCGTTTCTCCCCGGAACTTCCGGTGCTCGTTGACGGCCGTCTTCAGGAAAGTGACCATGGGAACCCCGGGAATCTCGACAGGATACTGAAAACTGAGGAATATCCCCTTCCGGGCGCGGTCCTCAGGCGACATCTCCGACAGGTCTTCCCCGCCATAAATGATTTCCCCGCTGGTGATCCCGTAGCCCTCCTTACCCGCCAGCACATTGGCCAGGGTACTCTTCCCCGAACCGTTGGGTCCCATGATGGCATGCACCTCACCAGGCCTGATCTCCAGGTTAATCCCGCTTAAAATCTCCTTTCCCTCAACGGAAACAAACAAATCTTTGATTGACAACATGATATTCTGATATTGTGATATTCTGATACTCTGGTGTTCTGATACTCTGGTGTTCTGAAATTCTGAAATTCAATTTTTCCGTCACTTAAGACTCAAGACTCAAGAATTTATCCCACGCTTCCCTCCAGACTGATGGCCAGGAGTTTCTGGGCTTCCACGGCAAATTCCATGGGTAGTTTGTTGAGCACCTCCCGGGCATAGCCGTTGACAATCATGCCGATGGCCCCCTCGGTGCTGATTCCCCTCTGGTTGCAGTAGAAGATCTGGTCTTCACCGATTTTTGAGGTGGTGGCTTCGTGTTCGACTACCGCTGTCTTATTCCCCACCTCGATATAAGGGAAGGTATGGGCACCGCAACGGTCCCCCATGAGCAGGGAGTCGCACTGCGAGAAGTTGCGGGCATTCACCGCTCCCGGCATCACCTTGACGAGTCCACGGTAGCTGTTGTTGCTCACCCCCGCTGAAATACCCTTGGAAACGATGGTGCTTCTGGTATTCTTCCCGATATGGATCATCTTGGTGCCTGTATCGGCCTGCTGGTGGTGATTGGTGAGGGCTACCGAGTAAAATTCACCGACGGAATTATCTCCCAGCAATATACAACTGGGGTATTTCCAGGTGATGGCGGAGCCGGTTTCCACCTGGGTCCAGCTGATCTTGGAAGAATCACCCCTGCAAATGCCCCGTTTGGTCACGAAATTGTAAATTCCCCCCTTTCCGTTTTTATCACCGGGATACCAGTTCTGGACGGTGCTGTATTTCACCTCGGCGTGGTCCATGGCGATGATCTCCACCACGGCGGCATGCAGCTGGTTTTCGTCGCGCATGGGAGCCGTGCACCCTTCGAGATAGCTGACATAACTCCCCTCATCGGCGACAATAAGAGTGCGCTCAAACTGGCCGGTATTGGCCGCATTAATGCGGAAATAGGTGGAAAGCTCCATGGGACAGCGCACCCCTTTGGGGATGTAACAGAAGGATCCATCGCTGAAAACCGCTGAATTGAGGGCTGCGAAATAGTTGTCACCCATCGGCACCGCCATACTGATGTACTTTTTTACCAAGTCGGGATGCTCCTGCAGGGCGTCACTGAAAGAACAGAAGATGATGCCCTTTTCAGCCAGTGTCTCCTTGAAAGTGGTTTTTACGGAAACACTGTCCATCACTGCGTCAACAGCTACTCCTGCCAGATGCATCTGCTCGTCCAGCGGAATACCCAGCTTATTGAATGTATCGATGAGTTCAGGGTCGACCTCATCCATACTCTCATACTTAGGATTCTGCCGCGGTGCTGCATAATAACTGATCTCCTGGAAATCAATGGGAGGAATCTTCAGATAGGCCCAGTCAGGCATCTCCATCTTCAGCCACTTCCGGTAAGCATTCAGCCTGAATTCAAGCATGAAAGGGGGTTCCTTCTTCTTTTCCCAAATCGTGCGGACCACATCCTCATTCAACCCCTTCGCAATGATATCGGTCTCAATGTCGGTGATGAAACCGTATTTATAGTCCCCCTGGGTGACTTCGTTCAATATTTTGTCCTGATCTTCCATTTTATTCAACTCAATACCAGATCCTTATGGCATCATTACCCTTTCCGGCCAGCCTGATAAAACAATTGCAAAGATATAAATTTAGGGTTACTTTTGCAGGATTAGGATTTTAAATAATACCTTTTTATCTGAATTAAAATGGCTGAAAAAGAGAGCAAGCCCACGCTGGCCGACCTTGGAGAGTTTGGTCTGATCGAAAGGCTCACAGGCGGACTGGTAATGAAGCAGGAGAGCACACTGAAAGGCGTTGGGGATGATGCGGCGGTGATCGCTTGCGGTGAAGAAGGAATGGTCGTCACCACCGATCTGTTGCTGGAGGGAATCCATTTCAACCTGATGTATATGCCTCTGAAGCATTTGGGATATAAGTCGGTCATCGTCAACCTTTCCGATGTTTATGCCATGAATGCCACCCCCCGCCAGATCACGGTAAGCCTGGCGGTTTCCTCGAAGTTCACCCTCGAGATGATCGATGAACTCTATGCCGGCATACAGATGGCCTGCGACAAGTATGGCGTTGACCTGGTAGGCGGAGACACCACCAGTTCACTGACAGGGATGATGCTCAGCATCACCGCCCTTGGTACGGCACCCCTCGGTGATATCACCTACCGTTCAGGAGCCCGGCCTACTGATTTGCTCTGCGTTACAGGAGACCTGGGAGGGGCCTATATGGGGCTTCAACTCCTGGAACGGGAAAACGAAGTCTTCAAGGTACACCCCTCCATGAAACCCCAGTTCGAAGGGTATGACTACATCCTTCAGCGTCAACTGAAGCCGGAAGCCCGGGGTGACGTGGTCGGATTACTCAGGAAAATCAATATCCATCCCACCTCCATGATCGACATTTCCGACGGACTCTCCTCGGAAATACTGCATCTCTGCAAGGCGTCTGGGGTGGGCTGCCATCTCTACGAAGAGAGGATTCCCTACGACCAGCAAACCCGCAATATGGCCCTGGAATTCAACATCAACCCCCTGGTCGCCGCCCTGAACGGGGGTGAGGATTATGAACTCCTCTTCACCATTCCGCTGGAAGACCACGACAAGGTCAGGGATGATCCCGACATTACGGTGATCGGACACATGACCCGCGCTGAAGAAGG
Organism: uncultured Prolixibacteraceae bacterium; assembly: GCA_964461455.1. Classification (GTDB taxonomy): domain Bacteria; phylum Bacteroidota; class Bacteroidia; order Bacteroidales; family Prolixibacteraceae; genus UBA1413. The sequence goes on along the minus strand of CAYWUJ010000066.1, from coordinate 674 downwards.
GGCCATGCTCGTCGCATCGGGAGGTACGCTTATCCCTCTCCATGCCCAGGGATTCAACCACATGCAATGAGCATGTTCAGCGTTGCACCCACCGTAATGGTTTACACGCACATGCGAATTACATGTGTTTCGAAGGATTAACCAGAATAGCATAATATTTTAAATGCATGAAATCCTGACAATCAGGACTTTTAAAAAATTATGTTATTTTTCCGGGGAATTTGTTTTATTTTGAAAAAAAAGTCTTACATTTGGAGTACTTCACGTCAGATACAGATCTGACATTGTGTGTTTGGGGGTTAACATTTGAAAGAAGGGAAGCTGTTGAGCTTCCCTTTATTCTTTTACGGAAGTTACAAAAGCAAACGCAGGAACCAGAAGTCCCTGCGTTAACTTTTTGAAATCAAGTTTTCACCCTGACCATTATGGCTTTCACCTCACCATTCCGGGCGTTATCTGACCACCAGTCTTTCCGTTCTGACCTGCTGCTCCTTTTTCAGAACAACCAGGTACATACCCGGGTTCAAATTGCTGGTATTATAGGTCAGCCTCTCATTCCTCACCTCCATTTCGCTGACTTTTCTGCCATCCATGGTCAGAATGGACAGGGATGTTCCCCGGGGATCACCGGAGGCGTCCAGTTCAATGGTCACGCTGGTGGTGGCCGGATTGGG
>CAYWUJ010000065.1:0-9765 GCA_964461455.1 uncultured Prolixibacteraceae bacterium | reverse complement strand
GTCAGGGTGAAAATGGTCAGTTTCTCCTTCCGGTTGAAAAGGAGGGGATCGTCGATGTTGCGGTCGTGGCGGCTTTCTGAATAACGTTGAAAGGCCGGAATGATGTGCATCCGGTCAAAGAAGACGGTGCTGCCGGTATAGTCGATGCCGGCGTTCACCAGGGTCCACTCCTGCGGACCATAATGCCAATCTCCATAGCGGAGCCTTTCCTGGCGGTACAGGATCAGCCGGTCATACCTGGGAACATCGGATGTTCCCGAATAGTGACCTCCCAGGTTGACTTCGAGGCGGGAGGAGGGTTTCCACCGTACTTTGGCCATCAGGTTGGTCTGGTGGTATGCGGTTGGGCGTTGGATCCGCGGATCGCCGTTGGCCACCACAGAATCCATGCCGGTAAAGAGCGCGGGGACCACATATTCGCGGCGCAGGTAATCCGCGGGGCCGTGGCTTCCCATTTTAAGGTCGCCGAATCGCGACCAGGTGCCCCCCAGGAGATAACCCCACCGCTGGCTCCCGGCACCCCAGCGAAGATGCAGGGAAGTACCGCGGTCTGCCGAAAAACCCCGCATGCGGTAGGTTCCTTGTGAAATCCAGTTCCCGGAGGTGCTCAGCCTCGGCTTATGGGTGTAAAAACCGAGTACTCCCCCCAGGGCGTCGCTGCCATAGGCCACGCTGCCCGGACCGGGTACTATTTCGGTGGTCTCCAGCATGTTGGCATCGACAGAAACGATATTCTGGAGATTCCCCGAACGATAGATGGCATTGTTCATCCTGACCCCGTCAAAGACGAGCAGCAGCCTGTTGGCCGAAAACCCCCTCATCATGGGACTGCCGCCACCCTGCTGACTCTTCTGGATGTAAACCTCCCCGCTGAGACCTGCCAAATCGGCAGTCGTGGGAGGATGGACCTTCTCCAGTAGTGTGGCCGGCAGGCTTTCTGCCTTATGGGGAACCGACGTGCGACCCTGCACACTCCGTGAAACCGTAACCACCACCTCCTCCACCGCAAGCGGCGATTCCTCCATGCTTACCAGAAATTTCATCGCCGGCAGCCGCTGCTTCTCCACTCTCAGGGAGAGGTAGGAGGGATGGGTGAACAGAAGTTTCCCCCCTTCCGGGAAATGGGAGAGCGTGGCTTTCCCACGGCTGTCGCTCTGGGTGACCGCCCCCGCTGAAGTAATGACTACCCCCTCGAGGGGCCTGCCCGTCAGCATATCAGTGATGGTGACTTCCTGCGACAGGCTGCCCAGGGATGCAAAAAGCAGGAAAACAATAAAAAGAATTCGGTACACGCTGTTGTTCTGGAATTGAATTCCCAAAACTACGGTTTTTAAATAAGCGGGAAAGCGTAAAACGAGAAGAGTTTTATCATAATGATAATGATCCGGTGCCGGGGGCATAAAAAAATCCCGGGGCCTCTGCCCCGGGATCCAACTAAACCTAACTAAACCAAACTTATGAAAAAACAGCACTGGGCTGATGAAGTCTTCTATTAGTTAAACGAATATTTCAGAAAATTGTTTTCATGGCTTTGAATTATTTTCTTTAACCCGTTTTCTTTTCTGATTAACTAATCACAATATCTGTGCCAAAATATGATGAATAGTGCATCCGATAAAAAAAAGCGGAGGTTTTTGGCTTCGTAGGAAGCCGGTTTTTGAGAGGGGTGAAAGATGAAGTCTGCCGCCACAGTGAAAGGAATCGAACGGTCAGAATCAGCGGCCTGAAGGTGTGTCATTTGGGATGAGAAATTTTGAATATATTTGTGCCCTTATTCGTCAATGCCATGACCGGGTTGCCGTAAGGCAGCCGGAGTTACAGAATCCCCTGAAGAGGGGTGTTTCGGAACGGAAAGGGAAAGGACTCAGAGGAGGTACCATAGCAATTAAATGTTTAAAACAGATGAATTATATCCGGAATTTCTGCATAATAGCGCACATTGACCATGGAAAGAGCACGTTGGCCGACAGGTTGCTGCAGATCACCAATACCGTATCGGATCGGGATATGCATGACCAGGTGCTGGACAGCATGGATCTGGAACAGGAGCGCGGGATCACCATCAAGAGCCATGCCATTCAGATGGATTATGTGCTGGATGGGCAGAAGTATCAGCTCAACCTGATCGACACTCCCGGGCATGTCGATTTTTCCTATGAGGTATCGCGCTCCATTGCGGCCTGCGAAGGGGCACTGCTCATCATTGACGCCACCCAGGGGATCCAGGCGCAGACCATCTCCAACCTATACCTCGCCCTGGAGAATGATCTGGAGATTATTCCGGTGATGAACAAGATGGACATGGAGAGTGCCATGCCCGAAAGGGTGGCAGAACAGATCATCGACCTGATCGGTTGTGACCATGACGATATCATTGAAGCCAGCGGCAAGACAGGCATGGGCGTTGAGAAGATCCTCCACCGTATCATCGAACGGGTACCTCCCCCCAAGGGAGATCCCCAGGCGCCGCTGCAGGCGCTGATCTTCGACTCGGTCTTCAACACCTTCAGGGGCGTCATCGCTTACTTCAAGATCGTTAACGGGGAAATCCGCAAGGGCGACCTGGTGAAGTTCGTGGCCACAAAAAAGGAGTATTATGCCGACGAGGTGGGTATCCTGAGACTGGGCATGGAACCCCGCGAGGTGGTCAGCGCCGGCGATGTGGGTTATATCATTTCAGGCATCAAGGCTGCCAAGGAGGTTAAAGTGGGCGATACCATCACCCATGTGAAGCGTCCCAGTATGACGGCCATCGACGGTTTTGAGGAGGTGAAACCCATGGTGTTTGCCGGGGTTTATCCCATTGATTCAGAAGATTATGAAGACTTGCGCGGGGCTATGGAGAAGCTGCAGCTCAACGACGCCTCGCTGACTTATGAGCCCGAATCATCAGTAGCCCTGGGGTTCGGTTTCCGCTGTGGCTTCCTGGGGTTGCTCCACATGGAAATCATCCAGGAACGGCTCGAAAGGGAGTTTGATATGAACGTGATCACCACGGTTCCCAACGTTTCCTATAAGCTGATGCTCACCAGCGGCGAGGCCCTCAGGGTGTACAACCCCTCGGGAATGCCGGCGGCTACCATGATCGACACCATCGAGGAACCTTACATACGGGCCAATATCATCACCGCCTCTGAATATGTGGGATCCATCATGACCCTCTGCCTGGAAAAGCGGGGTACCCTGATCAACCAGAGTTATCTCACTTCGGAACGGGTGGAACTGATCTTCGATATGCCCCTGGGAGAGATCGTCTTTGATTTTTACGACAAGCTCAAGAGCATATCGCGGGGATATGCCTCCTTTGATTACCATATCCAGGATTACCGTCCGGCACGGTTGATCCGCCTCGACATTCTGCTCAACGGCGAAATGGTCGACGCCCTCTCTACGTTGATCCACTTCGACAATGCTTATAACTTCGGACGGAGGATGTGTGAGAAACTGCGGGAACTCATTCCCCGCCAGCAGTTTGACGTGGCCATACAGGCCGCTATCGGCGCTAAAATCATCGCCCGTGAAACCGTCAAGGCCGTCCGTAAAGACGTGACCGCCAAGTGTTACGGGGGCGACATCACCCGAAAACGGAAACTCCTCGAAAAACAGAAAAAGGGGAAAAAACGGATGAAACAGATCGGAAGCGTGGAAGTGCCCCAGAAAGCCTTCCTGGCGGTTCTGAAACTGGATTAATGAAAAGGGTGCCTCATTTCGTGAAGCACCCTTTTTTTATTCATGACGGCAGCCCGGCAGCCTCCGCGGTCGTTACATAATTAACTTATACCCTTTCCCGTGAACGTTGATAATTTCCACGGTGGGTTCTTCCTTGAGGTGCTTCCGCAATTTGGTAATGTATACATCCATGCTGCGGGCATTGAAGTAGTTGTCGTCAATCCAGATCGACTTCAGGGCGAAATTCCGCTCCAGTACCTTGTTGGCATTCTGGCATAGTAACTTGAGAAGCTCCGCCTCCTTGGTGGTGAGTTTGACCACCTCATCCTCGTTGCTCAGGGTTTGCTTGCGGGCGTCAAAAGTGAACCTGCCCAGCTTGTAGATCTGCTGTCCGGTATTCTGGGATTCCGGGACCGTGCGCCTGAGGATCGCCTCAATCCTGAAAAGCAGCTCTTCCATGCTGAAAGGCTTGGTGATATAGTCGTCGGCACCCAGCTTGAACCCCTCGATGACATCATCCTTGAGGTTCTTGGCCGTCAGAAAGATGATGGGTATCTCGGACGAAATCATCCTGATCTCCCTGGCCAGGGTGAATCCGTCCTTTTTGGGCATCATGATGTCGAGAATGCAGATATCGAAGTGTTCCTTGTTGAATCCCCTGAAAGCTGCCTCACCATCGGGAAATAGAGTGGTGTCATAACCCTTGGCGACCAGGTATTCCCTGAGCAACAACCCCAGGTTCTCATCGTCTTCGGCCAGCAGCAATTTAACTTTCTGTTCCATGTTTTTTCTTATTATTGAGTGGAAAATGTATACTGAATTTGGTGCCTTTGTTCACGGTACTTTCTACAAAAATTCTGCCGTTATGGGCATCTACAATTTTCTTGACATAACTTAAGCCAAGTCCGAACCCCTTCACGTTATGTACGTTCCCGGTGGGAACCCTGAAAAACCTCTCGAAGATCTGTTCCTGGTGTTCGCGGGGAATTCCTATTCCCTTATCGGCTACCGAAAGGATCACATGCTCCTTGTTCGTTTCTGTGGTGACGGTGATGTCAGGAATTTCATTGCTGTATTTGAAGGCGTTGTCAAGAAGGTTGAAAACCACGTTGGTGATGTGGACTTCGTCGCCTTCGATCTTGTCACTGGTGGCCTTTAATTCGGTGATCAATACGCCGTTTTTGTTTTTCACACGGAGTTCAAAGCTGGAGATCACCGTCTTTACCAGTTCGTTGAGCCCAAACTCCTTGAAGCGGAGCTTCAGCCGTCCCTCATTGAAAACCGCCATCTGAAGCACCTTTTCCACCTGGTAACTCAGCCGCTTGCTCTCCTGGTTAATCACACTCGAGATGTGGGCAATGGTCTTGGGCGTGGTGGAAATCGTTTCATCCTGGAGCATCTGACTGGCCAGGGATATGGTGGAAATGGGTGTTTTCAGCTCATGGGTCATGTTATTGATGAAGTCGTTCTTGATTTGCGACAGCTTTTTCTGCTTGAAGATAATATATATGGTATAGGCAAAAATGGCGATCAGCAGGCTGGTCAGTATAAAGGTGGGAATGACCATGATGCCGGTGGCCTTCAGCAGATACCCCGAACGTTTGGGAAAATAAACCACCAGGTAATTGGGAATCTCATAGATGTCGTTGGGGAAGAGGACGTGGGTGTACTCTTTCTTTCTTTTGATGTTTTTATAGTCGGGACTTTCGCTGATGGTTTTTTCCTGACCGGTGGGGAAGGTCTTGATCGCATAACGGTAGTCGAGGTTGATGCCCTGGTACTGCAGGTCTTCACTCAGGGTCCTGGTCAGAAACCCGGCATCGATTCTTTCCTCGATAGGGCGGCTGCGGAAAAAGAGACGCTGGAGAAGCTGGAAATTTTCACTGAGCCTCTGTTCCAGGAGCCTTTGCTGCTGGAGGTTATAGTCGTGGAGTTTGTCAAATGCCGAGGGAAAATCACCAGGGCGGCCCCGGGTGGTATTCCGCAGCGAGATGATGGTGTCGGTGAACTGGTATTCGACCTGGGGATGCATGGTGCGGGTAGCCCGGGAATAACTGAAGGAGAGGCTGACGTTGGCTTCCTGGAGCCCCCGGGGAAGAAGGTTGCCGAAAGAGGGAAGCGAGAGAATGGCGGAATCACGCTGGCGGGCCCGCGATAACTCCTCTTCCAGCAATATCACCCGCTCATGCTCCTCCATCTTGAGGACCACCTGCGAGAGAATCTGCCTCACCGTCTGGTCAAACTGCTCCTCCCTGATCCGCGCCGATTTCCGGATGCTGTTGATCTGCACCAGAATCAGACCGGTCATGACCAGCGCCATGATGACAATCAGCGTAACCAGCTTCCTTTTGCTCATGCCACAAAGATAATTTTAAGAACCCTGACGCAGAGATTCTTAACATTATTTAACAGCGACAACTCCCCGTAGTTCATGTCTTTTAAGAGTTTCGGGGAAGTGATTCGGCCACTTGCTCAATTACCCGTGGGTAGTGGAGGTATTCCAGTCCGTGGATGCGCTCTGCCAGGGTGTCGGCGGTGTCGCCAGGTTCCACCCTGCACCTGGCCTGAAAGATGACCTTCCCTGCGTCGTATTCCTCATCGACATAGTGGATGGTGATCCCCGAATAGGCTTCTCCATTGCTGAGGACCGCCTCATGAACATGCCTTCCGTACATGTTTTTACCCCCGTAAGCCGGCAACAGGGCAGGATGGATATTGATAACGGTGAATCTCCGGACCAGCGAAGGGGGCACCAACCATAAAAATCCGGCCAACACCACTAGCGAAATCTCTTTTTTTTCCAGATAATCCTCGATCAGGGAGGTGCGGTAAAACTCCTCACGGTTGAAAAGCAGGGTTTCCACACCGGCCTCCCGGGCCCTCACCAGGGCATACGCCGCCGGATGGTTACTGAGAAGTGCCGCTACTTTAATCTTCTGGTTATCTGCAAAGTACTCAATGATCCGTTGCGCATTGGTCCCCGATCCGGAAGCGAAAACGGCGATCTGCATGGGTCTCATGTTATGAAGGTATTAGCTGGAATATTTGACTAAATTGTTCAAATTTAGGATCTTATAAGTTAAATAGTATTTCTTACCTTTCATTTTTTTTGGGCATTTTCTTTGAATTATAGTTTGTAAATTTATTACTTTGCACCGAATTTTAAACAACCATTTTTAATAACTTAAAATTTGAGCTATGTCTGATATTGCAGCAAAAGTGAGAGCAATCATCGTTGACAAATTAGGTGTCGATGAAAGCGAAGTAACCAACGAGGCTTCGTTCACGAATGATCTGGGGGCTGATTCCCTGGATACCGTTGAGCTGATTATGGAATTTGAGAAGGAGTTTGATCTTGCCATTCCTGACGATCAGGCCGAGAAAATTTCAACCGTTGGTGAAGCCATCTCGCACATCGAAGAAGGTATTAAGAACAAATAATTCCGGAAAGTCATCTTATGGAGTTGAAGAGGGTAGTAGTTACAGGTCTTGGGGCTATATCACCTTTAGGCAATTCGGTTGATCTTTTCTGGGAAAATCTGAAGAAAGGCGTAAGTGGTTGCGGGCCTATCACCAAGTTTGATGCCCGGTTTCACAAAACGAAGTTTGCCTGCGAGGTCAGGGATTTTGATCCTTCCGATTATAATATAGACCGCAAGGAAGCACGAAAGCACGATCTGTTCACACAGTTTGCCTTTGCTTCCACGGTGCGGGCTATGGAGGATGCGGGAGTCGATCTTGAGAAACTGGACCGGAACAGGGCCGGTATCATCTGGGGATCGGGTATTGGGGGGTTACAGACCTTCTTTGAGGAGGTACAGGCCTACAAACCCGAAAGACCCCAGTTTACGCCGTTTTTCATTCCCAAAATGATCGCCAACATTGCCGGAGGACTCCTCTCGATCAGGTATGGATTCAGGGGACCCAACTACACGACTGTATCTGCTTGTGCTTCAGCTTCTCACGCCATTATCGAGGCTTTTAACAAGATCAGGCTCGGACAGGTGGACTTAATGATCACCGGAGGTTCCGAAGCCGGGGTAAATGAGGCCGCCATGGCCGGGTTTAATTCAATGCGGGCGATTTCCACCCGTAACGATGACCCGGCCACGGCTTCCCGTCCCTTCGACAAGGATCGTGACGGTTTCGTCATGGGCGAAGGCGCCGGGACCCTGATCCTCGAGGAGTATGGCCATGCCGTTCGCCGTGGCGCCAGAATCTATGCCGAAGTGATCGGCGGTGGAATGTCGGCCGACGCCTACCACATGACCGCACCCGACCCTGAGGGTACCGGTGCCCGTCTGGTCATGAAATGGGCCATCGAAGATGCCGGAATTAATGTCACCGACGTCGACTATATCAACGTTCACGGAACTTCCACACCCCTGGGCGATATTGCCGAACCCAAAGCCATCCTGGGGGTCTTCGGGGAACACGCCTATAAGCTGAGCATCAGCGCCACCAAATCAATGACCGGCCACCTCCTGGGAGCTGCCGGCGCGATCGAAGCCATTGCTTCTATTCTGGCCCTTCGCGACGGTATTGTTCCCCCTACCATCAACCACTTCACTGATGACCCCGAAATCGACAACCGCCTCGATTTCACCTTTAACAAAGCCATAAAAAGGGACATCAGAATCGCCATTAGCAATACTTTCGGATTCGGCGGTCACAATGCCACCATTGCCCTGAAAAAATTCGAGTAGCCGTGCTGAAAAAAATAGTGCAGAGAATAAAACTCTTTTCTTCACCCAGGAAAGAGTTTTATTTGTTTCTGAAAGATCTGATCGGTTTTTATCCCCACACCCTGGCTTATTACGATACAGCCTTCACCCACCGTTCCACCTCAAGGCTCAATGCCCAGGGACTGACCGTGAACAATGAACGGCTCGAATATCTGGGCGATGCCATTCTGGGGGCCGTCATCGCCGATTTCCTCTACAACCGTTTCCCAAAAGAGGATGAGGGCTTCCTGACCAAAATGCGTTCAAAGCTGGTGAACCGGGCTATCCTGACCTCCCTGACCCACGAGATGGGTCTCAACCGCTTTATCGACGCCAATACCAATAACCCTGCCGAGAAAAGCCACATCTATGGTGACGCCCTGGAAGCCCTGATCGGGGCCATTTACCTCGATAAAGGATACCAGGCGGCCAAGTATTTCGTCACCAAGCGCATTCTTTCAGGGTATGTCGACCTCCACGAACTGGAACAACTCGACCTGAACTTCAAAAGTAAGCTGATTGAGTGGAGCCAGAAGGGTAAAAGGGACGTAAAATTCGACACGGTGGAAGAGTATCCCGATAACGGCAGACAACCCCGGTTTATTTCCACTGTCGAAAGCGACGGTAAAGTCGTCGGCCGGGGTACCGGCCCCTCCAAGAAGGAAGCTCAGCAGAACGCCGCCCGCGAAGCCCTCAAAAAATTGCAGATTCCCCTCTCCTCTGAACGCCCTGCCTGATAACCCCGCTGAATGAACGATATTCCGGTCTTTGCCCTGGGATTCCTGGCCCAAACCCTCTTTTTCGGACGCACTTTCCTCCAATGGTTCAAGTCGGAAAACGAAGGAGAAGTCATGTCTCCCGGAATTTACTGGAAAATAAGCCTGGCCGCTTCCCTGCTGATGATCCTTTATGGGATCTTCCGCAATGACTTTGCCATTATCCTGGGGCAGGCCATTGTTTACTTTATTTATGTCAGGAACCTGCAACTTAAGAGGATTTGGGGCGGATGGCCGTTTATTCTGCGCTTGCTGATCGTTGCAGCACCCTTCGGGGTCATACTCTGGCTCCTGGCCGGAAGCACCTACAGCTTCCGCACCATCCTGGGAAACAGCAAGGTGCCTCCATGGTTACTGATCACAGGGGTGGCCGGACAGCTGATTTTTACCTTCCGGTTTGTGTACCAGTGGCTCCATTCCGAAAAGGAGAAAGAATCGCTTCTGCCCTCAGGTTTCTGGATCATCAGCACCGCAGGAGCGATGATCATCTTCGTTTATGCCATTTTCAGGCGCGACCCGGTGCTCTTTCTTTCCAACGGACTGGGGTTATTCATTTATGTCAGGAATATCCTGATCCACTCGGGGGGTAAAAGCCT
>CAYWUJ010000064.1:0-9790 GCA_964461455.1 uncultured Prolixibacteraceae bacterium | reverse complement strand
GAGTGGTACTTGGCTCACTGATATGATATTACTTTTTCTCAGAATGAGATCCGGGATATTGAATTAAATTTGCACAAAATGGAAATATCAGGACAACCGTTGAACTAAAGAATATTTTAATTCAGAAACGGATGCCCGTCAAAATCCGGAGAATCTTTTAATCAAGCCAGAGCGGAAACTGCTATACACCATATTTGAGTAACTATTCTTTATGCCTGAAAAAGTATTTGTAAGCGGATGTTATGATATGCTCCACAGCGGGCATGTGGCCTTTTTTGAGGAGGCCGCCAGCTATGGGGATCTTTATGTGGGGCTGGGCTCCGACCGCACCATTGCGGCGCTGAAGGCCCGCAAAACCGTCAATACCGAGCAGGAGCGGCTTTACATGGTGAAAGCCCTCAGGGTGGTCAGGGATGCCTGGATCAACAGCGGCACGGGCCATCTCGATTTCGAAAAGGAACTCCGGGAGCTCCGTCCCGATATCTTCTTTGTCAACGAAGACGGCTTCACCCCGGCCAAGCAGCAGTTGTGCAAAGAACTGGGCATCCGCCTGGTGGTGAGCAAGAGGATTCCCCGGAGCGGACTGCCTGCCCGCTCCACTACAGCCCTGCGCAACGAATGCCGCATTCCTTTCCGCCTCGACCTGGCCGGAGGATGGCTCGACCAGCCTTACGTCTCGAAACTCTGGCCCGGAGCGGTCATCACCATCTCCATAGAACCTGAAATTGACTTCAACGACCGCAGCGGCATGGCCAGCAGCACCCGCATCAAGGCCATGGAGCTCTGGCACAACGACATCCCCGAAGGCAGCCGCGAAAAACTGGCCCACACCCTCTTCTGCGTTGAGAACCCTCCCGGCTCGGGCTACGTCAGCGGGTCGCAAGACTCGATCGGAATCGTTTATCCCGGGGTGAACCGCCTCGATTATCCCCGCGGAAGCTACTGGCCCGGAAAAATCACCCAGGTCACCGATGAGGAGGTCCTCTCCTTTATTGAGGAGCACCTCTGGTTTATCAACCTCTCACCGCGTGCCGAGGGTTTCGACGTGCTGGCAGGCACCCGCATCCACGAAGCAGGGGCCCGGGCCCTGGCACTGGCCGCCGACGCAGCCTGGGAGGCCATCCTCCAAAGGGACCTCCGCAAATTCGGACAGGCCTTCAGGGAGTCTTTCGAAGCCCAGGTGGCCATGTTCCCCGGAATGGTCAACCCGGTCATTCAGGAGACCATCGACCGGTATAAAAAGGAGGCCCTGGGTTGGAAAATCTCAGGAGCGGGTGGCGGCGGCTACCTCGTGCTGGTCTCCCCTCAACCGGTGGAGAACGCCAGCCGCATCACCATCCGCCGGGGTGGGGCAGACTAACCCGGGAAAGCCGCATCTTTCTCAACCTCCGTGAAACCCGCTCTTAAGGGAGACCCCCCGGCGTTCATACGACCGTGGTTTCCCTAATAAACCCCTTAAAAAGCACATATGTCCCGTTTTTTTCGTATATTAGGTAGAATGATTTAACGGGACTGTACTATGCGCACATTTTTGAAAAAACTGGCTGGCAGGGTTTTCCTTCCCCGCTGGATCATTTTTTTCTCAGATGTGGCCATTATAAGCGTGGTATTTCTATTTACCACTTTGCTGCGTTACAACCTGGAGGCCTACTCGGTCGATGTGCCCACGTTGTCGCTGCAGCTGTTTCTGCTGTTACCCCTCTTTTTCCTGGGCGAATTCCTTTTCAAACCCTACCAGGGAATTCTCCGTCATTCGAGTCCCCTCGACGCCCTGGAAATCATAAAAACCCAGCTCTTCATTGCTGCAGGCATGGTGCTCTTTACCATGGTGGCGCGCCGGTGGTGGCCCGGACTGGTCATTTCCTTAACGGTGGTGATCTCCCAGTTCTTCATTTCAGTGGTGGTGCTGGTGGGGCTCAGGATGCTGGTCTCTTACATGTACCACCGGCTGGTCAAGACCGGCCGTCCGGGCGTGAACATGATGATTTTCGGAGCCGGGGAGATGGGCACCCTCACCAAGAGCATTTTTGAAAAAGACCCCGCCCTGAATTACAGGGTGGTCGGCTTTATCGACGACAACCCCGGCCTCCGCCATAAAAAGGTGGAGGGCGTGATGGTTTATCCTCCAGGCCCCGTCAGCAACCGGATTGTGGAAGAGAAACAGGTCAAAGAGATCGTCATCTGTATCCACCCCGGGGGAATCACCAAAGAACGCAAGAGCGAACTGGTCGACTGGTGCATCTCCAAAAATATTTGCGTCAAGGAAGTGCCCGGAACCCGCGAGTGGCTCAACGGTAAGTTCTATACCAGCCAGGTGCGCGATATCATGATCGAGGACCTGCTGGGAAGGGATCCGATTGAGATCGACAGCCAGGAGGCGATCAGGGGGATTCATGGGAAAAGGGTGATGGTCACAGGAGCCGCCGGATCGATAGGTTCTGAACTGGTGCGGCAGCTTTCCGTCTTTTACCCGGAAAGCCTGACCCTGGTCGACAAGGCCGAATCGGGGCTCTATGACCTGCGGAACGAGATCCGTATGGCCAACAGAGACCTCGACATCCGGATCAACGTGGGGGATGTGACCGACCTCTTCGCCATGCGCCGGCTTCTGTCGCGGGAATGCCCCGATATCATCTACCACGCTTCAGCCTACAAGCACGTTCCCCTGATGGAACTGCAGCCCTATGAGGCCATACGTAACAATGTGATGGGGACCCGCGTGATGGCGACCTGGCAGTGGAGTGCGGCGTGCAGAAGTTTGTGATGATTTCAACCGATAAGGCGGTGAATCCCACCAACGTCATGGGAGCTACCAAAAGGATCTGCGAGATGTACATCCACTCGCTTTCCCGCACCCCCGGCGTGAAGACCCGCTTTGTCACCACCCGCTTCGGCAATGTGCTGGGAAGCAGCGGATCGGTCATCCCCCTCTTCCGGAGCCAGATTAAAGCGGGCGGACCGCTCACCGTTACCCACCGCGAGATCATCCGCTACTTCATGACCATCCCCGAAGCCTGCCGCCTGGTGCTGGAAGCCGGTTCCATCGGACAAGGCGGTGAAATCTTTATCTTCGATATGGGAAAACCCGTGAAAATCTACGACATGGCCGAAAAGATGATCCGTCTTTCGGGCTTCCTGCCCCATAAGGATATCGAAATCGTGGAGACAGGCCTCCGTCCGGGGGAAAAACTCTACGAAGAACTCCTGGCCAACCAGGAGACCTCCTCCCCGATAGACCACGGAAAAATCATGGTCGCCCGTTCCAACCACATCGACCCCGAAACCACCATTTCCAGGATCAACGAACTGCTCAACCATCTGCAAACAGAAACCCCGTTTTCGCTGGTCACGCACATGATGAAGATCGTCCCCGAATATAAACCCGCCAATTCGGAGTTCGCCAAGTTGAATTCCGGAAAATAAAAGAGTTGTTGGTAGTTTATTCACCGTCTAATTTCTCCATTCACCGGTAAAACCCCACTGTTCGCTGGATTCCTCTGTTTTATTCCTCCTTTCCGTGTAACATTTGCATCATCAAACAGTCTATTAGGTTGTAAGAAAACAAAAAGAGAACAGAAAACAGATCAATTAAGAATGCAGAAAACAGAAAACAATATGAAAACAAGAATTTCTTTTACCGTGATCGCTTTAATGATGGCCACTTTCATGCTCGCAGGAGCCACCGAAGTCAACGCCCGTAAAGTGAATTTTGCCTCAAGCCTTGAAAACGAGATGGACCCCGTGATGAAGATCGAAAACTGGATGGTGAACAGCAACTTCTGGAGTGCACACCATTCCATAGCGATCTCCCGCGAATTTGACGAGGCCCTCTCCCTTGAATCGTGGATGACCGACGTTAACGAATGGGGAATAGCCACGATGATCCCCATGGACAAAGATGATTCCCTGATTCTGGAAGCCTGGATGACCTCCCCGCTGGCATGGAACGGCAGCAATGCCTTCACCGTGAAAGCCGAAGAGCCCCGGATGACCCTCGAATCATGGATGACCGATGACATAATCTGGAATCAGCCAGAAAGCAGGTAGTTTTGAGTTTGTTAGTTTGGTTTTTACAGGCTGTTGGTTTCAACAGCCTGTTTTTATTTAGCGCGGCCTGACCTCCATCATCGGTTCCTTTTTCGACACCGCATCTTTGGGCTGCACATTGATTTTTACCACCTCCCCGTCAAAAGGCATCAGCACATTGTTGTGCATCTTCATGGCTTCCAGCAGAATCAGGGTCTCCCCTTTCTTCACCTTCTGTCCCGGCTTCACCATCACCTCGATGACCGTGCCGGGAATAAACGAGTAAATCATGTTGGGGTTGACTGGTTTCCACGTCTTGCGGTTTCTGAATTTCTGGGTCAGGGTCGTTTGGTACATCGCTCCCTGCACAATCAGATATTCCAACTTGGGTTCTTCCGACATTCTTGGTTCCTCCATTGATTTTTTAAAAACTTTTTCCTTTCAATCGTGTTGATTTGTCCCTTAACTCCCCGAAGGGGTCAGAACGGCGGAATCCCATGTTTTTTGGTGGGCATGGAGATAATTTTATTCTTCGAAACCTTGAGGGCATGGAGGATCCGGGAGCGGGTTTCTTCGGGTTCTATGACCTCGTCGATGTATCCTTTGGCGGCAGCCACATAGGGGTTGGCAAATTTGTCCTTGTATTCCTGGATTTTCTGCTGGCGCATGGCCTCGGGATCTTCGGCTTCCATGATTTCCTTGCGGAAGACGATATTGGCGGCGCCTTCGGGTCCCATGACGGCGATTTCAGCGGCCGGCCAGGCAAAGACAAAGTCGGCACGCAGATGGCGCGAGTTCATGGCGATATATCCGCCACCATAAGCCTTACGGAGGATAACGGTGATTTTCGGCACGGTAGCTTCACTGTAGGCATAGAGGATCTTGGCGCCATGGCGGATCACACCGGCGTGCTCCTGGTCCACGCCGGGAAGGTAGCCCGGAAGATCTTCCAGGGTCACGATGGGGATGTTAAAGGCGTCGCAATACCTGATGAAACGGGCGGCCTTGTCGGAACTGTCGCAATCGAGGACCCCGGCAAGCACCATGGGCTGGTTGGCGACGAACCCAACGGTCTCCCCGTCCATCCTTCCGAAACCGATAATGATGTTGGGGGCGAAAAGCTCCATGATTTCCAGAAAGTCGGAACCGTCGGTAATGGCTTTGATGATGTCGCGCATGTCGTAGGGAATCTTCGCATCGGTGGGAACAATTCTTTCCACCTTTTTGCTCTTTTTGGGAGGTTTCGCCGGAAAAGGCTGCGATTTTTCCTTGTTATTCCAGGGGATGTAGGTAATCAGTTTTTTGATTTGTTCAAAACACTCCTTTTCGGTTTTGGCGTAGAAGTGGGCATTTCCGGTGATTTGGGCGTGCACGCGGGCCCCTCCCAGTTCTTCCATCGTGATGTCCTCGCCCAGAACCGATTTGATGACGCCCGGACCGGTAATGAACATCTTGGAGATATTCTCGACCACGAAGACAAAGTCGGTGAGCGCCGGGGAGTATACAGCCCCTCCGGCACAGGGCCCCAGGATCACTGAAATCTGTGGGATCACCCCCGAGGCCAGGGTGTTGCGGAAGAAAATCTCCCCGTACCCTGCCAGCGAATTGACCCCCTCCTGGATGCGCGCTCCCCCCGAATCGTTGATCCCGATCAGAGGCACCCTCATTTTCAGGGCATGGTCCATGATTTTGGTAATCTTCTGGGCATGCATAAGCCCCAGGGAACCCCCGGCCACCGTGAAGTCCTGGGCAAAAATGCAGACCGGCTTGTTATAGATGGTGCCGGTGCCGATGATCACCCCATCGCCGTGAAGAATCTTGTCCTCCATGCCGAAATCACGCGCGGCATGTTCCACAAACATATCGTATTCATGAAAGGTGTCCTCATCAAGGATCGACATGATCCTCTCCCGGGCAGTAAGCTTCCCCATCTGGGCCTGCTTCTCGATGGCTTCATCACCACCGCCCTTCTGGATCTCTTCCTTTCGTTTCCTCAGGTCAAGAATGTTTCTTTTCAGTGACATATCAATACTATTATGAGTTGGTTATT
The DNA here is from genome assembly GCA_964461455.1 of uncultured Prolixibacteraceae bacterium. Classification (GTDB taxonomy): domain Bacteria; phylum Bacteroidota; class Bacteroidia; order Bacteroidales; family Prolixibacteraceae; genus UBA1413. The sequence goes on along the minus strand of CAYWUJ010000064.1, from coordinate 3,714 downwards.
TTGGTTCCCTGCAATGTTGATCCTGAAGCCAGGTTCCAACAGGAGACCAAAAATACTAATTTTTTATATGAGAATGGGAGGCTTTCCTGATTTGCCCTTTCTTTTAAGTTTTTGTAACATATTGTTTTTGAACAATATTACAATCTGTTTGAAACTTGGATGCCCTGGCTATTTGGCGGCCCAGATGTACAGGAACCAGGCGATGATGGCGTATAGGATGTTGGGGATCCAAACGGCAATGATGGGAGGGGTGTTTCCGTTAACGGCAAAGACCACCGATATCTGCATGAAGAGGATATAGGAAAAGCTGAGTAACAGTCCCAGTCCGAGGTGCAGTCCCAGTCCGCCCTTGATCTTCCGCGAGGCCAGTGAGACCCCGATGATGGTCAGGATAAACGCCGAGAAGGGATTGCTGATGCGTTTATGACGCTCAATAGCAAATTCGGTGGAGTTGACGCCCCTGAGTTTCATACTGCGGATTTCACTCACCAGCTGACGGGTGGTCAGCGCTTCCATGTCGTTGCGTTCTGTCAGGTAATCTGTCGGCGTCATGTTCAGGGTGGTGTCGATCTGGTATCCGCGGGTAATGGACTCCTTGTCGTCAACAAACCTCCTGCGCCAGTAATTGTTGATGGTCCACCGCGCCGAATCCTCATTCCAGCTGATATTGTCGGCGGTGATCTTCTCCACCAGCTTCTGCTCTTCGAACTTCTCGAGGGTAAAACGGGTGCCCAGGTTGCTGGAACTGAAAGTGTACATATATACATAAACCCCCGGTTCTATCTGGCGATGGATGTGCCGTTCCACCTGGAAATCGTTTTTGTTGATATAGTGGTTCCTGAATTCAATGCGTTCCTTATTGGCCGCGGGAATGACAAAATTCCCCAGGAACCAGGTAAAGAGGGCGATGAAGGCTGCCGAGACCAGGTATGGGCGCATGAGCCGCCGGTAAGAGACCCCGCTGCTGAGGATGGCGATGATCTCGGTGTTGTAGGCCATCTTGGAGGTGAAATAGATGACCGCGATAAAGACGAAGAGCGGACTGAAAAGGTTGGCGAAATAGGGGATGAAGTTCATATAATACTGAAAGACAATGTCCTTGGTGGGGATGTCCTTGGAAATGAACTCATCGAGGTTTTCCGAGATGTCGAAGACCGTGGCGATGCTGATGATCAGCGCTATGGAATAGAAAAAGGTCCCGAGGAATTTCCGGGTGATATAAAAGTCTATGGTTTTATAGTGCCTCATACCTGAATGTCAGAGTCTGTGTTTGACCTTGTGGACCATTTCGTTTTTCCATGCCGGAAAAGTGCCGTTGATGATTTGCCGGCGGGCTTCGGAAACCAGCCAGAGGTAAAAGGCCAGGTTATGCTGGCTGGCGATCTGGGCGCCGAGCATCTCCTTTGAAATGATCAGGTGGCGCAAGTAAGCCCGGGTATACTGGTGGTCGACGAAGGAGGTACCGTTGGGGTCGACGGGGGAGTGGTCGTTCATCCATTTGTTATTGCGGATGTTGATGATGCCTTCGCTGGTGAAGAGCATGCCATTACGGCCATTGCGGGTGGGCATCACGCAGTCGAACATGTCGACCCCCCGGTCGATGGCTTCCAGAATGTTGACGGGGGTGCCCACGCCCATGAGATAACGGGGCTTATCGGCAGGAAGGCCGTCATTAACCACCTCGATCATCTCATACATCACCTTCTCGGGTTCTCCCACCGCCAGTCCGCCGATGGCATACCCGTCGGCATCGAGTGATTTCACATGTTCCACCGATTGGCGGCGGAGGTCAGGATAAGCAGCCCCCTGAACGATGGGAAAGAGCGACTGGGGATAGCCATACAGGGGTGAGGTCTCGCGGAACCTCTTGTCGCATCTGTCGAGCCACCGCTGTGTGAGTTCCAGGGATTTCCGCGCGTATTCATAGGTGGCATCGCCCGGGGCACACTCATCGAAAGCCATGATGATGTCGGCGCCGATGACGCGCTGCGTGTCCATGACGTTTTCGGGCGTGAACAGATGATAGGAACCGTCGATGTGCGACTGGAAACGGACCCCCTCTTCCGAGAGTTTCCGCAGGTCGCCCAGCGAGAAAACCTGAAATCCTCCGCTGTCGGTGAGAATGGGACCATCCCAGCCGTTGAACCGGTGTAGTCCCCCGGCATCGCGGAGTACCGAAAGGCCGGGACGGAGGTAGAGATGGTAGGTATTTCCCAGAATGATCTGAGCCCCGATATCCTCTTTCAGGTCACGGATATGAATGCCTTTGACCGATCCTGCCGTGCCCACGGGCATGAAAATGGGAGTGAGTACCCTCCCGTGGGGGGTCTCCAGCATGCCGGCCCTGGCCTGTGATCCCTGACAGGTCGTTATCAGTTCAAACGTCATTTTGGGATTTTAAATGGTCACAAAGATAATTATTCTGCTAAATTTGCGGCCAAAACTGGACTATGCCTCAGGAGCTGATCTCATTTTTCGGGAATGCCCTGCCGGGGGATCTGATTTTCCCGGCAGTGGTGGCAGGGGTATGGTTGCTGGCACTGCTCCACACCATTTTCTTCAGGCTGAAACTGGCCGTGATGAAGGTCCCCCGCATGTCAGAATCGGCCATTCCTCTGTCGGTAATTATGATTGAACGCAATGAGGAGCAGAACCTGGTCAAAAACCTGCCCGGATGGCTCTCCCTGGGGTATCCCCATTATGAGGTCGTCGTGGTCGATGATTTTTCCGGCGATAATTCCATCTCGACCCTGGGGGTGATGAAACAGCAGCATCCGCGGCTGAAAATGACCGGACTGAACCAGGAGACGCGGTTTTCGCAGAAGCTCTCGCGCAACCTGGCCCTCAAAGCCGCCATTTATGACAGGGCCGTCTTTGCCCAACCCTCCATGGAAATGCCCCACCACCAGTGGCTCTCTTCCATCGCCTCGGCTTTTTCCCGGGGAAAGGACATGGTGGTGGGATATACAGCCACCCTTCCCGGGAAAGGACTCTACCATAAGATGTACAGGATGGAGTCCTTCTTCCAGCAGACCGAAAGCATGGCCTGCTGCATCAACGGAATCCCCTGGGTGGCCACCGAAGATAACATCGCCTTCATGCGGGAGGCCTATTTCGAGGTTAACGGATTTGCCGGAAGGATGAAAGAGGAGTACCTCAACATGGAAATGATCTTTAATGAGGTCATCAGACGCAGGAAGACAGCCGTGCTCCCCCAGGGCAACCTGGCACTCCGCAGGGAGATGACTGCCGGGAAAGTGGAGTACCTCGAACTGGTGCATAAGTTCTTCGTCCTCGAAAAACAACTGGGCTTCTTCAAGAAGGGGGCCATGCGCTTTTTCAACCTTCTCAGAATGGTGCTGCTCCCTCTTTTCATCGCCTGTGTCATCCTGTATCCTCCCTTTTGGTTGGTTTTTTCGGTGATGCTTCTTCTTTTATTTTTTTTATCGGCAGTGAGCATAAAGCTGATCCAAAAACGTCTGAATGAACCGGGAATTTTCCTATCTTCGTTGATATACGGGTTCCTGGCCCCCTGGTACAGGATGGTGGCCCGTTGGGGTTTTGATTTCAGGCGGAAGAACAGGTGATGGAGGAGCTTCAGGATCATCTTTCAGGGAAAGCCAGACAGGATTATGGCCTGGTGCTAGCTGCCCTGGCCGGCGATGAGAATGCTTTCGCCCGCCTTCTGGGGCGCTATAAGGATGCCATATTCTT